>CAMBNV010000003.1 GCA_945869195.1 Gemmatimonas phototrophica | reverse complement strand
GCAGATTTACAGTCTGCTCCCGTTGGCCACTTGGGTACCCCACCCCGGTTCGTCCGAGCCACCGAAAGCCTTCTCATGAAAAGAGCCGACGGCGAGACTCGAACTCGCGACCGCCCGATTACAAATCGGGTGCTCTACCAAACTGAGCTACGTCGGCGAAACCGATGTACTGCGCGAGCTACGAAGGATAGTGGGAGCGAGTCGAAGGGTCAATCGCAGAGAAGCAGTAAAGGAAACTGGAGACCGGCGTAGGTGGAAGGCGGAGCGCCGCGAGGGAGCGCGGGGCCGGTCGGAGCGTCCATCCTCCACCGTTTCCCTGCACTCGGTCACTGGTCCAGCTTCCAACGCGTTCCGGCTGCCGTATCCTCAATCACGACCCCCTTCTCGTCGAGCGCCTTGCGGATCGCATCTGCCGTACCAAAGTCCCTCCGAGCCCTCGCTTCGGTCCGCGCCGTCAACTGACCCTCGACCCAGCCCGCCAGGTCCGCGTCTGCAGCGGCGCGATCGGGCTGGACGTCAAGGAGCCCATTAACCATCGCTAAGACCTCGCGCGCGCGACGCAGTGAACCGGCCTCGCTGCCTCCGGCATCGAGTTCCTTATTGGCGGTCCGAATGAACTCGAATAGCGCGGCCATCGCGTTCGGGGCATTGAGATCGTCGAAGATTGCCGTGCGAACGTCGCGGTCGAGTCGGTCAGCCGCCTCTTCCAGTCCGCGCGTCCCACCCTGTGCCGCCGTGAGCCTCTCGGCGAAGTCCCCGATGCGGCGCACACCCTCGATCGAACCCTCGAGGGCCTCGCCCGAGAGATTGAGCTGCTTCCGGTAGTGGGTTGAGAACATGAAGTGGCGAACGGCAGCGCCGCTCACGCCATTCCTACGCAGGTCGGCAACGTTCTGCACGTTGCCGACACGCTTGGCCATCTTCGCGCCGTCGGTGAGGAGGAACTCCCCATGGCACCAGCACCGCGCAAAGGTCTTCCCCGTCGCGGCCTCGCTCTGCGCGATCTCGTCTTCGTGATGGGGGAAGATGAGGTCGATCCCGCCCGCGTGCAGGTCGATCGTCTCTCCGAGAATCGCCATCGCCATCGCTGAGCACTCGAGGTGCCACCCGGGACGACCGCGCCCCCACGGTGAATCCCATGCCGCTTCGCACGCCTCATCCAGCGGCTTCGCTGCCTTCCAGAGCGCGAAGTCCTGCGCGTTCTCCTTGGAGTAGTCGTCCTGCGACACGCGCGCGCCGGACTGGATCTCGCGGGTGTCGAGGCGCGAGAGTCGGCCATACATGGCGAACTTTTCAATCGCGAAGTACACCGACCGGTCATCGGCCACGTAGGCGACGCCATTCGCAATCAGGCGCTCGATCAGCGCAATCATGTCGGGGATGTAGGCGGTGGCCCGGGGATAATGTTCGGCGTCCTCGATCCGGAGATACTTCCGATCCTCGTGGAAGATCGTGATGACTGGATCGGTGACTTCGCGGATGGTCTTGCCCTGCTCGCTCGCTCGGGTGATGATCTTGTCGTCGACGTCGGTCAGGTTCATCACCTGAACAACCTTCCAGCCGCGCAGGCGCAGCGCGCGGCGCATGAGGTCCTCAAAGAGGAAGGTGCGGAAGTTCCCGAGGTGCGCCGGATTGTAGACGGTCGGCCCGCACGTGTAGAGCTTGACGGTCTCGCCATCACTCGGGGCGAAGGGCTCGACGCTGCGTGTGAGCGTGTTGAAGAGGCTGAACTCGGACATAAGTGAAAGCTATGGACCCGCCGCGGCGCTGGGCAACGCCTCATCGGACACGCGCGACCCTCGCACGCGCACGCCGGCATCGCGGCAGAGGGCGAGAATTGCCTCAGGCGACCGTCCACTGAGCGGCACGCGCAGGCGCCGCCCGCGGCGTGCGAGGCTCGGGAGGCGGTGGCCCAGACGCGTCATCGCGTCATCGGGAGCGAGCACGACGAGTTCGAGGACCGGATGGGTGGCACGCGCCCCGTTCACGATCCGTCCACGCTCCAGTCGCAGCGCGCGGTCGCCGAGACCGAGCGCGTCAATTGTGGCGGCCTCCCGAGTGGCGATCAGCACTGCCGTGCCGCGACCGGCGACGCTGCGCAGGAGGCGCGCAGCCAGCTGGCGTTCCTCGGAAGCGCAGAAGGCGAACGGTTCCTCACAGCAGAGGAGACGCGGTGCCGCCAGCAGCGCCTGCGCGACCACGACTCTCAGGCGATCGATGGGAGCGAGTTGGCCGAGCCGGACGCGCGCGAGTCCGCGTAGTCCCACAGAGGCCATGAGTGGGACGAAGCGCGCCGGCGCCGGGCGCAAGGTATGGACCAGGGCGAGTTGGTCGGCATGGAAGGCGAGCGCCTGTCGCACGGTGAGAAGGTTGTATTCCCACGGTCTCGCCCCAATCAACTGGGGGCGGGCTTCGCGGGGAGCATTCGCACCGTTCCAGCGCACGATGCCGTCCGAGGGCGCCGCCTGACCTGCCGCGAGGAGTAGGAGCGTGCTTTTCCCAGCGCCCGCACCACCGGTGACGATCACGATCTCCCCAGGAGCAACGGAGAAAGAGCAACCAGCGATCCCTATCGACTCGGCCGCGGTGCCGAGGATCCCGGAGCGCCAGCGGCGCGTCACGTTGGAGAACTCGAGGGCGGGATGCATGGTGCCACGGTGGCACCAGTGTGACCAGCGCGCATCATCGAGATGGCGCGCCGCGTGTCGAATCAGCCCGGCCCGGGCTTCTCGGCCAGCGCCGCCTCAATCTTCCGGCGTTGTCGGCGCGAAATCACCGCCTGCACCACGGGGCCAGACTTCTCCGCATCCTCGTAGATCCGCGCAATCAACACGCGGCGAACGAGCACCATCAGCACGGCGAGCACCGGCACCGCCAGGAGGAGCCCGAACGGTCCGAGGAGTTTTCCGCAGATCAACACGCTCATGATCGTGAGCACCGGCGGCAGATCCACCCGGCGATGCATGAGTAGCGGCACGACGAACTGGTTCTCGGCGATGTGGATGATCGTGCCGAGAAGGATGACGAGCAGCGCCTTGGTGCCGCCACCGGCCTCGGGCAACACGAAGAGCGCCGGCACCACGGTCGAGACGAGCGTGCCGAAGAAGGGTACGATCGCGACGAGTCCCGTGAAGATGCCGAAGGCGAGCCAGTACGGTACGTCCAGCAACCAGAGCCCCGCCGCGGTGAGAGCGGCGAGCGTGGTCATCGCGAGGAGTTGGGCGATGGTCCACGCGCGGAGCGTTTCGGCGAGCGCGACAATCACCTCGGCCGCGGCGTCGCGATGGCGAGGGGGCGTAACCGCGATCGCAAAGTCGCGATACAGGTCGGGGCTGAGAGCGAAGTAGACCGCCATCACGAGGACCGCCGCGAGATTGATGACGACGTGGAAGGTGTCGAAGAGCCTCGGCACCAGAGAGCCGAGCAGTCGCTGCGCCTCGTCGAGCGCGACGCCGAAGATGCGATGCTCGCCCGGTACGAGGACGTTCTCCATACCGGGGATCACCGAGAAAAAACGCTCGAGCCGGGCCTCCGCGTCGCTGGCGATGCGCGGAAGGACGCCGAGCAGCTCTCGGGTCTGCTCGACGACCGGGGGCACGAGCAAGAACCCGATGCCAACGAGCGCGCCGAGGGTGATGACGATGGCCAGTCCGAATGCGGCTCCCCGGGGCATCCCCGTGCGCGCCGCCACGAAATCGGTCATCGCCGACAGATAGACGGCGATCAGAATCCCGAGAAACAACAGGAGGAGCAGGTCGGCGACCGTGCCCGCCAACCAGAGGAGGAGGACCGTGACGAGAATGGCCGTGAACCCGGGAAGGATCCAGACTCGACTGAGACCGCGCTCGCTCACCTCGTCACGCTCCATTGCTTACGACTCGAGGCTCACGGCTTGCGCTTGGCTTCGATCTCGGCGTTCGCGATCGCCTCGCCGGCAACGAGTCGCCGCGCCGGCGCGGCGGCGCCAGAGCCGAGGAGACCCATCTTTTCCTTGAGCGCCTGGAGCTGCTGGTCAGCAGTCGCGGAGCCCGCAGTCTTCTCGAGACGTTTGAAATCGTGCGAGAGGCGATCGCCCGAGAACTCCTCGTCGATCTCCGAGCTCGCTTTGATAAGGCGTTCGTTGCTTGTGATCTTGTCTTCCATGCGGGCGAAGGCCTCAAAGGCCGACTTCTCCGACATAGAGGACATGGTCTCGGAGATCTTCTGCTGTGCCTGCGCACGACGTTGGCGCGCGAGCAGGAGGTTTTTCTTGCGCTTGGCCTCTTCGATCTTGTCGTTCAGGTCGCGCAGGGAGTTCTTCAGTTTTTCTGTCTCGCTCTGGTGGGCCTGCCAGGTCGTCTCAAGCGTGCGCGCATGTTGATCATGCTCGGACTGCCGCACGAGCGCCTGCTTGGCAAGATCGTCGCGTCCTTCCTTGATGGCGAGTATCGCCTTGTTCTCCCAGTCGGCCGCCGACGTGAACTCGGCCTCCGCCTGGTCCTTGAGGCGTTTCTCGTCGGCGATCGCGGCGGCGACCTGCTGCTTGGCGCGATTGAGCTGCGTCCGCATGTCGGTCACGATCTGGTCCAGCATCTTCTCCGGATCTTCCGCCTTGGAAATCAGGTCGTTGATGTTGGATTTAAGGAGCGTGGCCAGCCGGTCGAAGATGCCCATCGTCAGCGCGCCTCTTTGAAAGTCGCCAGCTCGCGCAGATGCGACGCGAGGGCCAAGGTGATGCTCTCGTAGCTCGCGAGGAACTCTTCGAAATCGAGATGCGCGAGTTCGAGCGCTTCGGTGAGCACGACCTCGCCCGTCTGGATCCCGTACGAGCCATGCAGGAGGTCGGTGGCGTTCAGTTCGAGAAGTCGGCGGTAGAGCTTCGCGGCCGATGTCGACTCAGCGGGCAGCGTCATCACCTTCACGCGCAGCACGACGACCGGCGGCGAATGGTGAACGACGACCGTCATCTCGAGCTCGCCACCGGGGTGAATCGCCCAGAGGCCGGGCTCGATTTCGTTATACGAGGCGCCTTCGGACGTCAGGCGGCCGAGGAAGCCTTCGATCTGTTCAGACGTGAGCATTTCCGACCCGCGGTGAGGGGACGACCTCGTATACGGTGAGGGTACCAAGGAAAGTTTCACTGCGTCAGGGCGTTACGCCAGTTCTGTGACTCGCTTGGGGGGGGGGCTTTTTATCATCGCAACCCCGCCGCACTGATGGGTGCCGTGGCGAGCTGCACGCCCGCTGCCTACACCCGCTTGATCTGTACGAGTCGTTCCTTGGCCAACCGCCGCCCAGTGGGAGTCGCCGCGAGGCCTCCGCCGGCCGTCTCGCGATACCGCACATCCATCTCCCTCCCGATCTCGCCCATGGTGTCGATGACCTCGTCGGCGGGAATCGCAAACGTGATACCGGCCATCGCCATCTCGATCGCGGCAAGTGCGATCGCCGACGCGGTGGCATTGCGGAAGACACACGGCAGCTCGACGAGCCCACCGAGTGGATCGCAGACGAGGCCGAGCGTGCCCTGCTGCGCGAGGGCGACCGCGTGGCCCGCCTGAGACGGAGTGCCGCCGAGCATCTCGGTGGCGGCCCCGGCGGCCATGCCGGCAGCCGCACCGGTTTCGGCCTGACAACCGCCCTCGGCCCCTGACAGCGAGGCGCGATGGGCGACGACGGCGCCGATGAGACCGGCGGTCGCGAGGGCACTGATGAGCTGGTCGTCGGTGAAGTTCTGCTGCTTCGCGATCCCCAGCAGCACGGCCGGAAGGACACCCGCCCCGCCGGCGGTCGGAGCGGCGACGATGACTCCCATCGCCGCATTGACCTCCTGCACCGCCAGCGCGCGCATGAGCACGTCGCGGAACACCGTCCCCGCGAGCGGCCCCGCTGGGCCCGTGCGCAGCTTGGCGGCGTCGCCGCCAACGAGTCCGGAGTTGGAGCGCAGGTCGCCGGTGAGCCCGTGCTCCACCGAGTGGCGCATCACCGCGAGTGCGCGGCCGAGGACCTCGCGGATCTCGTCGATCGTGCGTCCGTGGTCGCGCGATTCGATCTCGAGCGCGACGGTGGCGAGCGTGACGCCCCGGGCCTCGGCGTCGCGGATCGCTTCGTGCAGCGAGTGGTACATCAGCCGCCAACCTTGTCGATGCGGTGCGTCCAGCGCACCCACGAGAGCGCCCGGAGGTCGTCGCGCACACGATCGGCGGGCTGCTCGTCGACTTCGATGACGATGAAGGCGTCACCGCCGCGGTGTTTTCGCGTAAGCCGCAAGGTCGCGATGTTCACGCCGTCGTCACTGAGAATCCCGGTGATCCGCGCGATGCTGCCTTTCACGTCCTCAGCGACCATCGCGATGGTGTGGTGCGACCCGTCCACCTCGACCGGGTAGCCGTCGATCTGCGAGACCTTGATTCGCCCGGCGCCAAGGGAGGCGCCGAGCATCACGTGTTCGCGGTGTTGTCGCTTGACGGTGATGCGGACCGAGTTGGGATGCACGTCTGGTTCGTCGCCCAGCGTCGTCTTCTCAAAGCGGAAGTCGAGGCCCTCTTTCTCCATGATGGTGAGCGCATCGCGGAGGCGCTCGTCGTCGGGGCGGAACCCCAGGAGGCCCCCGACGATCGCCTTGTCGGTGCCATGCCCTTCGCCGGTGCGGGCGAACGAGCCGTGGAGTTCGATGAGTGCCGACTCGGGCGTTCCGGCGACGAGGTCCCGGGCGATGAGCCCCAGTCGACAGGCGCCCGCGGTGTGGCTCGAGGAGGGCCCGACCATGACCGGGCCGATGATGTCGAGGATGGAAACCATGAAAATCAAGTTAACGCGTGCGGGTCATCTGGCACTCGACGCGCGGCCCTTGTTGAGCATCGCTGCCAGGTAGTGACCGGTGTGCGACGCCGTCACCGTCGCGACCTGCTCTGGCGTCCCCTCGGCGACGATCAACCCGCCTCCCGAACCGCCTTCCGGGCCGAGGTCGAGGATCCAGTCGGCGGTCTTGATCACGTCGAGGTTGTGCTCGATCACGAGCACCGTGTTCCCGCGATCGACGAGCTTATGCAGCACGTCGAGGAGTACGCGCACATCTTCGAAGTGCAGACCGGTGGTCGGCTCGTCGAGGATGTAGAGCGTACGTCCGGTGTCGCGCTTGCTCAGCTCGGTCGCGAGCTTGACCCGCTGGGCCTCCCCGCCGGAGAGTGTCGTCGCGCTCTGGCCGAGGTGGATATAGCCGAGTCCGACGTCGTTGAGCGTCGCGAGCTTGTGATGAATGCGCGGCTGATTCTCGAAGGTGCTGAGCGCATCCTCGACGGTGAGGTCGAGCACCTCGCTGATGCTCATTCCGCGGAACTTCACGTCGAGCGTCTCACGGTTGTAGCGCTTGCCGCGGCACAGTTCGCAGGTGACATAGACGTCGGGGAGGAAGTGCATCTCGATCTTCATGAGCCCGTCGCCCTGACAGGCTTCGCACCGGCCACCCTTCACGTTGAACGAAAAGCGGCCGGGACCGTAGCCGCGCAGCTTGGCCTCCGGCATCTCGGCGAAGAGCTCGCGAATCGGCGTGAAGAGACCCGAGTACGTCGCGGGGTTGGAACGCGGCGTGCGGCCGATCGGCGACTGGTCGACGTCGATCACCTTGTCGAGGTGCTCGAGGCCGAGGATACGCGTGTGCGCGCCTGGTAGGACACGCGCGCGAAAGAAGTGACGCGAGAGCGTCTTCTGAAGGATGTCCTCGACGAGCGTACTCTTCCCCGATCCCGAAACGCCTGTGACAGCGACAAAGAGGCCGAGCGGAAACTCGGCGTCAATCTTCTGCAGGTTGTGCTCGGCAGCGCCCTCGATCCGCAGGATGCGCTTGGGGTCACGCGGCCGGCGGCGATCCCGCAGGGGAATCGAGCGCTTGCCGGTGAGATACTGGCCGGTCACGCTGCTCTCCACCTGCATGACCTCAGCGACGGTGCCCTCGGCGATGACCTCACCGCCATGTTTGCCGGCGCCAGGCCCGAGGTCGATCAGATGGTCGGCCTCGAGGATCGTCTCCTCGTCATGTTCGACCACGAGCACCGTGTTCCCGAGGTCGCGCAAGCGCTTGAGCGTTTCGAGGAGCCGAGCATTGTCGCGCTGGTGCAGGCCGATACTCGGCTCGTCGAGGATGTAGAGCACCCCGACGAGCCGTGATCCGATTTGCGTCGCGAGACGGATACGTTGCGCTTCGCCGCCTGAGAGCGACTCGGCGGAACGATCGAGGGTGAGATAGTCGAGGCCGACATCGACGAGGAAACGCAGCCGTTCCTGCACTTCCTTGAGGATCGGGCCCGCGATCCCCTCGTCGAGACCGGGCGTCCCATTGCGGCGTACCGGCACGCTCAGGGCGAACGCGAGCGCGTCGGCGGCCGAGCACTCGGTGAACTCACCAACGTTGCGGCCATGTATGGTGACCGCGAGGGATTCTTTTTTAAGTCGCTTGCCGCCGCAGTCGGGGCACTCGGCTACGACCATGTACGCCTCGAGCTCGCTCCGAATTGAATCGGAAGAGGTCTCGGTGTATCGGCGTTGCACATTGGAGAGGATCCCCTCCCAACGCGACTCATTCTCACCCTGCTTCTTGGCGGTGCCGAAGAGGAGCGCAAATTTCACGCGGTCGGCGAGTTGACCCCACGGCGCGTTCAGCTCGAACCGGAGCTGTTTGGCGAGTCCGGGAAGGATCACGCGGCGCAGATAGCCGTCGGGTTCGCCCCACGGGAGAATCACACCCTCGAGGATGGAGATCGACGGATCACCGAGGATGAGTTCGGGGCTCGCGGTGCGCTTGGTGCCGAGGCCGCTACAGACGGGACAGGCTCCGAATGGCGAGTTGAACGAAAAGTGTCGCGGCTCGAGCTCGGGCATCGAAATACCGCAGTCCGGGCACCCATACTTCTCACTGAAGAGCTGAGTCACGGCCTTCGCTGTATCGCGACGCACGACTTCGACCAGCCCCTCGGCGAGCCGGAGCGCGGTCTCGAGGGAGTCGGTGAGACGGCCACGATCGGCTACACGCACAACCAGACGGTCCACCACGATCGAGACGCTATGAGTGAGCTTGCGATTCAGTTTTGGGGGCTCGGCAAGGTCGATCAGTTCCCCGTCGACGATCGCACGGACGAACCCCTGCTTCCGGGCGTTCTCAAAGAGGTCGCGAAACTCGCCCTTGCGGCCGCGCACGAGGGGCGAGAGGATCTCAATCTTCGTGCCCGTAGGCCAGGTGAGCACTATGTCGGCGATCTGCGCCGGCGTCTGCTTCGCGACGCCGCGACCGCAGTTGGAACAGTGCGGTGTACCGGCGCGGGCGTAGAGTAGGCGGAGGTAGTCGTAGATCTCCGTGACGGTGCCCACGGTGGACCGCGGGTTGGCGCCCGCGGTCTTCTGTTCGATTGAGATCGCGGGAGAGAGCCCTTCGATCGCGTCGACGTCTGGCTTTTCCATCAACCCGAGGAACTGCCGCGCGTAGGCGGAGAGCGACTCGACATAGCGGCGTTGGCCCTCGGCGAAGATCGTGTCAAACGCGAGTGACGACTTGCCGCTACCTGACAACCCGGTGATGACGGTCAGCTTATCCCGAGGGATCGTGACGTCGATGTTCTTGAGGTTGTGCTCGCGCGCACCGCGCACGATCAAAGAGTCACCGGGCATAGTCAATCAAGTTCAACGAGCGGGCCCGTTTATGGAAGGGAGGCGGTACCGCGAAAGTCAGAGGCCCACAAGGGCAATGCGCTCTCGCGAGACGGCGGTCTGGCGCTAGATTCAGGCAAATATGCAGCAGTGTGCTTCCCTCTCCTGCCTCCTCACGCCCTCTGCCGTTGTCTGACGCCAAGCCCAACCGCGCGGTCGGCTCCGCGCCCGACGCCGAGCAACTCCGTCTGGGGATGCTCGAGGGTGTGCCGATGCTCCCGGTCGAGACCCACGGGCCGGACGACGAGATCGTAATGATCAGCGTCCGTGAGCCACCGGTCTGCGGGGAGTGGTCCTACGATGACAGCGAGTTGGAAGAGGCCAAGTTTGTCGCTCGACGGATCGATGGAATCGCCGCGCCGACGAGCAAGGCGACACCGATCCATCCGATTCGGGCGCAAATCGACTCACGGCCCACGGCCCGGCAGCAGCCAGCTCGGAGCACCGCGGGAGCGTCTCATGGGCCGAGCACGACCGAGGCGCCCGCACTAGCGCCCGCACTAGCGCCCGCACTAGCGCCCCCACTAGCGCCGGCGAGCTCGCCTGCGTCGCGGCCGCTCCGACCGACGACCGAATCGCTGAGGCGAGCGTTCGAGGAGGTGCCGGGAGACACGTCGCTGGTGATGGCGTATGTGGCCGCCCTTGAAAAGACGGGTGATACGTCGATCGCGCTGACCGCGCTCGACGCGGCCGAGGCGGGGGGGGCCGATCTCTTCACCCTCAGCTGCGCGCGGGCCAGCGCCCTCGGCATCCAGCTCCGGTACGGCGATGCGGAGAAGATGATCAAGCTCGCTGCGAAGCTGCGACCGGAGGCAGCGGAGGTGCGGGTGCAGACCGGGATCCTCGCGTGTCGACGGGCGCGCTACCGCGATGCGATCGAGCCCCTGCGCCGCGCCATCGCGTCCGAGGCCGACCATGTGACGGCGCACTACTTCCTCGGGGAAGCGCTCAACCAGACCGACGACTTGAAGGGGGCGCTCGCCGAGTACCAGCGCGCGGCCGAGCTCGAGCCTGATCACTGGCGGGCACTCAAGGGGGTCGGGATCGTCCTCGATCGCCTCGGGCGTTCAACCGATGCGGCGGAGTTCTATCGCCGCGCCCGTGACGCCCAGCGCGCATGACGATACGACCACGCCCTCCCGATCCGACTCCAGTGCCCCGGGGGCTCCCATTGCGCCGACGTGCCCGTCAGCGCACGATCGCGGCGGCCCTCATTCTCGCCTCCTGGTTCGTCGGGGTGGGACTACTCATACGGCGGGAGTTCTTCCGCGAAAGTGCCACGATCCTCGCCGAAGCCGCGATGCGATTGGGGCCGAGCACGGGCTATTACGTGGTCGAACAGAATGGGTGGCGAGTCGGATACGCCTCCATCCGGATTGACACGTCGTCGACAGGGTTTGAGGTGACCGACTTCTCTACGACCGATCTCCAGGGGGCCGGAGAGGGGCGACTCGCGACCGCGAGTTCAGTCGTGACACTCTCGCGCGGGTTCGCCCTCAAGACGTTCGACGTCCAGGTGGAGAGCGCGGTCGCACCGCTCGCCATCAGCGGACGCGCCGTTGGCGACAGCGCCGTCCTCGTCATGACGCAGCTGCCAGGCCAACCAGCCGACTCGCAGCGGATCGCGGTACGCGGACCGGTGCTGCTGCCGTCGCTGATCCCTACGGTCGCGATGCTCATCCGCGATCCCAAAGTGGGGAAGACCGTAACGATCACGAGCTTCAATCCGGCGACGATGGCGACGCAGGACCTCAGCCTACGGTTCGCGGCCGAGTCGCTCTTTTCGGTCGTCGACAGCGCGCGATTCGATTCGACCATGGGACGCTTTGTGCCAGCGCTCATCGACACGGTGCGCGCCTGGAACCTCGTGCCGTCCGACGGGCAGGGGTTCAGTACCTGGATGGATGCCCAAGGACGCATGGTGCAGTCGACACAGGCGGGCGGGATCACACGCACCAGGATCGCGTATGAGATCGCATTTGAAAACTGGCGGCGTGCGCGGGGAAAATCAGTCGGTGATCTAATCGAGGGGACCGCAATCGCCGCCGGCGTCCTGCCTGGTCGCGAGGGTCCCTCGCGATTACACCTGCGCCTCAGTGGGACCTCACTCGACGGGTACGATCTCCAAGGCGAGCGCCAACGCCGCGTCGGCAATGAGCTGACGGTAACGCGCGAATCGCGCGCCGTGATGATTGCCGACTGGTCATTGGCTTCGCGCAACTCGGGATTTCGCAATCGCTTCGCCTCCGCGCTCACGAGCGAGCCGCTCTTACAGGTGACCAATCCCGCGATTGTGTCGCTCGCGGTGCGGATCGCCGGGAACGAACGGGACCCGAGAGTCGTCGCCGAGCGGATCAACGCGTGGGTGCACGATTCGCTCGCCAAAGAGACCGCGAGCAGCGTGCCGAATGCCACCCAGGTGCTCCGGAGTCGGCGCGGCGACAGCAACGAGCATACGCAGCTCTTCACGGCGCTTGCGCGTGCGGTGGGGATTCCGACGCAGCTCACGACGGGCCTCGTGTACGTGAACGGCAAGTTCTACTACCATGCGTGGCCGGAGATCTGGCTGCGCGACTGGGTCGCGGTCGATCCCACGTTTGGGCAGTTCCCCGCGGATGCGGCGCACCTGCGCTTCGTTCGCGGAGGACTCACCCGGCAGGGGGAGTTTCTGCGCCTGGTCGGTACCCTTCGGATCGAGGTGTTGGACGCCAGATGATTGAACTCCTGAAGCTCACGAAGCGCTACGGCGGCTTCACCGCGGTCGACGACATCGACCTCATCGTCCCGCGCGGCGAACTCTTCGGCTTCCTCGGCCCGAACGGCGCGGGCAAGACGACGACGTTGCGGATGATCGCTGGCATCCTCAAGCCGACTGCGGGTACGATCCGCGTTGCCGGCGTTGACATGCAGGCCGATCCGGTCACGGCCAAATCCAAGCTCGGCTTCATCCCCGACCGGCCATTCATTTACGAAAAGCTCACGGGCGCCGAGTTCCTGCGCTTCGTGGCGGGGCTCTACGACCAGAAGGGGGCCGAGGTCGAGCATCGTGCGCGGGAGTTGCTCGCCCTATTCGACCTGGAGGAGTGGCGCGATGAACTCGTCGAGAGCTACTCACACGGAATGCGGCAGAAGCTGATCATCTCGAGTGCCTTCGTGCATCGTCCCGACGTCATTGTCGTCGACGAACCGATGGTCGGGCTCGACCCGAAAGCGGCGCGCATTCTCAAGGACCTCTTCCGCGAGTATACGCACCGCGGGCACACGATCATTTTTTCGACCCACACCCTCGAGGTGGCCGAGTCGCTGTGCGACCGGCTCGCGATCATCGTAAACGGGAAGATTAAGGCCTACGGCACCATGAGCGACCTGCGGCGCGACCTGCAGGGCGGCGAGCGCGGACTCGAGCAGATCTTTCTGCGCCTCACCGGTGAGAATGCGGCGCGGAATCTGATCGACGTCCTCGATGCCTGACCTGGACCCCTCGTTCGCGGTGCTACCGGACCCGCCGATGCTGCATCTCTTGCTGCCCAAGTGGCTCACGGCCCGGGCGCGGAGCGCGCAGGGCGAGAAGGGACGGGGGGTGCGATTCGCGATCCTCGGATTCGTGGGGTTCCTGTTCTGGGCGTTCATCTTCGGTGTGCTGTACCGCCTGCTCACGTACTTTCGCGGGGTCGAAGAGATCGGTCAGTTGCTCGCGGGAAAGCTGCTCGGGCTCATTCTGCTCGGATTCACCTCGATCCTACTGCTCTCGAACGTGATCACCGCGTTGTCGAGCTTTTTTCTCGCAAAAGACCTCGACATGCTCGTCGCCGCGCCGGTGGACTGGCTACGGCTGTACGGGGCGAAGCTACTCGAGACCGTGCTCGCGTCGAGCTGGATGGTGCTTATCGTCTCGGTGCCGATGTTCACGGCGTACGGCCTCGTCTACGACGGAGGGCTCGGCTTCCCGTTCCTCGTGCTCGCGATGCTGATTCCGCTGTTTATCATCCCGGCGGTGGTAGGGAGTGCGGTGACGTTGACCCTGGTAAACATTTTCCCGGCGCGACGGACGCGCGACATCCTCTCGGTGGTCGCGGTGCTCACGGCTGGGGGCATCGTGTTGTTGTTCCGGCTGATCCGGCCCGAGCGCCTCGCCCGTCCAGAGGGATTCCGCTCGCTGATCGATTTCATCTCGGTGCTGCGCACCCCGACCTCACCGCTGCTCCCCAGCGAGTGGGTGCAGAAGTCGACGATGGGGTTTTTGAACGGAGAGCCCGACTGGCTCTCGCTGTATCTCCTCTGGACGACGGCGGCGGCGGCGGCGGTGCTCGGCGCGCTACTGCATCGACGGCTCTATCTCGACGGCTTCAGCAAGGCGCAGGAGAGCGCTCAAAAGTTCGTGAAGGGCGGCGGCATGATGGCGTGGCTCAGCGACACATTCCTCTCGCCATTCGGGACGCTCAAGCGAGAGCTCATTCTGAAGGAGCTCCGGGTCTTCTTTCGCGACACAACGCAATGGTCCCAGCTGATCCTGCTCGCGGTGCTCGTCGTGGTCTACGTCTTCAATATCAAGTACCTACCGCTCCGGGGGGAGGGAATCACCTTCTTCCTCGTGAACGTAGTGCCGTTCCTCAATCTCGTGCTGGCGGGCTTCGTGTTGGCATCTATCGCCGCGCGTTTCATCTTCCCCGCCGTCTCGCTCGAAGGGCGCACGCTCTGGTTGCTGCGCTCGAGTCCGATGCAGGTGCGCGACCTGCTCTGGGCGAAGTTCTGGGTCGGAACGACGCCGTTGCTGGTCCTCGCGCTGGCGATCGTTGGCGTAACGAACTACATGCTCCAGGTCAGCATGTTCATGTTCTTCGTGTCGGTCGCGAGCATCACCTTGCTTACCTTCGCCCTCTCGGGCCTAGCGATCGGGTTCGGGACGATCTTTCCACAGTTCGAGACCGAGAACGCGGCGCAGATCCCGACGAGCTTCGGCGGTCTATTGTATATGATGATGTCGGTCGTCGTCATCGGATGCGTCGTGATCCTCGAGGCACGGCCGGTCTATGTATATCTTTCGGCGAAGGCCTTCGGCACCGTGGCCGACTCGAGCGAGATGGTGATCGGATTCGGCGCGGCAGCGCTCCTCTGCGTCGCGGCCACGATCGTCCCCATCCGAATGGCACTCACCAGGCTCGAGGCTGTCGAACGATGACCATACTGAACACGCGTATCACCCGGGCAAACGAGACCGACATCCCCTCCTTGGTCTCGCTGAACAACCGCTACTCGGCGGCGGGGCTCACCCTCGCTCGGTCGCCGGAGTTCGCCGCGAATCATCTCAGCGACTACCGCGTGCTCCGCGACGCGAGCGGCGGGATCCTCGGCTGTGTCTCACTCGATGAGTACAGCCCGAGCGTTGCCGAGGTGATTTCGCTGGCTGTGGAAGCGGACGCGCACGGGCTCGGCTACGGTCGCCAGCTCATCGCGGCCGGCGTGGAGCTGGCGCGCATCCGCGGATACGCGGAACTCTTCGCGGTCTCGTACGCGGACGAACTTTTTCTGAGCTGCGGATTTGAACGGGCGCCGCTGAGCACCTACCCTGAGAAAATCTCACGGTATCAGAAAGTGGATAGTACGGAGATCGAAGTGGGCGAGAAACACTGCTTCGCGAAGCAGCTGGGCTGAGCGGAATTGGGTGACGTTAGCCCGCACTGCTCCGCAACGTCTCCATCAGGAGGGCCCAGAGCGACGCCACTGATCCAACCGTCCACATGATGACCGCCGCGGGGACGATCTTCGACCGCGGTAGTTTACCCACCACGGTGATCCCAATCCCGAGCAGCACGCTCACCCAGAGCGTGAACAGGTCGAGGCGAGCGAGTAGGCCGAGCAAGCCCGGCTGCATGGCGGGGTCGAGCAGGCGGCCGACCCCGAGTGAAAGCTGGAAGCGACCGGTCAGCGCTTCGGTGTCGATGAGCAAGCCCTGGATCGTCACGCCGAGCAACTCGAGCATCTTCGGCACGTAGCCGTAGCAGGCCACGGTGAGGGCTGCGCCGAAGCCGAGCTCGCCACCCAAGATCTTTCCGGTCATCCAGGTGCCACATCCAATGACGAAGAGGCCGATCGGAATGCCGATGAAGAGGCCGTAGCTGGTGAAGAAGTCTGCGTACTTCCGGCCCATGGCGAGCTGTTCCGCCGTCACGCTCGGGTTCTGCTCCATCACGACCGCCATCTGCCGTGCATACTCGGCGTCCATGATCCCCTGCAGGGTGCCCTGATTGGCGAGCCAGAGCAGGCCCATGAGGAGCGTGACCAGGCACATCATCAGAAAAAATCCAGAACCGGCGCGGCGCGCGAAGACCGTGCTCGGCGACGTCCAGATCTCGATGAGGTCATCGATGATCGTGGTGTTGTCTGTGGCGGGAGAGGAGGTCGGATCGGGCATAGAAACTCCGTCGTGTGTGGGCAGGCTGACGTTGGAAAAGAACGCGGAGCGGGCAGATCACGAAATGCCGCCGCGCCTGCGTTGCCTCGTCTGCCGCCGGGTGGCGAGCGCGGGACTGCTCGTGCTCGGCGTACGAGAGGCGCGCAGGGGGGCCACGGGGTGAAACCTAGCGTGTTACACTTCTCCGCTATGTCGAGCTTCCACGCCCAGCCGAAATTCCCGCGCGGCTTCCGCTGCGCCAGCCGCAATGTGGGCCTCAAGCCGGAGGCGAAGGATCTCACACTGTTTGTGAGCGCGGTCGAGGCAAGTGCTGCCGCGGTCTTCACGCGGAATCATTTTCCCGGCGCGCCGATCATTCTCGGCCGCGAGACGATGCAGGGCGGCACGCTCCGCGCGATCATCGCAAACAGCAAGGTGAGCAACGTGGCCACCGGTGCAAGCGGCGTGGAGAAGGCGCGGCGCATGGCCGCCGCCGCTGCCGCTGAAATCGGTACGACTGCCGACCGCATCCTCGTGAGCTCGACCGGCGTGATCGGAGTGCCGTTGCCGGTGGAGAAGATCGAAGCGGGTATCCGCGGCATGGCCGCCGACCTGCAGGACGATCCGCTCGTGGGCGCCGAGGGGATTATGACCACCGACACCCATCCCAAGGCACTCTCCGCGAGTGTGGGTGACGCGACGATTACGTGGGTCGCGAAAGGCTCCGGAATGATCGAGCCGAATATGGCGACGATGCTCAGCTACATCTTCACGGACGCCGCGCTCGATCCGGCAACGCTCGACCGACTGCTCCGTCTGGCGGTGTCGCCGTCATTCAACATGCTCAGCGTGGACACCGACACGAGCACCTCGGACACCTGCGCGATCCTTGCGAACGGCCTGGCTGGCCCGGTCGACGAGACAGAGTTTCTTCGGGTACTGACAGCGGGCTGTGTGCGGATGACCGAGATTCTCGGCCGCGACGGCGAGGGGGCTGAGCATCTGCTCCGCGTGACGGTACGCGGTGCGAAAGATGACCACGAGGCGCGGTACGTCGCCAAGGCGGTGCTCAACTCACCACTGGTGAAGACGATGGTGCATGGGGCTGACCCAAACGTCGGGCGCCTGCTCATGGCCGTTGGCAAATGTTTCCATTGCACGATCCGGCCGGAGTCGACCGATGCCTGGATCAACGGGTTTCAGGTCGTGCAGGGCGGTGAGCGACTGACGTTCGACGACGCCGTAGTGCGTACCGCACTCCTGGCGGAGGTCGTGGACCTCGAGATCGCGCTCGGGGTCGGTATGGCCGAAGCGACGGCCTACGGCTGCGATCTCACCAAGGGGTATGTGGACGAAAACGCGAGCTACTACTCGTCGTAAGCCTGGTGCGCGCTCCGCTCGCTCGACGCCGCGATCAACTCCGTGGCGGCTCGATCCGGAGCTTGTCAGCGCTCGCCGTCTCGGCCAGGGTCCCCTCTGCGAAGCACAAGTGGCGTGCCATTCTCCACTTGCCAAAGCACAAAACGCCCCACAAGTTCGGCACTAGGACACAGGGCCATTTGCGGCAGACAATGTCTTCTACCAGGTCGTCTGATCAACCTATGAATAGACAAGGACTCACTGCCCTATTAGGACTTACCGTGTTCGTTGGCGGCTGCTCGGGCACGAAGGTCACGACCGACGACTTTGGGATTGGCGCGGCCTACAATCCGCGCGAGGTAGGCAACGCGGGTATCGATCTGATGTACGGTGCGCAGATCGCCGTGAACTTCTTGAACGCCGAGCATGCGGGACAAGCCACCTTTCGCGTGATTTCGGCTCCGCCAGATCTTGAGGATCCCATTACAATCGCAAATCACTTGCGTGATGACCCGAACGTGATCGGCGTGGTCGGTCCGCGCACGAGTGGTGAGGCATACGCAGCGGTCGGCGTGTACTCTGACCAAGAACACGCTGGCCGCAACGCCGTCGTAGCAATCTCGCCGACAGCGACGAGCCCTGGATTGTCTGGCCTCGATAAGTGGTTGTTCCGCCTGACCCCCAACGACAATCAGAATGCGAAAACTGTCGCTCAGTTTCTCCACGACACTCTCCGACTGAAACGCGCCAGCGTTGTCTACGAAAGTAGCTCGTACGGTCGCGATTTCGTAAAAATCTTTATCGAAGCGTTCCGCGCCGGCGGGGGAACGATCGTTTCGCGCAGTCCACTTCCCGTCAGCGTCGGTGACTCGCTCACCTTCGCCGTGTATGCCGCGTACGTCAAAAAGCTGAACCCAGACGTCATTGTACTTCCGGGCAGACCACCGTGGGCTGTTCAGCTGTTACGAGCCCTGAAAACCCTTGGCGTAACAATCCCCATTGTCGGAGGCGACGATATGTCGGGTATGGAAGCGCATGTGGCAGAGTTTCCCTCAGTGTGGTACCTCGCGTTTTTCAATGCCCAGAAGCTCGCAACGCCGCGGGCGAACGACTTCGTTAAAGCTTACGTCGCCGCCTTTAAAGCAGTGCCCGATCAAGGCGCCGCGATGGCGTTTGACGCGGCAATGCTTATTGGGCGCGCCGCGAGAGCCGTCGGTCCTGATCGAGCAAAAATCCGCGATTACATCGAGTCCGTGGGCAAGGACCTTCCAGCCTACGAGGGCATTGGTGGTCCCCTCGCCTTCGATGCTCGACACGATGTACAAAAGTCGGCGCTCATCAAGCGGGTGGGCAAATGATGCGCCTTCCCACGATTCGCGCTCGCCTGCGCTTTGGCTTTGGACTGACGTTAGCGCTGCTGCTTTCCGCTGGACTTTTTGCTGGCACCAACATGCAGCGGCGCGGAAAACAGAACCGCGACCTCGTGATCGAGCTGCGCACCCAGCAGGAAGCCATCCAGCAGGTGGCGTTGTATATGCTGCGCGAGAGTGCTGCCGGGTTTGCATACATCACCACTGGCAACAGGACCGACGAAGCGACGTACTGGCTCCTAGGCGAGCAAGCAGACAGCCTGCGTCGCATTGCGGTAAACCTGGCGCAACTCTCAACAGTTGAGCGTCAGAAGCTGGAGGAACTCG
Organism: Gemmatimonas phototrophica; assembly: GCA_945869195.1. Classification (GTDB taxonomy): domain Bacteria; phylum Gemmatimonadota; class Gemmatimonadetes; order Gemmatimonadales; family Gemmatimonadaceae; genus Pseudogemmatithrix. The sequence continues at coordinate 237,286 of CAMBNV010000003.1, read as the reverse complement.
GACTCCTGCAAAGCCGCATCGAGATAGGCGTGGCCGTTGCGCACGCGCAAAGGGTCTTGGGTCGAGTGGACGCTGCCGCCACGGAAATGGCAAAGAATGCGGAGTTGCTGGACGACTTGGACGCCACGCTGAAAGCGCTGCGTGCAGAAGGCGCTATTCGGCTTGATACGCGCGAGGCATTGCTTGCCGCCGAGCTCGCCGGGGACCTGCGCATGTTAGGCTTTGTCATTATTGCCGCCCTTGCCGTCGGCTTCCTCTCCAGCGTCACCACCGCCAAGGCGGTGACGCGACCGCTTGCAGCGCTTACTCGTGATCTCGTCGCGCTCGGCGAAGGCGACTTGCGGCCCAGCAACTTGACCGCTGAGATCAGTGGTGCGGCGGAATACGAGGTGCTGGCCCAGGCCTTTGCGAATACCCGGCATCGCCTGAGCGCACTGCTAGATGCGATGAAGCAGCGCACAGCAGAACTCGAAGAGGCCAAGATTCTGGCAGATGCCGCGAATCAAACCAAGAGCGAGTTCCTGGCGAACATGAGCCATGAACTCCGCACGCCACTCAATGCGATCATCGGCTATAGCGAAATCCTGAGTGAGGATGCGAAGGATTCCGGCCATTCCGATTATCTGCCGGACCTCAACAAGATCCGCAATTCCGGCAAGCACTTACTTGGCCTTATCAACGACATTCTCGACCTCACCAAAATCGAAGCTGGCCGCATGGAAATGTTTCTCGAAACATTCGATGTTACTCAGCTCATACAAGACGTGGCCGAAACCGTACAGCCGCTCTTGGATAAAAACACGAACTCCCTCACCGTGAATGTGCTGGCCACCGTGGGCACTATCCATGCGGACCAGACGAAGGTCCGACAGATGCTGCTCAATCTAGTTTCGAACGCCAGTAAGTTCACGAAAGATGGTATCGTGACCATGTCGGTGGATCGGGAAGTCGCGCTCAAAGGTGAAGATGTCTTTGTCTTTCGGGTACGGGATACGGGAATCGGGATGTCACCCGAACAGCTTTCGCGGCTCTTCCAGCCGTTTATGCAGGCCGAGTCATCCACCACAAAACGGTTCGGTGGTACAGGCCTTGGTTTAGCGATCACGAAACACCTTGCCGAATTGATGGGTGGGAGCGTGACGGTCGAAAGTGAACTCGGACGTGGGACCACCTTCACCATTCGCTTGCCCAATTCCCCGCTCTCGTCCGAGCACCCGACGGACAGTACGGGTGTGCTGAGCGAGTCGTCCGATGCGAACGCGGCCACGGTGCTCGTCATCGATGATGAGCCAACGGCCCGCGACATGATTAGCCGCATGCTCGTCAAGGACGGATATCGCGTGATCACCGCCGCGAATGGACCCGAGGGGTTGCGCATTGCCGCTGACGTCACACCCGACGTCATCACGCTCGACATTATGATGCCGGGAATGGATGGCTGGGCGGTGCTCTCGAAACTGAAGGCAAATCCCGCGCTCGCCGCTATCCCCGTGGTCGTGGCTACCATCATTGACGACCGGAACTTGAGTGTATCGCTTGGAGCGGCCGGCTACATCACCAAACCCATCGACCGCGAACATCTGTACGAAGTATTGCGCCGCGTGCGCTCGACGCCGGGGCGCAAGAATGTACTGATCGTGGAAGACGATGCCGATGCCCGGAAGCTGATGCGCCGGCTGTTCGAAAAGGAAGGCTGGACCGTTGCGGAGGCAGAGAACGGCAGTGTTGCCCTGGCGGCGATAGAGAGCAGTCCGCCAAGCCTCGTGCTCTTGGACCTTATGATGCCTGTGATGGACGGCTTCGAGTTTATTCAGCAACTGCGCAGCCGTTCAACGGGACGCGACATTCCGGTGGTGGTGCACACGGCGAAAGACCTCACGAATCAGGACCGCCAGCGTCTGCGCGGCAGCGTCGACAATGTGCTGCAAAAGGGTGGCCACACGAACGAAGTGGTGAAGGAAGTCTGGCAGGCACTCGAGCGGGCCAACGCGGCGAACACACCACATAACATCGTCTAACACATGACTCGCATACTGCTGGTCGAGGACAACGAACTCAATCGAGACATGCTCAGTCGCCGTCTCGTGAAACGGGGATATGAGATCACTGTGGCGGTGGACGGAGTCGAGGGCGTAGAGATCGCGCACAGTTCGCTTCCTGATTTGATCCTCATGGATATGAGCCTTCCGCGAAAAGACGGGTGGCAGGCGACCTCCGAGCTGAAGGCAGATCCCGCAACGGCACACATTCCCATCATAGGATTGAGCGCCCATGCGATGGCGGGCGATCGGGCGAAGGCAATCGAGGCCGGCTGCGATGACTATGACACGAAGCCTGTCGACCTCGACAGCTTGCTTGGAAAAATTGCCGCGCTCATTGGTCCGCGGTAGCGCGGATGACGCACAGCGGAGCCTCCCATCAGGCCGTCAGCGAAGTGGCGCGTTTGCGGCACGACCTTCGCACCCCGGTCAATCAGATTATCGGCTACTGTGAAATGCTGCTGGAGGATGCTCATGAGCCTGATTTTACGCACCGCCAGCAAGCATTGATTGATGCGCTTCACGCATCGCGGAGTGTCACGTCGCTGATTGACGCCAGCCTGCCCGCCGGTGTGACCGTGCTCGACCCCAAAGCGGTGCCCGGCCTTTACGATGCGATTCGGGATCCGCAAGCACGAATCTTAACTGCCATGAGTTCATTGCTGGCGAATGGCAAGGCGGCCGACACCGCGGAGTACATTGGCGATGTGCGTCGCATTCGCGAGGCAGCTGAACGGCTGATTCCCAGTGACAGACGCCGCGCCGAGCCGACGAGCACCTTTGAAGTCGCCAGGCCCGCCTTCACCGCTGACTATCAGATGCCCACGGCCCCGCGCACACACGGTGTGGCCCGGATCTTGGTGGTCGACGACATCGAGGAGAATCGCGGTGTCTTGCAGCGCCGCTTGCAACGTGAAGGCCACACGGTGGTGTGTGCGGAGAGTGGGAGGGAGGCGCTCGCGCTGGCGGCGGAGGGCGGCTATGACATGGTATTACTCGATGTCATCATGCCGGACATGGACGGCTACGAGACACTGCAGCAGCTCAAGGCGAAGGACCAGACACGCGACATTCCCGTGATCATGATTTCTGCCTTAGACGAATTGGCGATGATCGTCAAATGCATTGAACGGGGCGCTGAAGACTATCTGCCTAAGCCATTCGACCCGGTCCTCCTCAGAGCCCGTATCAGCGCGTGTCTTGAAAAGCGAGAGTTGCGAGACCGCGAACGGTTATTCATGCACGACGTCCTTCGCGTGGTCGCGGCCGCCGTTGAGGTGGAAAGAGGGAGCTACAGCGCCGGCTCACTCACCGAGATCTCGCTCCGCGCCGACGAATTGGGGACACTCGCGCGTGTGTTCGATAGCATGGTCGCGGGGATTCGCGACCGCGAAGAACGGTTGCGGGGACAGATCGATAGACTGCGTGAAGAAATCGCCGGAGTCAGTGACGAGCCAGTCACATCGGACGCATCGTCGCCCGAGCTTCTGCAACCGGGATCGACCATTGCCTCCCGCTTTTCCATTGAGCGTGTCATTGGGCGTGGAGGCATGGGCGTGGTGTATCTCGCGCTCGACACGGAACTCGGCGAGCGCGTGGCCATCAAAACGCTGTTGCCAGAGCATCTCACGGCCGACGAAACAGCGATGGAACGCTTCCGGAATGAAATCCGGCTCGCGCGCCGCATTGCCCATCGCAATATCGTGCGGACGCATGACTTTGGGAAAACAGACGACATATACTACGTCACCATGGAGTTCGTGGAGGGCACGACACTCCGCTCGGTGATCGATCGCCGCGGTACGTTAGGAACGACGGCAATGTTAGCGATCGCGAAGCAACTCGCCGAGGCGCTGAAATGTGCGCACGATGAAGGGATTATCCATCGCGATATCAAACCGCAGAACTTGCTGCTCGACGCAACCGGCACGCTCAAGGTGATGGATTTTGGGGTCGCGCGCCTCGTCCAGCGCACCAGCAACAATCTGACGCAGGTCGGTATGGTGGTGGGTACACCAACCTATATGTCACCCGAGCAACTGTTGGACGAAAACGTTGATGCGCGCAGTGACCTGTATGCGGCGGGGGTTGTCCTCTATGAATGTCTCATCGGCCGACCGCCGTTTGAGGGGAAATCGCCGGTCGCTCTCATCTCAAAAATTCTGAGCGCCGCGATTACACCACCCCACGAGTTGCGTCCGGACATTCCTCGGCACGTCTCGACATTGGTCATGCAGTTGCTTGCCAAAGATGTGTCGATGCGCATCCAGTCGGCGGGCGCGTTGTTGCATCAACTTGGAACGCTCGCGTAGGCCAGACGGGCGCGCCCCTCGTCACCCCGAACGACAGGTGGGGCCTGAACCCACCGCCGCTAACCGACGCGCCGGGATCTTCGCACCTCGATGCGTGCGGGCGACCAACTAGCGGCTCCTTTTGGAGGAGATTTGGGGGACTCGACCCCCCTGTCGCTGACGAGGCCGGCAGGTGAGGTCGCCGAGGACGCGGTTCTTGGATAGCTGCGGGATGAGCCGAGACACGGCGCGGCACCCACCGATCGAGCCACTCGATCCACCGCGTCGCGCGATCGACCGCAAAGCTCGGCCGTGTGATCCCGTGATGCTCTCCCGGATACACCACCAGCTGCGTGGGGACCCCCAGTGAGCGCAGCGCCTGATACATCTGCTCCGACCCGGCGATCGGCACATTGAAGTCGTCGGCGCCGCCCATGAACAACGTTGGCGTGCGGATCCGGTCGGCCTGGAAGAATGCGTACGACACCTTCTCCCACACTTTCGGGGTCTTCCACGGCACCCCGAGTTCTGCTTCGTACTGTGCCGCGTACTGATCGGTGCCGTACGTCGACATGAAGAGCGAGCTCCCTGCCCCGCTCACCGCCGCCTTGAACCGCGGAGTGGACGCGATGAGACAGTCGGTGAGAATGCCACCATAGCTCCAGCCACCGACCGCGAGCCGCTCTGGGTCGGCGATGCCACTGCGCACGGCCTGATCGACCGCGGCGAGTAGGTCCTCGATTTCCTTGCCGCACCAATCGGCGTAGATGGCACGTTGAAATGCTTCGCCGCGTCCACTCGAGCCGCGATAGTTGATCTGGAGCACATGCCACCCCGCAGCCACGAGCGCCTCGCGCTCGAGCCAAAAGGCGTGATCATTCTGGGCGACCGGCCCGCCGTGGATCCAGAGCACCGTCCTGTTCGGTCGTCCCGCTGGCACGTGGGGCGCGCGCGCGAGCAGGCCGCGCACCACTGTACCGTCTCGACTGCGCGACTCGAACTCCTCCAGGGGCGCTGTGCGCACGGTGGCGCGCCAGGCGTCGTTCTCGTGTGTGAGTCGACGCGGACCAGCGGCGTCCAACGCATAGATCTCGGCCGGCGTCGCTGGGTCGGTGAGCAGGATCGTCACATGACCCTTCGCCTGATGCACGCTCTCCACGACGCGCATGCCATCTACTACGTGCGTGAGAGAACCGTCAGTGAGGGCGAGTCGGACGAGCGGCCCGCGGCGATCATCGTCGAGCACGGTGAGCAGCGCCGCGCCGTCGTCCGTCCAGGTCGGCGCCTGCTGCGGTCGGTCGAGCGTCGGCGCGAGCACGCGCGGCGTGCCGCCCTCGGCCGCGATCACAGTCACTCGCGACGTCCCGTACATGGGCACCGGCACGAATGTCCCTTGCAAGAACGCAATCCACTTCCCGTCGGGGCTCCAGGCTGGCGAACGCTCGTAGGTAGGTGCACTCGTCAGCCGTCGCGGTTCGGCACTCGCGTGTGCGCGAGCGTCGATCACGTAGAGGTCTGAGTCCTCAGTGCGATCCTCGTCGGTGTGGCGCGCACTCGTGAATGCGACCCATTGACCATCGGGGGACCAGGCGGGTTCGCGATCATCGGCGGCGCCAGCAGTGAGTCGCGTGGTCGTCTTGGTCGCGAGGTCGATCAGGTGCAGGTGCGTGCGGCGCCCGTCGAGCCAGCCGTCGCCGTCACGCTTGCTGAGGAATCGATCGATGACGATCGGGCGCGGACGGGTCGTGTCGGCGCGCGCGGCGGAGTCGGCGTCCTGCGTGACGACGACGATGCGCGTGCCATCGGGGGACCAGGCGTACTCGTTCACGCCTTCGGGGAGGTCGGTGAGCCGTTGCGCATCGCCACCGGAGCGATCGAGGAGCCAGATCTGCGCCGCACTCGCGTCGCCGCGCGCCGAAACGAACGCGAGATAGCGGCCGTCGGGACTCCATCGCGGTTGCGACTCGCGCGCGGTGGTCGCGGTGAGGCGCACGGTGCGTGAGCCGTCCCAGCGCACCATGTGCACGTCGGTGTCGCGCTGGTCGCGCGTGGAGTCGACGGTGCTTACCGTGTACGCAACCCACTCGCCGTCGGGAGAGACCCGCGGGTCACCGACGGCGCGGAGGCGGAGGAGATCGGCCGGAGTGATGGCGCGCGGCGCTTGAGCTAGGAGGGCCGCGGGAAGGAGCGCGACAATAACGAGATGGGAGCGGAGGGAGAAGCGCATGTGCACCAACTTGGAGAGTCGTGGCTGACCGCGCTACCCTATTCGATACACGCACCATTCTCCCGAGTGTCCACGATGGTCGTGCTCCTGGTCGTCGCAGTCCTCTCGACCTCCGCACTTGCGCAGACACCAACTCCCGTGCGCTCAGACGACGTCACGACGCTCGACGGGATCATGAAGGCGTACTACGACGTCGTGAGCGGACCTACTGGCTCGTTGCTCGACGAGGCGCGCGACCAGACGCTGCATCATCCGAGTGCGCAGATCGCACACGGCGGGTGTTCAGCGTCATCCGCCGCGACACCCACTTCACCGACCCCTTCATGAGGGGGGGGTAAACTAGGCGGCATATGATGTTTCGCCCGACAGGAAAACGTTCGTATTGGTGAGGCCGGTGGGGCAGGTACAGCACCCGATCATCGTATTTGGGTGGCTGGATGCACTCCGCGAACGGATGACGCAGTCCGTCAAGCCGTGACGCCCTTTTTGGCTGGTCACGGGGATGGTGGGCCATAGGACGACGAACGGTGAATCATCGGCTCGAGGTAAGGCTGGTGCAGTATTTCTACTAAGAGCTTTAGATGTAGCAACTAGTCCATCGCTTGGCCCGAAATGTATTTGTCAATAATTTATTCGCCCCAGAGACTCCGTTCAGAATCGCCCCAACGCTGGCTGCGCTGTTCGCCGGCGCGATCGCCCTCCCCATTGCGCTCGGCGGTGCGGGAATCACTTTTCACCGTGTTCGGCGCGCACGGAAAAGCGTTCGCTCGATCCGTGACGCTCCCCGACGGCGCTTCTACCCACCCCTTGAGGATAGACATGACCCGAATGCACCGCTGGATCGCCGCCGCCGTCGTCGTGGTCATCGCTTCCGAGGCCTCGGCGCAGGCAGCCAAGCCAGAGCCGACCGCCAAGCCGCCGATTGCGGACAACTCGTTCCTGATGGAGGAGGCCTACAACCAGGAGGCGGGCGTCATCCAGCACATCAGCCTCTTCCAGAAGGCGCGCCAGGGCGACAGCTGGTTCTATGCGTTCACGCAGGAGTGGCCGGTGCGCGGACAGCGGAACCAGTTCAGTTACACGATTCCATTCTCAAACCCAGGCAGCAGTGAGGGTCTCGGCGATGTGATGCTCAACTGGAGAATCCAGAGCGTCGGCAGCGAAGGCAGCGCCACCTGGATCTCCCCGCGCGTCTCGCTCGTCCTGCCCACCGGTGACTACACAAAGGGTTTCGGATCCGGCGTCATGGGAATCCAGGGCGCCCTTCCCGTCTCGCACCGTGTCGCGGAGCGCGTTGTCTCGCACTCGAACGTCGGGGTGATGCTGTTGCCACGCGGGAAGGATGCCGCCGGAACGTCCGGTTCGGCGACGACCTTTTCGCTCGGTCAGAGTTTCATCTGGGAAGCGCGGTCGCGAACCAACTTTATGCTGGAGGCTGTCTGGGCGGCCACCTCGCGGACGGTGGGATCGACCGACAGCTGGAACGCGTCGTTCTACCTGAGCCCGGGAATTCGGTGGGGCTACGACTTCGCGTCGGGGCTGCAGGTCGTGCCTGGCATCGCCTTCCCGATCGGCGTGGGGCCGAGCAAGGACGACAACCAGATCCTGCTCTACCTCTCGCTCGAACACCCGCGCCAATCGGCGAAGTAACGGGATTTGCACGAGAAGGCCAGGAGGGACTCCTGCGGGCAGGCGTCGCAGCAGATGCGGGCAAGCCGTGCTCCAGCACCTCGCACGGCAAGGAACTTGTCGGCCACCTGCCCGCCACAGACCGTACTCGCGCGCAAAGCGCTCCTCGCCGACCGTCTGCAGGCGGTGCAGATGGTCCGACAGCAACCGAACGAGCGGCGAGGCCTACGGCCGCCGGGGCTTGTAGACGCTACGCGCCGCCGACCCCGGGCCGGGCACGCGCGTTCCTGGACCCGGGAGCGCCGAGCATACGCCCGACTCGGGCGCGGCGGCGAGCAGTCGACCGACGCGTTCGTCGAACTGACCGTGCGCCCGCGCAATCGCGGCAAACGACGGAGGGATGGACGCGGGAGCCATTCGGATTAGAATCTACCGCACGGAGCGCGCGCCCTGCGACGCTCCGGCTCACTGCTCCCCGAGGCCCACCGATGCACCGTCGCTCCATTCGCATCTTCGCGTTCGTGCTCGCCCTCGTCACGATCGCGGCGTCCGCTGAGGCGCAGGCCTCGCGCATTCATTCCGAGCTCGACCGCCGTGTGACCGAAGTGAATCCCAAGGTCGTCGCCTGGCGTCGCGACATCCACGAGCATCCCGAACTCGGGATGAGTGAGACCCGCACCGCCGCGCTCGTCGCAACGCACCTACGCGGCCTCGGCATGGACGTGCGCACCGGCGTTGGCGGCACCGGCGTGATTGGGGTCCTTCGCGGTGGCAAGCCCGGAAAGGTGGTTGCGCTGCGCGCCGACATGGACGCGCTGCCAGTCACCGAGATGACGGACCTGCCGTTCAAGTCACGCGTCCGCACGCAGTTTAATGGACAAGAAGTCGGCGTGATGCACGCCTGCGGTCACGACAACCATGTGTCGATCCTCATGGGCGCCGCCGAGGTTCTCGCCGGCATGAAGGCGCAGCTCCCGGGTACGGTTGTATTCATTTTCCAGCCCGCGGAAGAGGGCCCCGGCGGCGCCAAGCCTATGATCCTCGAAGGGGCGCTCGACAATCCGAAGGTCGAGGCGATCTTCGGATTGCATGTCTGGCCCGGCCCTGCGGGCAACGTGTTGATCCGTCCTGGTGCCACGATGGCCAGCGGCAACACGCTCGAGATCAAGGTGCGCGGCAAGCAGACGCATGGCGCGGCCCCGTGGGGCGGCGTGGACCCGATCGTCGTCGGCGCGCAGATCGTGCTTGGCCTCCAAACGATCGTGAGTCGCCAGGTCAACATCACCGAGCTGCCGGCGATCGTGACAGTCGCGCAGTTCAACGGCGGCATCCGATCCAACATCATCCCCGACTCGGTGATGCTGATCGGTACGATCCGCACCTTCGGCGCCGCGCAGAATGCCCTCATCCTCGAACGCGTTCGACGCACGGCTGAAGGGATCGCCGCAAGCGCCGGTGCGACGGTCGAGATCAACCTCTCCGCCGGTTACCCGGTGACCGAAAATCATCTCGCGCTCACCGAGCAGATGATGCCGTCGATCCGCCGTGCGGTCGGAACCGATCGTGTGGGCGTCGCCCCGATGGTGACGGGCTCGGAGGACTTCTCCTACTTCCAGGAGAAGGTGCCGGGTGTCTTCATGTTCCTCGGCATCACGCCGCGCGACCAGGACTACGCCAAGGTGGCGCAGAACCACTCGCCGTATTTCTTCGCCGACGAGTCCGCGCTGCCGGCCGGCGTGCGGACGCTGTCGTCCCTCGCGCTCGACTTCCTCACGGGGACGAGGCCCGCGGGGACAGCAACCCGCGGCGGGATGTGAGGCGGCGTGACGCGCCGCGCTCGCGGCGCGTCACGCCGCTCCGCGGATTACGCCGCGAGAGCCGACCCGCACTCCCCGCAATAACGGGCGTGCGGGTCGTCTATTATCGCCCCACAACGCAGGCACCCGGGGGAAAGGTATCGCCCGCAGTCGGAACAGAAAATCGCATCGCTCTCAGGGCGCGGACCGCACTCGGAACAGGCGAGCTGACGCGCCTTCATCCGCGCGATCATCTGCTCTGCCACATCCCCCGTAGTCCACGCATCGATGCCAATCTCGCGCGCCGCGACATCTGAGGCTTCTGTCACGCGCACGCCGAGATCGCGCGCTTCGAGCTCGGCGAGCGCCATCGGGGCATAGGCCGCACGCAGGGACGCGTAGTCCTCAACAGAGAGCTTTCCCGTCGCGAGGTCGAACTCGATCTCGCGTAACGCCTCGATCGCGCTCGCTTCCTCGGAAGGGGGCGCCGGGAAAGACCGGCCGGTGTACCCCGCGCCTCCCAGCAACGGTTGCAACACGAACAGCAGACCGAGCACGGCGAGCGTGCTACCGACGATCAGGGCAAGCATCAGGCGTCCTCGCGCATGGCGCGCTCGAGTCGGGCGAGGTCAGCGGTGCTCAGGCCGGGTTCGTTCTCGCCGCCCACCGGGGACGCTGCGGCACGGGCCTCGGCCGCCGAGCGCGCCGCGGCACCCCACTTCCGCAGGAGCAGCGTAATCACCACGCCCCCGGTGGCGATCGCGATGCTGGGCACGAAGTAACCGGCCCAGTTGAACCCCTCCTTCTTGGGCTCCGTGAGCGCCACCTCGCCGTAGGTCTGTACGAAGGCGTCAAGGATCTCCGGCGCATCGTAGCCGCCGGCGACGAGGCGCAGCACGTCGCGGTGCATGGCCGGTGACACCTGGCAGCTAAAGTCGGTCGTGCGGCAGGTGTAAATGTCGAGGATACAACCGCACTGGCACTTAATCCGGTGCTCCAACGCATCGCGTTCGTCGACCGATAGCTTAGGCGTCGCTCCCGGCTTATCGGGGCGCATCGTCGAGCGATACGCACCCTGCTCCATCGGTGCGAAGTTGGCCGCCGGCTGCTGAGCGCCCAGCGCGCCCGTAGTCACGGCATGCGCGACCGCCGCCGCGCCGAGGCCCACCGACGCAACGAGGAACGCGCGACGGTCGAACTCGCTCATCCCGTCGCCATCTTGGCCGCCGGCGCGAGTTCGGTCACGTACCCGCCCTGCCGACGGCGCTTCTCCGACTGCGGCCACATCACGATGAGCCCTCCGAGTGCCATCAGGAGGCCGCCTCGCCAGACCCAGACCACAAGCGGATTAAAGTTCACTCGAATCTCGGCCTTATTCTGTACCACGCCGGCCAAGACGAGATAGACGTCCATGTCGTTGCGCACAAGGACCCCGACCTCGGTGGACGGCTGGAACGTCGGATTGCCGCGCGAGTCGAAATGCTGGCGCTTCTCGCTGGTGATCAGCGGGAGCCGCTTGCCGTCGACCGTCGGCCGCAACGCGATCGCAACGACTTCACGATTGAGCGCCTTGAACTCCGAGAGCCCTTCGTTGGTGAACGTCCACTCGCGACCGTACGGATCCTTCGCGGTGTACGACTCACCATCCGCGAGCGTGATGTCGTATTCAAGCTTGAACGCCATACCCGCGAAGGCAGCGAAGAGCATCACGATGCCGGCGTGCACGACGTAGCCCCCGTATCGCCGACGGTTGCGCGCCACGAGGCGGCCGAGCGCGATCACCGCGTTCTCGCTGTACATCTGCCGCCGCGCGCCGACACCCTTCCAGAACTCCTGAATAATCGTGCCGGCGACGAATGCCGAGAGCGTCCACGTCATGAGCGGGTAGAGTTCGCGGATGCCCAGCACGAAGAGTGTGGCGCCGGTGATCAGACCGAATCCCGCCGGCCCCACGAACTGCCGCTGGATGTTCTGCACACTCGACTTGCGCCACGCGATCAGCGGTCCGATGCCGGTGAGCGCGAGCAACAACAGGCCGAGCGGCACGTTCACGGCGTTGAAGAACGACTCGCCGACCGTGATTTTCGACCCGCGTACCGCCTCGCTGATGATTGGGAAGAGGGTGCCCCAGAGCACACTGAACGCGATCCCAACTAGGACGAGATTGTTGTAAAGGAAGGCGGCCTCGCGGCTGATCATCGCCTCGAGCTGGGCGTGTGGCTCGAGGTCGCGGAGCCTCACGGCGACGAGCCAGACGGTGGCGACGATCACGAAGATCATGAACGCGGCGAACCAGTTGCCCACGGAGCTCTGGGCGAACGAGTGCACCGACTGGATCACTCCCGAGCGTGTGATGAAGGTCCCGAGCACGCTGAGCATGAAGGTCGTCACGACGAGCGTGACGTTCCACTTCCGGAGCATCCCGCGCTTCTCCTGGATCATGATCGAATGCAGGAACGCCGTCCCCGTGAGCCAGGGCAAGAGCGACGCATTCTCGACCGGGTCCCACATCCAGTAGCCGCCCCAGCCGAGTTCCACGTACGCCCACCACATGCCGAGCACGATGCCGACCGTCAGGAACACCCAGCTCACGAGCGCCCAACGCCGCACCGCACCGAGCCACTCGGCGTCGAGGCGGCGGGTGACGAGCGCCGCGATCGCGAAGGCGAATGGGACCGCCGTCGCGACGTAGCCGAGATAGAGCATCGGTGGATGGATCGCCATCGCCGGATTCTGCAACTGCGGATTGAGTCCGCGGCCGTCGGCGGGGACCCACTCGAGATGCTCGAACGGGTTGCTCGCGAGCGCAGTCGTCGCGACAAAGAAGAGCAGGACGAGCGCGTTGGTGCCCGTCACCCACGGCATGAGCTCACGGACGCTGCGCCGGTTGGCCCAGGTGGCGAGTGCCGCATAGCCGGCGAGGATGAGGCACCAGAAAAGCATCGAGCCGGCCTGACCGCCCCAGAACGCTGAGAACTTGTAGACGACCGGAAGGTTGGCGCTCGTGAACGCGGCCACGTACCGGAGCGAGAAGTCGCTCGTGATCAGGGCGGTCCAGAGACCGGCCGAAGCGAGGACGATGAAACCGAAGCCAGCGTAGAGGCCACGTTCACCGGAGGCGATAAGGTCCGCGCGGCGCATCGCACCGCCGGCGAACGAAAGGGTTACGGACCAGGCGCACATGAGCAGCGCAATCCACAGGGACAGCTCGCCGACGAGGACCATCGATTAATTGAGCCGTTGTGTCGTCGTGGGGGCGGCCGCCTTGTACGACGCGCGCGTCGCCGGCTTGTAGCCCTCTGGTGCGGCCTCGTAGCGCGACGCGCACTTGGCGAGCAGGGTCGTCGCCTGAAAGACGCCGTCAGCACCGAGACGCCCCTCAACGACGACGTCGACCGAATCACTGAAGGTGTCGGGGATCAGACCGCGGTAGTCGACCTTGTACGTCGCCTCGCCATCAGTCATATCGAAGACGACGCGCTTGCCGCTGGAGTCGCGCTCGACCGAGCCGGGCACGACGCGGGCGCCGACCTTGACGCCGGTCTCGCGAATCGTGGGGTCGGCGACGACCTTCGCCTGCAGCTCCGCAGGCGTGAGGAAATAGACTGCCGTGTTCTTGATCGACCCGGCCATGAGGACACCAGCGGCGCCGAGGACGACGGCACCACCGAGAAGGAACTTAATTCGTGGCTGCATGAGGACTCCTGAGACGGAATACCTGAATATAGCGGGATTCACCCGTCCCGATCCCGTGCCCAGCTCACCGCCGCCCGCACCGCACGCCGCCACCCGCCGAGCCCCTGCCGCGCGGGATTGCCGGCACCGGCGGGCTCGAAGCGCACATACGACCGCGACCCGAAGAACGCCTCCGCGGTCGGCCAGACGCCGGCCGCGATCCCCGCGAGTCCGGCGGCACCAATCGCCGTCGTCTCGATCATGGCGGGCCGCTCGACCGGGACGCCGAGCACGTCGGCCTGAAACTGCATCAACCAGTCATTGGTCGTCGCACCGCCGTCCACGCGAATCACATCCAGTGGCGCCCCACTCACGTCACGCATCGTCTCGAGGACGTCCGCCGTCCCATAGGCCATCGCCTCGAGCGCCGCGCGCACGAGATGATCGCGCGTCGTGCCACGGGTGAGGCCCACCATCGTCCCGCGCGCCTCGGGCTCCCACGCCGGTGCACCGAGCCCGGTGAGCGCCGGTACGAAGTAGACGCCATCATTGCCCGTCAGCGCGCGCGCCATTTCCTCGCTCTCGGGGGCACGACCGAGCAGGCCGAGCCCGTCGCGGAGCCATTGCACCGCCGCCCCGGCAACGAAGATCCCCGCCTCAAGCGCGTACGCGGGTCCGCCCCGGGCATCACAGGCGATCGTCGTGAGGATCCCCTGACCACCCACCGGTCGCGCCGGACCGGTGTGCAACAGGAGGAACGCGCCTGTGCCATAGGTGTTCTTGCTCTCCCCGGCCCTCCAACACCCCTGCCCAAAGAGCGCCGCCTGTTGGTCGCCGGCGACACCCCGGATCGGGATCGCCGCGCCCAGATGCTCGGCAGCACTCAGACCGAAGTCACCCGACGACGGGCGCACCTCGGGAAGGATCCTATCCGGTACACCGAAGAGCGCACACAGTTGCGGACTCCAGGCGAGGGAATTGATGTCGAACAGCATCGTCCGCGACGCATTCGTCGGATCCGTCGCATGCACCGCCCCGTTCGTCAGCTTCCAGATGAGCCACGTGTCTACGGTGCCCGCCGCGAGTCGCTCCATGGGCAGACCGGACGCGCGCGCCTTGTGCTCAAGCAACCACTCCAGCTTGGTCGCACTGAAGTAGGGATCGAGCACGAGCCCCGTCGCCGCGTAGATCGCCTCAGATTGCCCCGCCGTGCGGAGCGCCTGACACCGAGCCGTCGTGCGACGATCTTGCCAGACGAGGGCGCGGTCGAGCGGCCGCCCGGTCTCGCGGTCCCAGAGGAGCATCGTTTCGCGCTGGTTCGTGATGCCGATCGTATCGGGCACCACGCCCGCCTGCGCGATGGCCTCGCGCGCAGACGCGAGGGTGCTCTGCCACAGCTCCTCGGGTTCGTGTTCCACCCAGCCGGGCTGCGGGAAATGTTGTGAAAACTCGCACTGACCTCGCCCCACGACGCGGCCATCCGCGGCCACGACAAGCGCGCGCGAACTGGTGGTGCCCTGGTCAAGAGCGAGCACATGGCGCACAGAAGCCTCAGGCTGGCGGTGGGAGCACGGCGACAACTGGAGCGAACGCATCATTCGGAGGCGCCAACACCCCGTAATCGTATCCCCATTCGACCAGGAGGACCGGCAGGACAATCTGTTCCATCACCCAAAGGTATAGATTGGAGTCGTTCCCCTCCAGACGACCCCAGCGCCAGGCCTATGTCCGCCTCGTACGAGTTTCTTCTCGTCGACGTCACCGATCGCGTCGCGACCGTCACGATCAACCGCCCGGACAAGCTCAACGCGCTCAACGCGGCGGTGATCGCGGAGCTCGACCGGATGTTCACCGCGCTCGCGGCCGATCCTGGCGTCGGTGCCATCATCCTCACCGGCGCCGGGCGCGCTTTCGTCGCCGGCGCCGATATCATCGAAGTCGCCGCCGGCGCGGCGTCGCCGGCGGGGCTCGAGGCAATCGCGACATTCGGCAGTGGCGTTTTCACTCGGATCGAACGCCTAGGCAAGCCGGTGATTGCCGCGGTGAATGGCTTCGCGCTGGGCGGCGGCTGCGAGCTGGCGCTCGCATGCCACATCCGCATCGCGAGTACGCAGGCCAAATTCGGGTTTCCCGAGACGAAGCTTGGGCTGATTCCGGGGTACGGCGGCACGCAACGCCTGCCGCGCCTGATCGGCCAGGGCCGCGCGCTCGAGCTAATCCTCACCGGCGATCTCATCGACGCACCGCGCGCTGTTGCGATCGGTCTGGCGAACGCGGTGGTTGAGCCGGCGCTGTTGCACGAGGCGGCGTGTTCCATGGCACTCGTGATCTGCAAAAACGGCCCGCTCGCGGTTGCGCACGCGATCACCGCCGTGACGCAGGGTGCTGACCTCCCCATCGATGCCGCGCTCGCGCTCGAGGCGGAACACTTCGGCGCGGTGGGACGTACCGCCGACATGCGCGAGGGCACCACGGCCTTCCTTGAGAAGCGCGCCGCCGCGTTTCGCGGAACCTGAGTGGCGACGTCGGTGATCGCGCCCGTGGCGGACAACCCCGAGCGCACGCTCGTGGCGGCTCGGCTCGACGCGCTCACGGTCCGGAACTTCCGCAACATTGAGCACGCGGAGCTCCGCGTCGCCGCCGATGGCATCGTGGTGGTCGGCGAGAACGGGCACGGCAAGTCAAATCTCGTCGAGTCGATCGCATATCTGCGCCTCATGCGCTCGCAGCGCGGTGCCCGCGACCGTGATCTCATCCGCCACGGGGCGCCTGCCTTTCATGTGTCGGCGGAGCTGAGCGGCGTCACGGCCAATCGCGCGACCGCAGCCGTCGACAAGCAGGGACGAAAGAAAATCACACTCGACGGCGGCGAGCCTGAGAAACTGACCGACGCACTCGATACCCTCCCCTCCGTCTCCTTCTCTCCGCGCGACGTAGACCTCGTGGCTGGCGCGCCGGCTGAGCGGCGGCGATATCTCGACATCACGCTGGCACTCACCTCGCGCACGTACCTCAACGCGCTGCGGCACTATCGCGCGGCCCTTGCCCGTCGCAACGCGGCACTGCGCGAGGCCAGCCGAGCGACGCGACGCGATCAGGCGGCGGCGCTTGCCGCGGTCGCCGTCTGGGAGCCGGCGCTCGCCGAGCATGGTGCCGTGATGGTCACGCAGCGCCGGGAGTGGGTCACCGCGCGCGGTCCGGCGTTCGCGCGGGACTGCATGACCATCGGTGAGCGTGGGATCCCGACGCTTCGGTACGCGAGTGCGCTCGCCGAGACGCGCGATGTGCGCTCCGCCCTGCGTGAGCAGCTCGAGCGCCAGCGAGATCACGATGTGCGCCGCGGTCTCACTCAGAGCGGTCCGCATCGCGACGACCTGGCGCTCGAGCTCGACGACCACGAGTTGCGTGGCGTGGGCTCGGCGGGGCAGCAGCGCACGGCGGCCATCGTCCTGCGGTTGCTCGAGGCGGCCACCCACCGCGACGCGAACGGCGTGACTCCGCTCCTCCTCCTCGACGATCCGTTCGCTGAGCTCGACCGGCGGCGCACGGGCCGGATCCTCGCGCTCCTGGACGAGGTAGGGACCGGCCAGTGCGTGCTCTGTGTGCCGCGCGAAGACGAGATTCCGGCGCAGTACACGCGGCTCGCACGGTGGCACGTTCGCGATGGGGCGTTTGTGTTGGCGGATGGAGCGCCGTCGTGAGGAAGCGCCTGTATGACTGGCAGGGCGAGCACCGGCCGCGGCCGATCGGTGACGCACTGGCCGACCTCCTCAAAGCGACCGGACTCGACGCCGACGTCGCGCGCGCCGGTGTGCTGTCGGCGTGGGCGGCCGCCGTCGGCACGCAGATCGCCGGTGTGACCGAACCCCGCCTGATGACCGCAGACGGAACGTTGGTCGTGCGCGTGAAGACGCATGGCTGGATGACGGAGCTGTCGATGATGGAGCGTCAGCTCATCGCGCAGCTGGCGGCAGCGGGATCTCAGACGCCGGTGAAGAGGATCCGCTGGGAACTGCTCCGCTAGCTGACGCTCAGAGGGCGATTCCCCTCTGACACCAGCGTTCAACGCGCGTTGCATTCACCCGAGCGGCCGGCTATTTTTCGGGGTCGCGCCCGGACGGATTTTCCGTAGCGGGCGGGCGCCGGACACTCGACCCCAACGCGCGCACATGGCCAAGATTAACGACGCCTCCGAGTCCCATTACGACGCCTCTGGGATCCAGGTCCTCAAGGGCCTAGAGGCCGTGCGGAAGCGCCCCGGCATGTACATCGGCTCCACCTCGCACCGCGGCCTGCACCACCTCGTCTACGAAGTCGTGGACAACTCGATCGATGAGGCGCTCGCCGGCTACTGCGACACCGTAAGCGTCATTATCCACCCCGACAACTCGGTGACCGTGGAGGACAACGGCCGTGGCATTCCGGTCGACATCCACCCGATCGAAAAGCTCCCTGGGGTCGAGCTCGCACTCACCGTGTTGCACGCGGGCGGCAAGTTCGACAAGAACACCTACAAGGTGTCGGGCGGTCTCCATGGCGTGGGCGTGTCGGTGGTGAACGCGCTCTCCGAGGTCTTGCGCATCTGGGTAAAGCGCGAGGGGAAAGAGCATTACATGGACTTCGTCCGCGGCGACACGACGACCAAGCTCAAGGTCCTCGGCCCCGTGAAGGCGAAGGAGACGGGCACCAAGGTCTACTTCAAGCCTGATCCCCAGATCTTTACCGAGCTCGAATATGACTACTCGACTTTGGCGACGAGACTCCGGGAACTGTCGTTCCTGAACAAGGGCGTGACGATCACGCTCTCCGATGAGCGCGAGGGCCGGGAAAAGGCGGAGGCCTTTCACGCGAAGGGCGGTCTGCGGGAATTCGTCGCCTTCCTGAATGCGAAGCAGCGGCCGCTCCACCCCGAGGTGCTCTACCTCGAGGGGGCGAAAGACGACATCGAGATCGAGGTCGCGCTACAGTACAACGACGGCTACAACGAAAACGTCTTCTCGTTCGTGAACAACATCAACACGCATGAGGGTGGCACGCACCTCACCGGCTTCAAGTCGGCACTCACCAGCGTGATCAACAAACATCTCGATAAGTCGTCGTTTGCCAAGAAGGACAAAGAGGTCAAGCTCTCCGGCGACGACGCGCGCGAGGGCCTCACCGCGGTGCTTTCGGTGAAGGTCCGCGAGCCGCAATTTGAGGGGCAGACCAAGACAAAGCTCGGCAACTCCGAGGTCGAGGGCGCGGTCAAGACGGTGGTGAACGAGTGGCTCTCGACCTTCCTCGAGGAGCACCCGCGGGTCGCGAACATCATCCTCGACAAGGCGCTCTCGGCCGCGCGCGCGCGTGAAGCGGCCCGCAAGGCGCGCGATCTCACCCGCAAGAAGTCGGCCCTGGACGTCGGCAACCTGCCGGGCAAACTTGCCGACTGCTCGCTCTCCGATCCTGCCATGTGCGAGATCTATCTCGTCGAGGGCGACTCCGCCGGCGGCTCGGCCAAGCAGGGACGCGACCGCATGTTCCAGGCGATCCTCCCGCTGCGCGGCAAGATCCTCAACGTGGAGAAGGCGCGGATCGACAAGATCCTCAGCAACGAAGAAATCCGCACGATCATCACGGCGATCGGCGCCGGCATCAAGGAGGAGTTCTCGCTCGAGAACGTCCGATATCACAAGATCATCATCATGACCGACGCCGATGTCGACGGCGCCCATATCAGAACGCTCCTCCTGACGTTCTTCTTCCGCCAGATGCCCGAGCTGATCGACGCCGGCATGATTTACATCGCGCAGCCGCCGCTCTTCCGCGTCGCCAAGGGAAAGGAGGAGTACTATGCGTACGACCTGGCCGAACGCGATGTGATCGCTGCCCGCATGGGCGGCGGTCCGGACGGTAAGGTCAATCTGATGATGCAGCGCTACAAGGGTCTCGGTGAGATGAACCCCGACCAGCTCTGGAAGACGACGATGGACCCCGAGACGCGCACCATCCTGAAGGTCACCATGGATGATGCGTTCCTCGCGAACGAGACCTTCCAGACGCTCATGGGTGACGAGGTCGAACCCCGCCGACTCTTTATCGAGACCAACGCAAAGTTTGTCTCGAACCTCGACATCTAAGCGCATCGCGGACCATGGCGAGCGACGAAGGGCCAGAGCAGTTGCTCCGGCCCTTCGTCGCTCATCTCACTGCGGTGGCGTCGCTCCGGGGTCAGCCGCGAATCGAGTCCGCGCCATGGCGGAGCTGGAGCGCGAGCCAGACGTGCGCAGCCGCCATCAGCGCGAACGGCATAAGTGCCGCCGCCGCAAGACAGAGGTGCGATGAGGCGTTCATCCCGCCCGTCGACACTGGCCGCGTGATGTAGACGAGGCCAGCCCACGCGAGCAGTGTGCCCGCAGCGACTCCCTGCGCCCCAAGGGCGCCCAGCTGCTCGATGTTCATAGGGACCTAAGTTGCACCCGAGACGCCCAATTCTTCCACCCCCTCTTTGGTCACCCGGTGCGAAACGAGCGGGCGCGCCAGGGGGAGTGCCTCGCCGAACTCAATCGCACGACCGATCGCCGCCCGCGCTGCCGACTCGCGCGACGCGTCGTTCGCGAGAATCGTCGCCACCGCGTCGCCGACCTGCACCGCCGTGCCGGGCCGCACATGCACGAGAAAGCCCACCGCGGGGTCGACGGTATCCTCGACCTTTGCGCGCCCCCCACCGAGTGCCGTGATCGCCCGACCGATGATGCGGGGTTCGACCCGCTGCACGATCCCCGCCCGTTCGGCGCGTACGACCGACCGGATTGCCGCGCCTGGCAAGTACGACTCGGGATCGTCCACGACCCGCGGATCGCCGCCCTGCGCCTCGATAATCTCGCGGAACTTCTCGAGGGCGGCCCCGCTCTCGAGTGCCCGAACTGCGCGTGCGCGCGCGGCAGTCAGCGACGGTGCCAGCTTGGCCAGGACCAGCATCTCGGCGGCGCATGCCATCGTCACTTCGCGGAGATCGGCCGGCCCACCGCCCCTGAGGACGTCGATCGACTCCGTGATCTCGATCGCGTTACCACAGGCCACGCCAAGCGGGGAGTCCATGTTCGTAAGCAACGTGACCGTGGGGCACCCGTGGCGTTCGCCGATGGCGATCATCGTCGCGGCGAGCGTGAGTGAGTCGTCGAGCCGTGTCATGAACGCACCAGCGCCGGTCTTCACGTCCAGCACGAGCCCGGTGAGCCCCTCGGCGAGTTTCTTGCTCATGATGCTGGCCGCGATAAGGGGGATCGCCTCGACAGTGGCGGTCGCATCGCGCAGCGCGTAGAACCGCCGATCGGCGGGGGCAATCTCGTCGGTCTGGCCTATAAGCACGCAGCCGATCCGTTCGACCTGGCGCGCCGCCTCCTCGAGCGTGAGGCGGGTGCGGAAGCCGGGGATACTCTCGAGCTTGTCGAGTGTGCCGCCCGTATGGCCGAGGCCGCGCCCCGACATCATCGGCACGGCCACGCCGCAGGCCGCAACCAGCGGGGCAAGGACGATCGACACTTTATCACCCACGCCGCCGGTGGAATGCTTGTCCACGCGCGGTACCGTGAGATGATCGAGATCGAGCCGGCGGCCACTATTGAGCATCGCCGTCATGAGTGCTTCGGTCTCGACCGCGTCCATCCCTCGGAAATAGACCGCCATCGCGAGGGCCGCGATCTGGTAATCGGGCACAACGCCGGCAGCGTACTGCGCCATAAGTGCGCGCCACTCCTCGGGACTGAGCACTCCCCCGTCCCGCTTCCGCTCGATTAGCTCCACGACCGTCATTGACCCACCTCGCGTCACCCGCCAACGTTCAGTATGCGCTCTCGTCTCTCAGACGAACCAGCGCCCAGAAGATTTCGACCGCCAGACCTATTGCTGCTCCGCGCGCATCGCACCGCCCCCCACTGCAGAGGACGCCCGATGCTGATTGCCACGCCGACTCACGCCGCGCTCACTCCGCAGGCCGGACACCAGTGCGCCGACCCCGAGGCTGGCGCCGCGTGAGTACGGCTACTCGGGTGGTCGAGTTGCGCCGCCTGCTCGAGCGAGCAGCGCATGAGTACTACGTCCTCGACAAACCCACGCTCGCGGATGCCGCATACGACACACTCTTCCGAGAGCTGCAGTCGCTCGAACGCGAGCATCCTGCACTCCACGATGCCGACTCGCCCACCCAGCGGGTCGGTGCTGCCGTTACCGCGAGCCCTCTAGCGAAGTACACACACCTTGTGTCGATGGCGTCGCTCGACAACGCGTTCGACGAGACGGAACTCGTCGAGTGGCAGGATCGGGTCGCGAAGCTCGTTGGCAGCGCGGTAGGCGAGGAGGGGTACTGCTGTGAGCTGAAGATCGACGGCGCTGCTGTCTCGCTCACCTATCGCAACGGTACGCTTGCGACCGGCGCGACGCGTGGCAACGGCTCCGTCGGCGAGGACGTCACCGCAAATATCTGTACCATCGCCGACGTGCCGCGCCACCTCGAGGGCAGCGGCTGGCCCGAGGTGATTGAGATCAGAGGCGAGGTGTATATGACATTTGACGGCTTTGAACGCATGAATACTGATCGTGCGAAGGCCGGCGAAGACGTCTTTGCCAACCCACGAAACTCGGCCGCCGGTGCGCTGCGCCAGAAAGATCCGCGTGAGACCGCCAAAAAACCGCTCCGATTTTTCGGCTATGCGTTCGCCGTGCCTGGCAATGCAGCACTGCCGTTCCGCACCCAATGGGCGCTGCTCGAAACGCTTGAGAGCTGGGGCATCCCCGTCGCACCGCACCGGCGGCCATGCGCCACGCTCGACGATGTGAACGCCTGGGCCCGCGACCTCGAGAGCACGACTCGCGCCACGCTGCCATTCGCGATAGATGGCGGGGTCGTCAAAGTGAATCGGCTTGCATTACAGTCGGAACTTGGTCTGATCGGCGGCCGCGTGCCTCGATGGGCAATCGCGAGAAAGTTCGCACCCGACATCGCGGAGACCGTGTTGCTCGATATTGAAGTGCAGGTCGGGCGCACGGGCGCGCTCACCCCGCGTGCGGTGCTCGCGCCGGTCGACGTCGGTGGGGCTACGATCAACTACGCCACACTGCACAACTTTGATCTGGTCGCCGAGAAGGACCTAAGGATCGGCGACACGGTACTCGTCAAGCGGGCGGGCGAGGTGATCCCGCAGATCCTCGGTCCGGTGCCTGAGCGGCGCACAGGCGAAGAGCGCGTCGTCCAGGCACCGACGCACTGCCCGGCGTGCGGCACCGCGGTCGTGCGCGACGAAGAAGAGGTCGCGAGCTACTGCCCCAACGTCCGCTGCGCCGGTCGCCGTCTCGAGGCGCTCGCCCACTTTACCTCGCGCGACGCGATGGATATTCGCGGGCTCAGCTACCAGCGGATCGAGCAGTTATTGGCCGCCGGGCTCGTCGACGACGCGGGCGATCTCTACTCGCTGACGGTCGAGCAGGTCGCGAGACTCGAACGGTTCGCAGAAAAGAGCGCCGAACAGCTCGTCGCGGCAATCGACGCCTCGCGGCAGCAACCGCTCTCACGCCTGCTCATTGCGGTCGGTATCCGCCACGTTGGTGCCGAGTCGGCGAAGCTCCTTGCGCGATCCTTCGGAACGCTTGACGCGCTCGAGGCGGCGTCCGTGGATGAACTTGAGGCACTCCACGGCCTTGGGCACACCATGGCCGAGGCGGTCCACGCCTGGTGTCACAACGAGTCGGTTCAACGGATGCTCTCCAAGCTCCGCGCGGCCGGACTTCGGATCGATGAGCCGCGCGCCGCTGGAAGCGACGGGGTCTTCAAGGGCCTCAAGATGGTCCTCACCGGTACGCTCCCCACACTCTCGCGCAGCCAGGCGACCGAGTTGGTCGAGAACGCCGGCGGAAAAGTGACGAGTTCGGTGTCCAAGTCGACCGACATCGTGGTCGCGGGTGAGGAGGCCGGCAGCAAGCTCGAGAAGGCGCAGCAACTGGGTGTGACCGTGATTGACGAAGCCGAACTCTTGCGGCGTCTCGCCACCTAAGCGTTTCTTTCCTGATATGCTGACTGCTCGCACCATAAGCCCCGGCACCCTCTCCGCCGTGCCGCACGCATCGCTACGGGCGCTCCGCGCCGCGCTCGTACGCGACCTCGGCGTCGGTTTCGCGAGCATGCTACAGGAAGCGGGGGGCGCCGGCGGTGCGTCACTGTTCCAGGCGTTCCGTGCGTGGTGCGCGGAGAATGGCCTCGCCGCGCCGGAGCAGCTCCCGATCAGCCTCTTTCAAGAGTCGGCGGCGCACTTCTTCGCACAAGCTGGATGGGGGGCGGTGAGCATCACCTCGCTCGGCGACGCAGTCGTCGCACTCGACGCTGCGAACTGGTCCGAGTCCGATCCCGACGCGGCGATGCCCTACCCATCCTGCTACTACTCAGCGGGACTGCTCGCCGATTTCTTCGGCCACATCTCCGACGGTCAACTCTGGTGCCAAGAGGTCGAGTGCCGCTCCAGCGGTGCCGCGCGGTGCCGATTCATCGTCGGTAGCCCGGAGATACTCGGGCACGTGTATCAGCGCCTCGCCGAGGGCGTCGGGTACGAAGATGCGCTCGGCGAGCTCGAGTAGGCGACACCGGCTCGTCGCTCAGTACCCGCCGCCAGGCCCGTACTTAGGATTGGGTCGCAGTTCCCCATCCACGATGGTCTCTCGGTCCCAAGGCAGCACAATCACGCTGTCGGTCGCGAGCGCATGGAAGTCCGGCGTGTAGCTCCCAGTTTTGAAGCTGACCGCGGTGCGCACCTCTGACGACCCGGCATTAATGATCGCCGCGATGGCGAGTCGCAACGTGTCGCCATCGCGGCAGGTCTCGTCGACAATCAGCACCCGTCGGCCGAGCACATCCGGCGGCGCGGCCGAAAGGACCGCGGGCTTGTCGCGCACCTTGGTGGAGAGGTAGCGACGACTCACGATGATTGAGTGGAACGGACGGTCGAGCATCGCAGCGATGGCGGCCCCGGGGACGACTCCAGCCGTGGCGACCCCCACCACGAGCTCGGGGTCGTAGACCTTGGAGACCTTGAGGGCGAGAGCCCGCGAGAGCTCGCCGAAGAAGGGCCAATCCACCTGCATGGTGTCCCGAACTGGGAGGTGTGGCACTTTGCGGGCGGCCATGCGCGCTCCTGAGTCCGGGTTGGGGTACGACCGCAAGCTACGCCTTAGTTCCCGCAGGCGTAATCGCGGTTGCTGGGCCTCTCGCGCACCCATAACTTGTCGGGACTCCCCGCCTCGCACCGACACGCTATGTCCTTCTGGGACCGCCTCTTCGGCGGCCGTTCCGAGTCCGCACAGAACCGGCAGCGTCTCGATTATCTCAACGAGGCGCTGGTGCTGGAGCGTCAGGGCGATTTCGATGCCGCGGTGACAAGCTACCGGCTCGCGCTTCGGGAGCGTCCGAACGAAGTGAAGATCCTCCAGAACATGGCGATTGCGCTCACCAAGATCGGGCGTGTCGAAGAAGCCGTCCGCGCCTATCGGAAGGCGCTCGATCTCGATCCGTCGCTGTCTGGTGCGCACTACGGTCTCGCGTTCCTGCTCATCAAGCGTGGCGATGCGACCGGAGCGACCAAGCATCTCTCCGCCTTCTTGGCGCATCCACCAACCGGTCCCGACGCCGCGCGCTGGGTGGCGCACGCGCAGGGTTCTCTCGATCAACTGCGAGCTCCGGCTGACGGGGCTTCGCCACCAGTAGGGGAATAGCGTGGGCACGGTCCTAGCAGTCGTGAGCCAGAAAGGGGGAGTCGGCAAAACAACGACCGCCGTAAACCTCGCCGCCGCGTTCGCGCGCCGAGGCCTCAAGACGTTGCTCGTCGACGTCGACCCGCAAGGCTCGGTGCGATTCGGCGCCGGCCTCCGCCGCGGGCACCCGACGTATGGCTTCGCCGATTACCTCTCGGGCGAGCGCCTGTTACGCGACGTGCTCCTCCCCACCTCGCTTCCCTGGCTCCGAGTGATGTTGGCGGGCAGCGTGACCGACGAGGCCGACCACACGCGCTACGGGGAGCAGATCGCCTCCTCTAACCTTCTGGCGCGCATGCTGACCGCCGCCGCCGAGCGATGCGACATCGTGGTTGTCGACACACCGCCCGGCCTGGGCCCGGTCACGCGCGCGACGCTCGCCGCCTCCGACCGCGTCCTGATCCCGCTCCAGGCCGAGCCGCTCGCGTTGCAGACGACGCCGCAAATCCTCCGCGGCATTCAGGACATCGTCACAGAGCACGAACGCCTAGTCTTCGACGGGATCCTCCTCACGATGTACGAAGAAGGCAATCCGGCCTGCCAGACGACCGCTGCGTACATCCGTGAAAAAGTGCCGGCGCACCTTATGCTCGATATCGTCGTGCCACGCAGCTATGCCGTCGCTGAATCCTTCGCCGCTGGACAGCCGGCCGTGCTTCGGTCCCCCGCCGACCCCGCGTCGCAGGCGTACGTGAACCTCGCCACGCGGCTCGCCGAACGGGTGGGGCTGTGATCCCACGGCGCGCCCATGGCGTGGGTCGACTCGCGCGGCTCGGGGCCGCGGGGACGCTCTTCGCGATCGCCTCGTGCGCTGAGCTCGGCACCGGCATCGGGAACGTGTCGTACCTTGCGTTCGACGGCATCCCCTGGCCCGCGCTCATCGCCGGCGACACCCTGCGCGACTCGCTCGGCGCGGCCGCCCCCCTTCGTGCGCGCGCATTCGACGCGCACGGCCGCCTCATCCCTGACGCACCGTTCCGCTATTTCACGCTCGACACCGGCGTCGTGGTCGACTCCAACGGCACCATGCGTGCGACGACGCGCCGCGATGGTACGGTGCGCGTGGTCGCCTCGCTCGGCGACCTGCAGAGCGACGACCGCCTCGTGCGCGTCACGCGCCGCCCCGATTCGACATTTGCCACGGGGGCTTCGAGACTGACGATGACCTACGCGATCCCCGACCTGACCACCAACGTGGCGCCGGAGATGAGGATCGCCCTCGTAAGTGACGACCTCATCGGCGTGAGCCCGGGCGTGATTCCGGGTGTCGGCGGCTGGCGTGTGCGCTGGCGGACGGTGCACGCCCGTGATACTCTAGCGGCGAGCGACACTACGTGGGCCGTCCTGCAGACGTCGAGCGGGACTCGCAGTGCCGTCGACACCACGGGGGCCGATGGCATGTCCGCGCGGCGACTCCGGATCTTTTCGACACGAATCCCCGCACCAGTCGACAGCTTCATCGTCCTTGCCGATATCCGTTTGCATGGCGCGCCTGTCCCGGGCAGTCCCGTGCGTTTCGTGGTGAGAATCGCTCCTCCCGTTCCGTGAACCCCTAACGACCCGGATACCTCGTGATGCATGCTGCCGGCGGACCCCGCACGAGCCAGACCACGTTAACCGCGATCTTCTTTGAGGCTATCGAGACGTTCGCGCTCCCCAACGCATATCAGTACAAGACAAACGGCGCCTTCACGCCGATTTCGCATGCGCAGGTGCTCGAGCGCTCGCGCCGCGTCTCGCTGGGGCTGGGGGCGATCGGCGTGCAGCGCGGCGATCGTATCGGGATCATGTCGGAAAATCGCCCAGAGTGGGCGCTGGCCGACTGGGCGTGCTTGGGCGGAGGGATGACCGACGTACCGATCTACCCGACCCTCCCTGGCGACCAGATCGTGCATCCGCTGAATGACTCCGGAGCGGTCGCGCTTTTCGTCTCGACTGAGGTGCAGGCGAGCAAGGCCGCGAGCGTCCGCGCGCAGTTCAAGACGGTGCGGGCGATCATCAGCTTCGTGGAGCCGAAGCCGCCGGGCGTGGACTACAGCTTCGCCGAACTCGAGGCCAAAGGGGCTGCGCTCGACTCCGCGGCCAAGGCTGCCGAGTGGAAGGCGGGGGCACTGGCGGTCAATCCAGGCGATCTCGCGACGCTCATCTACACCTCGGGCACGACTGGTCTGCCGAAGGGCGTGATGCTCACGCATGACAACCTCTCGTCGAATGTGCTCGCGGCACAGCAGGCCGTACCGCTGAACGCCGGCGAGATCGCGCTGAGCTTTCTCCCTCTATCGCACATCTTTGAACGAATGGGCGATTACCTCTTCTTCTCGTGCGGCGTAAGTATCGCGTACGCGGAGAGCATCGACGCGGTCGGGCTGAACCTCACCGAAGTGAAGCCGCACTTCGCGATGGCCGTGCCGCGGATCTTCGAAAAGCTCTACGCCCGCGTGCTAGAGAATGCGACCTCGGGCGGCGTGATCAAGGCAAAGATCTTCGCGTGGGCGCGCAACGTCGCCGACCGCTGGGCCGACGAGAAGCTCGCCGGCCGGGAACCGGGCGGCTTGCTCGCCTGGCAATATGGCCTCGCAACAAAACTCGTCTTCGCCAAGCTCGCCCAGCGCACCGGCGGGCGACTCAAATACTTCATCTCGGGCGGCGCGCCGCTGGCGCCGGCGATCAACAAGTTCTTCTATGCGGCTGGCCTCACCATCCTCGAGGGCTACGGCCTCACCGAGACGTCCCCGGTGATTGCGGTCAACACCCCCGACGCCTTCCGTATCGGCTCGGTCGGAAAGTGCGGAGCCGGAGTCGAAGTGCGGATCGCAGCCGACGGTGAGATCCTCACACGCGGTCCGCACGTTATGCAGGGCTACTTCAACCGCCCCGACGCGACCGCCCAAGCGATCGACGCTGACGGCTGGTTCAGCACTGGCGACATCGGAGTACTCGAGGACGGGTTTCTGCGGATCACCGACCGCAAGAAGGAGATCATTGTGACCGCGGGGGGCAAGAACATTCCGCCCCAACCAATCGAGAACCGAATCAAGCTCAACACCTACGTCTCGCAGGCTGTCATGATCGGCGACCGACGGAAGTTCCCCATCGTCCTGGTCGTCCCGAGCTGGGACGAGTTAGAGAAGTGGGCCACGCGTACTGGCATCCTCTGGACCGACCGCGCGGAGCTGTTGCGACTACCGGCGATCCAGGCGAAGATGGACTCGGAGGTCCGCAGCACGCTCCAGGGACTCGCGAGTTTCGAGTCACCGAAGAAGATCGGACTGCTCGAACACGACTTCTCGATCGAGCGAGGAGAGCTCACCCCCAAACTCAGCGTAAAACGGAAAGTGATCGACGCAAGCTACCGGACGCTTATCGATTCACTGTATGAGAGCGAACACGAGGCCTAGGCCGATCGTCACTGACGCCGTGTGAGCTCCACCATCGGCCTGCTGTGCTCGCGCGCGGCGACCCATTCCTGGTCGTCGCGCGCGAGTTCTTTCACCCCGACCGGTGGCGCGACGGCGACGGGGGCGAGCACGCGCCCGCCTAGGCTCGTCGCACGCACCGCCTCGGTCACGAGGCCCAGCGGGAGCGCAACGTCGAGCGCCACGCCGCGAAAGGTGCCGTCGGTGAACGGGAGTCGATCGAGTGGCCCGTACAGGACGCTAACTCCCGCGCCGTCGGCGTTCGGCGTCGGCGGGTCCCGCAGGGGCCCCATCACGACGACGCTCACCTCGGCGCGCACGGCGAGGCGCGGACCGAGCGCTGCATAGCGGCCCGTCAACAGCACCGCGCCACCGGCCTCCGCGAGGCCAAGCAGCGCCATCACGCGGTCGATATCGGGGACGGCCGCAACTGGCGCCGCTCCCATGCTCTCGCTCTCGCTCGCGACCGCGACCATGGGGCCAAAGTGCACATCACCGTTGGCAATCCGCGCCTCAAGCTGACAGACCGGACACCCGAGCATTCCGGTGATCAACTCACGCTCCACGGCAAGCTGCCGGACCAGGATCAGCGGTGTCGGCGCGTGCGCCGACGGGCAACAGAGCCGTTCAGCGAGTTCAAGGCGCATGGGAGGTCGATGGGTCGGTACTCATGATCCCACGAAAAGTATCCGCGGGACACTGTCACCGCGCCTGTGCCTGCTCCGACTCCTGCGACCCGACGCATGTCACACCGAACCAGCACTTGGTGGAGTTGATCCTGAGGGGCGCAGACACCGTCGTGGGCACCCTTCGCGCGTCTAGCTCCGTGCGAGCCGAATCTCTTCGACGTCAATGTGGGCCGGGCGCGTCACCGCCCAGACCACCGCCTCGGCGACGTCTTCAGCGCGCAACATCTCGTGGCGCGACGGCAGGTGCGCCGACCCGTCGGGGTCATGCGTGTCCCAGAGCGCGGTATCCGTCGCCGCCGGTGAGACGAGTGTCGCGCGGATGCCACTCCCGCGCGTCTCGGCGCGCAGCGTCTCGTGCACGGCGCGCAGGGCGTGCTTGCTGGCGGCATAGGCCGCGTTGGATGGGAAAATCAGACGATCGGCCACCGAGCCGATGGTCACCACGTGCCCGCTGCCGCGTGTCCGCATCGCCACGAGAAAGGCACGGGTGAGGCGCAACGGCGCCGCAACGTTGAGCGCCAGTGCCGTGTCGAGCTCGTTGTCGGTCAGTGCCTCAATCCTCGACAGCGGAAAGCTGCCCGCCGCATGGAGCAGAATGTCGGGCGCGCCGCCGATCGCGTCGTGCGCCAGTCGCGAGATCTGGGCTGCCGCCGTCGGCTCGACGAGATCGCTCGCGACGGCGATCGCCCCCGGACCGATCTCCTCCGCCAGCGCATGGAGCGGGCCGGCGCCGCGTGAGACAAGCACCAGACGAGCACCGAGTGCCGCGAGTGATCTGGCACAGGCGGCGCCGATGCCGCGCGACGCGCCGGTGACGAGTGCCGTTCGGCCATGGAGCAGCCCCGTCAATGCGCCTCCGTCGGGACGCAGCGGCTCATCGGTGACTCCTGCTGCCATATGCTAAGCTGAGGAACTCGTCACGCGTCCTGCCGTCGGCCCTGAACGAGCCGCGTAGCGCCGAGGTGATCGTGCGCGACGCCTGCTTCTCGACGCCTCGCATCATCATGCACAGATGCTCGCATTCCATCACCACGCCGACACCGGCCGGATGCAGCACATCCTCGATCGCCTGGGCGACCTGTTCGGTGAGTCGTTCCTGCACCTGAAGCCGGCGCGCGAAGACATCGATGATGCGCGGCAACTTGCTCAGTCCCACGATGCGTCCGGCGGGAATGTAGGCAATGTGGGCCTTCCCGAAGAACGGCAGCATGTGATGCTCACACATCGAATAGAATTCGATATCGCGAACCACGATCATCGACGCGTGCGGCTCCTCGAACAGCGCGTCACCAACGACGTCGGCCACGCTCATGCCGTAGCCGCGCGTGAGCCAGCTCATCGACTTCGCCACGCGCTCTGGCGTATTCAGGAGCCCCTCGCGTTGGGGGTCCTCGCCGATGAGTTCGAGCTCACGGCGAATGAGGTTCGCGAACTCAAGCTTCCGCTCGCCGTTCAGCTGCGAATCCGCCTGAATCTGATCGCTTCCCGAAATGGGTTTTGTCATTGTCAGTATCGTCTCAGCGGCCGTCGTACTCGACATACTGATTCTCCGTCTCCCAGAGCTTGAGCTTGGCCAGGCGCGCGGGCGCGCAGTGCAGCGCGAGGATCCGCCAACAGGCCACGACCAGGTTCTCGGTCGTTGGAATCGTTCCCGCCATGAACGGGACATCGAGATTGAGGTTCTTGTGGTCAATCGCGTCCACGATCTCGCGTTCGGCGATCCGTTTCACGTCGCTGAGGTTGACCACGAATCCCGTGTCCGGATTCACGTCGCCCTCGACGGTGATCTCGAGCGTGTAGTTGTGGCCGTGCCAGTTGGGATTATTGCACTTCCCGAACAGCCGGTCGTTCTCCGCATCGCTAAACGCGGGGTTGTACACGCGGTGGGCGGCGTTGAACCGAACGATTCGAGTGATTGAGACGATCGGCATGGTTGTACTGGTATGTGGACTGTCGCAGCCCTGGAGGGCGCCTGTCGCGAAAGATACCCTGAAGCCTGTACCGCAGGGCGGGGGTTCGCGAGGCTCCGACCCCTCGCGGGCCGGTAAACCGAAGCCCCGTCCGACGGGACGGGGCTTCGGCAAGAGTGGGAACGAAGAGGTGTTCTTGAAGCCCTGTCGAACGCTAAGGCCCGCACCCTACTTCCGACTTCCCGGCGTCCGGGCATGACGTGGATAGAGATGTTGGATCCGCTTCCGAGGACTTATCGGCTCAAAAAATAATTCTCTTCGCCCCGAATACCACTGGTGTCGAATGTAGGGTGCGATAACTTGAAGGTCAATCGCACCCCGACCCCAATACGATGGACCTGCTCACCATCGCCGGACTCGCCATGCTCGCCCTCTGGGCGGCAGGGACCTTCGCCTTCGAAGCCCCGGGTTTCATCCACGGCCTGCTGACGCTGGGCCTATTTTTCATCGTTCTCGCCGCGATCAAGCGCTCCGAGCGTGCTCGAACCGCCGGCCGAAAGGGCGACCCCGAGAAGTAGTCGCGGCGCCGACGGCTGGCCGCGCGGTTCGTCGCAGGCGGGTTAGATCTCCCAGTTCGAAAGCACGAGTCCGCGCGCCAGCGGGCGCTCCTCCATCCCTGAGAGCGTCATTCGCAGATCGGACCACCGTACGCGCGCGCCGGCGGCGATCAGCGCGCGAAACGCCGTCTGATACTCCCCCTGTAGACGCAATGCGCACCGGAGCGCACCACTCCTCCGCGCCTGCACCGAGAGGGCGATGGCCATTCGCGCCATCATCGCCTCCTCGGCGAGTACGCACTTGAGCAGACGGACCTCCTCGCGGCTCCGACCCTCCACGAGCGGCACGTCGTGGAACAGCGCGAAACCCTCCAAGGCGCCCGCCGCATCGCGCAACATCACGCAGTCGCCGATACCGTGTCGCAACGTGAGCCTGATATCACGCGAGTAGTCGGAGCCCGGGCGGACCCGCTCGGTGAGCCCGGCACACTCGGCGATGGCCGCCTCGCGCTTACCCGTTTCGAGCATGCTGAGCACTGGCGGCGGCGCATCAGCAGGCGATGTCGCATCAACCGTGAGGGTGAGGGTGAGGCGCGCGGGCACAAACCCGAGGCTACCGTAGAAGCCGATATTGTCCATGGTACGGGGCATCGTCTCGAGCCCGATCACCGTGCAGCCGGCGGCACGCAGATGGTCGATGCCCGCGCGCACGACCGTGCGGCCCAGTCCGCGGCCCTGAAGATCCTCGCGCACCGCCAGCGGACCCATCCAGCCCTCGCGTCCAGAAAAATGCGCGAGGTTGAACGCCGCCAGCTTCCCCAGTCCGTCGCGCCAGAGCATCGCGCCGCTGTCCGCCCCCTCAAGTGCGAAGTTCCAGATTCGCGGATTCAGTGGTGGCACGCGCACTCCCACCATGCCATCGCGCCGGTAGCGCTCGCTGAACGCGCTGCTGAATACGACGTTGAGTGCGGGAACGTCCTCGGGACGTATCTGAAACGGCCCGCTCACACGATGTGCGACGTCATTCATGCGGCGGTCCCAGCAGACAGGAGTGCGCTCTCATCGGGAGATGGATCCACCTGGGAGACGATCGCCGCCCCGGTGCGCTCGTCAAAGCCGACCGAGATCACGCGGTCGAGGCCGTCGCGCACACCATCGATGTGCGTGATCACGATGACCTGCTCAAAGCGATCGTGCAATCCGCGTAACAGCGCGAGCACGTTGCGTCGCCGCACGTCGTCGAGCGAACCAAAGACCTCGTCGAGCACGAGCAACGAAAAGGCCTGTCCCGCACGATCGGCGATCATCTGCGAGATCGCGAGGCGCAACACGAGGTTGGCGATATCCTCCTCGCCACCGGAGATCACGGGCTTCGCGACGCCCTCCTCGAGGACGATGAGCCGATACTTGTCGTCGAGCTCAAGCTCGGTGTAGCGTGCGTCCGTGAGTTCGGTCAGGAAATTCGACGCGATTTCGGAGACTTCAGGGCGCAGTTGAAAGTTGAGGTCGGTGCGCAGGTCAGAGTACGCGCGGTGAAGTTCGTCGTGGAGCCGCCGGTCGTCGTCGAGCGCCACCACGCGCGCGTCGAGGCCCTCAAACGCCGAGCGAGCTTCCGCGGTGCGCTGGGCGGCGCCCTGCGCCACCAGGCGCATCGCACGCGCACCAGCCGCGACGCGCGCGGCCTCGGCGAACGCCGTCGCGACCTCGTCGTGCAACCGACGGAGTTCCTGATACTCTTCCTCTGGGAAGCGCAGTGCGGCGAGGCGCGTCCCTGCAACCATCCGGCGGTCGTCAAGCGCGCTCCGTTGCCTGGCGAGTAACTCGCGCTCACGCAGGAGCGCCGGCTCGCGCTCGATGCGTGTGGTGAGTCGATTGGCCAGCGTAGACAATGCGGCGAGGCGAGTGTGCTCCGCTTCAAGCGCCTTATGATAGTCCGCGTCGTACCCGCCCGGGATGCCGGCGAGTTCAGTCGTGGCCGCCGCCAGGCGCGCATCCTTCGACGCGAGCTCGCGCTCCACGCGTGGCAGCTGCTGCGCCGCCGCGAGGACCTGCGCGTGCCGTCGCTCGTGGTGACTGACATCCTCCTGCAAGCGCTTGCGCAGCTCGTCGAGATACGCGATGTCGGCTGGCATCGCAGTGACCTGCTCCATCCGGGACCGGAAGTAGACCCCGTCGGCCTCGACGGTCTCGAGCTGGCGTTCGATCACGTCGAGCACGGTCCGGAAATGCTCACCAAGCTGTCGCGTGCAGGTGGGGCAGGCTCCCTCCTCACCGAGCTGCAGGAGCTTGTCGCGCTGGTCGCGAAACTCGGCATACTGCTCACGCAGGGCGCGCAGCCGGGTCTCGACCTCCTGGCGGTCGCGCACCCACTCCGTGCGCCGCGCTTCGAGCTTGCCGTGCGTCTCTTCGTGTACGCGGCGGCTTTCCTCGAGATTGATCGTCGCCGCGGTCGCGAGCGCCACCTCGCGCGCGAGTCCCTCGCGCTGCTCCCGCAGCGCCCGGACTTCGCCGTCGAGCGCACTCTGCGCCTCAAGCACGGCACGACGCCGCCCGTCGTGCACGGCGAGCGTCCGCAGAGACTCGATCGCGTGCTGGGTCTGGGTGAACACCTCGATGTCCGGCAGCAGTGGCGCCAGTGCGGTGCGCGCCTCGTGCACCTCCGCGAGTTCCTGCTGGAAACGCTCCGCCGAGCGCGTGAGCGCCAGCGACTCACCGTCGACGGCCGCAAGCTCGGTCTCGATCCGCTGGCGCTCGTCCCGCCCAGTCTGCGCGGCGAGCCAGCTGGGCGCGACCGACTCGAGCGCCTCCGTCGTCTCGCGTTCGACCCGCTCCGCCTCGAGCGCCGCTGCCGCCGCCTCGGTGACGGTCGCTTGTACCTCGCGCTCCTGCACGGCGAAAGCGTCGCGGTCGGGCATCCCGGCGCGCAATCCTGCGATCTCGCTGCCAAGCTCCTTTCGGCGCGCTCCGCAGAGCTCCTGGGCCACGCGGAGCTTCTCATAGCCAAGGACGCGTGACAGAAACTGCCCGCGTTCACTCGCCGTGAGCGACTGCATCACGGCGAGTTCCTTCTGCCCAGTGAAATAGGTGTTAAAGAACTCCGTTCGCGTCATTCCGAGGCGGCGCTGTAGCATGTCGGCGACCGTCGTCACTGAGTTCGCGATCGCGACCTCGCCATCATCGAGGTAGAGCTCGGCCATCGAAAGTCCACGGACGACGCGATAGCGATGACCGGCAAGGCTGAACTCCAGCTCGACGCGCACTGGAGACCGCGCCGGAGCCCGGTTGAAACGCAGCGACTCATTGCCGCCGCGTGCCGTGTTCCCGCCGTAGAGCGCCCAGGCAATCGCTTCGAGAATCGTCGACTTACCGGCGCCGTTGGGGCCGATGATGCCGGTGAGCCCGGTGCCGAACTCGATATCCGTGTCGGCATGCTGGCGAAAGTTCGTGAGCCTTAGCCGCGCGAGCTTCATCCGTCGGTCCCCGGAAAGTCGCGAGTGGGCTCCGAGAGCTCGGCCGCGTCGAGGTAGCGCAGCCCGAGCGCGACCAGCGCATCACGCTCCACGCCCGCCGAGACCACACGCGCATGCAATGCGTCGCGCAGAGTCTCTGCGAGTGATGGCCGACGCCCCGGTGCGCCCGATGATTCACGGCGCACCATCTCGGGACGGCGCATATCGAGATGGAAGTGCAGCGCACGTTTCTGTAAGTCCCGCAGCGCCTTGTGATCCAGATCGCGCGCGATGTGCCGGGGTACGTTTTTCGCCACGAGCCGCACGATCTTGCCATCGATGCCCGTCGCGATACGCGCAATCGCCGCTTGGATCGCCGCATCGATATCCGCCGCCGACATCCCGCGCCCCTCGATCGGGGTGAGATCGAGCACCGCGCGACTCGGGGGCAGCGGATGGAAGGTCTGTTTCCCGGTGGCCAGATCGCGTTCGATCATCCCCTTGCCGGGGAGCTTCGCCGCCTTCTCCTCAGCCAGTTCACCCCACGGATTGGTACTCGTGTACTCGAGCGAGCCGGAGTAGTACACGTGGTCCGCAATCCGTTTGTAGACGTGGTAGTGTCCGAGCGCGACGTAGTCCCACCCGACGCGCGTCACATCCGTGAGCGGGATTTGCAGTGCCGCGCGATCGGCACCGTCCGCATGCGGGAGCGCGCCCTGTACCTCACCGTGCAGCAGTAGCACGTTGTACTTCACCGCCGGATCTGGGGCGAGCTCGACCGTCCCCGGTGGGAGATCCGGCACCGCGAGCACCGAGAGGTCGAGGTGTGGGAAGTGGATCCGCCTGGCCTCGCGGTCGGCCACGTGGATCGGCAGCGCCGGCAGCGCCTCGCCCGACGCACCCGGACGCGCGCGCGCCGTGAATCCCTGCTCGAAGAGTCGCAGGATGCAGATCGTCTCGGTCGAACGCGGCATGTCGTGATTGCCAGCGATGACGACGATCTGTGTGTCGGGTAGCGCGTCCACCAAGCGAGCAAACTGCCGGAACGCGTGCAGGATCGCCGTGTTCGTCGGTCGTACGGTGTGGAACACATCGCCGCCAATCAGGATCACGTCGGGCGCAAGCGCAATCAACTTGTCGATCGCGCGTGCGAAGGCCAGCGCGACGTCGGCTTCGCGCTGGTTGATGCCCGCGGGGGTCTGCCGCTGGAACTGGCGGAACCCGAGGTGCAGGTCGGAGAGATGGACGATGCGCACGCGACCGGAAATCTACCCGCCAATCACGGCGACTGTAGCCGCACCCTCTTTCCGCGCGTTACCGTCGACCTCTCCCGTCTCGCTGCGACGGGCTCCTCTCGACGTCATCCGTACACATCATCCGGTGGCGGTACCCGCAACGGCGCCGGCCCTCGGCGCGCTGCGACCTCCGGCGTTGCCCGCTTCTTCAACTGCGCTTTGAAGAACGCCTTTACATCGTCCGGTCGTGCCTGCAGCGTCCGATTTCGCGCGCGCAGAACTCCGTCGTCGTCCTCGCCCGCGAGCGCGAGTTGATCCTGCACCCAGCCTACCGTGATCGCCGGGTCGAGTCGGCGCAACGCCTTCGCCACCGACTGCTCGAGCGTGAGTTCCTCGGCCTGTGGGAACCGCTCCACACCCTCCCGCCCGGAGAGCACCGCCGGCCGCGGGAAACGCACGAAAATCGGCTGCCCAAAGTGCGGATGCCGCACCATTAACTGTCCCTTCTCAAGTGTGGCGAGGCGCGCCTTCGTCGCTGGCGCGAGCGTCTGGTAACCAGCCGTCGCGAGCTCGTCAGGATCCATTCGACCGTACAGTGACGTTCCGCTATTACCCACGACACGGCGATGCACCTGTGAGCGGAACTGCTGGGCGCCGAAGAGCACGAGCCCGAGGTAGCGCCCACGCTCAGCAATATCGAGCAGCATCTTCCGGACGTACGTGTCTGGACCGTCGGCCGGCGCATACTTGTTGAGCTCGTCCACAAAGACGACGATCTGGTCGACGCCGAGCTGCCGCTTCTCAAGATGTTCGCGCAGCTGCGAGACGACGCGCGCGAAAACGAGATCCTGCGCATCCTCTTCGAGATTCGCGACGTCCACGACGTAGACCGCACGATCCTCAAACTGCTTGAAGGGCAGGTCACTGACCGACCCGTCGTCGGTCACCAGGCCCTTGCAGCGTGTCGAGATATTCGAGAGCCTGTTCCGCACCTTCCGGATGGTCGCCACATGGTGCGTGCGCCAGACGTCGGCGTTCCGCCCCTCGAGCCCTCGCAGCAACTCGCGGAACCACTGCTCCAAGTCCGAGAACGACCGCACCAGGTGTGACCGCTCGAGCATGGGGTCGCTGAATGTCTGGTCGACGACGCGCTCTTTGATGAAATCGATTAGCGCGTCGGCCTTGGCGTCGATGTCGTCGCGGTTGAGCAGGACCTCGGCGTACTGCAGCGTCTCCTTCAGTCCCCAAGTGAGGGGCTGCACATTGTGCTGCAGTGCGTCGTTCGACCGGAGCGTCGCGAGCTGGCCGCCCTTCGCCGACCAGGGCGCGAAGTACCGCACGTTCGCAAATGGCGTCGCCGGCACCCCGAGCCGCTGGTAGATCGCTCGATCTTCGTCGGAGAGGGCGCTCGCCGGCTGATCGAGGAAGCACAGATCCGGGCCTTTCACGTTGAAGCAGACCGCCGCTACCTTGCCCTTACTCGCCGGCAAGTGCGCGAAGATACTCGCGAGCAACCACTCGACTGCGCTCGTTTTCGTGGCAAGCCCGGACACGCCCGAGATGCTCAGATGCGCCGCTTCGGGCCCGAGCAGGAAGTCGGCGTCGAGGTGTATCGCCGCTTCGGTGCCGCCCGCGCGGTACAGACCGACCGGGATCCCGCGGTGTGTCTCTCCCGTGGCATAGGTATCCATCCGGAGCGCGACCTGCACATCGGCTTCGGTCGCGAGGTGGACCGTGCCCATCGGAACCGGCTGCAACGGCTCCTCCGGCACCTGGCGGAGCACCGCAGCCGTGTAGAGCCGGATCTCTGTACGCTCCGTCGGGGCGAGGGCGCTCGCCCCCGGCTCCCCGTCGGCGCCGAGCACGTCATGTAGCGGCGTCTGCAGGTCAGTGTAGCCGAAGCCCTCGGTCACGACACCGAAAATCCGCGGCAACACCCCACTCACCGGACGCGTGGTCTCCACACGCACGATTGTGCCGATCCCGACCGGTGCGTCGAGTGCGGTCCAGAAGTGGAACTGATGCGGAGTATTGGGCCGCCGTTCGGTCGCGACGACGCGTCCGATGATCGCTGTGCTCACCTGATTCACACTCTGCTCATCTGAGGATGGCCGTAAGGTACTGCTCGCACTCGCGGATACCGTAGACCATCACATCCCAGCGTTGGTCGGGCAGCGCGACCGGCGTGCGCTCCGCGAGCAGCCATCGCGAAACGAGGTCGGCGCGTTCGGTCACGTCGTCCGCGCGCGCGGTTTCGACGCGCACGAGCCCAAAAAGCGGCGAGCGCGACGAGGGCTCGCGCAGGCGGAGATACCACGACATAACCGGATGCCGCCGCGGCGATGAGACGGTCATTGCGGTCGTGCGCTCCCCCTCCCGTAGCCCGAGCACGAGCGGCAGGGCGGCCTCGTCGGCGTAGAGCGTGCGGTGCGACTTGATCACGCCGACGATGTGCGCGCTCGTCGCGGCGCCCGCACTCCCGCTCGTCCCACCGTCCACCAACAGCGGGCCCTCACCGCGTGCGACCCACTCCGCTACGAGCGCCAACTCGGCGGACTCGCGCGCGCGTTGAACCGCCGTGAGTGCTCGCGCCACGAGCTCCTGTGGGTGGTGCGCGGCGGCCGACGGGGCGTCGAAATCGCGTGCCGACGCACCCGTGCTGGCGAGCGTGTCGACCACCGTGAGCCGCGCACCGAGCGACGCGAGCAGTGTCGCGTCAAGCAGCGCATGTGGCGCAAACAGCGCCTGAGCGATCTGCGGCGTTCCCCAGGTATGCAGGCGGCGGTCGGTGCGTTCTCGGATCGCCGCGGCGACCGCGCCGTGCACAAGCGGAATGCCGCCCGCGTACGCGATGACCTGCGAACGTTGGATCCCGTCGAGGAACGCGCGAAATCCCACCACGGGCGCACCGGGAACCGCACGAACGCCGATTCGGGAGCCTTCGAATGGGGTCGCCCGCTCGAGTCGGGGCGGCCGGTCGCTTTGCGGCTGCACTTCGAGTGACGCCCCTCGGGCGCCGGCCTCCAGCCCACTATCACGCAGGGCACGGAGTGCCAGGCGAATGTTTGCCGCCCCCGCGTCCGGGGCGGCGATGGGTTGAATGTGTCGATCTCCTGCCATCGCGACCCTAAGAGCCTTCACGTCCATCGAACTGGCCGCTCAGTCGACGCCCATGTCCCAGGCCTGCTCCAGATCAGCCTTGGAGTAGGCGCGAAACGCGGTGAGCGTGGTCGTCTTCACAATCCCTGGAACGGTCGGGAAGTGCTCCGTCACAATCTTCGCGATCTCCTCGTACTCCTTGACCTTGACGATGACGACCAGGTCCCACGCGCCCGACACCGAGTAGACGTCCGTCACACCCTCGATACCGGCGAGCGCGGCCGCACAGGTGGGGATGAGACGCGGTTCGGCGTTGACGAGAACGATGGTGGTGATCATGGGGTGGTTGGGAACGGGGGAACGTTGAGGAGCCAGAGCCCGGCGATGCGCGAGCGCGAATCGACCGCAATCATCACATCGTGCGCCACGCGTATGGTCCGACTCGAACGCTGCGAACCAATGCGGAAGTGTATCGTCCGCTCGGCCCTGTCGGCTACCGCCCGGATCAGCGTGTTGACTTCGAGCGCCTCGACCGCCACCTCGACCGCCACCTCGGCAGCCGCCCCAGCCGCGCCTCCGAGGCGCGAGGGCACTCGCAGTCGAGCCGAACCGACGGGGACGGGCGGCTCGAGTGGATCGACCGTCCGCACGTCGGGCCAGGCCGCGACCTCAATCGCCGCGAGTCGCCCGGCACTGAGCTCGAGCGTGAGCCACGCACCGTCGGTCCCTTCAATATCGATCGAGCCAGTCACGCCCTCGCTCACGCCGGTCGAGCGCAGCGTCACGCACAGTATCTCCGTCTCGCCGTCCCAGCGATAGTCCACCGCCCCCAGCTCAGACTCCGGGACCTCGTCCATTTGCACGTCGAGCGACACCACGACCTCCAGTTCAGGATGCGACGACCCTCGCACGCCCCGCATCTAGGGCCATCAGCATTACGCTGCCGAGCGGCGCGGTCGAGCGCATCGGATCGTCACCCCGCTGAGATTGCGTCGGCGAGTCGGACCACACGTCGGCAGGCCTCAACGACCAGCGATTTTTCGGCGGCGTACGAGATACGCACCCAATCGGGCGTCCGGAACGCCGAGCCCGGCACAATCGCGACACCATGCTCCTCGAGGAGCGTCGCACAGAATGCGGCCCCGACGTCGACGCCAGTCCCTGGCACTTTGAGAAAGAAATAGAACGCCCCCGCCGGCTGGAGCACCGTGAGCGAGCTCGACGCGCGCAGGATCGGCAATGCCGCGTCGCGTCGGGAGCCGAACTCGGCCACCATCGACCGGATTGCCTGCTCGACCGGCTCCCCCAGCGTGAGAGCCGCAAGGGCCGCATGCTGCGACACCGTGGCCGCGTTGCTGGTGGTATGAGACTGGAACGCGGTCATCGCCTTCGCGACGGCCATCGGAGAGATCGTCCAGCCGATCCGCCAGCCGGTCATCGCATACGCCTTCGCGACGCCATTCACCACGATGAGGCGGTCGCGACGCCCAGCAACGTCGAGCGCGCCGACCGCCGGTGCGTCGTAGGCAATGCGCCCATAGATCTCGTCGCTGATCACCCACCAGCCGCGCTCGGCGGCAAAGTCCAGAATCGCGCGCAGTTCGTCCGGCGAATACACCGAGCCCGTCGGGTTGCTCGGCGAGTTGAGCATGAGGCCGCGGGTGCGCGGCGTGGCGTGGCGTGCGAGCCGCTCTGGATCGACTTTGAAGCCCCGCGCGGGATCGCCATGCACCTCGACCACCGTCGCCCGAGCCAGCGTCACGATTTCGTAATAGCTCGTCCAGCTCGGCGTCGGAATCAAGACCTCATCCGCCGGACCAAAGAGCACCATGCAGGCGTTGAACAGCGCCTGTTTCGACCCGTTCGACACGACAATGTCGGGGGCGGTTATCGCGCCGTCGGCCTTATAGTGGGCATTCGCTTGGGCGGCGATCGCTTCACGGAGTGGGAGGATGCCATCGACCGCCGTGTAGCGTGTGGCCCCCCGGTCGAGCGCCTCCTGTGCCGCCCGCCGAATCGGCTCGGGCGTGCCGAAATCTGGCTCGCCAGCACCGAGGTCGATGATGTCGCGTCCCGCCGCCCGAAGAGACTGCGCGCGCTGTGACACCGCGATCGTCACGGATTCGCGGAGCTCCTTGATGTTGGCGGAAGGGTGGAACGCGAGCGGTCCGGGCACGAGGAGTCCTCCTCGACGAGACGAGGGTGGGAGGCGGCAGCAGTGGTGGGCACGCCACGGGCGTGACATCGGCTATATTAGGATGTTCGACGAACGATAAACTCCGCGCCCCTGGGCGCGCCATTGAAAACCGAGGTCCCGCAGTGACTGCTCCCGAGCGCCCGACGGCTGGCTCCGTCCGCTCCACCCATGTGGCGCATTTCCTTCCCCCCGACTGGGGCCGTATTGCCCAGCTCGCGTCCCCCGCGCTCGAGCGCTCCACTCGCGAGGTTTCGGCACCGCATCTCCTGATCCTCGTTCCTGACGCCGCCGCTGCGGTGGCGCTCGCACGCGCCGTCTCGCTGCTGCCCGCCGCCGACGGTCGGCGCATCGTGGCCGCGACGAGCGCCTCGCGCACTAAGCGCCTCCTCGCCGCGGGCCCGGCGCATGTGGTGATTGGCTCAACCGCGATCCTGGCGCCCGTCGTCGCGTCCACTGCCCTCAAGCTTGACCACCTCGGCACGGTCTTGTTCGCCGCCGCCGACGAGCTCGATGCCGACGATGCCGACCTCGCGACGATTCTCACCGAAGTCCCGAAAACGGCGACCCGTGTGCTTACCGCACTCGAAGCTAACCCCGCCGTGGAGGCGCTCCTCGAGCGTTACCTCCACAAGGCGCGCCGCCTCGTCGATGACGTGATCCCCGCGGAACCCGTGACCCCAACTGACGGCGTGACCAACGTGCGCTTTCTCAGTGTCGGTGGCGCCCCGACTGACGCCCTCCCGCAGGTTCTCGACGAGGTCGATGCCCCGACTGCGACGATCGTCGTCACCGACGAGGCTTCGGCTACGGCAGCGCGTGCGATTCTTCGTGCGATCGGCGCCGATAACGAGACGCTCGCCCGCGTGACCGACGGCGACGTCGCCACCAACACCACGCTCGTGGTGACGCTCGGCATCCCGACCGGCACCGTCTGGGCTCAGATCATCGCGGCCAAGCCGGCGCAGGTCGTCGCGATCATCGCGCCCCGCCAGCGTGCCGCGTTGCAGCTGCTGGCCGGTGAGTCGTTGGTGGTGCCGTTCGCCGCGAGATCCGCGGTGCTCAAGGCGCGCGCCGCCGATGCCCGTGCCCGCACGGAGCTGCGCGACATGCTCGCCGCCGGCGTGCCCAACCGTGAAGTGCTCGCACTCGAGCCGCTCCTCGGCGAGTTTGATGGCCTCGAGATTGCCGCCGCCGCCCTGAAGCTGCTCGAGCAGACGCGCGCGCATCAGGACGAGCTGGTGAAGGCCGCGGAGATTCGCGTCCGCACGATTATGAAGGAAGCGATGGCGGAGAAGGAAGCCTCGCGCGAGCAGGTCGAGCGCGAAGCCCGCGGAGAGCGGAGCGACCGTCCGCGCGAGTTCGCACCTCGAAGCGGCGGCAGTAGTGGCCCACGCACCTTCGCGCCCCGCGACGACAAGCCCCGTACCTTCGCCCCCCGTGGCGACAAACCACGCAGCTTTGCGCCCCGCGGTGATAAGCCGGGCTTCGCACCGCGTAGTGACAAGCCGCGTGGATTCGCGCCCCGCGGTGACAAGCCGGGGTTCGCGCCTCGCAGCGACAAGCCCCGCGGTCCGCGTCGCGATGACGAGGGGGGTCGCGGCGGTCCCAGAGGGCCGAGGACGCCGCGGTGAGTGGAGGCTTTCAACTCACTGGCGGTTGGATGGAAGTCATCGCCGGCGTGATGTTCAGCGGAAAGAGCGAAGAGCTCATCCGCCGCATCCGTCGGGCGATGATCGCCAAAAAACGCGTGCAGGTGTTCAAGTCGCATCTCGATGACCGGTATGCCGGCGGCGTCTTCGCTGTCGGCAGCCACGACGGCCGAACCATCGACGCGTTCCCCGTGGACTCGTCGAAACAGATTGCTCTCCGCCTCGACCCGCTCGCGCAGGTGATCGCGATCGACGAGGTGCAGTTCCTCGACGCGGGCATCGTCGCGCTCGCAAGCGACTTGGCCCTGCGGGGCCGGCGGGTGATCCTCGCCGGGACTGACACCGACTTTCGCGGCGAGCCGTTCGGCCCGATGCCGCAACTGATGTGCGTCGCCGAGGTGGTCGACAAGCTGCACGCCATCTGCGTGCTCTGCGGGGCGCCCGCGAGCCGGAAC
This sequence comes from Gemmatimonas phototrophica, assembly GCA_945869195.1. GTDB lineage: Bacteria > Gemmatimonadota > Gemmatimonadetes > Gemmatimonadales > Gemmatimonadaceae > Pseudogemmatithrix. The sequence goes on along the minus strand of CAMBNV010000003.1, from coordinate 193,201 downwards.
CAGCGGCTCATTGACGGCCGGCCGGCCGCCTACGATTCACCGACGGTGATGGTCGGTGGCGCCGAGGCGTATGAGGCGCGGTGCCGCGCCTGCCACTCGGTGGCGCCAGGCGACTTCGCACAGTTGCGACTCGACTCGCCGGGCTGATCGCTCGTGGGCGACTTGGAGCGCTCCCGGCGGCCCCCGTCAGGAGGGCGTATGCTGGCCCCTACCCGGCCACCGCTTTACGATTCGGCATGATCGTCGTCGGCCTGACCGGGAACATCGCCGCAGGGAAGAGCACCGTCGCGGCTCGGCTGGCCTCGCGTGGCGTGCCCATCATCGACGCCGATCTCCTGGCACGTGACGCGGTCGCGCCGGGCACCGCTGCCCAGCGTGCGATCGTCGACCATTGGGGGGGGGCTGTCCTCTCTGCCGACGGCTCGCTCGACCGGACGGCGCTCCGGCGCATCGTGTTCAGCAACGCCGACCAGCGTCGCGCACTCGATGCGATCGTCCACCCCGAAGTGGCCCGGCTGCGCGACGCCGCGGTCGAGGCCGAACGCGCGCGCGGCGTTCCGCTGGTCGTGTGCGACATCCCATTGCTGTTCGAAGCAGGGCTCGTGCCGACGGTCGATCGCATTGTGCTCGTGGACGCGCCGGTCGCGGTCCGTCGCGAACGACTCGTGCGCGACCGCGGGCTCACGACTGCCGAGGCCGAGGCGATGATCGCCGCGCAGATTCCCGTCGAACACAAACGCGGCGCGGCCCAGCATGTACTCGAAAATATTGGCACACGAGACGCACTGGACGCGCAGGTCGACACGCTGGTGGACGAACTCCGCGCGCTCGGTCAGCTTGACCCTCACCGTCGGCACGGGTAGCCTTCGGTTCGAAGCTCGATTCGCTCTTTCCCCTCGAACAGTTCGGAGCCACGCGTGTCGTCGATCCCGCAGGACCTCCTCTACACCACCGACCACGAGTACGTGAAGCAGACCCACGATGCCTCGGTGGTCCTCGTGGGTATCACCGACTACGCCCAGGGAGAGCTCGGCGACATCGTCTATCTCGAGATGCCGTCGGCGGGCAAGAGGTTCGGCGCGCACGAGGTCTTCGGCACAATCGAAGCGGTCAAGGCGGTCTCCGAACTCTTTTCGCCGCTCGCCGGCGAGATCATCGAGGTGAACCCGAAGCTCGAAGGCGAGCCAGCGCTCGTCAATACCGATCCGTTCGGCGACGGCTGGATGATCAAGATGAAGATCGACCCGAACGCCCTCGGCGGTCTGCTCGACGCGGCCGCCTACGCGAAGTTGCTCGGGCAGTAGTTCAGACCGACGCGTACTCCTCGATCGGCGGGCACGAGCAGACGAGGTTACGGTCCCCGAACGCGCTCTCGACCCGCCCGACGGCCGGCCAGAACTTCCGCTCGCGCACCCATGGCAACGGAAACGCCGCACGCTCACGCGAGTAGCCGCGTGACCAGTCGTCGGCGAGCGTCACCTCGAGGGTGTGGGGGGCGTGGTGGAGCGGGTTGTCCTCCTTACCCAGCACACCATTTTCGATGTCCATGATCTCGCCATGGATCGCGATGAGCGCGTCACAGAATCGATCGAGCTCCGCCTTCGACTCCGACTCCGTGGGCTCGATCATCAGCGTGCCCGCCACCGGAAAGCTCACGGTCGGGGCGTGGAAGCCGTAGTCGATCAGGCGTTTCGCGATGTCCTCCACCTCCACACCGGCCGACACCTTCAGGGGCCTCGTGTCGATGATGCACTCGTGCGCGACGCGGTCGTTCTTCCCCCTGTAGAGCACCGCGAAGTGGCCCCGCAGCTGATGGGCCACGTAGTTCGCATTGAGGATCGCGATTTTCGTCGCCTGCGTGAGCCCTTCGCTCCCCATCATGTCGATGTACATCATCGAAATTGGGAGGATACTTGCGCTCCCCCACGGTGCGGCGGACACGGCGCCAATGCCGGTCGCCCCGCCGGTCTTGACCACGCAGTGCGACGGCAAGAACGGTGCGAGATGCGGCACCACGCCGATCGGCCCCATGCCAGGACCGCCGCCGCCGTGCGGGATGCAGAACGTCTTGTGAAGATTCAGGTGACAGACGTCGGCGCCGATATCGCCCGGACGGCAGAGGCCGACCATCGCGTTCATATTCGCACCGTCCAAATAGACCTGGCCGCCATGTTCATGGATGATCGCGCAGATGTCCTTGATGCTCTCCTCGAACACGCCGTGCGTGCTCGGATACGTCACCATCAGGGCGGCAAGGTTCGCCGAATGCTGCTCGGCCTTCGCGCGCAGGTCGCCGACATCGATGTTGCCGTTCGCGTCGGTCTTCACGACAACCACACTCATGCCGACCATCACGGCCGACGCGGGGTTGGTGCCGTGGGCTGACTGCGGGATCAGGCAGACGGTGCGATGCCCCTGCCCGCGCGCGCGGTGATACGCACGGATCACGAGCAGGCCCGCGTATTCGCCCTGCGAGCCCGCGTTCGGCTGCAACGACACCGCGGAGAATCCGGTCACCTCAGCGAGCGCCTGCTCGAGCCGGGCGAACATCGAGGCGTACCCCTTGCTCTGTGCGCTCGGTGCGAACGGGTGGAGTCCGCCCACCTCACGCCACGTCACGGGGAACATCTCTGCCGTGGCATTGAGCTTCATGGTGCAGCTACCCAGTGCAATCATCGAGTGCGTGAGCGAGAGGTCCCGGGACTCGAGTTTACGCATGTAGCGCAACATCTCGGTCTCACTGTGGTACTGGTGAAAGACCGGATGCGTGAGATAGCTGGACGTGCGACCGAAGCGCTCGTCGTACCGCGTGTCGACCGCCGTCGCGATGGCCTCGAGGTCGAGTCCGTTTGCCCGGCCGCCATTGAACGCGTCGAGCAGGTCGCTCACGTCGCTGACTGTCGTGTTCTCGCCCATCGAGACGCCGAGCGTGCGGGCATTAAGGTGGCGCACATTGATGCCGAACCGGTCGAGCGCGGCCACGATGGTGTCCCGCTGCGTGCCGACATCCACGGTGATGGTGTCGAATGTCACCGACGGTGCCGGCGCCATGCCGAGCTCGCGGAGTCCGGCCGCAAAGACCTCCGCGCGATGATGGACTCGCGTCGCGATCCGCTTCAGACCCTCGGGGCCATGCCAGACCGCATACATGCCGGCCATCACCGACAGGAGCACCTGCGCGGTGCAAACGTTGGACGTGGCCTTCTCGCGGCGGATATGCTGCTCGCGTGTCTGGAGGGCCATCCGTAGGGCCGGCTTGCCGCTCGAGTCGCGCGAGACGCCGATGATACGGCCCGCGATCTGCCGCTTGTACTCATCCTTGGTGGCGAAGAACGCGGCGTGAGGACCGCCGAAGCCATAGGGCACGCCGAATCGCTGTGAGTTGCCCACCGCGACGTCGGCACCCCATTCACCTGGGGGCGTGAGCAGGGTGAGGGCGAGCAGGTCGGTCGCCACGATCACGAGGCCGCCCGCTGCGTGTACGCGCTCGCAGAGCGCGCGGTAGTCCTCGACCGCTCCGAACGTGTTCGGATACTGCAGGAGCACCCCGGCCGTGGTCGCATCGGGCTGCATCGCGTCCGGCGCCATGACCTGCACCACCTGCCCACGCGCCTCCGCGCGTGACTGCACCACCTCGATCGTCTGCGGATGTAGATCGCTCGCGAGCAGGAAGACGTCGCGCCCGTCCTTGCCGACGATCCCATGGACCATCGTCAGGGCCTCGGCAGCCGCGGTTCCCTCGTCGAGCAACGACGCATTCGCGATCGGTAGGCCCGTGAGGTCGCTCACCATCGTCTGATAGTTGAGTAAGGCCTCGAGGCGCCCCTGTGCGATCTCCGCCTGGTACGGCGTGTACGCCGTGTACCAGCCTGGGTTCTCGAGAATATTGCGCTGGATGACCGGCGGCGTGTGCGTGTCGTAGTATCCCATGCCGATGAAGGCGCGACGCACCTCGTTCACACTCATCTCACCGCGAAATGCCTCAAGCGCCTCCTGCTCCGACTTGGCTCCCGGGAGCGCCAGCGGACGCCGGAACCGGATGTTCTCGGGAATTGTGTCGTCGATGAACGCGTCGAGCGACGGATAGCCAAGGGACGTCAGCATCGCGGCGACGTCGGTCGCCGAGGGCCCGATGTGGCGGGAGATGAAGTTGTCCGGCTGCGGATGAGCAGAGGTCGACACGGGGAATCCTCGCAGGGGCGCGAACGCCCCAATCGGTGCAAGTGTGGTAGGACGTGCATCTGGCTCCGGCGCAGGGCCGGACTCGAAACCTACACGGGGACGACGGCCTCTGTACATTCCTATCGTGCAAGAAATTTTCAACGGTCCCCCACCCCGTGCGTCCATGGGATCCTCAACCCGTGGTCAGGTCACGCGCGCTGGCGTCGGCTTTGGGTCGACGCTCGCAATTGCAATTTCCTGGAGCCTCAACCACTCCATTCTCTGGGCCTGCGTCCACGGGATGATGAGTTGGATTTACGTCGTCTATTACGCCCTCACGCGCTGAGCGCGGAGGCCCTCCGCCTGTCACCCCGGTGAGTGCCTCCGCTCTTCTGGCGCTCGCCTCGCGTTGGCGATTTCTCGATTCGGGCGCGGCCGACGGCGCGACCAACATGGCGACCGATGCCGCGCTCATGGCGCAGGCACGTCGCACCGGCGAGGCGACCTTGCGCGTGTACGCCTGGGAGCGGCCGACGCTCTCGCTCGGGAGACACGAGCGCGCGCGTGATCGGTTCGACGCCGCGCGCCTCGAAACGCGGGGTATCGGAGTTGTGCGCCGCCCGACCGGGGGGCGCGCGCTGCTCCACCATCGCGAGGTCACCTACTCGGTCACTGCCCCCCTGAGCGCGATGTCCCTCGGCCAGAGCTATGCGGCGATCAACGCCCTGCTGCTCGACGCGCTCGCGTCCCTCGGCGTGATCGCCATTGCGGCTGCCGCGGCGCGGCGCGTCCTACGACCGGAAGGAGCCGCCTGTTTTGCCGAGCCCTCTCTCGGTGAACTCACGCTCGATGGCGCGAAGCTGGTCGGCTCGGCCCAGCTACGAGAGGGGGGCGCGCTCCTGCAGCATGGTTCTATCCTGCTCGCCGACGATCAGGGGCTGATCGACGACCTTCGCATCGGCGCCCCCAGCGACGTTCCGCCAACGGCTCGGGCCGCGACGTTGGGGGCGATCCTCAACCGGACGGTCGGCTATGGCGAGGTGCGCGACGCGCTCGCCCGGACGTTCACGCGCGCGACCGGCGCCAAGACAATGCCGTTCGTCGACCAACCGTCAGGGGACGCTGCCGCCGAGACCGCGTCACTTCAGGACGACCTCGCGCGCCTCGTGATTGCGTTCGACGCGCCCTCCTGGACCTGGCGGCGCTAGCGCGCCACGTCGAGCGCCAGAACTCGATGCGCGCTGACGCCCGTCCCTGTTTGCGTACCGGGCCTCGCGGCGGGATACTTCCAGCGTTGCCACTCGCAGTTCGACCCAATCTTTTTCCTGGAGAGGCCGCATGGCCGATCGCACGCCGGCAGTAGCAGACGCGCTGCCACCGTTCAAGCAGGTGATGGGTCACCCGTCGCCGCTCTGGATGCTGTTCATGTCCGAGTTCTGGGAGCGCTTCGCCTTCTACGGCATTCGCTGGGCGCTCGTCCTCTACATCGTGGATCAGTTTCACGGTGGCGCCGCCAGCGGACAGGCCGACGCCAACCTGACGTACGGGTCGTATCTCGCCCTCGTGTACGCCGGCGCAATCTTCGGTGGCTACGTTGCCGACAAGGTCATCGGGTACCAGCGGGCGATCCTCACCGGCGCCGTCTTCATGGCGATCGGCCTCTTCCTGATCTCACTCCCTGACCCGAACCTATTCAAGCTCGGCCTCGCGACCATCATCGTGGGCAATGGCATGTTTAAACCGAACATCTCGACGATCGTCGGGAAGCTCTACGCGGCTAATGACGAGCGCCGGGACAGTGGCTTCACGATTTTCTATATGGGCATCAACGCCGGCGCGTTCGTGGCGCCGCTCCTCACCGGCTGGCTCGCGAACACCGTATTCGGCTCCGACACGGTTCCCGCCTACCAGGTCGTCTTCATCGCCGCCGGCATCGGCATGCTGGTGAGCACGGTCTGGTTCTACCTCGGACGCCAGCAGCTCGAAGGGATCGGCGCGCCACCGCTCGAGGCGCAGAGCATGACGCGCGTGGCCTATGTGGTCGGCGGCGCGGTGGTGGCCATCCCGGTCGTCTACTTCTTGCTCGCGGTGGGAGCCCAGGTCCTCCAATCCGTACTGACCGTGATGTTCCTCGCGTTGGCGGTGATGCTCCTGGTCGAGGGCATTCGCGACGGGAAAGTAGCGCGCGACAAGACAATTGCGATGCTCATCATCTTCACCTTCAACATCCTCTTCTGGATGTTTTTTGAGCAGGCCGGCAGCTCGTTCACCTTCCTTGCTGACCAGATCGTGAACCGGGACCTTGGCGGATTCATCTTCCCGACTGGTTGGTTCCAGAGCGTCAACTCGGTGGCCATCATCGCGTTGGCTCCGGTCATCGCCTGGATCTGGGTCTGGATGGCACGCAAAGGCAGCAACCCGAGCATTCCGCGCAAGTTCGGGCTCGGCCTGCTCTTCAACGGCCTCGCGTTCCTGCTCCTCATGTTTGCGCTCTCGAGCCTCCTGGGTTCTGATAACAAGATCCCGTTTTGGACGCTCGTCGCGGTCTACTTCATCCAGTCGGTCGGCGAACTCTGTCTTTCACCAATCGGCCTCTCGATGGTGACGAAGCTGGCACCCGTCCGCCTCGTGGGTTTCGGCATGGGCGGCTGGTTCCTCTCCACGGGGATCGGCAATAACCTGTCTGGCATCTTCGCGAGCGCCGTCAGTGGCGAGACCGGGATGTCGACTGCGTCCGCACTCAGCGGCTACACCTTCGGATTCTGGGCGCTGCTCTCGGCCGGCCTGGTGCTCTTCCTCGCGGCCCCCGCGATCAACAAGCTCTTGCACGGCGTCAAGTAGTCGCCTGACACGCTGGCGAGCCAGACACAGCGGGGCAAAAGAACGGCGACCTCTTCAGGTCGCCGTTCTTTATGCACACCCCACCAATCTGCACCGCGACCTAGCCCCGCCCCATCTTCTTTTTCAACGCCTCGAGGGCAGCGTCCGCACCCGCTTCGCGGTCTGCGCGCAGCTGAGCCCGCGCGAGGCCATCGAGTTCGGAGCGTAACGGCGCATCGTCCGGCAGACCGAGATCAACGTCCGTGAGCGGCCGCGACGCGGGGGTAAGCCCAGAGCCCGCACCCACATGGGCCAACTTGAGCAGCGTGACCATCTCGTCGTAAGCGCGCTCGGCGAGACCGCATTCGGCTTCCTCGGCCTCGAGTTTCCGTGCAAGCACCGCGAGCCGCTCGGCGAGCTGTGATTCGAACTTCGTGGCGAGCGCGACGGTCTCGGCGTCCTTGATGCCTTCGGCGAGAGTGCGGCGACGGGTCGCGGTCTCGAGCTGCTCGCGCTCTGTCGCGACGCGTCGGCGCGTGATTTCGACGCTCTCGCGCAGCTCCTCAACTCCGAGCTTCGCGAGCGTCAGCGCCTGCTTCATGTCCATGATGACGGCGCGGCGGTCGGCGGGCGCGACCCGGCCGCCGAGCAGGTCACGTATCGTCTCGCGGAGGGATTCGAACACCGGTGTGGCTCCGGGGACGGGGACCCTTCGAATCTAGTCGGCGTGGCGCCAGGGTGTCGCTCAACCGGTGACGCGCGAGGCGCCATGCCGGGATGCCTCGGCGCCGTCGGCCCAGCACCGGGCCCGGGACTGCGACCTTAACCGGATGCTCGTCTCCTACCAGGACCTTGGGGAGCATTTCACGGTCTCACCGGAGAGATCGGTGTGGTCGCCCGCGATGCCACCCTCTAGCTTTCTACCGTGCTCTATATCTGCATCCCAACCTTCGATGAAGCCCCGACCGTGGGCGTCCTCCTCTGGCGCATCCGCAAGGTGTTCCAGGAGTACACCCGCGAGTACGAGATTCTCGTCTATGACGACGCCAGCACCGACGCGACTCGCGACGTGCTGGAGCCGTACACCAAGGCTATGCCGCTCACTGTGATTGGCGGACGCACCCGCGTGGGCTATGCGCGGGCGGTCGACGCGCTCCTGCGCGAGGCATCCAAGCGAACGCAGTATCCCCGCCGCGATGCCGTGGTCCTTCTTCAGGCGGACTTCACCGACCAGCCGGAGGGGATCCCCGAACTCGTCAAACGGTTCGAGGGCGGCGCTGACCTGGTGATCGCTGAGCGAGCGTTGCCGAGCGGGGCGCCGGAGTCGGTGCGCCGGCTGCACAAACTCGTCAGTTGGCTCCCCAAGGTCTGGCCAATCCGGAGCGCCGTGACGGTGCCCGGCGTGAACGATCCGTTCGGCTCATTCCGGCTCATTCGCATCGCCGTGGTGCGCGACCTCCTCAAGAAGGTGGGCGATCTCCCCGTGACCCAGGCGAGCGAACCCTGGCAGGCGAACCTCGACTACCTGCACGCCGCCGCCGCCGAGGCGCGTCGGATCGAGACCGTTCGGCTGCCGTTGCGCTTCGACGTCCGGCTTCGCGCGACGCGGCGCGATCCATGGCCCGACGCCTGGACCCTCCTTCGCGCCGGATGGGCCGCACGCGGCCGGGTACGCTCCCGCCCGGTCGCGTGATCCGACTGCTGACGGCGGTCCTCTCCACCGCGGTGGTGTCGGGTACGCTCGCGCGACCCAGCACCGCCCAGCAGAACGCCGCTGCCGTCGTGCCCGCGCCGGTCCCGTTCTTGGCCGGCGAGAACTTCACGTACGACGTACGTTTTGGTGCGATTAGAGTCGGGACCGCGCGCATGCGCGTCGTCGGGATCGAGCCCATCCGCGACCGCGCCGCCTGGCACGTGATCTTCACGCTCAGCGGCGGGACGCTCTTTTACAAAGTCGATGACGTCTACGAGAGCTGGATGGATGTCACCACGCTCAGTTCGTTGCGCTACGTGCAGCATCTGTCGCAGGGCGGGCTCGAACGGCAGCGCAAGTACGAGATTTTCCCAGAGCGCTCGGTGTTCCTCGAGGTCTTCAAGCGCAACCGCGAGATGCCGTCCGTGTCGAATCCGCTTGACGACGGATCATTCCTGTTCTTCATCCGAACGGTGCCGCTCGAAATCGGGAAGACCTACCAGTACCACCGCTATTTCAAGCCCGACCGCAATCCGGTGACCATCCGCGTGCTGCGTCGAGAGCGCGTGCACGTACCGGCCGGCGCGTTCGATGCAATCGTGATTCAGCCGATTATCAAGACGTCGGGTATCTTCGGCGAGGGTGGAGCCGCCGAGATCTGGCTGAGCGACGACGACAAGCGGATGGTGTTGCAGATGAAGTCGCGGCTCTCGTTTGGTTCACTCAATCTCTATCTGCGTTCCTACCGCTGGGCCGCAGATCCACCTCCGCCGGTGACACCTCCGTGAGCCAGGATCGCCGCATCCCACGCGAGGTCGACCTCGCCCGCGTGAAGACTGTCCCGATCGCCGTACGCCCAAACAAAGTGCGCGCCGATGAGTTTGCCGGCGTACCCGGCACCGATCGGTCTCTCGCCGGCTTTCTGAAGGCCCTCCCGGACGCCCTCAAGGCGCAGGACTTTCGGAAGGTCGTGGACGCCGTCGTGCGCGCCGCCACCCAGAAGCGCGCCGTCATTGTGATGCTGGGCGGCCATGTGGTGAAGACTGGTATTGGCCCGATCCTCGTCGATCTTATGAAGCGCGGTGTGATCACACACCTCGCGATGAATGGCTCAGCCGCAATCCACGACTACGAGATTGCTCGCTTCGGCGGGACGTCGGAGGATGTCGCCGCCGGCCTGAAGGACGGCTCTTTCGGGATGGCCGAGGAGACCGGTCGAGGCCTCAATGAGGCGTTCATCACCGGCCAGCGGCATGCGTGGGGGATGGGGGAGTCGGTCGCGCGCGCGCTCGAGGCCACCCCGACGCTCGCGCATGCGGAGCACTCGATCGTCCTCGCCGCGCACCGGCTCTGGATCCCCGTCACCGTGCACGCCGCGCTCGGCGCCGAGATCATCCACCAACATCCCGCAGCGAGCGGCGCGGCGATTGGAGACACGAGCCATCGCGACTTCCGACGCCTCGCCGCGAGCTGCGATGATCTGCATGAGGGGGGCGTCGTGCTCAACCTCGGCAGCGCGGTCATCATGCCCGAGGTCTTCCTCAAGGCGCTCACCATCGCCCGCAACCTCAACGGCGGCAAACCGACTGATTTCACCACCGCCGACTTCGACATGCAGCGGCACTATCGGCCACGCGTGAACGTGGTCCAGCGCCCGGTACTCGCCGGCGGCGAGGGATTCGAGATCACGGGGCACCACGAGTTGATGATCCCGCTGCTGGGGTGGGCCGTCGCCGAAGCGCTCGACGGGCGCTGAGCGCTCGTCGGTGACCGACCTACGCCGTGTTCAGCTTCCGCCGAACTTGTCGCGCAGTTCCTTCGCGGTCGCTGGCGCGAACATCTTGAGCGCCAGGTAGACGACCACGCCGAGGAGAAGGACAGGAATCGCCAGGCGAACCAGCCCGAAAAACAGCCCGAAAAGTCCGCCAAGGATCCCGAAGAAAAACCTCAGGACGAAAAGACCGACGAGCGCGATGAGGCCGGTCGTGAATACGGTGCGCAGCATGAAAGTCCCGGAGGAAAGGTCCACCACTCTACGCTGGCGGCGAACCGCGGGTTTCAGAGGGCTCGGGAGTAGTCGGCGTCCCTGCAGGAGCCCAAGGCGTCCCTGCGAGCGTATTCGATGCCCAGCGCTCGGATTAAGTTGGCGCATAACCGTTAATAATCTATTTAGACGGTTACTACCTCTACCCACAGGCCCAGTCAACGGGTATCCTCCGTTCCGCACCCCCCGACCGACCCCTCCCTCCAACTGGCACGGACGGTATATAGATGGCTGAGGTCCTCTACCAGATTATGGGCCGGCACCGCGCCGAACCCCTGCCTGAGCGCAAGCCATCCTGGCTCAAGGTCAAGGCGCCGGGCGGAGCCAACTATCTACATCTCAAGCAGCTGATGAAAGAGCTCGATCTTCATACAGTCTGCGAAGAAGCCCGCTGCCCGAACGTCGGTGAGTGCTGGGAGCACGGGACCGCCACCTTCATGATCCTCGGCGACGTCTGCACCCGGAACTGCGCCTACTGCGCCGTCGCGCATGGCCGCCCGCCCAAGTTTGACCCGGCCGAGCCGAGCCGCGTAGCCGAAGCAGCCAAGAAGATGAACCTCCGACACCTCGTGATCACGAGCGTCGACCGAGACGACCTCCCCGATTTCGGGGCCTGGGCCTTCGCCGAGGTGATTCGGCAGGTGCACGAGGCCGTCCCAGACTGCTCGGTCGAGGTGCTCGTCCCAGACTTCCAGGGCAACGAGGACTCGATTCGCTCAGTCCTCGAAGCGCGGCCCGAGATCTACAACCACAACACCGAGACCGTCCCACGCCTCTACAAGAAGGCGAGGCCGGGCGGCCGGTACGAGCGTGTTCTCGAGATTTTTCGCTTTGCCAAGCGAACCGCTCCCGCGATCCCAACCAAGACCGGCATTATCCTCGGCATGGGCGAGACCAACGAGGAGGTCCTCAAGACGATGCGCGAGCTGCGCGAGGTCGACGTCGACATCCTCACACTCGGCCAGTACCTCCGTCCGTCGGACGATCACATCAAGCTCGACCGCTACGTCACGCCGGACGAGTTCGCGATGTTTCGCACGGAGGGCATGGCGATGGGATTCAAGCACGTCGAGTCGGGCCCGCTCGTCCGTTCGTCCTACCACGCGTGGGAGCAGGTGCAGGCCGCAGGCGTCTGATCCAACTCTCCCACCGCACCCCGCATCGATCAATGGCTGCCAAGAAGAAAACTGACGGCAAACAGCTCCCAGGCGACGCAACCTTGCGTCGTGAACTCCTGCAGTCGATGCTCCTCCAGCGCCGCTTCGAGGAGAAGGTCGGCGAAGCCTATGCGCTCGGGAAGATCGGCGGCTTCTGCCATCTCTACATCGGACAGGAGGCGGTCTCCACTGGCGTCCTGTCGATGTTGCGCCCGGATGACTACGTCATCACCACCTACCGCGATCACGGCCAGGCCCTCGCGCGCGGCATGTCACCGCGGTCAATCATGGCGGAGCTATTTGGACGCGTCGACGGCTGCTCGCGCGGCAAGGGTGGCTCCATGCACCTATTCGATCGCAGTCTCAACTTCCTCGGGGGTCACGGGATCGTCGGCGGGCATGTGCCGATCGCGGCTGGCGTGGGCTTCGCGATTAAGTATCGCGGTGGTGATCAGGTGATCGCCTGCTTCATGGGCGAGTCGGTGGTGAATACCGGCGCCTTCCACGAAGCGCTGAATATGGCCGCGCTCTGGAAGCTCCCCTGCCTGTTCATCATCGAGAACAACCGCTACGGCATGGGCACCTCCGTCGAGCGCGCCGCGGCGATTAAGGACCTCTCGCGGCGTGCCGACGCCTACGACGGCATGCATGGCGAGTACGTCGATGGGCAGGACGTCTTCGCCGTCCGCGAGTCCATGGAGCGTTCGCTCGAGACCGCACGTCGCGAGTCCAAGCCGGTCCTCCTCGAGATCCGCACATATCGCTACATGGGCCACTCGATGTCGGACGCCGTGAGCGGGACCTACCGCACTAAAGCTGAGCTCGATGAGTACCTCAAGCGCGACCCGATCAACCTCCTCAAGGCGCGCATGCTCGAGGCCGGCGATTTCACCGAGGCGGACTACGCGGTGATCGACCAGGAGATCAAGACCGTCTGCCAGGACGCGTGGGATTTCGCCGACGCCTCTCCAGAGCCGGCGCTGGAAGCGCTCTACGAAGACATTCTCGTCGACACCACAAGCTGACCATGCCAATCATCACCTACCGCGAAGCCCTCAATCAGGCCCTCCGCGAAGAAATGGCGCGGGACGACCGCGTCTTTCTCATGGGAGAAGAAGTCGCCGCCTACAACGGCGCGTACAAGGTATCCAAGGGCCTACTCGAAGAGTTTGGCGAGATGCGCGTCGTCGATACCCCGATCACTGAACTCGGCTTCGCCGGCGTCGGCGTCGGCGCGGCGATGGTGGGGCTACGCCCAATCATCGAGTTCATGACGTGGAACTTCGCGCTCCTGGCGATCGACCAGATCGTCAACGCCGCCGCCAAGATGCTGTATATGTCAGGCGGCCAGTATCCCATGCCGATGGTCTTCCGTGGCCCCAATGGCGCGGCGCTCCAGCTCTCCGCACAGCACTCCCAGGCGTTCGAATCTTGGCTCGCGCACATCCCGGGCCTCAAGGTCGTCACGCCGGGAACGCCGTACGATGCCAAAGGTCTCCTCAAGGCCGCCATCCGTGACGACAACCCGGTCATCGTGCTCGAGGGCGAGATGCTTTACAACACCAAGGGTGAGGTGCCGGAGGGGGACTACATCGTCCCCATCGGCAAGGCCGACCTCAAGCGCGAGGGCGACCACTGCTCGATTATCACGAGCGGCAAGATGGTCCTCGTCGCGATGACCGCGGCCGACCAGCTCGCCAAGGAAGGGATTCGCGTCGACGTCGTCGATCTCCGCACCGTGCGCCCGATGGACGTCGAGGCTATCACGACATCGGTTCGCAAGACAAATCGCGCGGTCGTGCTCGAGGAAGGGTGGGAGCTCGCTGGCATCGGGGCTCAGGTGGTCGACTACATCCAGCGCGACTGCTTTGACGACCTCGACGCCCCTGTCATCCGGGTACACCAGGCCGACGTCCCGATGCCGTACGCGAAGGCCATCGAGAAAGCGGCCAAGCCCGACCTCGCGAAAACGATTGCCGCGGTCAAGAAGGTGATGTACATCCGGTGAGAAGTGAGACAATTGAAGAGAGACGCACGAGAGGAGTGCGCTGCTCCGAGTGACCGTTGCGACTCCTCTCCCCACGATCGTCTGCCGCCTGCGTTCTGCCCCTCCGTTGCTTCCACTCCCGCCTCCCCTCTACCGTCTTTTCTCTCATGGCTACAAAAGTGTTCATGGAGGCCCTCAGCCCCACGATGGAAGAGGGGCGCCTCGTGAAGTGGAACAAGAAAGAAGGTGATGTGGTGAAAGCCGGGGACATCCTCGCCGAGGTCGAAACAGACAAGGCGGTGATGGAACTCGTCGCTCGCGGCGACGGCATCCTGCGCAAGCAGCTGATCACCGAGGGCACCACGGCACCGGTGACCTCGCTCGTCGGGGTCATCGCGACGGCGGATGAGGACATTGCAGCGCTCATCAGCGGCGCGTCAGCGCCGATCGCTGCACACGCGGCGGCTCCGATGGCGACCCCAGTGGCCGCCCCCGCGGCCCCCGCGGGCCGCGTGATCGCGTCCCCGCTCGCGCGCCGACTCGCCGGCGACGAGGGCGTCAACCTTGGGGGCGTTCAGGGGTCCGGGCCCGGTGGCCGAATCATCAAGCGCGACATCGAAGCCGCACTGGCCGGCGGCGGTGCCACGGTGGCGTCCGCGGCGTCCGCGCGCGTCTTCGCCGCTGCCGCTCCCGGCGCCGCGTTTCGCGACGAGAGCCTCACGCAGATCCGCAAGACGATCGCACGCCGGCTTGCCGAATCGATTGGACCGATTCCGACCTTCTATCTCACGGCCGAGTTCGACCTCTCGCGCGCCGCCGAGATGCGCCATGCCGCCGCCGCACTCGGCGACGCGTTCAAGTTCTCGTTCAACGACCTGATCCTCAAAGCGACCGCCACCGCGCTCACTCAGCACCCCGAAGTGAACGCGCACTGGCTCGGCGACCGCATCCGCTACTTCAATACTGTGCACCTCGGCATGGCCGTCGCGACCGACGACGGACTGATCGTCCCCGTGATCTTCGATGCGCAGAGTAAGCGCATGAGCGAGATCTCCGCCGAGTCCAAGTCCCTCGCCAAGCGCGCCCGCGAACGGAAGCTCAAACCCGAGGAGTTCACCGGATCGACCTTCTCGGTGTCGAACCTCGGCATGATGCAGATCGACCAGTTCACCGCGATCATCAACCCACCCGAGGTCGGCATCCTCGCGATCGGCGCGATCGAGGACAAAGTCGTCGTCGGAGCCGACGGGGGCTTCGAGGTGCGCAAGAAGCTCCGCGTCACCATGAGCTGCGACCACCGCGTGATCGATGGCGCGGTCGGTGCCACGTTCCTTCAGACGCTCCGTCGCCTCATCGAGAACCCGCTGCTGCTAGTGTTCTAAAGGAAGAAGGTCGAGAGGGCCGTTGCCTCCCCCCTCCCACCTCACAGCTCTCACCTCCTCACTCACACCTTCGCTCCAATGGCTCAATACGACGTGATCTATGTAGGTGGCGGCCCGGCCGGCTACGTCGGCGCCCTCCGCTCCGCCCAGCTCGGCCAGTCCGTCGCGGTCGTGGAGCGCGAAGGCTTGGGCGGCACCTGCGTCCTCTGGGGCTGCATCCCCGCCAAGGCCCTCCTCGAGGCCGCGTCCATCGTGCACAAAGTCGCCAAGGGTGCCGAGTTTGGCGTGAAGGCGGAGAAGGTGACGCTCGACTACGGCGTCGCCATGAAGCGCTCGCGCGCCGTCTCGGCACAGAACTCGAAGGGTGTGGAGTTCCTCTTCAAGAAGAACAAGATCACCTGGCTCAAGGGCTCCGGTGCGCTCAGCGCCGGCAGGTCCGTCAAGGTCACCGCTGCCGACGGCAAGACCGAGACGCACACCGCGACTAAGGCCATCGTCATCGCGACCGGCTCGCGGGTGAAAGGGCTGCCGCAGATTGGCCTTGAACTCAACAAGACGACGATCCTCTCGTCCGATGAAGCGCTCACGATTGACCGGGCCCCCGCGACGATGGCCATCATCGGCGCTGGTGCCGTCGGCTGCGAGTTCGCAGATGTGTTCAACGCATTTGGCTCCAAGGTGACGCTGCTCGAGGTGATGCCGCGCATCCTCCCGATCGAGGACGAAGATTGTTCGGCAGAACTCGCCAAGGCCTTCAAGAAGCGCGGCATCGAGATCATCACCGGCGCCAAGCTCGGCACCGTCAAGACGACCAAGTCCGGCGTGACGATTCCCGTCGAGGCCAACGGCGAGAAGAAGGAGATGCAGTTTGACCTCGTGCTCGTGGCCGCCGGTCGCGCCCCGAACATCGAGGTGCCGGGACTGAAGGAAGCGGGCGTCCAGATCACCGAGCGCGGCTTCATCAAGGTGAACGCGCTGCTCGAGACCACCGCGAAGGGCATCTACGCGATCGGCGACGTCGCCGGACCGCCAATGCTCGCCCACAAGGGCTCGCGCGAAGGCCACGTGGTCGCCGACATCATCGGCGGGCACAAGCATCACCCGGTCAACTACGGCAACATCCCGAGTGCGACCTACTGCCACCCCGAGGTCGCGAGCATCGGCCTCACCGAGGCGCAGTGCAAGGAGAAAGGACTCGCGTACAAGATCGGCAAGTTTCCCTTCTCGGCCAACGGACGCGCGCGCACTAGCGGCGAAACCGAGGGCTTCGTAAAGGTCATCCGTGACGAGAAGTACGGGGAGATTCTCGGCGCCCACATCATCGGCGCGCATGCGACCGAGTTGATCCATGAGATCGCCGTGGCGCGCGAGAACGAGTACACGGTCGATGAAATCGATCTCACGATCCATGCGCACCCGACGTTGAGCGAGGCAATCGCCGAGGCGGTGCTCGACTCGATGGGAAAGATGCTGCATGCGTAAGGGCGCGTAATCACGCGTGCGCGTGCACCTCGTGATGCGATGAAGGACGTTCTGGTCCTCGATCTTGGCCTCCGCAGTTATGCGGAGGCCTTGTCGTTCCAGCGCCGCCTCGCGGCCGCGCGGATCGCCAAGCGCGTGCCGCTCGACGTGCTCCTGCTCGTTGAGCATCCGCCCGTCATCACACTCGGCCGTTCGACGAAGGCAGGGAATCTGCTCGCGACCAAGGCGCTGCTCGCGGCGCGAGGCGTCGAGCTGCACGAGGTCGAGCGCGGCGGCGATGTCACGTTTCATGGGCCGGGTCAGCTCGTCGGCTATCCGATTGTCGACCTCACCGAGCACAAGCAGGACCTGCACTGGTATCTGCGACAGGTCGAGGAAGTGATCATCCGTGGCGTCGCACCGTTCGGCGTGATTGCGGATCGCCATCCGGGCAAGACCGGTGTCTGGACCAACGACCGCAAGCTGGCAAGCATCGGCGTCCATGCACGGGCCTGGGTCACCTGGCATGGCTTCGCACTCAACGTGAGCACCGATCTCAGTTACTTCGACCTCATGGTCCCCTGTGGCATCGCCGACGTCGTGATGACCTCGGTGGAGCGCGAAATACTCGATGAGGCGCACGGCACCGGCCTCGCTCCGACTCCATCGCTCGCTCTGGAGGTACGAGAGTCGGTGGTGCGATCCTTCGGTGAGGTATTCGAGCGGCGGGCCGTGCCGACGACACTGGCGGCCATCGAGCCGGAGCTCGAAGCATCGACGTCCGCGCCCAGCTGAGGGAGCGGTACGGACGTCGGCTGGTGGAATCCCGGTCCCCGATCACCTGCCCGCAACGTCACCTGCCCGCAACGTCACCTGCCCGGTGCTCGGCGATTAGCCGCCTGATCGTCTTCTCGAGATCGCGCCCCTCGGCCACGAACACCCGCTCGAACCGTTCGAGGTCGGTGAGATAGATCCGGCGCGCCATCAGCGCGGCATTGTTCAACGTCACGCGCGCTGCGTACGCCGGCAGGATCGTCCGGAACTGCGGCCCGACCGAGTCGACCAGCACGCGTCGCGCGACCGCATAGACGGAATCACGCACGAACAACCGCCGTGCCCGAAACGCGTCGCCGGGAATCGAACGGAAGGCCGAGTCGAGTCCCCGGTACAGCGTCGCCCAATACGCGCCCAACAACCGATCATCCGCCCAACGGTCCACCGCCCTCGCCGCACTCGACGTGTCCCCGTGCGAGAGGAAAAATCGCTCGGCCCCCCGCGCGCCCACGAAGTTCGCAAACGACTCATTGAAGACCGCCGCATCCTTCGCGTAGTAGCGGTTGTGCGTGAGTTCGTGGATCACCGTGTTGACGAGCTCAACCGAGTCTGCCCCGAGCGAGGTCGAGAGTAGCGGGTCGTTGAACCAACCGAGGGTACTGAACGCCGGCGACGGTCGCAGGTAGGTGTCGTAGCCAGCCGCTGCCAGGGCGCGCTCGGCGCGTTTCGCGTCACCAACCTTGAAAAATCCCTTGTACGGCACGCGTCCGACCACCGGGAACCACCAGCTCTTTGCCTCGAGCCAGTCCGTGCGCGCCCCCGAGAGCAGGAGCACCAGCGTGTCGCTCTCCAGCTGAGTGAACTGCGTAAAGACATCCCGCGCAGGGAGTCTGAGCGAATCGCGCGCGAACGAGCGGGCCTCAAGTACGAGCCGCAACTTGGCGCGCGTCGCGGGCGCGACCGTCGCGTCGCGCACCAGCATCTCGATCGACCGCCGACCGCGAAGGATTTTTCCTTCCTCCCAGGCCGCCCGGCTGACGTAGCGCCCCACGGACGTCGCCGCCGTGAGCACCGCCCCGCCGGCCACAATACCGAGCAGCACGAGACCCACTCCGCCCCAGCGCAGCTTCAAGCGCCCGCTCCCCCGTGTTCTCATCGGTGAGTTTCCCAGAAGATGGCCTGCGCTGCATATCGCGCAAACCGTGCATTGGCAACGAGTTATCCCTAAACACTCAAGCGAACACTGGAATAGCGGTCGACCCATTCGGGCACTATCCTTCATAGCCCATGTCCTTCGTGCATCTCCACTGCCATTCGGAGTACTCGCTCCTCGACGGTGCCAACCGGATCGATGACCTGATCCGGCGCGCCCAGGAGTTCGAGCAGCCCGCGTTGGCGATCACGGATCACGGCAATATTCACGCCGCCTGGGAGTTCCAGGAAAAAGCCAAAAAAGCCGGCGTTAAGCCGATCATCGGCATGGAAGCGTACGTCGCACCAGGGGACCGCCGTATCAAGTCTAGGGCGGCTCAGGGCGAGAAGAACTACTTCCATCTCGTCCTCCTCGCGCAAAACCTCACCGGTTACAAGAACCTCGTCAAGCTCACCTCGTTGGGCTACACCGAGGGCTTTTACGGGAAGCCGCGGGTCGATCGCGAACTCCTCGCCAAATACAGCGAGGGCCTCGTCGTCTCGAGCGCCTGCATGGCAGGCGAGGTCGCGCGCCATCTGCTGCGCGACGAGTACGAGCAGGCCAAGTCAACCGCGTCGTGGTACGCCGACGTCTTCAAGGACCGCTACTACCTGGAAGTCCAGGCCCATGAGGCCGGCGCGCAGACGCAGCTGAACGAACAGATCTTCCGGCTCGCCAAAGATCTCTCGCTCCCCGTCGTCGCCACCAACGACGCGCACTTTCTGCGCGCCGAGGACCACGCCGCCCATGACGTGCTCCTCTGCATTGGCCTCAAGAAGGACCGCCTCGACGCCGACCGCATGCAGTACGATCGCGGGCTGTACTTCAAGAGCGCACCCGAGATCGCCGCACACTTCACGGGGCGCCCGGACGTACTCGAAAACACGCTCGCTATCGCCGACACGGTCGACGTGCAATTCGGCAAGAAGTACCACGTCCCCGCTTTTCCGCTTCCAGCGGGCGTCGCAAGCGAGAACGAACTGCTGGTGAAGCTCGCCGAGGTCGGCGCCGCCAAGCGATACGGCACGCCGCTGTCCAAGGAAACCGACGAGCGACTTCGCTTTGAACTCGACGTCATCACGCGCACCGGCTACGCCGGCTATTTCCTCATCACCGCCGACTTCATTCAGGCGGCACGGGATCGCGGCATCCCCGTCGGACCAGGTCGCGGCTCGGCCGCGGGCTCGCTCGTGGCCTACTCGCTCGGCATCACCAACGTCTGCCCGCTCAAGTTCGACCTGCTCTTCGAACGTTTCCTCAATCCCGAGCGCGTCTCGATGCCCGACATCGACGTTGACTTCTGCGAGGAGCGGCGGGGCGAGGTCATTGAGTATGTCCGAGAGAAGTACGGTCGAGACTCGGTCGGGCAGATTATCACCTTCGGGACCCTCAAGTCGCGCGCCTGCATCAAGGACGTTGGGCGCGTCCTCGGCTTCTCGCCCGGAGAGACGGACGCGATCGCGAAGCTGATTCCCAACGCGCCCAACTTCTCGCTCACGGTCGCCGAGGCGATCGAGAAGGTCCCTGAGGTCATCAAGCTCTACCGTCAGGACGATCGCCACCGGCAGCTCTTCGATTTCGCGATCGCGCTCGAAGGGCTCTCCCGCCATGCGGGCGTGCACGCGGCGGGCATCGTTATCGCGCCGGGCCCGCTCGACAACTATGTGCCGGTCTGCACGGCCGAGTCCAAGGGCTCAGGTGCTGGCGATGACGAACGCGTGGTCATCACGCAGTACGACATGAACGCGCTCGAGAAGTCCGGGATGCTCAAGATGGACTTTCTGGGCCTCACGACGCTCACGATCATCAGCGACACCGTCAAGGCGATCAGGGCGCGGCGCGGGGTGGACCTCGACCTCGACGCCCTCCCGCTCGACGACGAAGCCACGTACCGACAGCTCCGCGCCGGCCGCACCGCCGGAGTCTTCCAGTTCGAGTCGACGCTCGCCACCGAGATGGTGCGCGCGATCCGCGCCGATCGCTTTGACGATCTCGTCGCCTCAAACGCGCTCATGCGCCCGGGCCCGCTTGATGCCGGGATGCACAAGGTCTACCAGCGCCGCAAACGGGGTGAGGAGCCGGTCCGCTATCAGCTCCCCGAGCTCGAGGAAATTCTCGCTCCCACCTACGGCGTCATCACCTATCAGGAACAGGTGATGCGTATCGCCCAACGCCTCGCAGGCATCTCGCTCGCCGAAGCCGACGTCCTGCGCAAAGCGGTAGGGAAAAAAGACTCCGACCTCATCAAGACGGAGCTCAGCAAGTTCGTCGAGAAGGCCGTGGCCAAGGGCTTCCCCCCTAAGGTCATCGACGAGATCTCGGCACAGATCGAGACGTTCGGCCGCTACGGCTTCAACAAGTCGCACTCGGTCGCCTACTCGATCCTCTCGTATCAGACCGCGTGGCTCAAGACGCACTACACGCCCGAGTTCATGGCGGCACTACTCTCGGCGTCCATCGGCGACACCGACTCGGTCGTGAAGTACATCAACGAAGCGC
This sequence comes from Gemmatimonas phototrophica, assembly GCA_945869195.1. Taxonomy (GTDB): domain Bacteria; phylum Gemmatimonadota; class Gemmatimonadetes; order Gemmatimonadales; family Gemmatimonadaceae; genus Pseudogemmatithrix. Next base: position 172,031 of record CAMBNV010000003.1, on the reverse strand, counting down.
GCGATCTCGGCATGGAGATCCTGCCGCCTGATGTGAACGAGTCAGGATGGAAGTTCACCGTCATTGCCGACCAGCGAATCCGCTTCGGACTCGGGGCCATCCGCAACGTTGGTCACTCGGCGGCCGAATCGATGATCGCCGCGCGCGCCGACGGCCCCTTCACCTCGCTCTACGACTTCTGCAATCGCATCGACCTGCGCACCGGCAATAAGCGCGTGCTCGAGGCGCTCACGCACGCCGGCGCACTCGACGGACTCGGCGGCCACCGCGCACAGTTCCTCGCCGCGCTCGACGGCGCGATGCAGGCCGCCTCGCTCGAGCAGACCGAAAAGGCGACCGGCCAGGGATCGCTCTTCGGGGATCTCATGGCGAGTCCGGCCGAGGGTGCAAGCCACGCGTCGCTGCAGCCCGTACTCCCGAACAGCCCGCCTCTCTCCGAGAACGAACGCCTGACGCAAGAAAAGGCGATTCTCGGTTTTTACATTTCCGGACATCCGCTCGAGCCGTACCGCGCTGAGTGCGAGATCATGGCGACGCACACCGTGGCACAGCTCGGCGCCTGGAGCGCGGAGCCAATGGCGCTCGCCGGCGTCGTGACCGCGATCAAACGACAGATCAGCAAGAAGTCCAGCGCCGAGTTTGCACGCCTCACCGTTGAGGATTTCGCCGGCTCGGCAGAGATTCTTGTTTTTCCCGAAGCCTGGGCGGCGATCAGCGACCGCGTGAAGACCGACATCCCGATGCTAATCAAGGGCGGCTACTCGCGGCGCGACCAGGACGCGGAGAAGCCCACCTTCATCGTCGAATCCGTTACCCGCCTGGCCGAGTTGCGTGCCAACGGCAACTTCGCCATCAGCCTTGAGCTCGACTCGGGCGCGGGGCTCCCCGTCGACGTCATGCGGGACATCCGCGCCGTCGCCATGGCCCATCCCGGTTCGGCCCCACTCGAGCTACGTTGGAAGGGACGCGACGGGGTGCAGGCCCGCCTACGCTCGTCGTCGTTGAAGCTGTCCACCGCCGGGCCGGCCGTGATGGAACTGCGCGCGCTGCTCGGCGCAGAGCGTGTGCGTCTCGTGAGAGGAGGTTGACCGTGGGTACGTCTGCACTGGAGTTCGAGAAACCGATCGCCGAGCTCGAAAAGCAGATCGACGAACTCCGGCGCGTCGCCGAGGAGCGCAAGCTCGACGTTGTGCCGGAGATCGCACCGCTGCAGGAGAAGCTCGTCGAACTGCGTCGCGAGGTTTATCGCCACCTCACGCCGATCCAGCGCGTGCAGGTCGCGCGCTCGGCCCGTCGGCCGTTCACACTGGACTATCTGCGGCTGGCCTTCACCGACTTCATCGAGCTTCACGGCGATCGCGCCTATCGCGATGATCCGTCGATTGTCGGCGGCTGGGCGCGGCTCGACGGGGAGACCGTCATGGTGATTGGCCACCAGCGCGGCCGCGACACCAAGGAAAATCTGCACCGCAACTTCGGGATGCCGCACCCTGAGGGGTACCGGAAGGCGCTCCGTCTGATGAAACTCGCCGAGAAGTTCCATGTGCCGGTGGTGACGTTCATCGACACCCCGGGTGCCTGGGCAGGACTCGGTGCGGAGGAGCGGGGCCAGTCCGAAGCAATCGCGCGCAACCTGCTCGAGATGAGCCAGCTCACCGTACCGATCGTCGCGACCGTGATTGGCGAGGGTGGCTCGGGTGGCGCCCTCGCCCTCGGCGTCGCCGACCGCATTCTCATGCTCGAGCACTCCGTCTACTCCGTCATCACGGTCGAGGGTTGCGCCGCGATCCTCTGGAAGGACGGCAAGAGTCTGGAGATGCGCGAAAAGGCCGCCGCGTCGCTCAAGATCACCGCCCCAGACCTGCTCGACCTGAAGGTGATCGACGAGATCATCCCAGAACCAGTCGGCGGCGCCCATGCGAATCACGCCGAAACCGCGCAGAATCTCCGCGCGGCCGTGCTGCGTCACGTTGACGAGCTCCGTCGGATCAAACCCGACAAGCTCGTCCGCCGGCGCCGCGAGAAATACCTCAAGATGGGTGCATTCGTCGAGTGACAACCGCTGCAGTAGTGACGCACCTCGTCGAGGTCGAGTTCAAGGGAAATCGACGCGCCTTTTTCACCTGGTCCGGTCAGGTACCGCCAAAGCTGCGCGCGGCCGTGATCGTGCAGGTGGAACGTGGCGAAGATTTCGGTCGCATCCATGCGACCGGTGATCTCGCTGGGACGCGACGAGCCGGTACCTCGCACGGCAAGGCGTCACCCGCCAAGCTGCCGAAGGCCGTACGTCTCGCGACCGCACATGAGATCGATACCGCCGTGCGCCTCCGCGTCGACGAGGAGGCCGTGCGCAAAGCCGCGCTCGAAATTGTCCGTGAGCTGCACCTCGAGATGAAGGTCTCCGACGCCGAATGGCAATGGGACCGCCGTCGCCTCACCTGCTACTTCACGGCCGAGGATCGCGTCGACTTCCGACAGCTCGTGCGTCAGCTCGAGAAGCGATTCTCGACGCACGTACACATGTGGCACATCGGTGTGCGCGACGAAGCCCGCCGCCTGGACGGCATCGGCCGTTGCGGTCGCCAGTTCTGCTCGGCGTCATGGCTTCCAGAGTTACGGCCGGTGAAGTCGGGCGCCGCCAAGGATCAACGCCTCTCCACGCTCAATCCAGCGCAGATCTCGGGCACCTGCGGTCGCCTGATGTGCTGCCTGCGGTACGAGCACGAGTTTTACGTGCAGTCCCGCAAGAGATTCCCCAAAGAAGGAAAAATCGTCACGACGACGATCGGTGAGGAGAAGGTCGTGAGCAATGATATTTTTCGCGACCAGGTCACGCTGCGCACCGCCAGCGGCGAAGCGCGCACGATTCCGCTCCTCCAGTATCGCCGCGAACTCGGCGATAGCATGGTGCCGATGATCGAGGCGGCGGTCGACGATGACGCGTTGGGGGGGCACGAGGCACACCAGACCCCCGACGAGCAGGAGACTCGGGACATCGAGGTGCCACGCCCGTACCGCGAGGCGAAGGCCGCCGGCCCGCTCGTCCCGCTCGCCCGCGCCGTCGCACCCGCGAGACTGACCCCACCACTCGTGGTGCGACCCGCGCACGTCCCCGCAACACCCGCACTCGACCGCACGCCGAACGATGCGGGCGACGAGGGTGACGTCAGTATCGACGAGGCGTCCCCTGGTTCGGATGGCGAGACGACCGACAGCGTCACGACGGGCGCAGACACGGATGCGAACGCCGAAGCGAAGAGACGCGGGCGCCGGCGACGCGGCCGCCGGGGCGGACGTCGCGGGCCCGACGGCGCGCCCGGTGCCTCTCCCACGACCTGACCGGACGTATGGCCCGCTTCTACCTCACCACCGCGATCGACTACGCCAACGGCGATCCGCATCTCGGCCACGCGCTCGAGAAGATTGGCGCCGACGCGATCTGTCGTTTTCATCGCCAGCTCGGCGACGACGTCTGGTTCGTCATCGGCATGGATGAACACGGCCAGAAGGTCGCGCAGACGGCCGAACAGGCTGGGATGGCGGCACAGGACTTCGTCGACGGGGTCGCCGCGCGCTTCGCCGCTACGTGGGAGACGCTTCGTATCTCCCACGACCAGTTCATTCGCACCTCAGCGCCAACGCATCACGCCGCGGTGCGGGTGCTGCTCGAGCGCATCTTCGCCAACAGCCCCGACGACTTCTACGAGCGCTCATACACCGGCCTATACTGCGTCGGTTGCGAGAGTTTCAAGCAACCGGCTGACATCGTCGAGGGGAAATGCGCACTGCACGCGACGCGCACGCCTCAAGAAGTCACGGAACGCAATTGGTTCTTTCGGCTCTCGTCCTACACCGAGAAGCTCCGAGCGCACTTCGCCGCCCATCCGGAGTTCCTCGAGCCGGAATCGCGCCGCAACGAGATCCTCGCCCTGCTCGATCAGGGCCTCGAAGACATCTCGGCCAGTCGCGCGCGCTTCTCCTGGGGCGTTCCTTTCCCGCGTCCGCTCTCGGATGGTGAGGTTCAGACGACGTACGTCTGGTTTGACGCGCTCCCCAACTACTGGACCGCCCAGTTCTTTCCTGGCTCCGGAGCCAGTTGGCCAGCGAACGTCCACGTGGTGGGCAAGGACATCACCCGCTTTCACACGGTGATCTGGCCAGCCATGCTCATGGCCGCGGGCCTCCCACTCCCCGAGCGCGTCTGGGGCCACGGCTTCATTTCACTCGGGGGGGAACGGTTCAGCAAGTCCGCTGGCGTCAAACTCGAGCTTTCCGACGCCATCGCACGGTTTGGTGCTGACGCCTTCCGCTACTACCTGTTGCGCGACATCCCGTTCGACGGCGACGGCTCCTTCTCGTGGGAGCGTTTCGAAGCCGTTTACACCTCCGAGCTTGCCAATGGCCTCGGCAATCTCGCGAGCCGCACCACGGCGATGATTGAGAAGTACTGCGATAGCGTTGTCCCGGCCGGTGGGCGTGGCGACGTCGACGTCGCCGATCTCGCCGACTACGCCAGCGCCAGAGCCGCGCTCGGCGGAGCCCGAGGCTTTCCCGTGCACGAGGCGCTCGAGTCGATCGTCCGGACCGTCGGCCGCGCGAACCAGTTCATCCAAGACACCAAGCCCTGGGTGCTGGCCAAGCAGCCGGCGGACCGCGCTGAGCTCGAGCGCGTACTGGCGTCGCTGGCGCGCCAGCTGGCGCGCCAGGCCGTCTACCTGGCCCCGTTCATGCCAGATAAAGCCGAGGAGCTCTGGCGGTCCCTCGGAGGCCCGGGAACGGCGGGTGCCATACGCTTTGACGCCGCCGACCAGATCGACTGCGCTGACTGGCGCGTGCGCAAAGGCGAAGCCCTTTTCCCGCGGCCCGAGCCCACCCCGGCGGCGGAGTTCGGAGCGCAGTAGCTCCGAGTGACGGGGTATCGTCGGAGTACTTGGCTTCTTCGGTGTCTCATCGGGGCCACCCTCGTCCGGCCCAACCTAACTTGAAGGGATGCCCCGCCACCGTTGGACCCTCCTGCTCATCCCGCCCAAGAATGGGAGAACCCGCGAGTTCTCTCTGCCGGCCTGGAGCTTCCGCGTGGGATTCTCCACGGCGGTGCTCGGCGTCCTAATGGTGGTGGGCTCGGTGATCATTCTCTTTACGCCGTGGGGCACTCCCGGGGCCCGTATCGTCGCGCAACAGAACGCCTCCCTCCGGGCGGAGATCGCGGCGATTGAATCGCGCTTTCGCGTCCTCGACGACACGCTGAATCAGATCGCAAGCCGCTCAGAGCAGCTGCGGCTACTCGCCGGCCTGCCCGTCGAAGCGACCTCCGTGCGTACGACCGCCATCCAAGCAGCCGCGCCGGTGACCGGCGCCCTCGCGGCGGCTGTCGACGACCCGCCTGCGCGTCGTCGCCCCTTCCTCGGCCGACTCGGCTGGAGTACCCGCCCAGACATCGACGGGCTCATCGCACGCGCCGCGATCCTCTCGCGCTCGTTCAGCGATGTCTCCGATACGTTGCAAGGAAACTTCAACAAGTTCGCGACCACACCGAGCATCATGCCCACGACTGGCTGGGCATCGAGCAAGTTCACGGCGAGACGCTTCCATCCGATTTTACAGGAGATGCGGCCGCACGAGGGCGTCGATGTGTCGGCACCTACCGGCACCCCGATCGTCGCCCCCGCAAAGGGAACGGTGGTCTTCGCCGGCACTGACAGGGGATACGGTCTCTCGGTCGAAATCGATCATGGCAACGGTATCCGCACCCGCTTCGCCCACTGCTCCCGCATCGCGGTGCGGACGGGTCAGCAGGTCACGCGCGGCCAGTTGATCGCCGCGGTGGGACGGACGGGCCTCGCGACGGCACCGCACCTCCACTACGAGATCCACGTGAACGGGAAGGCCGTGGATCCCTTGACGTACGTCCTGCCCGACGTCGGGCAATAAAGCCCCCCCCACCTCCCTGCGAATCGGGTTGCGGCTCGCGGCCCGTATCGCGCATCTTAGGGCGTGATGCATCAGCCGGGAGGCGCGGTGAACAGACGGCGCAACGGCCTCCGCAAACTGGTGAGCCTGGGAGCGTGCGCGCTGGTCCTGGCTGGGTCGCTGCCGGTCGTGACCAGGGCGCAGTCGGTCGCGTGGGAACTCGTCGGCGTGGTGCGAAACTTCGGTGGCGCAGCCGTCCCGGGCGCCACAGTGGAGATGGGCGGCGCGGTCTCCCGCACCGATGCCGCTGGACTGTTCCGGATCTCGGCTACGCGTCGAGACTCCGTCACCATCACCGTCCGGCGAATCGGATTCACCCCCGTCACCTCGGTGCTCCGCGCCGCGGATCTCATGGGTGACACGCTTCTGGTGGTCATGAAGGAGGTCGCACACACGCTCGACGTGGTCGCCGTTACCGCGCGAGACCGCCGCTCCGCCCTCGGCTTTGGTTCATTCGAAGAACGTCGCGCCCGGGGCCTTGGGGTATTCGTGACGCGCGAGGACATCACGAGACGTAACTCGCTCCGATTGAGCGACGTGATGCGGAACAGACGCGGTGTACAGTTGGTGCGCCTGTCCAATGGATCGTATGGCGTGCGCTTCGTGACCTCACCAGCGCGCCCCGGTCGCGCGCGGTGCATCCCCGCGCTCTGGCTCGACGGCACCCGGGCGCGCGATATGGAGATCGACGAGATTCCCGCGACTGATGTCGAAGCGGTGGAGCTCTATCAGAGCCTGAGCAGCACGCCGTTCCAGTTCAGCTCAGGAGGCAGCACGTCGGAGTGGTGCGGTGCCATCGTCGTCTGGACTCGCGTTCCGGGCACCCCCTGAGCCGCCGACTGCCGCCGAGCGACGACCGCGTGTTCGTCCCAAACCCGTAGCAGCCGCCAATCAGCGGCCGCCTCGCTGAACGAGCACCTCGCGCGCCCCCGCTGGCACCACCGTACGAGTCTCCACCCCTCCCGGCCAGCGCACCCAGACCGCGGTGGGCACCGAGGGGAGACCAAAGACCTGCACGGCACCGTTCTGCGACCAGTAGCCCGACCCGCTCTGGATCTCTCGCACTGGCCCCATCTGTTCGCCAAAAACGAGTCGAACCTGCGCGCCGACGCCGTGCGGATTCGACGGCAGTCCCTGGAGCCTCACACGAAGTCCTGGCCGCGCGCCACGATTCCGGAACAGACGAGTTGACGCCGCATTCTGCGAGATTACCAGGTCGAGCCGCCCGTCCGCATCGATGTCGGAGAAGGCCGCGCCCCGTTGGTCGCCATAGACGACGATGCCCGATCGCTCGCCGCTCTGCGGCACGAGCGCGCCGGTCCCATCACCGAGCAGGAGCAGGCCACGCCCAGCATCGTACCGCGGAATCCCGACGGCGGTCGCAAAGAAGTTCTGACTGAGCAGCAGATCTTCCCGGCCATCTCCGTCGAAATCCGCCACGCCCGCATAGGACGCGGGCGCGAGTTGGGCCTCCGATGGAAGCGCCTGCGCCTCGAAATGGTCACCGCGATTCAGAAAAACCAGATGCTCCATGGTGACGGCGGTGCGCTGCGTAGCTCTCGCCCGATGAGGACCAAGGACCTGATCGAGCGTCGCGTCCGCGTAGTCCGCGAAGGAGGTCACGCGACTCGTCAGGTCGGCGATCGTGACCCGAACGCGCGCGTACCCGTTCAGGGGAGCGATGGCGCCCAGGCGAGGGTCCTCGCGAGCGAGCAGCATCTCTTCTTCGCCGCTGGATCCGAAGGGGCCGTGGAACAGATGCAGGGGGTGCGCGCTGTCGGCACGGGCGATGATGTTGTTGCCCCAACTCGTGGCCACCAGATCCAATCGCCCGTCCCCATCCAGATCACCAGCCGCCACGCCGTTCCACCGACTCGTCCAGCGCTCGAGTCCAAAGGTGGCTGGTGCGAAACGAAATCGACCCTGGCCATTGAGCAGCAGCCTGATCGGACCCCACTCCGTCGCCAGCACCAGGTCCGATTGTCCGTCCCCATTCAGGTCCGCGAACATCGCCGACGACACGAGCCCGACACCGTCGAGCAGCGTCGCGTTCTCGGTATCCAGCACGAACTCGCCATCCACGTTCTTATAGAGCGCCGAGGAGGCTGAGACGGGGTAGCGGCCGGGAATCGCCCGTCCGCCGATGAAGAGGTCGAGGTCACCGTCGCCGTCGTAGTCCCCGAGCGCCATGGGACCGGTCGCCGACGCGCGTAGCGGCACAAGCACGCTCACAGCCGTGGCGACTCCCGCGCGCCCCGTCGCGACGGCCACCGCCGCGTTGACCGATGCGCCTTCCCAGCCTGAGACGCCCACGAGCAGTCGCGAGCCACGCGCGTCGGCGATGCCGAGGATCGTCGTGAGATCGGCACCGGCCACGGGGCCTTCGTCGGGCTGGAGCCGGAGGCGACCCTGCTCGTTGCGGAACACTCCGAGCCGGCCATCGCGGCCCGCGCCCACCAGCAGGTCCTCATCACCATCGCCATCGACGTCGAACCAGGAGACGCCGGGTCCCAACTGCGAGAGCGAGTTCGGCAACAGGAGCTGACGCTCCCAATCGTCGAACGGGACCTCAGAATGCTGGTGCCCTCCAAGGTCGCCGGTCGCGTCCACGAAGATCGGCGGCGGTGGCGTCTCGGCCGGCGCAGCGGACTCCTCGCGACTCGGTAGCGCCCCGTCGGCGCGGACCTCGTAGGCACGATTCGGACGCACCGGCGAAATGGTCGTTCGACCTCCGTCGCGCCAGGTGATCACCAATGTCGCGGAGTCGGAGGCCCCCATGGCGAACGACGTCTCGTAGTCGCTGTGCGACATGTACATCCCGCCGGCCACCACCTCGTGCGTCTGCAGGGCGACCGCTCCTCCCAACAGGCGAAGCTGCGCGCCGACAGCACGAGTGTTCGGGGCGGCCCCGACCAGCCGTACAGCAACCCGCGGCGCCGGGGCGTCGTTCCTCAGCACGAGCGCCGGCGACCGCAGCCGGTTGACTACAACATCCAGGTCGCCGTCCCCGTCGAGATCGGCCGACGCCATGCCATGCGAAATGTCCTCCTCCGTGCCGAACCGCCATTGCGTGCCTGCGGGTTCGAACGTCAGATCACCCCGATTGCGGAACGCGATGTTCTTCAGTCGCAGTCCCGGGAACTCCCACCGCACTCGACGCCACGGCAAGCCGTTCAGTCGATTCTGCAACCCTTCCTGCACATCGGAGTCCATGATGTCCCACAGATGTCCGTTGGCGACGAGAAGATCCTGCCACCCATCCAGATCAACGTCCATGAACATCGCGCCCCAGGACCACCCGCTCGCCTGGACGCCAGCGGCGAGCGAGACCTCGGCAAACGTGCCGTCCCCGCGATTCACGAAGAGCGTGTTTCGCTGTTGTTGCAGTTGCGACTCAACGTCCCCCGGACGTTTGGGCAGCGCGGTGTGCGTTGGGATCTGCGTTTTGAGCCGGTGCGTGTTCTCGCTCAACATGTCGACCTCGAACAGGTCGGGACGTCCGTCGCCGTTCACATCGGCGATGTCGACGCCCATCGCCGAGTTGCTCATCTGCCGCATCGCCGTCCAGTCGGCGCGCTGAAACCCGCCGCGACCGTCGTTTATCCAGAGCACGTCGGTATCCTCAAAGTCATTCGCGACGAACAGCTCGGGCGCCCCATCGCCATTGAGATCGGCGAACTTGGTGCCGAGGGCGAACGACTCGGGCTCCTCGGTGACGGGACGACCGTCGGGTTCGCGAAAACGCCCCCCCGTCAGTGGCTCAGGCACGAGGGTGCCGCCCACGTTGCGATAAAACTCGTCCGGCGCGCCGCGTTGGGTCATGCGCAACCCGCCCATGTCGGGGCGCAGCACGATCTTGTACTCCTTCGCATGCTCCGGGACCATCTCGTACCGACCCGGTGCCACCTGCCGCACCATCTGGTTGAACGCACGCTGCTGCGGCGGGATCGAGTCGTCGATCGTGTACGCTTTGTAGTTCCCCACGAAAACGTCGAGCCACCCGTCCCCGTCGGCATCGGCGATCGCCAGCGACGTCCCGCCTCGACCGGTCGCATTGAGGCCTAGGTCGCGTCGCTCGCTGAATCGACCCGTTCCGTCGTTGACGAAAATCGCGTTGGGACCCGTCGTCGAAAGCAGCACGAGATCGAGATCGCCCTCCCCGTCGAGGTCGACCAGCGCGGAGCCCGTGGAGTGACGGTCGCAGGCACCGACTCCGGCGCGTGCCGTGACGTCCTCGAACTTCCAACCGCCGAGGTTACGATAGAGCACACTGCACCCCTCGGTGCGCGCGAAGAATAGATCCACGTGGCCATCGCCGTCCACGTCACCGAGCGACACCCCCGCGCCCTGCCCCAAGAGGCTATTTCCCTCGAGCAGCGCATCGCTCACCTCGTTCTGGAAGCGGATACCACTCCGCGCGCCCTGCATCGGGGTGAACCCCGCGCTCCCGCGCGGCACCGAGACCTCGCGCCACCGATGATCCGACTCCTCATGCCACGGCCCTGGCTCCTGGGGCCCGCAGCCGGCGACCGCGGCAGCGAAGAGGAACGCGTGGCCAAGCTGGGTGCGGCAGGTCATGGACGAGGGGAGACGGGAAAACGCTCAATGACCGCCGCGCCGACGCATGCCCCGAGCGCACGCCCCGCGAGATCACCACTGGGATAGTGGATACCGCCGTACACGCGCGACACTCCCGCCTCGTCTGCCGCCGAGCGAATCGTGGCGAAACGGCGGACCGCATGACCGAGGGAGATGCTCGTGCTGTCGTCGAATGGCGTGTCGCCGACGAACGCCGCGATCGTGAGGGCGGCCGCGGCCGACTGCGTGGAGTGACCCGCCGGATGCTCCGGGAATGGAGGCGTGGGAATAAGCGGCTCCCACGAGGGGTCGATTACCCGCCGGATGTATGTCCGCGGTCGGAGGAGATTGAACCGATACTTGTAGCCCCAGGCCGCGATGAAGGCATCGGCCTGTGCGACAGCCGTCGCGAGCACCATCCTCGCGGCCTCGCCTGACGGCAGCTGCCGCTCCCCCACTAACTGGCCTGCGATTGAGAGCCAGTGCCCCACCGGCGTTCCGCTCTCCCCGGCGTTGTCCGCCCAGTAGAGCGCAATGGTCCGCTGCTCGGGGGTCAATGCGGCGCGCGACGCGTGCACGCTCGTCGCCTGCGCATAGAGCTCCGACGCCGGGTCCGTCGCGTACATCGGGGGATCCGGTAACGGGCATGCGTCCCATTGCGGCAGTACGAACGGCCTCACCTCACGCCAGTACGGCTCCGTCGCACCCGCCATATTCGCCGCCGGGAGCGTGCGCAGCCCCTGGCGCTTCGGACGGCTCAGCACGAGCGCGCGGTCACTCGCCTCCCCAGCCCGCAGCAGATTCGCCGGATTATCCAGTGCCACGAACTCACTCGCGCGCGACAGATTCTGCGTCGCGTAGGTGTTCCCGGGCGCGTCATTGATCCACAGCCCGGGTCCGAGCGGCGCTCGATACGCGCGCCCGCGCGTCCCATCAAATCCATCGGTGTACGACCAGGCGACGATCATCAGTCCAATGCGGCGTCCGAGCGCTAACGACCGGTCGCGCACCGCCTCGGAGACGCCCGCGGTCATCCGGGCGTCGACGAGCGAGTCTGCTAACTGCGCGAGTGCGGTGCGCGTCGTCGGGAGCGCTTCGGCCAACAGGGAATCCAGCGCCACCCGCTCGGCCTCTACGGCCGTGATCGTCGCGTCATGGTCCGACCGACTATCGGCACGCGGCAGCGTCGGAATGCCGTTCAGCACGCCATCGAGCGTCGGCAGGTCGGGCCCCACCGCCGCCATCCCGGCGTAGAGCGCGGTAGCCGCGTACGCGGCGATCCGTGAGGCGACCGGCGGCGAGAGGCGCTCGACGCGGATGGCGCCGTACCAGGAGCGCACATAAACCGAGAGGATGCGCGCATCAAGGGGCTCCGGCGCACGACCGCACGAGGTGGTGAAGACGAGCGCGGCCCCAGCCATGATGACGTGCGGTCGCATTCTAGTCCCGATCAGGAGAGAGAGAAGTCCGGCGCACGAAAACTAAGCGCCGGACGGGACTATCTGGCGCTCTCCACTCCAGCCGATAGCTTTGCCAGAGAGTGAACGTCGGTGCCTGCCTCTTCCAAGAGATCCTCGTGAATCGCATTGCACGCATCGGCCTGGTGGCCAGTATCGCCTGCGCCACGGGGGCCATTACCGCCTGCGCCACCGCCGGTGGTCCAGTCTCGAGACCCGAGGTCCGCACGGTCAGATTTAAGGGAGTCGATGGCGGGTTACAGATACGCCATGACGACCAATCGACCGCCACGATCATCGCCTTGCCGCTCGAGCAGGTCTGGCGCGCGCTGCCGATGGTATTCGACTCGCTCGAAGTCCCCGTGAGCCTGGTCGACCCCGCGGGCCATGTCTTTGGCAATGAAGGGGTTCGTATTCGGAAGCGCATCGGCGGTGCCGCGATCAGCCGATACTTCGACTGCGGCACCACGCAGATTGGACCCAATGCCGACTCGTATGATGTCTTTCTCGTCCTGCTAACGACGCTCCAGGCGGGCCCGGCGAACACGACCACGATTACGATCACCGCCGAGGCGAGCGCCCGACCTGTCGCCCGCTCACAGCCTTACAACTCCTGTGCGTCCCGCGCGACGCTTAACGCCCGAGTGGTCGAGCTCCTGAAGCGGCAGGCCATGCGGTAAATCGGGGCAGCTCGGCCCCCAGCACCGCACTAGGGCTCTACAATCTCCAGCACCTGCCCGGCGCGCACGGGGCCCGCAACGCGCTGCCGACGGCCAGACGGCCAGCGTATTTCAATCGACGACGCCTCACGGGCCGTCCCGAGTCCGAAGTAGAGTGGGAGGGCGCTCTGGGAGAGATATCCCGACTTACCATCCATCAGCTTGAGAATGCGTCGACCGTCTGCCAGCACGACGGTCACCTGAGCACCAAGCCCCTGTCGGTTCGACTGCGTACCCCGAAGTCGGAGCTGCAGCGAGTGCACCTCGTGGCGCTTCGCCAGGTCGCTCAGGAGGAGCTGAGGGGGCGCGTTGAACTCGTTCGTCACCAGGTCCAGGTCGCCGTCCGCATCAAGATCGACGATGACACCAGCGCGGCTCCCACGCGCCGCGGTCATCGTCAGCTGGCCCGCTGCGTCGCGACGACAGCCTAGGTCCGCGGCGTTGGGCTGAGCGCAGGCCTCGCAGGGCTTGGTGCCCACGTCGGCACCTCCGGCCTCGCACGCGAGCGTGAACCAGGGCTGATCGGTCGCTCCCCCGGCCCGCGGCTCGATCCCCAGCGTGAACTCGCTCGGCAGGAAGTGCGTACCCGCTTCGTTCAGGAACACCGAGTTGATCGCGTAGCGATACGGAAAATTCATGCTCGACGCGATGAAGATGTCGTCCCAGCCATCGGCATTCAGGTCGTCGACACTTGGCCCCCAGGGCCAATAGTTCTCCACCCCCAGCCGATCCGATACCTCGCGGAAGACGCCCCCCGGGGCACCCGCCTGTGCGCCTGGGTTCGCGAAGAGCGCGTTCCCGAAGATGAGGCGGTCCGTCCCCTTCGGGAATAGCGCTGGCGGCATCGGGGCCACCGCAGACTTCCGCCCCTCGCCTGCCCAGTCGCCTGGCACCAGCATGTCGAACATATCCGAGTGCATGTCCGTCACGAACAGGTCGAGCCGCTGGTCCCCGTCGAAGTCAAAGACTTTTGCGCCCATGGCGCCGAACGGGGTTTTCGGAAAGTAGGTCGCGGTGGCATCGCGAAACCGGCGCCCCCCCTCATTCAGCCAGAGGTGGTTCTCTCCCTGCATGTTCAGGACATAGATGTCCTGCAAGTCGTCGTCATTGATGTCGATCGCGACGGCATCACCGCTCCAGCTCGCATCGATCAATCCCGACGACCGCGTGACATCTTGGAACCTGTTGCCGCCGAGATTGCGGTAGAGAATGCTCGTCTCCGCCCGCGCCGGAAATGTGTGCCCGAAAAAGGCGTCCTCCAGTCCAACGTAGTATCCGCCGTGGCCGGTGGAGTCAGAGGAATAGACCCCCACATTCGTCACGAAAAGATCGAGCAGGCCGTCCGCGTCAACATCCACGAAGAGCGCACCAGACGAGTGGCCCACGTAATCCACGCCTGCCGCAGCCGAGATGTCGCGGAACTTCCCGGCGCCGATATTCTCGAAGAGTCTATTCCCGTGCCGAACGGTGGAAACGAAGAGGTCTGGATCGCCATCGTTGTCAACGTCACCGAACGATGCGCCCACGCTGACGGCGTCGGTCATGGCCAACCCCGACGCTGCCGTGAGATCGGTGAATCGACCACCGCCGAGGTTCTTCCAGAGTTCATTGCGACCGAGCTGTGACACGAAGTAGAGATCAGGAAGCCCGTCCCCGTCCACGTCGGCCGCCGCGAGGCCTGTGCCGTGGTCGTAGTGCACCGCCTTGTACGCTCTCCCCGCGTCATCCACAATGCGGTTCACGAAGGTGATGCCGCTGGACGCTTGGCTGTCGCTGAAGGAAAAGTCGCTCAGCGTACGCGAGGCCGCGGCTAGCGTCTGCTGAGCACGGGCACGGTCCAGCAGCCACGCCGGTGCGGTCTCTTCTGGTGGCGCGTCCCGAGAGCAACCGAGCGCGCTGCCGAGCGTGATTCCGGCGACGGCGGTACCGATCAGGAGCCGCGAGGAGCGTGAGAGCCGCACGAGACGGTCCTTGGGAAATTTGCGTAAGCGCACGAATGGTCCGCGTCAGTGGGCATTGCACGAGAGGCCGACGAGTCTAGCTCGTCGGCCTCTCGTGCACGGCAACGTACGAAATCGTTACGGAATGTAGGGGGGTCGGCGATCCCACACATTGGAACCCGCCGGCACAAGGAACGCAGCCGTCTGCGGCGTACGCGTTCCCACGACCGAACGCGGGAAGACGATCAGCGTCACCGCGGACCCTGGAACGGTCGTTCCCGGCAATGCTTCGATATCGAGTCGGCCCGTCGCACCCGCCGTCGAGTAGGCTGGGGCGCCGGCCAAGAGCTGCGCATCGGCGAAGAGCGCCGTGCCGCCGCCAGCAGGCGTCACATTGAACTTGATGATGCCCGTGTCAACCATGATGTGCGTCGACGCAGTGAGCGCCGCGACACTTGCCCAGGTCGCTGCGGTTGGCACCGTCGTGCCCTCGTATGCGCGGACATCAATCGGGCTACCGGTCGCGTTAATCACGCGAATCGCCGTCTGATTCGCTCCCGGAGCAACGACCGTCTCCTCGAAGAACGACAACTTCATCGCCGGAGTCTGTCCCGTGCGCGAGTTCCCCCAGAGGATCGCCGTGTAGTTCTTTCCGGCGACAAGCTCAACCGTCGAGTCCTTGAGGACGATCGACGCGACCGACTGGAGCGAGTCGTCGAGGAAAATCCGGAAGTGTCGGCTTCCCGCCCGAGCGGCTTTGAACTGCACGGAGGTCGAGGCGGTCACCCCACTCGACGTGTTCGCACCACTCCGATAGACGTGTCGGAAATGTGCGTTGCTCTCCACGTCGTCGACGAAGCGGAGATCCATGCCGTAGGCGCCGGCAGTGTCGGGCACGGCGTTGATGAAACGCACGCCGGCCGTGGGGATATTCTCTGTGGTGATTTCCGTCTCGTCCTGACACCCAGTGAGGGCGCCGACAGAAACGCAGAGCAGCGAAAGAAGCAAACCACGTCGCATGAAGAACTCCGTGAAAGTTGAGGCGACGAGCAACCCGTCAGGGCCAGATTACGCGCAACGATACACCACTATCAGTTGGGACACGCGGCGGTTCACCCAGTCCCGCACCCAGGAGACCTCGTGAGAGCATGAAGGCCACGCCTCCCACTCCGACTGCGCCCAACGCGATCGAACGTCCCTTTGAAAACTGTCGCTCCGAGAAACTCCGGACCTGATCTTTTCCTAGGCGGATAAGTTCGCCGCTCCAGACCTGCATTCCGCCGCGTACCAGGTACACCTGCTGCACCGCGATCAGATAGCCGGCACTGTCCTTTGCTTCCATGCGTCCTTCGATCCGATCGATCTCCGGACCCATCGACCCGCCCAAGGCGACGCGGCCGATGTCGTTAATCTCTACCGTGACTCGCACCCCAACAGCCGGCACCTCTGTCGTCGTCACGGGGTGCAGCTTATAGCACCCCGTCACTGCCAACACCAACAGCGCTAGACCAATCGCGAGACCCAGCGAACGCGGCTGGTTCACGTCGCCCATCTCACCAGCCGTAGGTGCTCACACCAGAGAACGAGTTCGGAGCATTGCCGACCCCGATTCCTGCTCCGTAAATAGCGCTGGTCGGACGACTACGAGCCTGTAGCTCCTGGAACGGTGTTGCCCAGAAGAGCGGCGTATTCACCGATAGATCGCCCCAGCCACGGCTATCGAGGTACCAGGGGGCGTAGCTCGTCATCGCCGTCTCAATGCGCTTTTCGTACTTAATGGCTTCCCAGAGGGTACCGCAAGCAATCACGTTGAACGGCGCCACCGGAATCTTAGGGACGCAGTTCGCGACCCCGGGGACCCTAGTCGTCGCGTCGAACACGGTGATCGCGGCCAAGCCATTCAGCACGCGTGTCACGTTCACGATCGCGCCGGCCGCGGCATAGCTGCCCTGCCGATACAACCCTTCCGCCCGCAGAAGGTCAAGCTCCGCCTTGGCGAACATCAGCAGCGGTCCGTTTCTCGAGGTACCAGCGCCGCTGGTTGCCCACGAGTGGAAGCGCACCATATCGTAGTTCGACCAACCCCAGCCTGGACCCGAGAACTCGTCGTTCCCGATCCGGTTCGCGAAGTAGCGCTTACAGGTCTGCGACACCCCCTGGCAGGAGGTGATGGGGAAGTCTGCCTGCTGTGCGGCGCGCGTCGCACCCTGCGGAAACCGCAGGTCCGGCGTGACCATGAAGAAGGCGTTGTTGCCCGTGCCACGGTCGGCCACCGGGGTGGCGATGTATGAGGCGTAGCTGCCCGAGACGTCGGCCATGCCGATGATCATCGGCGGCATCTGGTGCCAGGAGCGGAAGGTTTCGTACTGGTTCCTCCACGCAGTGGTCGGTCCGACGGTCGTGCTCGTCGTGATTTCGTGATTGGCGGTGATTCCCGCGGTCGCCTCCGCAATGACCTTCGTCCAGTCAACCGCCGCGCGTTCTGCTGGCGTGCGCGCGACATTGGCGCGGAGGCGAGCACGATAGCTCGAGACGAGCTTGATGAACTCCGCCTGTGTAAGTGACGTCGGCGATGGGATCCAGGTGGCAGGGATCGGGAATCCACCACCGCCAGCCGTGGAGCCGTTCGCGGCGTCAATCGCACGCTGCAAGGCCACTTGCGCCGAGTCCATTACGACGGTATACGAGTGCAGAATTCCGGCGTCCTCTGGTCCGGTGGCAGCCGCCACGATACCGGCCGAATCGTGCATCAGTGCCACGTAGCCGAGCGAGAGGCCGCGGAGCAGCTCGGCAAAGGCGCGATTGCGATTGTCCCGGGCGGGAGTGCCCAGCGTGAGGCCTCCGTCCATCTTCCCAAGGAAGCTCGACGCTACGCGATTGACTTCGCCCAAAATCGAGTACAGACGATACTGCTCGCTCTGGCAGGTATTGCCCGGCCCGTTGAACGCGGTCGATCCCACAAATGGGTAGTGCGAGTTCATGCAGTTATTCGCCAGACTCGAGAAGGACATCATTCCATAGATGTCCGCCATCCCCTCAAGGTCGGTGATGCTGCCGTACACCCCGGTGTGCCAGCGCTTGTAGTAGCTGCCCAGTAGGGTCTCAGCGTCCAGTGGCGTGCCCAAGACGCGGGCGGTCTCCCCCGCATTCGGGTTCTGGACCGTGAGGTGGTCCTCGCAGGCACTCAGGGCGACCAGCGCCACCCCGAGCACGACGCTACGAATCATATTGCGAATCATGTCGAGCAGCTCCTAGAAGCGAGTGGAGATGGAGAGCGAAAACGTCCGGAGTGGGGGGAAGCCAAATGCATCGATCTGGTTGACGAACCCCGACCCGGAAGGACCGCCCGAGACGCCGATCTCGGGATCCATCCCGGTGTACTTCGTGAAGGTGATCAGGTTGCGGCCCAGGAGCGACACCGACCAATCGCCCGTGCCGGCGAGCTGTCCGATCTTGTAGCTGAGGCTTAGCTCGCGCAGCTTCACGTACGAGCCGTCTTCGACGTTGTAGTTGTTCGGACCAAGGATGTCGTACAGACCGCCGCTACCGGCGCCCTCTGTGCCACCCGCGCGCCAGCTATAACCCACCGGCTTTGCGGTCTCGACCGTCTGTTCCGTCTGCCTGCCATGGTCCATCGAGCTCGCGCCGAAGTCGAAGATGCCCCACCCCTCGGCCTGGTTATTGATGTCGTGGCCGAACGTGCCGTCGAAGAGCACATACAGGGAGAGTTTCTTATACGTGACCGTGCTATTCAACCCTAGACGGAAGTCCGGGAGAGTATTGCCGAGAACCTGCAACCTGCCGATACCACTGCCGGTTTCACCCCGGAGCGGGCGATCGACGATCGGATGGCCGAACTGCAGGGGGTAGTTCCAGGGGGAGTTCGCCTGCGGAAGCTTGGTCTGCCAGAGGTTCTTGGTGATGCCGTCCTTCCAGCTATTGCCTGCTCCCGTCCAGACAACGAAGCCCTTGTCGTCGACCTGATAGTCGAGATTGGGTCCGCATGACGCCTGCACCGAGGCGGGCAATGCGCCGCAGCTCGTGTAGAACTTGCGGCCCCAGATGTTGCCCAGCTGGTTCACGGGAAACCCGTTGTTCATATCCCCGCGCGCCGTGATCAGGAAGAAGCTGCCGTTGCCGCTGCCAAGCCCGGCACTCGAGAAGTACTCTGGCATGTTCAGTTCAGAGATACGCGACTTGGTTTTGTCGAACGAGGCGTGCACGTCCCACTGCAGGTCCCGGGTGCTGATGATCGGCAGGTTCATCCCGATCTCGAGCGTCTTGTTCGCGAGCGTGCCCGCATTCGCCCACTGCGTGGTGAAGCCCAGCGAAGACGGAGTCGGCACGTTGAGAATCTGGTCCTTCGTTTTCGAGTTGGCTCGGGTGAATTCGAGGCCAATGCGATCGAAGAGCGTAAAGTCGACACCGAACTCGTACTCGGTGGTCGTCTCCGGCTTGAGCTGGGCGTTACCGGCCTGACCGAGTGAACAACCGCTCGCACTGCACGAATAGGTCTCGTACTGCGAGGTAAAGCTCGGCGTGTTGCCGGCGGTACCGCGCGACGCGCGAACGCGGAACTCATTGACGAACGGCACCACCTTCCAGAAGTCCTCCTCTGAGGTGAGCCAGACGGCTGAGATGCGACCGAACGGCGCCCAACGATTGCCTGCGCCGAAGAGCGAGCTCCCGTCGTACCGATAGGTCCCGTCGAGGATATACTTGCCCTTGTAGTCCACATTCGCGCCAGCCAGCATTCCCATATTGCGAATCGTCGAGCTGCTGGACGATGTGGCGAAGTTCGTCGCGGTGTTGCTGAGGGTGTAGACGTCGCCTACGATATACTGCTGCCCGCTGCTCGCGTTCGACGCCACATCCGACCGATCGTACAGGGCGCGAACACTCGCCTTGGCGGAGATGTCCTTGGTCAGTTCGCGGCGGAAGGTGGCCGAGATGCTGGCATTCATCGCCTCCGCAAACTGGTTGCTCGCCTGCTGGTTGCCGAAGTTCGAGGCGGTTTCCAGCGTGAAGGTCCGGTACCCCTTCCGATAATACGAGTCGGTAATGCGGTTCCGGTTGTCGAACGAGATTGCGGCCTCGACCGTCGCCCAGTCCGTCGGGGTGTAGGTGCTGGAGAGCCCACCCATGAAGCGGTTGGAGTTGGTCATGTTCACGAGCGCGGCGTTGTCATAGATCAGGGTGCCGGCGCCGTTTCCGCTGCCGCGCAGCGGGGCCCCTCCTCCACGCACGATCGGACGGCCCAGCGTATCGACGGCGAGGTAGTCGGTCCCAGCGGGCGCACCGCGGAGCAGCTGCCCGAAGATGCCACCGTTGGACGAACCGCCGCTCCGGTTATCCGTAGTGCCCTGGTCGTACATCGTGCTCACCGAAAGCCGCCAGTCGGACCGGATATCGTAGTCGAGGTTCACTCGGGCGCGACGCTGCTGCTGGCCGTTCAGTCCCATGATGGCGCCCTGATCGTCCGAGTACGAACCGCTGACGAAAAAGCGGACGTTGCCCGCACGACCACTCGCGTCAATCGAGTTGACCATGATCGGGTTGGGAGTCGCCACCTGCGCGAAGCCGTTGTAGTACTGCGTCGGCCAGATGTTCGACTGATACACGTTCAAGAGCTCGCCGCCGGCGGTACCAACGGCACTCCACTGGATCGTCTGCGGCGTGCGGACGGTGTCGGCGTTCACATTGTTGATGCGGCGGATCTCCGTCATCCAGTCGGTCGTCCGCGAGCAGGTCGAGACCGATCCGGCGCCAAGCACGCAGAAACGCTTGCCGGTCTCATCGAGCTGCAACGTGTGGTTGATCGGCGGATTGTAGTCGACGCTCGAGAGGTCGCTGGTGCCGAACTCAGTCCGGAGATTCCAGGTCACTCCCTCCTGAGAGTTGCCGCGCTTCGTCTTCACGATAATCACGCCGTTGGCGGCCGTGGTCCCGTAGAGGGAAGCGCCTGCGGCACCCTTCACGACCTCGACTGACTCGATGTCGAGCCCGCCGATTTCGTTGAGGTTGCCTACGCGCATGATCGTGCCGTCCACGATGATCAGCGGACCTGCCGTACGGCCGGTGCCGTTGATCGAGGTCGGGCCGCGGAGCAGAATCTCCGGGTTCGAGCCCGGCTGCCCGCTCGTCTGCGCAATGCGCAGGCCGGGGACCTTCCCGGCCAATGAACGCATCGGGTCGAGCGTCGGGACCACCAGTTCTTCCGCCGTGATGCGCCCGATCGCGAACGGAACCTTTGCGCGCTCCGTGCCCTCGATCGAACCGGTGACGGTGACTTCGCTCAGGCGATTGATGTCGCGCTTGAGCGCAAAATCCTTCGTCTGGCTGCCGACGGTGAGTTGCACCGTGACGAGGCCCGGCGTGTAGCCGATGGCGCGGGCGCGGAGATTCACCGTCTGGCCCGTGGAACGTGCCGCCGGTAGCGTGATCGTGTACACGCCCGCGTCGTTCGTCGCCACGGAGACGGCGAGTTCGTTGATGTATACGTTGGCCAACCCGAGCGGCTGTCCCGACTCACTGGCCACCTTGCCGGTGATCACGGCGCCCTGCGCCTGCCCGATCGTCGCAGCGAAGAGGAGAGCTGCGGAGGCTCGAGCGACTAGGCGAATGGGGTACTGCAGCAGCTTACTGGCCGTCATTCCGACTCCCTTGGAAAGGAACGGGTGGGGGCACTACATAGCGAACCATCGCGAGGACCTTCACTACGTCACTACGATTGGTACCAAAAAAATACTACTTAAATACCACTTCTTGACTACGCCGAGATTAGCCTCGGCTTGCCGAACAAGCAACCCCCCCCCCCCCGGTCGATGCTCCGCGCCGTCGAGGGGGCGCCGTACCCCGTTCAGCCTACTGACGACCCACCCCTCAGAACTTCACCGTGGGCACTTCGTTGGCGGCCGCACTGGTGACCTCGAAGTACTCCCTCGACTGCGCGCCCGTCACCTTGGCGGTGAAGACCGCAGGAAACTTGCGGATGTACGCATTGTAGTCCCGCACCGCGCTGTTGTAGTCCGTGCGCGACACCGCAATGCGATTTTCCGTCCCTGCCAGTTCGTCCTGTAGCCGTAAGAACGACTGGTCACTCTTGAGCGTGGGGTAGTTCTCCGAGATCGCCAGGAGGCGGCCGAGTGCACCGGTCATGGCGTCATTCGCGGTGGCCATCTGACCGACATTGCCTCCCTTGACGGCGCCCACGAGCCCAGCGCGCGCCTCGGCCACGGAGATGAAGATCGTCGACTCCTGCGCGGCAAACGCTTTCACCGTCTCGACGAGGTTGGGGACTAGGTCTGCGCGGCGCTGCAGCTGCACCTCGATCTGCTGCTTCGCCGCCGCGGCGCCCTCGTCCATGGTCTGGATTGTGTTGTAGCCGCAGGCGGTGAGCGTGAGCGGCAGGGCCAGCAGTAACCACTTCGACTTCATCGATTCTTCTCCGGATGAGGGACTGAGGGGCACTACGTCGTATTGAGGAGATCGCTGTTCTGGTGCGATTGAAACAGAGCCGCCGGTCAGGAACCGTGCACGAGACGATCGACATGCGCGACGAGGAGTTGCAGCCCCGCATGGCACTCGGTGAGCACCGCATCCGCCCGCGCAACGGGAATCGAGGCGCTCCCCTTGGCGTGGGCGAGGACGTCGAGGAACGGTGCGGGGTCAAACCCCGCGAGCGCCGCCGCGCGACGCACCACCTCCTCGGAGTCATCACCCGGCGCCTCTTCATGCACGCGCAGGAGCGTGCGCAGGAGCACGAGCACCGCACTCCTAGAGGCGACGAGGAGCGCCAACTCTTTTTTTGCATCACCGTCAGCGGCGAGGATCCCCTGACGGAGCGCGAGGAGCTTCCCCATCGCTTCGAACTCCAACTGATGCCGAAGGTGTTGCGGTTCCACCCGGGAGGGTTCTGCCGGCATCGCCCCAGCAAGCACGCGATGCCGATCGAGGATGTCGGCGACCTCGATCGCGAACACGTCGCGACTCGACCGCCATTCGGCTTCGGTGAGCATGAGCGGCGGCCGATTGCCCGCCGCACTCCAGGCGCGCGTCGTGGACGCGGTCGCGCGCAGCCCGGCGGCCGTCAGCGACCGCACGATCAGCAGCACGTTGTAGTCCGACCGCTTCTCCACGCGCTCGCTGCGCGCCGCTGATCCGTAGAGCACCACCGCGACGAGTTGGTCGCCATGCGCGGCGACGAGTCGGTCGGTGAGTCCTTCGAGAGTCATTTTCGCCATGTCTAAAAGCTCCCGCTTGAGCCGCCGCCTGAGAAACCGCCACCCCCTCCGAACCCGCCGAAGCCGCCACCACCGAACCCACCGCCACCGCCGAAGCCACCGCCCAATCCACCACGCCCAAGAAGGAGCGGGAGGAGCATCCCGGCCCCTCCCCGTCTCCCCTTCGGGCTCATCAGGTTGATCAACACGAAGATCACGACGATGATCAGCCCGGGCATCCTGTTGCGCTGAGAGGACTGGCGCACTGATTGCCTGGGGAGGGCCTCCGCGTCGATCTCGAACTGGAACTCTGCCGCGTACCGCTCCGCGAGTCGCGCCGTGATCAGCGTGAGGGCCGGCCCGTACGCCCCCTGCTGCAGTAGCGGCGTCGCCTCGCGCCTGATGTCACCCGTCGTGCCGTCCGTGAGGAAGCCCTCGGCCCCCTGCCCCACCTGAATCGCGATGTAGCCGCGTCCGTCGCTGCTCGTCTCCCGCGGCACGAGCAGCACCACCACACCGGTGTTGCGCGCCTGTTCGCCGATCGCGGCGCGCCCACCGACGCCCCATTCGCGGCCAAGCGCGAGCGCCACATCGCCGACATCGCGGCCCGCGAGGTCGCGCAGTGTGACGACCACGATCTCCCCCCGCGAGCCGGCGCGCACGGCCTCAATGAGGCGCGCCATCCGCGCCTGCTCGGCCGCAGGGATTACGACAGCGAAATCGTTGACGAAGCCCGTGGGCGCCGGGTATTGGGGGGCTTGGGTCGTTAGGGCGAGTGCAAAGAGCGCGGCCGCAAAGAAGTTCACGAGGGAATAATACGTGAGCGCGAGCGCGGAAGTTGCGTTCCGGAGGTGCGCTAGCCAGGAGGGCGGCGGGGTGGCGGTCCGTCGAGCCGGGAGCGTGTGTAGACCGCGATCGCACCGTACGGTGCGCGATTGCCGTAGGCCATCTGCGAGTCAGCGGCCGAGAGAATCGCTACAAAATCGATGTCGCTCGGGATGACCATCGCGGCGAGGCCCAACACCTGGCCGTCCAGCACGATCGTCAGGCAGCGGTTGCTCCGCATCGACAGGATGCAATCGGTGCGACCGCGCGGAATCACCAGGCCAACCGCGCTGATGGCGTGCAGCAGCTGCCCAAGGTCCTGTGCCCGTTCCCGGTGCTGCGCGACGAGTGCCGGCGGGTAGATGCGCCAGCCGCGACGCATCGCGTCGGCCAACCGTTGCTCATTGAGCGATGCCGGTGCCGTGATGGTCACCGCGGCGGCGGTGGCGGCCACTTCGCGCAGCAGAAACTCAAATTCCAAGGTGTCTGAGTCAACGTGTCCAGTGACCGGAATCGACTGCAGCGCGAAGCCGAGTCGCCTGACCCGGAGCTCGTATGGCCCCCCCACGCGTACGCGCAGAGCATACCGACCACCGATACCAGTGATGGCAACGGCCAATACCGTGCCGGCCGTATCGATCGCCGTCACCGTGACGCCTTCTACCGCCAGCGACGTCGCAAAGTCCCGAACAGAGCCGCGTACCACCTGCGCGCCGAGAGTGGAGCCGACAGGCGAGCCGGCGACAGAGGCGAGCGCGGCCAGGACGGTGAGTGCAACCCCGGTGACGCCTACTGCGAATCGAGTCTGACGCATGGGAGTCCGAGTCGGGAAGACGCCTGAATGCAAGCGGCCACCGACTCCACGTTGGAGTCGGTGGCCGCACACTACACGAGCGTGCTGTTACGGATTGATGCGCAAAGGCTGGCGGTCGGCCACCCAGACCACAGAAGGCACGATCGCGGCACGGATCGTCCGGCCATGGAAGATCACGGCCGGGCTCGCGCGAAAGGCCATCGCGGTCAGGACCGAACCTCCAATCGTTGCACCGGCGATCGCATCCGCACCGCTAGTCCCCGTGGTGCCAGCTACTCCCGTCGGAGCGGCAGTGCCCGCAAGAGAGGTCAGCTGAGCAGTCGCGGTCACCTGCGCGGCAAATGCGACGGCGGCACGAGTGCGATACGGGCTGCGGCCCAACTCAGCGACACCCACCGCATCAGGGGTACCAGAGATCGCGGTATTCGCCAACGCGGTGGCATACACGTCAACCGCACCCAGTGACGGGGCGAGGTTCATGGTCCGGTACTGGACCGCGGCCGCGTTCGCCGCCGGCAGCGAGTCGGTATAGACACGCACATGCTGACCGGTGCCGCTGGTCGGCCGGATGTAGACGATGGTGTAGTACTGCCCAGCCACGAAGTTGACCGTCGTGTCCGCGAGCTGCGTTGTGGTCGTACCGAACGGGCCCGTCAACACCGCGAGCTTGGTGTCGTAGGTGAAAATTCGGAAGTGCCGCGATCCGGCCTCCAACCCCTGATAGAGACCCTGACCCACGCCCTTGAATGCGACGTTCGCGAACGTGAACGGGGTGAACTCGAGCTGGTCCACCCACCGGACGATCGTCGTAAACGTCGTCGTGCGGAAGACAGTGTCCGCACCGACCAAGGGTGCCGTCCTCTGCGTGATGGTGAGCGAATCCAGGCTGATCGAGTCGGGTACCGCGTTGACGTAGCGGACGAAAGCAAGCGGCGGAATGACCGCGGTAACGCCGCCGCCATCGTCAGTCTGGCATCCTGCCGCCGCAATGAACAGCGCGGCGAAGCTACCGAAACGGGCAAAGCGCATCAGAAGAATCTCCTTGAAAGGTGCAACACCAGAGTGGACAGCGGCAGCGCGCCGCTATTGTGGTTGACAATTGGTGCACGGCGAGCCTTCACCGGGGCGACCGCCTCCGCCTACAAGCAGCGAAACCCCCCAAATCACTACGAGACCAACGACCGCGGCCATCGCCAACACTGTCGAGCGACCCCGCGAGAACTGCCGAGCTTGAAACCCGCGGATTCCTTCTCGCGGCAGCACCACCTCTTCGCCCGCCCAGACCGCCGTCCATCCCTGCAGACTGACGGTCCGTGACACCTGCAACGTCACAGCGGACTCACTCGACTCAATCATCACACCCTCTACCCGGTCAATCGTCTCGCCCAGGCGATCTCCCACCAGCGCGCGTCCGCGATCATTGAGTACGACGGCGACGCGCGACGGTGAGACGGGTGCTAGCTCTTGCAACGGAAGAAACGTATGGCAACCCAACTGCAGCAGAAGTAACCCGGCACAGAGCCCGCTGGTCAGCCGACGGGAATTCCCCGACCGGCCAACCTGCGCGGACGCACTCCACACGCTTAGAAGCCGTAGGTCGACGGACCAGCGAAGACGCGCGTTCCGTCATAGTAGGGCTTCCCGCGTGCCTGCATTTCCTGGTACGGAATCGGCCACTCAACTACGCTGTTCGCCGCAAGGTCGCCCCAGCCGCGCGCGTCCGAGAACCAGACGGCATACCCTGTGAAGGCGGTCTCCATACGCTTCTCGTACTTCAGTGCGTCGAGCATCGTGCCGCATGTGCCGTTCGGCAGCTTCGGCACGCAGCTGGCACCACCCGTGACGACGCCGGCACCCACGCCGACGACGGTCGGAAGTCCATTGCGCAGACGCGAGATGTCGATCAACGGCGCGGCCGCGGTGTAGTTGGCAACGCGGAGGTAGCCCTCGGCTGCCAGCATGTCGATTTCAGTCTTGGAGAGCTCGGTGTAGGGCCCTGCGACCGAGGAGTTGATCTGTGTCGCACCATAGCGGCGATGGTCATAGAACGACTCGCCATCACCGGCACCAAGGATATCGTCGCCAGAGGCCCGATTGCGGACATACTTCGGCGCAATGAGGTTCGTGGGAGTGTTTGCCTGCTGCAGGGTACGGGTGTCGCCCGTCGGCCAGCGCGCATCCTTCGAGCGCACCAGGAAGGCGCGGCGCGCGGCGGGAGCGCTCGTGGCCCACGCCTGATACGCACCCGAGCTGTCGGCCATGCCGATGTACTTCATCGAAAACGAGTGCCAGCCGCCGGTCGCGTAGATCTGCGAGGCGTCGAACGAGGCGCTCCAGCCCGTCGTACCGTTGATGCTAATGACATGATCGGCCGTGATGCCGGTCGTCGCGTCGGCAATCACCGCCGTCCAGTTGACCGCGGCGCGCTCAGCCGGAGTCCGCGCAACCGCGGCGCGTGCGCGCGCCCGGTACGAGTGGATCAGGCGAATGAAATCCGCCTGAGTCGTCGCCGCCGCCTGCGAGAGCCAGATCGCGGGCACAGAGTTCATGCCGCGCAGTGCATTCGCCTCGGCCGAATCGAAGGCCGCGATCGCCGCCGCCTGCATTCCAGCTGCCCCAACGAGACCGGGGATGTCGGTCGTGTTGATCTGCTCGGAAACGACCGCGCCGGAGTCGTACATGATCCCGACGTTCGTGTACGCGCGTCCCATGATGAAGTATGCAAAGCTGCGCATGCGGTTCTCATCTGCCGCCACGAGAAGCGGCTTGGCATTGGCGCGCAGCTGGTTGTACGCCTTCAGTGTGTTCGCGACAAGCCGGGTGAGCCGCTGGAACGAGTTAAAGTTGGCGACGTTGCCGGTCTGATTGTCGTTGCCGAGGTCATTGTCGACCAGACTCCGATTGGCAACGCGAGCCGCCATGCCGAAGTTGGCGACCGTGGCAAAGGTCTCGTCAGCGAGGATCTTCGCCTGCGTGTTCACGGACTCAACCGCACGCTGTGGATTGGACATCTGTGCCCCTAAGCCCGCCACGGCAGCCTCAACGCTGGCCGCGGACGAGAGCACGCGCGCGACGTCCGGCTGACTCAGGTTGTCTACCGAGAGCACGTCGCCGCAGGCCGCAAGGCCGAGGAGCGCGAGCACGGAGATGGTATTTGCTGACTTTCGCATCATTGGTCCTCTAGTCGGGGATGCGGAGGCGCGTCGGGATGACCGCGCGCCCCCGCTGGGGGTCAGAAGCTGGTGCTGATCTGGAACGAAATCGTACGAAGGTTCGGGAACCCGTACGCATCGATTGCGTTGAGCACGCCCGACCCGAGATTGCCGCCGGACAGGCCGACTTCGGGATCGAAGCCCTGATAGTCGCTGATGGTGAGCAGGTTGCGACCGATCATCGAGAGGCTCCAGTCGCCCATGCCGGCGAGCTGGCCGAGGCGATAGCCGATCGAGACTTCGCGCAGCTTCACAAAGCTCGCGTCTTCCGTCGTGAAGTTGTTCGGAGCCAGCACGTCGTAGAGGCCACCGATGCCGCCCGTGGAGACGGCGCGGAAGTAGTAGCCGATCGGCCGTGCGGTCTCGACGGTCTTCCCGAGCTGGTCCGTCGAGGCGTGGGCGAAGTCACCGAGCGACCACTGTCGCCCCTCGTTCCAGACGGACTTACCCACCGTGGCATCGATCAACGCGTAGATCGAGAGCTTCTTCCAGGTGAGGTTATGCGCGGTCGACCAGCGGAAGTTCGGCAGCGCCTGACCAAGGCTCAAGTTCGTAACCGAGCCGAGCGTGTCGCGCACGAGGATCGGCAGGCCCCAACCGAGCGGATCACGGGCCGTGCCACCGCGCCACGGGGACTGGTCGGCGGGCAGACGCGTCATCCAGAGGTTCTTCGTGATCCCTTCTTCGAGCGTGTTCCCCGTGCCGACGTAGACAACGAAGCCGTCGCTGTTCTGCTGATAGGCAGAGCCAGCTGCGCCACACAAGGGCTGGTGCGTCGCCGGCAGCTCGCTGCACTGGGTCACGAAGCGCCGGCCATAGATCTCGCCCATCCGTCCGCCCTGCTTGATCTTAAACATCGTCTCCGAGCCCTGCGCGCCGGCGGCAGTCACGAAGAACTCCGGAATGTCGAGCCGTGAAATCGTCGACCGAGTGCGGTCGTAGTTGAGGCGCACCGAATAGCTCAGGTCGCGCGTCTGGATGAGCGGGAGGTTGAGCGAGACCTCGTAGGTGCTGTTGGTGAGCTCACCCACGTTTGACCACTGGCTCGTGAAGCCGGCGATCGCCGGCGGCGGGACCGGCATGATCTGCTGGTCGATCACGTTGCTCGAGTGAGTCAGCGTCAGCCCGTACTTGCTGAACAGCTCGAGGTCGATACCCGATTCCTTCTCGGTCGAGACCTCAGGCTTGAGCAGCTTGTTGCCGATCTGGTCGAGCGAGAGCGACGAGCCGTTGCTGCCGATCGAGTAGGTCTCGTACTGCGCGGAGAAGGCCGGGCGATTGCCCGCCTGCCCGATCGAGTAGCGGAGCTTGAGGTCCGAGATCGCGTCGATGCCAAACCACGGCTCCTCGCTCACACGCCAGGCCACCGACCCGCGGCCGTAGGTCTGCCAGCGATGGTCAGAACCGAACAGCGAGGCCCCGTCGCGGCGGACAAGTCCGCTCACGATATAGCGCCCCTGCCAGTCGAGGTCGAGGTTGACGAACATGCCGATCTGTTTGACCTGCTCGACATAGCTGTTGCCGTTGCGCGTCGTCGCGAGCGTGCCACCGACATCGTCCAAGCCGGGCACGACGAACTGGCTCCCGCTGACGTTGAGGCCGCGGTCGTCCTGCGCCTCGAAGAGGCCACGGAACGTGACGCGCGACGAGAGGTTATCGCCAAACCAGTTCTTGCGCGCCGTGACGTCGAACGACGAGTTCAAGGAGTACGAGCGATTAGAGCTGCGGCTGATGCTACCCAGTTGTGTCGTCCCCGCAGGACCGGCGGTCGTGCGATACCCGATGTCCGTCTTGCTCTCTGCGTGGTTGGTGCGCTGGTCGAAACCGAAGGTGCCTTCGGCGTCGAGCCAGAGCAACGGCTGCCAGCGTGCCGTCGCCTGTCCGAGAAAGCGACCGATGCGATTGATCGGCTGGAAGTTTTCATGGTTGTAAAGCGGATTGGAGTTGCCGCCGTTCACCATCGGGATCGACCGGATGAACAGGCGCCCACGCGAATCACGCCGCGTGAGGTCTGCGCTCGCGGGCTGGCGCGTGAGTGCGAAGAACGCACCGCCGCTGTTGTAGTCCGTGGCATCCGTGAAGTTGCTGCGCACGGAGAAGTTCCAGGCCGACGCGAGCTGCTGGTCGACGTTCACGCGCATTGAGTTGCGGGTGTAGCCGCGCATGAGCAGCATCGAGCCTTCCTGACGCAGCTGGTTCGCCGAGGCGAAGAAGTTGGTGCGCCCCACGCGACCCGTGGCATCGAGCGTCGAGTTGATCGTCTGGCCGTCCGTCACGATCTGCCGGATCGGATTGTAGGTGCGAAGGAAGGGGTTGACCTGAAACAGGTAGCGCCCGGCCTGCCCCGGGTTGCGCGAGATCCCTGCGTCGTTCGCGAGCTGTACCGGCGGCATGGCGAAGAGTTCCTCGCCCTCGTTGATGCGCAGCGTTTCGTTCTCGAGGTTGACGGAGCGCGAGCAGTCCGCGGCGCCCGAGGTGACGGTGCAGTGCCGGGTGTAGTCCTCCGACATGAGCATCGCGTGCGTCTTGGGGTACATGTACTCGTTCTCGATGTTCGAGGTCCCAGTCTCGAACTGCGAACGGAACCGCACACCTTCACCCGAGCTCTTGCCCGAGCGGGTCGTGATCTGGATGACGCCGTTGCCGGCGCGCGATCCGTAGAGCGACGAGGCGGCGGCGCCCTTCACAACTTCCACGCTCTCAATATCCTGCGGATTGATGTCCTGGATGCCGCCCTGCGAAATCACCCCGTCAACGATATAAAGGGGCTCCTGACCACGGCCCGATGCGTTGATCGACTGTGGGCCACGGAGGATGACCTGCGGCGCGGTGCCTGGACGGCCCGAGGCGGATACGATGTTCGCGCCCGGCACCTTGCCCATGAGCTGGGAGAGCGGGTTGGACCCCGGCACTGGCATTTCGTCGGCGCCGACATGGGCCACCGTGAACGGCAACTTCTTCACTTCGGTCGCCCCGGTGACACCCGTCACGACGACCTGGCTCAGGCGGTTCACGTCCTGTTTGAGCTCGAAGTCCACGGTCTGCGTGCCCGCGGCGAGCGTAATGGTCTTCACAATTGGGACGTAGCCGATCGCACGGGCACGGATCACGGCCTGCTGGCCACGGACGCGAGCGCCCGGGACAGTGATCGTGAAGGTGCCGTTTTCCGTGGTACCCACGGAGATCATCAGGGCTTCAATGGTGATATTTGCACCATATAGGGGCCGTCCCGCTTCACTCTTGGCCGTGCCGGTGATCGACGCGCCGCTCTGAGCGCTCGCGGTCACAGCCGTTGTGAGTGATAGGACGAGCGCGAGAATCGATGCGCTGAGCCCCCTGATCCCAATCCGTCGTAGCATGAACATACCTCGTGAAGGAATTGTTCGACCGCTGGTCACGTGCTCACGTGCCATCGTCTGTAAATGACTGCTACATCGCCGAAGGCGACCCCAGCCTCAACACCACGCTTCCGCTCCCGCCTAGGGAGGGAATCTAGAATCCCACGGAGCGTAACACCCCAGTAACACCTCGCGCAAGCCACTTGAGGGGATCGACAGTACCGGGTGCGAGAGAAGTCCTTGAGGAGCGTGAGGACGACCTGACCGACGTCGGCCGAGCGGTAATCCAGATCTGACGTTCAAAGTGGGCGCGCGGTCACACCCCGATCCCTTAAGTTCATCCTTCATTATGATGATTCTCCTACGCACGATCCTGGTTCTTGCCTCGCTCGGCGCCCTCCTGGCTCGCCCCTCCGCCGCACAGGCCGCGCGCGCGATAGCGCCCCAAACACCCGCGACCGACTCGACCAAAGCGGCTCGCCTGGGGCGAGCGGATCGTGGGCGAATCCGCGGCCGCACCGAGGGCATCTGGGTCGTCGTGATCTCCGACTTTCAGTGCCCGTTCTGCAAGAAGTGGCACGAGGAGACCGAGGCGCTGATTGAGCGGGACTACGTCCGCACCGGCAAGGTGCAGATCGCCTATATCAACCTCCCGATCGCGAGCCTCCATGCGAACGCGATGCCGGCGCATGAGGTCGCCATGTGCGCGGCTGAGCAGGACCGTTTCTGGCCCGTCTCCGACGCCCTCTTTCGCACGCAAGGGGAGTGGAAGGACCGCCGCGACGTCCCGGCGTTCTTCGATTCGCTCACCCGCACCCTCACCCTCGACCGTCCGCGCTACGAACGGTGCTTGCGCTCCGGCGAGATGCGCTCCATGATCGCGGCCGACATGGAGCGGGCCACCCGTATTGGCGTGGGGTCTACACCAAGCTTTATCATCGGGGGACGCCTGCTCATCGGGGCACAGCCATACGAGGCGTTCAAGCGCGCGATCGACGCCGCGATCGTCGCCGCGGCGTCCGCGCCCTGAACCCCAGTTCGCGGCTCCCGCACCCGTTCTGCACCCTCAGCACTCCCTCACCGCGCCGCCACGTGCATTCCCTGCTTTCGCCGCTCTACTCGGCCGTCGCTGCCACAGCTGCGGGACTGGCGCACCTGCCTCTGGGTGCCGACGGCAAGGCGTGGCGCGCGGTGCGCGCCCGCGCCGGCGGGCTCGAGCGCTTTGAGCGCTGGGGCCGCGAGCGACGCGATCCCGCGCGGCCGCTCCTCTGGGTGCACGCCCCCTCGGTCGGCGAAGGGCTCCAGGCGCGTCCGGTAATCGCGTTACTGCGCGAGCGCCGGCCGACGCTCCAGATCGTGTACACGTACTTTTCTCCGAGTGCCGAACAGTTCGCCCAGTCGATCGGCGCCGACTTCGCGGACTATCTCCCGTTCGACACCGCGCGCGCCGCCAGGCGCCTGTGCGACGCGCTGCGCCCCACTGCGCTCGTTTTCGCAAAGCTCGACCTCTGGCCCCGGCTCGCCGAGACGGCGCACCTGCTCCAGATCCCACTCGGTATGATCTCCGCAACGCTAAGGCCGGGCTCGCGGCGCGGTGGCCCGCTCGGCCGCGCCCTACTCGCCGACGCCTACGCGGTACTCGACCGCGTCGGCGCGATCGACGCCGACGACGCGGCGCGCCTGATCGTGCTGGGGGTGCGGCCCGACCAGGTGCGCGTCACGGGCGACACGCGCTATGACCAGGTGGCGGCCCGCGCCGACGGCTCGGACCGAACAGGTGCGCTGCTCGCTCCCCTCGTGAGTCGCCGCCCGACTCTCCTTGCGGGATCGACGTGGCCTGCCGACGAGGCCCGACTGCTCCCCGCCTGGCTCGCGCTCAGGGAGACGGTTCCTACTGCGCGACTGATCGTCGCACCACACGAGCCAACGGAGGCGCACCTCGCGCCGATAGAACGGTGGGCCCGGGGGGCACGACTCTCGTGCGCGCGACTCGCGGAGGCGACGGCGGCCCACGACGTGGTCCTCGTTGATCGCGTGGGCGTGCTCGGCGACCTCTACGCGCTCTCGGACGCCGCGTATGTGGGGGGCGGCTTCCACGCCGCTGGCCTGCACTCCGTGCTCGAGCCAGCAGCATTCGGCGTGCCGGTGCTCTTCGGCCCACAGCACACCAACAGCCGAGACGCTGGCCTGCTCATTGGGGCACGGGCCGGCGAATCGGTCCCCGACGACCGCGCCCTCGCGCGGGCACTCCGGATCGTGCTCACCGAGCCGGATACGCGCGCGCGCGCGGGCGCGGCGGCGCGGCGCCTGGTGGACCAGGGCCTTGGCGCGGCCGAACGGTCCACGCGGCTCGTGGAGGAGTTGATGGCACTGGCGACGGGAGACGGGCGGTAACCGGCGCGCCAATTGAAAAGGCCGCCCAAACGGGCGGCCTTTCCCCTCGCCTACCTCACATTCGTTACTTACGCAGCCCCATCGGCGACCAGGCAAAGGCGATGGCAACGGAATCGTCGTCGCCGAGCGCTGCGGCCACGCGGATCGCCATCTGCGGCTTGAACTCAAAGTTCGCCCCGATATCGACATTCAGCTTGGTGTCGCTCGTGGACCTGCCCTGGGCAGAGGAGCGGTGATAGCTGAGCCGCGGATGCACGAATGGCGTGATGGCAACATGTCCTTCCAGCGGGAATCGGTGGCCGACGGCCGCGCCGAACGGAATGCGGATCGTTGTGCTGTCGCCCGTCGTGACGCCAACTCCCGTACCGAGCACGATATCGAACGGCATCTCGGTGGTCGCGGTCGCCAGTTGGTATGCAACGCCGCCGCCGAGGATGAGGCGCGTGGCCTGTGCCGGCACGTCCGGATCGGCAAAGCCGGCATCGAACGTGAGCTGTAGCTTCGAACTCCCGAGCCCCTCACGCCACTGAACGAGGAGACCGGTTGAACCACCGCCCACGTCGGCAAGGGCGAACGTGTACTCGCGTGCGACGATGCGCGACGGCTGGAGGGCGGGATACGCGTAGGCCTGGGCGCCCAGGGGAGCGGCGGCGGCGATGACGAGGGCGCTGAGCCCGACGATGCGACGGATCATGATTGGTCCGAACAGAGGGGGAAAGTTGAAGGCGCTCGCGTGCCGCCGCCGAAGAACAAGTGGGCGCTGCGCAGGTGGCAGCGCCCACTGAAGGACGAATACACTCGGATTCTGTTTCAGGGTCCGTGCCGGCCCACCGCCGCCACAGCTCCCGGCCGGCTCAGCTCAGGCGCGTGAGGCCTGCTCTGTCACGACGCGAACGACGTTGTCGACGACCTGCAGGAACCCACCCTGCACGTTAAAACGCTCCGCGCCGCCGCCGATGCGGAGCATCCCCGCGCCAAGCGTCGTGACCATCGGCGCGTGCATCGGCAGGATCCCCACCTCACCGTCGAAGGCGGGCGCCGTCACCGACGCCGCCTCGCCTTCGAACAGCGTCGCTTCAGGCGAAATGACGGAGACCTTGAGCAGAGCCATTACTGCATCGCCTTGGCGTTCTCGACCACGTCGTCGATGCCGCCGGCCATGAAGAAGGCCTGCTCAGGCAGGTGATCAAACTCGCCCGCCACGAGGCGCTCGAACGAACTGATCGTTTCTTCAAGCTTCACGAACTTGCCAGGGCGACCCGTGAACTGCTCGGCAACCGAGAAGGGCTGCGACATGAAGCGCTGGATGCGGCGCGCCCGGCCGACGATCTTCTTGTCGTCCTCGGCGAGCTCATCCATGCCGAGGATCGCGATGATGTCCTGCAGCTCCTTGTAACGCTGGAGGATGCGCTGCACCGAGCTCGCGACGTTGTAATGCCGCTCGCCGACGAACTGCGGATCGAGGATCCGGCTGCCCGACGAGAGCGGATCGACGGCCGGATAGATGCCGAGTTCCGTAATCGCGCGTGAGAGCACGACGGTCGCGTCGAGGTGAGCGAACGCCGTCGCCGGCGCCGGATCAGTGATGTCGTCGGCGGGCACGTAGATCGCCTGCACCGAGGTGATCGAGCCGTCGCGTGTTGAGGTGATGCGCTCCTGGAGCTCGCCCATCTCCGTCGCGAGGGTCGGCTGGTAGCCCACCGCGCTCGGCATGCGGCCGAGGAGGGCG
Source organism: Gemmatimonas phototrophica (assembly GCA_945869195.1). GTDB lineage: Bacteria > Gemmatimonadota > Gemmatimonadetes > Gemmatimonadales > Gemmatimonadaceae > Pseudogemmatithrix. The sequence goes on along the minus strand of CAMBNV010000003.1, from coordinate 136,833 downwards.
GAGACTTCAGAGCCCGCCTGCGTAAAGCGGAAGATATTGTCAATGAAGACGAGCACGTCCGACTTTTCGACGTCGCGGAAGTACTCGGCGACGGTCAGGCCAGCGAGCCCGACGCGGAGACGGGCACCGGGCGGCTCGTTCATCTGGCCGTAGATCAGGGCGACCTTATCCAGGATGTTCGCTTCCTTGAACTCGAGGTACAGGTCGTTCCCTTCCCGCGTGCGTTCGCCGACACCGCAGAACACCGACTTCCCGCCATGTGCCTTGGCGACGTTATTGATGAGCTCCTGGATGACCACCGTCTTGCCGACGCCGGCGCCTCCGAAGAGCCCGATCTTGCCCCCCTTCACGAACGGCGCGATCAGGTCGACGACCTTGATGCCCGTCTCGAAGATCTCGGTCTTGGGCTCGAGGTTGACGAAGTCGGGGCGCTTGCGGTGGATTGGCCAGCGCTCAACTGACGCCGGAATGTCGGGACCCATGTCGACGGGCTCGCCGAGCACATTGAGGATGCGGCCGAGCGCGGCAGCGCCGACTGGGACGGCGATCGCCGCGCCGGTGTCGCGCACTTCCATGCCGCGCACGACGGCGTCGGTGGAGCTCATGGCGACCGCGCGCACCTGATTGCGGCCGATGTGCTGCTGCACCTCGGCGACGACGCGGACCGCTTGGCCAGACTCGGTGACAGCTCTGATCTCTAGCGCATTGTAGAGCTCGGGAAGGTCGCCGGCGTCGAAGGCGACGTCGATCACGGGTCCGATGACCTGGACGATCCTGCCGATGTGGGTAGCGGTTGCGATAGTCATAGTGGTCAGCCCTGGAGCGCAGAAGCACCGCCGACGATCTCGGCGATCTCCTGCGTGATCTGCGCCTGGCGGGCGCGGTTGTAGGTGCGACGGAGGAGGTTCAGCATCTCGCCGGCATTGTCGGTGGCGTTCTTCATCGCCGTGCGGCGCGCGGACTGTTCGGCCGCGACGGTCTCGACGAGCGCGCGATAGACGGCATTGCGCACGTACGAGGGGAGCAACTCGGTGAGGATTGCCTCGGCCGAGGGATAGAGCAGATAGTCTTTCTGGCCACCCTTCGCCGTCGGCGGCTGCACCGGGAGCACCCGGTCAGCGGTCGGTGGCGTGGAGAGGGCCGAGTTGAATCGCGACCCGACCACATAGACCGCGTCGACCCCACCGGCGATAAAGCGCGCCATGAGCGAGTCGACGAGCGAAGCCGCGTCGGCGGCGGTCGGACGGTCGGTGATGTCGATGCGACTCACCGCCACCGCGCGCCCCACATACTTGAAGTAGCCGTTGCCTTTCTTCCCAACGACGTGGAGCTCGACCTCGGACCCAGCGGCCTCAAGGCGCGCAATGAGCGCACGCGCCTCTTTGATCAGGTTCGCGTTGAACGCGCCGGCGAGGCCGCGGTTAGACGTGAGCAGAATGACGGCCGCGCGACCTTCCTTCGCCGGCTGCCGAAGCAGGGGAAACCGCTCCGCCAGATCCGGGTTGTAGAGGCTCGCGATCACGTCGGCGAGCGCGCGCGCGTACGGCCGCGCCGCGACGACGCGGTCCTGAGCCCGCTTCATCTTCGACGTCGCGACCATCTCCATCGTGCGCGTGATCTTGCGCGTGTTCTCGACGGACTTGATGCGACCCTTGAGTTCCCGCCCCTTGGCCATTGCTCGGTCGCCTTAGGCGCGGCTCGCCTTGTACTGCTCGATGGCTCGACGGAGCTCGGCCTCGGAGTCCTTCGAGACGACCTTTTCCTTCCGGATGGTGTCGCCAAGGTTGGGGAACTGTGCCTTGACGTAGGCATGGAACCCGGCTTCCCAGTCACGGATTTTCGCGACCTCGACATCGTCGAGAAGCCCGTTGCTGACCGCAAAGATGATCATGACCTGCTGCTCGACCGGCATCGGACGGTACTGGCCCTGCTTGAGGACCTCGACCGTGCGAGCACCACGCTCGAGCTGACGCTTGGTCGCCGCGTCGAGGTCGGAGGCGAAGGCCGAGAAGGCTTCGAGCTCACGATACTGGGCGAGGTCGAGCCGGAGACGGCCGGCGACTGACTTCATCGCCTTGATCTGCGCCGCCCCACCCACGCGCGACACCGAGATCCCGACGTTGATCGCGGGACGAACACCGGCGAAGAACAGGTCGGCCTCGAGGAAGATCTGGCCGTCGGTGATCGAGATGACGTTCGTCGGGATGTAGGCCGACACGTCGCCGGCCTGCGTCTCGATGATCGGCAGCGCGGTGAGCGAACCGCCTGGCGCGAAGATCGTCTTGTTGTCGACGATTTTGGCATCGGTGCTCAGCTTGGCCGCGCGTTCGAGTAGACGCGAGTGGAGATAGAACACATCGCCGGGGAAGGCTTCGCGTCCCGGCGGACGGCGCAACACCAACGAGAGCTGGCGGTAGGCCGCGGCCTGCTTGGAGAGGTCGTCGTACACGGCGAGGGTCGCCTTCCCCTCGTGGTACATGAAGTATTCGGCCATCGCGACACCCGAGTAGGGGGCGATGTACTGCATCGGGGCCGGATCGGAGGCCGAGGCGACGACGACGATCGTGTACTCCATCGCCCCGGCGGCCTTGAGCTTCTCCACGACGCTCGCGACGGTCGACGCCTTTTGGCCGATTGCCACGTAGACGCAGATGACCCCCTGGCCCTTCTGGTTGATAATCGTGTCGATCGCGATCGCGGTCTTGCCGGTGCCGCGGTCGCCAATGATGAGCTCGCGCTGGCCACGGCCGATCGGGATCATGGCGTCGATCGCCTTAATCCCGGTCTGCATCGGCTCGGCGACCGGCTGCCGCACGATGATGCCCGGCGCCTCCGACTCGACCTTGCGCGACATCGTCGTCGCAATCGGACCCTGTCCGTCGATCGGGCGGCCGAGCGCGTCGACGACGCGGCCGATCATCGCCTGACCCACCGGCACTTCAAGTACGCGGGCCGTGCGGCGGACCTCATCGCCTTCCTTCAGGCGGAGATAGTCGCCGAGCACTACGGCGCCGATGTTGTCCTCTTCGAGGTTGAGCGCGAGGGCGGTGACCGTTTCTCCCGTCTCGGACGAGAGGATCGCCAGCATCTCTCCGGCCATCGCCTTCTGCAGGCCGTAGATACGGGCGATGCCGTCTTTCACCTCGAGGACAGAACCGACTTCCTCGACATCAAGGGTGTTCAGGTCAGCCGCCTCGATCTCGCGGAGGAGGATGTCCTTGATCTCACCAGGGCGGAGCGACGTCTGGGAAGCCATTGTTCAGGGGCAGAAGCGTGGGGTGTTCGAGCGAGCCTCGCGCTCCACCGCATCAGTCGGGATGACCGAAGGGGGCGCGGTGGTGGTCTAGCTTGTGAAAATTATCACAAGTCGCAGTAGGCTGCAACACCTAATGGCAATGCGCATCGTCACGTCGCCGCGCGCGATCGACTTCGCCCCTGCTTCACGAACCGGTCGACGAGGTCTCCGGGCCGTAACCGCGCGAGCGACGATGACTTCACGCCGACGAGCCGCTGGCTGCTCGAGCTCAGGTGTGAGGCCGACGCGAATCCGAGCACTTTGGAGATGTCCGGGATGTCATACCCGGGGTTTTTAGCGAGTTCGGCCGCCGCCAGAATCCGTGCGAGATCGATCACCCGCTTGAGGTTGGGCGCTCGATTCACCGAAAAGCGGCGGCTCAGGTGTTCACGAGTCAGCCCGACCGCCTCCGCGATCGTCTCGGTGAGCACGGTGCGCCCTCCATGACCGATCACGAGTCGCCAGACGCTGCGCTGGAGGTCACTCTCAAGGCCGAGCACCTGGTCCGCGTCCCGGAGCGCACCCGAGAAGCGGCTCGTGAAGGTGAGCGGGAGCAGGAGCTCCCGGAGCACAACATCCTCCATGCCCTCCACCAGAAGGTCGGCAAACTCGAACTCGCCGCAGGCGCGCGCCAGATGGGGCGCGTCGTTCGGTCGGCACGGCGCGAGTGCATAGAACGGAATGCTGGGAAACTCGCGGGCCACCGCGGCGACGGCCCAGTGTTCGTCTGTTGGCTGGGCAAAGTCGACCACGACCGCGTCGGTAAAGCCGTGCCGTAGCGCCGCGAGCAGTTCGACCTGACTGCGCACGAGCGTGAGGTCGCAACGGCGGCGAGGGAGGCTACGCCTGAGCAGCTCGCGCGCGCGCTCACGCACGCCGAACGCGAGAATCGCCGGTACCGGCGCCTGCCCCAGCGCCTGCCCCAGCGCCTGCCCCGACTCGGCCTCGGCCACCGATCAGCTCGCGACGCGGGCGGGAAGGTCGATCTCGCCGCGGAGGAGGGTCTGCGCCTGCCGCAGCACGGCACGCGCGTTCTCGTACGCGATGAGCGATTCCGCCTGTTCGAACGAGGCCCAGCGACAGGCGCTGATCCCCTCCGCGCGGAGAGGCGTCGCGCGCTGCGATCGCGTCTCCATGAGAAAAAAGTGGCAGGTCTTGTGAATGCGCCGGCCTCGAAAACGGAACTCCCACTCGATCGTCGCGATCGTTGCACGCAGCTCGAGCTCTTGGAGTCCCGTCTCTTCGCCAACCTCGCGCAGTGCGGTCTGCTCGGGGGCCTCGCCCGCTTCCATGTGACCCTTGGGAAAGCCCCAGTTCCGGTAGGGATCACGGATCAGCAGGAACAGCGTGCGCTCCCCGTCGCGGCGGAAGACGATTCCCCCCGCCGAGACCTCTTCGAGGAGGCGCGGTTGACGCGTCACGCGCTCGGCGCGGCGGCCCGCGTGACCGGCGGAGTCACCGTCGCCGTGTCTTCAGGTGCGTCGATCGGCCCGAGCTCGGCACGCCCTTCGATGAACTGCCGGACGATTGGATCGTGCGACTGCCTGATTTCCTCGACCGTGCCGACCTGTCTCACCGTCCCCTCGTATAGCATCGCGATGCGTGTGCCGACCCGGTACGCGCTGCGCATGTCGTGCGTGATCACAATGCCGGTGACGCCCAGCTGGCGCTGCATACGGAGCATGAGGTCATCGATAATTGCGCTCGTGACGGGGTCGAGGCCGGTGGTGGGCTCGTCGTAGAGGAGGTATTTGGGACGCAGGGCAATCGCACGGGCGATGCCGACGCGTTTCCGCATGCCCCCCGAGAGCTCGGCGGGAAGTTTGGAGCCGACACTCTCGTCGAGGTCGACGAGCGCGAGGGCCTCGCGGACGCGCTCGGGGATCTCCTCCTCCGTGAGGTGCCCCTGCTTATGGAGTCCCATCGCGATGTTCTCGGCGATGGTGAGCGAGTCAAAGAGGGCCGCGAACTGGAAGACGTAGCCTATCTTGGCCCGCAGCGCGTAGAGCTCGCGTCGAGTCAGCGCGCCTACTTCGACCCCGTCGACGTGCACCGAGCCCTGATCGGGTTCTAGGAGGCCCACGAGATGTTTGATCGCCACCGACTTGCCGGTGCCGGAAAACCCGATGATCACCACCGTCTCCCCCTCGTTGACATCGAGGGTGAAGCCGCGGAGAACCTCGTTCTCGCCGAACGCCTTGTGGACGTTGTTAAAGCGGATCATCGAGCGGCAGACGGGAGATAGTAGAGGGCAGACAGCAGGTAGGGAGGAATATGGCCGCAGTCCCACCTGGCCGCATCTCTGCTCACCCGAACTGCTGGGAGGTAAAAAGGGCGGCCCGCCTGGGCCGCCCTCCTCACACCATTCCTCTCACAGAAGTGCTTATGCCGCGAAGCTGCCGAGCGCACGACCGACGTCGCCCTCGCGCAGCCGTTTGAGGGCGCGGTCGCGGAGCTGTCGGACCCGTTCGCGAGTGACACCGAGCATCGTGCCAATCTCTTCGAGTGTATGCTCGCGTCCAGCCTCGAGTCCGAAATACAGACGGAGCACTTTGGCATCGCGCGGAGGCAGCGTGCCGAGCGACCGCTCAATCTCGTCGTTGAGAAAGCGGTTCATCGCCTCCTCCTCGGTGTCGGGCATCTGGTCGGCCACGAAGCGCTCGATTAGCGAGCGATCGCCGTCGGGGTCCATCGGTGCGTCGAGGCGCACGTCGCCGGTGTTCAACGCCGCGAGCGATTGCACCACGTCGACCGAGAGACCGGTGAGCTGCGCGAGCTCCTCTGGCATCGGCTCGCGACGCAGCTTCTGCCGCAGGATCTCCGACGCCTTGATGATGCGCGACAGGTCGGCGGTGCGATTGAGGGGAACGCGCACCGTGCGGCCCTGACGGGCAAGCGACGAGAGGATCGCCTGACGAATCCACCAGACCGCGTACGAGATGAACTTCACGCCCTGGTCAGGGTCGAACTTTCGCGCCGCCGTGAGGAGACCGACGTTCCCCTCGCCGATGAGATCGATGAGGGGGAGTCCTCGGTTCTGGTACTTCTTGGCGACCGAGATGACGAAGCGCAGGTTGCGCTTGACGAGTTCTTGGAGGGCGTCGGGATCACCCGCACGAATCTTCCGCGCGACGTCAATCTCTTCGGTCCCCTTGAGCAGCGGGTAGGTCGAGACCTCGTAGAGGTACTGGTCGAGGATGTCGCGCTCAGGCTCGCTCGGGGCGATGCCGGCGGGGGCGGTGCGTCGCTTACGCTTTTTGACTTCGGTAGCCATTGCTATGGTTCCTGGATCGCATGAGTGATCCGGAGAGCTTTCTGGAGTGTTGGAACGAGTCCTAAGATAAACCGAAACACGCAAAATGCCAGTTGTTCCGCTTGACCGGAGACTTATCCTCGGATACCTTCTTTGGTTCCTGTCGCGGCGCTCAACCGCCGCGCTCGGGGGCGTAGCTCAGTTGGGAGAGCGCTTGAATGGCATTCAAGAGGTCAGGGGTTCGATCCCCCTCGCCTCCACTGCTGGGCCGTCGGACCGACAGCGGCACGGTGTGGATGTTCGATGATCCGGGCGAGGTCGGTCTCGGTTCTGTCTTGCGGGAATAGCTCAGTTGGTAGAGCACAACCTTGCCAAGGTTGGGGTCGCGGGTTCGAGTCCCGTTTCCCGCTCTGTCGCCGGCGTGTTGGCGGCGGAAGGTCAACGCTCGAGGCGTCCGGAACGTTCATGTGAGGCACTCGGGTAGTATCGGGCGGTTAGCTCAGTTGGTTAGAGCGCCACGTTGACATCGTGGAGGTCACAAGTTCGAGCCTTGTACCGCCCATCGCCTCACGGGGTTATTCTCGTGAGGCGATCTGTCTTTCCGCCGGTAGGGCGCCAACGCCCCACGGCGTCTCCCTCAGCCCCGCAAGCGATGCGATTCCTTCGAGTCCTTCCGGCCCTCTCTGCCCTCCTCGTGGCAACGCCGGTCCTGTCGCAACAGGAGTGCCCGGTCAACGTCACCCAGCCGCTCGTCCTTGGACAGGCCGGCCTGATGATTGCCCGCATTTCACAGATGGAGGGTTCACCCGACGCGCCGAAGGCCCTGCGCGAGGGGATGAAGTTTCTCCTCGACGAGAAAAAAGTCGCCGGGAACCCGGTCGGCACCGGTTTCCTAAAGGCGCAGATCTACGTCCTCTGGATGCATCAGCCCGGGATCGGTGCGACGATCACAAATGAGCTGCTCGGCATTAAGGGGGTGAAGACCGATAAGGTCAACCTGCTCAATGCGACGGATTCGCTCCTGCGTGCGGTCGAGGCACTCGCGCCGTCGTGCACAGCGGAGACCGCGCCCTGGCGCGGCGCGAAGCCATGGACCGAGCGCATCAACACGGCCTACACATTCCTCGGCGCCGACGCGGTCGACTCGGCCGAGTTTTACGCAAAGGAATCGGCGCAGTTGAACCCGACGTCGCCGTTCGTGCACAACATGTTCGCCCAGATCGCGAACAAACGCGGCGACGTCCCCACGATGCTCGCCCACCTGCGCCTCGCCATCGCCGAGGCGGCGAAGGACACGTCGATCGCCGAGACACAGTCCCAGATGCAGTTCCAACTCGCGCAGACCGCGCAGAGCTACGCCAAAGAGGGCGGCGCTGCCCAGAAGGCCGCGTTGAACGCCGAGGCGATCGCGCTCTTCACGATGCTACTGGCGCAATCGCCGGGCACGAACGAGGGCGCCTACGCCTTCTCGGCGGCCTCGGAGATCGTCTCGCTGGACCAGGACAGCTCGGCGGCCCGTACGTTGCTCGCCCCGCTCGTCGCCAACCCAACGGCCTACTCCGACCTCACGCTTATTCTTGCGGCCGATGTGGCGCGCTCGTTCTCCCGCAGCCCCGACGCGATCACGTTGTTCGTCGGCGCGCTCGCAAAGAATCCGAATATCCGCGACGCGAACTATTTCCTCGCCTACCTGTACTACGAGGCGAAGCAGCCCGACAAGATGCTCCCGCTCACGGACAAGCTGATGGCGATTGATCCGTCGAACGGTGACAATTATCTCATGCGCGCCTACGCGTATAGCCTGATGGCCGGGGCCGAGCGTGACGTCAAGAAAAAGGCCGAGCTTCAGAAGCTGCAGGATCAGTTCCAAGGCCGGGAAACCACGCTCTCAGCGCAGCAGCGACTCGTGATCACGCGCTTCGAGCGTCGTACCGATGGCGCGGTGCTCGAGGGTACGATCGAGAACTTTGCGAAGACCGTCCGCACGTTCTCGCTCAAAATGGAGTTCCTTGGCATGGACGGGAATGTGCTGGAGACGGCCACGCAGGAGGTTGCCGCCGTGAAGACAGGGGAGCGCGGCAAGTTCGCGTTCGCCCCGACCAAGGCTGGGATCGTCGCCTACCGGTACGAGGCGCTGAAGTAGCGTCTACCGCCACGCCGAGCGAGACCGAGCGACTACGGGTGACCGTCGCTCGGTGCTCGTTGACTCTCTCTCGGTACCGGCCTATATTCTGGGTTCCCTTGGAGCCGTGTCCCGTGCGGCGGAGTTCCTGGGCCGAGCGCTCGTAGCTCAATTGGATAGAGCATCTGACTACGGATCAGAAGGTTAGGGGTTCGAGTCCCTTCGGGCGCACTGAAGTACAGATGGGAGATGTTAGGATCGGGGCGTAGCTTAGCCCGGTAGAGCGCCTGCTTCGGGAGCAGGAGGTCGGAGGTTCGAATCCTCTCGCCCCGACTACCAGATAAGACAAAGCCCTGCAACGTCTTGGGACGTGGCGGGGCTTTGTGTTTCCCCTCGGTGACGGCAGCTCGTGGAGCCTCTAGTATCCTTGGGGTATCTACCGCTCCGCGATTCGGACCCTTCTGGCCAACCCGTCCGCAAACTGCTCCGCTTCATCGAACTGGGGATTGATGACCATCTTCCCAGTCTGCTCCGTCACAACTTGAGCCGCGTCATCCATCGTCATTGCTCGAGATTCCCCCAGTAAGCGCAGGCCATCGAATATCCTAGAGAATGTCTTTGATACGGCACTCCATGACAATACGCGCGCCGGAACATTGCTTCTCAAATGATCTACCGCTCCCATTCTCTCCTCTCAATCACTTACCGCAGAACCTTAAAAGCCGGATGCTCCCACGATCCCCAAAAGCCACCTCGTGACGGAGGTATTACAGTGCGTCTCATCGGTCCGTGGGCCCCATGACGTCATCCCAGTTGCCGGTTTCAAACGCCCGCACAAGCTTGTAGCTCACCTTGGCGCTTCCTCGGCTTGATGGTTACGGAGCGACTGGCGCCACGTCGGCGAGGCATAGATGATCCCACTGCGCCGTACAGCGGTTGACGGGCATGCTTACCACTTCACCTTGGTCCGCTGCCCGTAACACACCGCGCATATGGTTCTGCCGCCGCCATGCTGGCAGTTGCCGTCATCACAGCCGACGGTGTTGCACTGCGTGCACTTGATGGCGGTGTGGCCCGCTTTGCCGCAGGACGGACAGGGATTGCTGGAGCTCCACTGCATCGAGCCCTCCGTGGCGTTGGACTTCGCTACGAACTCAAGGTCGTTCCGCTGAAAACCGTCGCGGGGCGATTCTACGGCTCGAGTCTGGCCCGAGTGCGGCGACGCAGCGCGTCATCCACGCTCCACGGCCCCGCACCTACGGCGAACAGGTGCAGGAATATGAAACAGAATAAGACTGAGCCTTCGCCCCCGTTGAGCACCGGCCAAAAGTTGCGGGGGAAGTGCGCCTGGAAATACGCGACGGCCATCTCGCCGGCGAGGAGGAAGGCCACGGGGCGGGTCAGCAATCCGAGCACGATCAGCGCGCCGCCAAAAACCTCCAGTACGCCGGCGAACCAGAATTGCGAGAACATCGGCGGCGCCCCGTTCCACGGCCGAGACGGGTCGACGAGGAGCCCGAACAGCTTCTGCAGTCCGTGCTGCATGAACAGCAGACCCGTCATCACGCGCAGCAAGGCGTGCGTGGCGCCGGGCAGCCATGCCGGTAACCGGGTGTCGTGCGGGGCGGTGGTCATTTGGTGTTCTCCGGAGATTGTCAACGCAGGTTTCCCTTGGCGAATGCCGCGAAAGCGCCCTCGATCTACATCGCCTCGAAGAACGCGCCCGCCGCTGGATTCTTAAGGATGCGGCCAGCGACCGAAGGAAGCAATCGCCGCAGTCCTTAGTCCGGAGGTAGCGGCCCAGCATCGGCGCGGTCATCGGTTGCAACTATCCCAACGGTGGGCGCCAACGCGGCGTCATCGTGCCAAGACTACGGCTCGGTCCATCGAGACACGCCTGGGCCATCGAAGAGCAGCGGCGCCTCACCCACTGGAAACAATCGGTGCCGATTTCGAGCAGCCGAATCTGCGGAGTCGACAGGCACGCCATTCGTGCCATCCGCGCCCATTGGCGCCATGTCTGTAGATGGTGCGAATGGCGGCGTCTTCTGAAATGTTCACAGCGGTCATCTTTGTCTCGTGCTGTGGATAGGAAATTCGACTGGGGTCCGTCAAGTGTACGGCATGATCGCTGACCGGGCGAGCCGTGGGCCGAGGGCACCAGCGACCTCGTGCCTACTGCGGCCTTTTCCCCTTGAGCTTGGCGCGCACCTCCACCCCCCAGTTCACCACCTGCACGAGGGGGTCCACTTTGACGTCGCCGTTCTCGGTCGCCGTCCGGAAGAGCACAAACCGTTGGTCACCCGGTGCGACATCGTAATAGAGAAAGTTTGGTGGAGCGCCAGCAAACCCGCTCGTCGTGAACAGCGTGACTTGGGCACCCAAGGTGAATGTCACCCCCGGCACCACGGCCACGGCCACGAGCGCCTTCGCCCCATTCTCGTAGAACAGTTCTCGGCCAGTATGTGACCAGTGGGGTGAGCTGCCGCCGGCCTGAGAGACTTGCCACCGACCAGCGTCCACGTTGGGGTAGGGGCGTACGTACACCTCGTTACGCCCTGATTCGTTCGAGGTATACGCCAACCACCGCCCATCGGGGGAAAGCGCGGGCGAGTTCTCGCCAAAAACCGGTGACGCAACCAATGGGACGGTCGCGGTATCGCCGCGGTGCCATAGGCCAATGTCCGCGGTAGGAGCGGTAGTAAGGCGCAGGAGGAACGTGTTGCTGTCTGGTGTCAGCACCACTGAATAAACACCACGCTGGCTCATGAACAGCGTGTCCACGGCACCGGTCCCATCGGCTCGCCGGCTGCGGAGGGGGAGGGGGAGCCCTCCACCGGCGTATAGCACCCGCTGTCCATTCGGTGTCCAGACCGGGTTGATGTTATTCCCCTCGAACGTGAGCTTGGTGAGCGTGCCTGACGTGCGGTCGAGTTGCTTGATCCAGATGTCATTCTCGCCCGAGTTTGTCCGGGCGACGGTCAGGGCGAGGCGCTGTCCGTCAGGCGAGAGGGCCATCGGGTTTCCATTCAGGCTTTGCGAGATGTTCATCGTCCACGCCAAATCCATCGGCGTCACCGCCCCCGCCCGCGTCACCCAGACCGGTTCCACCATTAGGCCGGACCCGCTGCTGGTGCCGGAGACGTAGATGGCGGTGCCATTGGCCGACACCACCATATCCGCCGCGCTGAGACCGGTCCGCACCCCGCTCATCATCGGCGTCGGAGGCTGCGTGAACGTGAGCGTCTTGATATCGAAGGGTGCCGCGAAGACGCCACCGTCTTGCCGCACAAACGCGACGATCCCACCCGGCAGCGACCATGCGTTCAGGGCTTGTGTGGTCAGCACCGTGACCTTGGGTTGATCCGACCGGAGGTCAAGGACACGAAGCTCCGAGGTGGCGCAACCGGGAACGCACGCCACGACGAGCGCCGCCTTCGCGCCCTGCACGCTCGCCAGAGACCGCGTGTTCCGACTTGCAGAATCGCCCGGCGTATTGGTCAACACATGGCGCGCGATGCCACCATCCTGCCCCACGGCCTTGACGTCAGCATGCACATCCTCAAACAGAATCGTGCCGTCCTCTAGCCATGCGAGGGCAGAAAAGCCGGTAGCGGCGGAGTCGGCGATGGCGATCGCCGAGCCGCCGAGTCGGGGCACTTTCTGCACCTTGCCGTCACGCGTGACGAATGCGATCCATGCGCCGTCTGGCGAGAAGGTGGGAGCGCCAATCACGCCGGCGGTGCCAGCCAGCGCGGCGACCTCGAGCCGGTCGCGCTCCTTGACGTACAGCTGTGCACCAGTTCCATCGCCATCCATGAAGACCACCGTCCCGCCGTCCGGCGAGATCGCCAGTCCGCGTGCGACGCGATCAACCGGGATCTGCTGGTTCTGCCACAGGTTGATGCTATTGCGGCTGACGACTGGTACCGCGGCTGGCTTCAGCCAGCCCCAGAGGGTGGTGCCCAGCAGCACCGCCGCGAGCGCGGAGGAGATGAGGCCAAGGATGTTGACTCTCCCGCCACCACCACCGATGTGCATCGCTGAGGCCTGCACCGCCCCGCTGCGGTACAACGGATTCCCTAACGCCTCGGCAAACGCCTTCGCACTCTCAAAGCGATCGGCTGGCAGTTTCTCGAGGGACTTCGCCAACGCGTCGGCGACATGGAGCGGCACGCTCTTCCGGTGCACCGTCACCGACTCGGCGGGCACCGTGATGATCTTCATGATGATCTGCTGCGCCACCGCGCCCGTAAACGGCGGGTTTCCCGTGAGCATCTCATACAACACCGAGCCCACGGAATACACATCGCTCCGCGCCGTGATCTCCTTCTCCGCGGTTGCCTGCTCGGGGCTCATGTAGTGCGGTGTACCCAGCGAGAGCCCCGTCTCCGTCATGCGCCCGCCCGCGGCGGCACTCACGGCGAGCGCAATCCCGAAGTCCGCCACCATCGGGCGACCGTCATTCATCAAGATATTTTCGGGCTTGATGTCGCGGTGTACCACACCGTTTCGGTGCGCATAGTCCAACGCATCGGCCACTTCCCGGGCAATGCGGACCGCCTCTTCCACGCCCAGCTGCGTCTCGCGATTCAACTTGTCGCGGAGCGTCTCGCCTTTGATGAAGGGCATGACGTAGAACAGGAACCCGTCTGCGGCACCTGAGTCAAAGAGCGGCAGGATGTGCGGATGCTGCAGCGCCGCGGTGGTCGTGATCTCCTGCACGAATCGCTCAGCGCCGAGCACGGCGGCGAGTTCGGGCTTGAGCAGCTTGAGCGCTACATTCCGCTTGTGCTTGATGTCCTCGCACAAATAGACCGTCGCCATCCCGCCTTCGCCGAGCTCGCGTTCGATGTGGTAGCGACCGACGAGGGCGGTGTTGAGGCGATCAATTTGTGAAGGCATAGCGCCTAGAATGCCCCTATCCTCCGTCTGGCGCTAGGCTCGTGCCCCGGGGGCTGCCACGGAGTGCGTGCGCCGGATGCTGCCTACCCCCCTACCCCGTCGCACCCCGCTCGCATCGCACTACCAGCCCTTCACGGTCGGGAGCGAGTTGGCCTGAGCGGTACCACGCGCTGTATACCGAGTTCCTGCGCCTCATCGCGGCGCCCTCGTTTTGTATTACCGCATGACTATGGAGTGATAAACGCCTGCGGCCACTCCGCCTTGTCCATATCCTCTTCGTACAGATTGTCGAGGTTCACCACGATATTCGCGCCGTCCTTGCGGACCTCGTAGCGGTCCATCGACCGCGTGGCACGTCCTTTGAGATAGGTCCCATCGGGCGCGTACTTCGACTTGTGCTTGGGGCACTGGAAGCGCTTGTCCGACGCCAACCACTTGAGCGCGGTGTTCTGGTGCGGACAGCTCAGTGCGAAGGCGAATACCTTCCCCGACGCGCGCACCAGGATCACCTCCTGGTCCTTGTCGATATTCACGCTGTCGGCCGCCGGAATCGCGTAGCGCGCTTCCGCGCGCGCGCTCCCGAGCGCGCTGACCCAATGGATCGGCATCGCCTTCGCAGTCGTCCCCATCGCGAGCAGCGCGGCCGCCGCCATCGCCGCGTCGCGCAGGAATACGCGGCGCCCCACCTCACAGCCAGTGCAGGTCGTGTCGCTCATCTGTCGAATCGTTCGGTTCGAGTCAGGCCGAAGTCGTCAGTGCCACACCGACGAACGCCGTCATCAGCCAGAGCGCGATACTCGCGCGTGCCCCCAGGGTGAAGCGCCCCCAGAGCTTGTTCCCCGCCGTCGGGTCCGTCACCAGGTTGCGTTCGGTCTCGCGCACCATCCAACCGTTGGCGAGCAGGAGCGTGAACATTCCGATTTTCGTGTAGTACACCGGCGAGACCAGCAAGGTCTCGGCGTCGGCAAGCATCATCGCGACCCCGGACGCAACGACCACGGTCAATGCGGTCAGTACCGGCCGGTGGATTGCGCCGAAGTCGCGGAGGATGCGTCTCCGATCCTCGTCGCTCCCCTTCACCGCCCCGAGCGCAGCACGGTCGGAGGTCATCGCGAAGCCACCGCCGACCATGATGCCGCCGATGTGCAGGAAGGTCACGGCCGTGCCAACGGGAGTGGAGTCCGCATAGAAGTCCGCCCAGGGCTTGGCCAGCGCCACCACCGTCTCGATCACCGACATTCCGCTCTCCACGTTCGGGTCCCGGCGGCCGCTACCTGCGACGCTGCCCTCTATACACGCACAGTGCAATACTAACGAGGCGGGCGATCTCCCCGAGGAGGCGGCGCCGGCACGAGGAGTGTGGTGTCCAGCCACTGCGTCCAGATCGCGAGGCGTTTGGCGTGGCAGCTCGGACAGAAGTAGCGACACTTGCAGGAGAATGCGAGCAAATACTCGTGCGTGCAGGCTGCCCCGCTACGGGCGGCTGATCGTTACCGTGCCGGCGCTGGCGTTGAAGTTGCTGGTGAAGACGCTGAGGCTGGTCGTCCGCTGACCACCCACCCAGCTGCCGTCCGATGCATACTGGGCGCCGTGGTTGGGGCAGAGGAAGCCGCTCCCGCTGATGTTGACGGTGGTCCCGGCGTGCGTGCAGATCATCGAGAGCGCGACAAACGTGCTCGCGCCGGTACGCACAAGCGCCGTGGGACTCCCCGATCCACCATCCACTCTCGCGATGCCGCCAACCGACGCGAGCGTCGGGAAGCTGGCGAGCGTGACGATCAATGCTCCACCGGTCGCGGGAGGAATCGGCGTGCCCTCGGTGCCGGTGGGCCCGGTGACCTCCCCACCACCGCAGGCCTCGAGCAAGGTGGTGACGGCGGCGATCGTCGCCGCGGACAGGAAGATGCGGCGGTTGACCCCGCGCTTGGCGTCGATCGCCGCACACAGTGCCGCACACGCGGGGATGCCGGTCTCGGTCGGGATGGTGCTCATAGCGGGGGCTATTCCTGTCTGAAGGGTGACAGCATCATCACGTAGCTCGCGAGCGCGAGCGACGAACTGGCGAGCGCCCACCTGCGATGGCGGTCGCGGTCGCGGGACGACGACTTCGCGTCAGTGCCGAGCGACCCCGTGTAGGCAAAACCGGCATCGCTGGCAAGCATCAAGGCGGCGTGGATAGTTCGCCAGGTCCGACCTTCCGGCTGATGGCGTGTCTCCCACCAGTTCATCGTCCCCGTCACGGTGTTCACCGCGAAGAGGCCGCCGAGTGCGTAGGCCAGCGGTCGATGCGCATTCACGGCCCATTCGGGGCGCTTGGTGCCGCTGGCATCGGCGTTGTAGAGGTTGGTGCCGACGATCACCTGCGCCGCGAAGAGCGGGATGGTGGCATAGCTCGCGATCTGATGGATGCGGAGCCGTGTCTCATAGCCATCGCTCAGCTCGATGGACTTTCGTCGCGGTCGCGGGACGGTGTCTCCCATCGAGAGCCGGGTGACGGCGACGAGGACATTCCGCGGTGCGAGCTCGGGCAACGGCACGGTGTCGACCGGTGCCGTCACAAGCGCTGCGGCGAGTTGCAGCAGAACAATCATCGCCTCTCCGGGGTGCGGGTCGAGCGGGGGGGGGACCGACAGGCAACACATCCGGGTCCAGGCGCCTCGTCGCGCCGGTCCGGGCACTTCGCAACTGAGGTATCTACTTGTGAACTGCGTCGGTTGTCAAATCCGGGTGCGCCGCGTCCTATTCCGCCTCGGGACGCAGCTTCTTGTACGTAGCCCTCGCTTGACGCATCGCGAGCAAGGACGACGCCTACAGCTCGAACTCCACCTGCACCTGCACGCGCTGCTCCGGCGTCTGCTTCCCGAGCCGCTTTGCCAGCGACTCGGAGTCGCCGTGGTGGCGGACGGGGTCGCGGCTCGCCGCGGTGCCCGCGAGATGTCGCACGGTCGCATCCCCGAGCTCGACCAGCTGCTTCAACTCGTCGTCGAGACAGCCCTTGGCGAGCAACTCACCCACGCGGTCGTGTTGTCGCGACGCCTCGGCCGCTCGATGCATCCGCGGCTCCACGTGACGGGGATCGTTCTATGGGACGTGACCCTGTGCGCGTACGATACGACTTGTCGCGGGTTCCTGCATCCCTCGACGCCCTGACAGCTCCGTGAGGGAACCCGCCTGGTCGGGCTACCCCGGCACCGGACAGGCGGCTACCTTCCGGTGTTCGCGCGAGTAGCTCAGCTGGATAGAGCGCTGCCCTCCGGAGGCAGAGGTCGTGGGTTCGAATCCCGCCTTGCGCACTGCTCCCCTCTTCACCGGGTCCGCCCCACCCTCCCCTCCCGCGCCCCCCGTCGCGCGGGCCGGCGGCCCAGAGCACTCCCCTCCTCATCCCTCGCGTGGACCTCGCTTCTCTCCGCCGTACGGACCCGGCCGAGCTTCACCGACTGGCTGAGGAACTCGGCCTCATTGACGTGGCCGAGCTCCGCAAGCAGGATCTCGTCGCTCGGCTCGAGCAGGCGCTGCTCGCGCGCGGCGACGCGCTGATCGCCGAGGGAACGCTCGAGATCGTCCCCGAGGGGCATGGATTCCTGCGGAGCCCCGACTGGAGCTACCTCGCGGGGCCCGATGACATCTATGTGTCGCAGACGCAGGTCCGTCGATTCGGCGTGAAGACCGGCGACACGATCCGCGGTCGCGTGCGGCCGGCGAACCAGTGGGAACAGTTCCTCGCGTTGATGCAGCTCGAGTCGGTGAACGGCCAGCCGCCCGAAGCGCTGGTGGGGCGGGCGGCGTTCGACACCCTGCGGCCGCTGTATCCTGACGAGCGGATCCGATTGGAGTCGACAAGCGGCGGCCTCTCGATGCGCCTCGCCGATCTCATCGCCCCGATCGGCAAGGGCCAGCGCGGACTGATCGTGGCGCCACCGCGCGCGGGCAAGACGCTTCTGCTCCAGCGGATGGCGAACGCGATCGCCGAGAACCATCCCGAGATCAAACTGATCGTGCTGCTGATCGACGAACGCCCCGAAGAGGTCACCGACTTCATCGAGTGCTGCCCGACCGCCGAAGTGATCGCGTCGACGTTCGACGAACACGCCAAGCGGCATGTGCAGGTGGCCGACATGGTGATTGAGAAGGCGAAGCGCCTCGTGGAGTCGAAGCAGGACGTGGTGATCCTTCTCGATTCGATCACGCGGCTGGCCCGCGCCCACAACGCCGTGACGCCGATGTCGGGCAAGATCCTCTCGGGCGGCGTGGACGCGAAGGCACTCGAGAAGCCGAAGCGATTTTTTGGCGCCGCACGGCGAATCGACGGCGGAGGGTCTCTCACGATCGTCGCGACCGCACTCGTGAGCACCGGTTCGCGGATGGACGAAGTGATCTTCGAGGAGTTCAAGGGCACGGGCAACATGGAGATCGTGCTCGACCGCGACATCGCGAACCGCCGGATCTATCCGGCGTTCGAGATCGGCAAGTCCGGGACGCGCAAGGAGGAGCTCCTCCTGACAGAGAAGGAGCGAAACCGCATCTTCCTGCTGCGACACTTCGTAGGCGACATGGCGCCGGACGAGGCGACCAGCTTCGTGATCCGCCGACTCACACAGACGCAGACGAACGAGGAGTTCTTCGAACGGATGGCGGAGGGCGCATGACGGGCACGTGGCGACGACGCTGGCTGGCAGTGGACCTCGGGGACCGGCGCGTCGGACTCGCGCTGAGCGACCCGTTGGGGATGATCGCGTCCCCGGCCGGGCACCTCGAGCGTCGCGCTGGGAAGCGCCCGCCGCTCACCGCGCTGCTCGCGAAGGCCGCAGAGCTCGGTGCGGAGGGTTTCGTGGTGGGACTCCCGCTCGACCAGAATGGCGACGACACGCCTCGCGCAATGGAAGCACGGCGTCTCGCGCTCGAACTCCAGACGCGCTCCGGTCACCCGGCCGAGTTGGTGGACGAACGATTCACGACCGCCTCGGCGCTCCGTGCGATCCGGGACATGGAGGGATCGACGCGCGGACGGAAGGGGGACGTCGACGCGATGGCGGCGGCGGTGATGCTCCGGATCGCGCTCGACCGATTCGCGCGCGCGGAAGCGATGGGGGTCGTGGTTGAGCGGGGCGCCGATGTCTAACTGGCGGATCCGCTGGCCCGCGCTCGTCGCCACCCTGCTGCTCGCCGGCTGCGGGGGCACCGATCAGACGCGCGTGACAATCACGATCCCGCGGGGGTCGTCGTTCGGCGAGGCGGCCGACTCGCTCGCCGCGCACGACGTGGTCGATTATCCGCGGCTCTTCAGCTTCTACGCCGCGCGTCGCGGCCAGGACCGTAACATTCACTACGGGACGTATCTGATCAGGCGTGGTGCGGGCTGGCACGAGGTGCTACTCGCGCTACAGCAGGGACGTGGGGTTGTCTCCCGCGTGACGATCCCCGAAGGATTGCCGCTCTGGGAGACGCTGCCGAAGCTGAGTGCGGCGCTCGAGGTCCCGATCGAGTCGCTCGAGGTCGCAGTGCGCGACACGCTCCTGCTACAGCGCGTCGGTGCGCCCCTCGGCACCGAGACACTCGAGGGGTATCTCTTTCCGGACACCTACGACTTTCCAGGGAGAACGACCGCGCGCGCGGCCGTGGACCAGATGGTGCGCCGGTTTGAACAGCTCTGGAAGCCGGAGTGGAACGCGCGGCTCGCCGAGCGGAAGATGACGCGCCATCAGATCCTCACGCTCGCGTCGATCGTGGAGATGGAAGTGCGTCGCGAGTCGGAGCGGCCTCTTGTGGCAGCCGTCTACTCGAACCGCCTGCGGATGCGGATGCCGTTGCAGGCGGACCCGACGGTGCAGTACGCGCAGAAGAAGCGTCCGGGCCGCGTGCTCTTCAGCGATCTCAAGGTGGATTCGCCCTACAACACGTACCGCCGGGTGGGGCTGCCGCCCGGGCCGATCGCGGCCCCGGGAAGCGCGAGTATCGCAGCGTCGCTTTACCCCGCCGACGTCCCGTACCGGTTCTTCGTCGCGCGGCCCGACGGGCACCACGAGTTTCGTGCAACGTACCGTGAGCACCTCGCGGCGATCGCAATGGTGCGGGCGGCCCGAGTGCTGGACGCGACCGTCGATTCCGGGCCAAAACCGCCTCCCTGAACGCCCCGAGGCGGCTGGAGATCAGTCCGAGCGCAGGTCCACGCGCAGGAGTACCGCGTTATGAAGGTAGACGTGGCGAATTTCGCTCCGCTGGCGACGCGTCTCGGCGTGCAGCATCACGCGGATGCAGCGCGGCAAGGCGCCATGCACCGGCAGCTCCTGCGCGCAGAGGAGCGGCACGTCGGTCCACCCGGACAGGCGAGCGGCATGCGCGGGGAACTCGCTGACAAGATCGTTCGTCGCAGTGAAAACCGCCGAGATAAGGTCGGCGGGAGCGATGTCATTGTCGTCGAGCATCGCCTCGAGTAGCTCGGTGACCCCCGCACGGATGAGGGCGGGATCGTCCGCGGAGACGGTAGTGGCGCCACGCACGGCGCGGACACTGCGGAGGCGGTCAGGGGCGGACACAGTTACGAAGATGCGACACCACCGCGGGATGCGGCAGGGGGAGGGTTAGATTGCCGTATGACAACAGTCGTGGTCTCAACGCGAGGTGCGCGCCGCTGGACGCTCGGGCATCCGTGGATTTTCCGTTCGGATGTCGTCGCCGCACCCCAGATGCCGCCGGGGACGGTCTCCGTGACAGACCAGCAGGGCCGCGTCGTCGGCACGGCGCTCTGGAGCCCCGACTCCGAGATCTCGCTCCGCATGGTGTCGCGGCGCGCCGGCGAGGTGCTCGATGCCGCCTGGTGGCATGAGCGAATCGCCACCGCGGTCGCCCGCCGCGACGGGCTGCTCGACACCAACACGAACGCGTGCCGCCTGGTGCACGGCGAGGGCGACGGCTTGCCGTCGCTCGTCGTCGATCGGTTCGATCGTTGGCTGGTGGTGCAGCTGCTCTCGGCCGGCATCGAAGCCCACCGCGAATCGATCGTGGCGGCCCTGACGGGCCTCGTGCGCCCCGAGGGGATTCTCGCGCGCAACGACGCGAGTGTGCGAACGCGCGAGGGGTTGTCGCGCTCGGTCGAAGTGATTGCGGGCTCGGTGCCGGACGCGGTCGAGGTGCGCGAGCATGGCGTGCGGTACATCGCGGCGCCCCACACCGGCCAGAAGACGGGTGCCTTTCTCGACCAGCGGGAGGCCCGGGTGCTCGCGGCGAGTGTCGCGCGCGGCCGGGCACTCGACGTCTTCTCGTATCACGGCTCGTTCGCGTTGCATCTGGCGCGCCGCGCCACGACGGTCACGGCGGTCGACGCCTCCGGGGTGGCGATCGCGCGCGCGGTCGAGAACGCCGCGCTCAATGGCCTCACGAACATCACCGGCGTCGAAGCCGATGCGTTCGATTTTCTGCGCGCTGAGGAAGGGCGTGGGGCGCGATACGAGACGATCGTGCTCGACCCGCCCGCATTCGCGAAGAATCGCGCCTCGATCACCGGAGCGTTGCGGGGCTACAAGGACATCAACCTGCGCGCAATGCGGCTTCTCGCGCCCGGTGGGACACTCTACACGGCCAGCTGCTCGTACCATGTGGGGAAGGCGGACTTCCTCCTGATGTTACAAGACGCGGCGGCGGACAGCGGACGTCGCATGATCCTACGCGCGGTGACGGGGCAGCCAAGTGATCATCCTGAGGTCATCACGATCCCCGAGACTGGGTACTTGAAGGGGGCGTTGCTGGAGGCGGGCGATTGACCGTCTCGTGATCCGTTGGACGCGCACCACGGGGCGCAGGCGGCGGATACGGCGTGCAGGGGTGTATCGGCGCGGTGAAAGGCCGTAGCTTGCTCCCGTCGGCCATCAGGTCGCGCGCGCGTCCTCCTCACCGCCTCACCGCCCCGCATGGCCAGTCGCCACTCGACCCGATCGCAGCGGTACGAGTACCAACAATACGTCGACCGTGAGCTCGAGGACTACAAGATCTCGGTCCCGACCTCGGTGCTGCACGGCATCGCGTCTGAAGCGGCACGAGCGCTCGACGACGGGGCGCAGATCGGGATGCGCGAGGTGCTCCTCGCTGACGAAGTGGATCGGATCATCACCGCGAGGCTACGGATCCCATCGTACAATACGTGGCGGCGGCGGCGCGAGAAGAACGCGAACGAGTTGCGTCGACCGGAACACTGGGGGCTGCGTCCCGACACGCCGCTCGCGCGGGCGATCCTCCCGATCCACGGTGTTTCGCCGTCGGTCCTCGTCGCCGGTGCGCGGGTTGAAGGCTCGGCGCTCTACTTGGCGGCGAACGGCTGCGAGGTAACAGCGATCGAACCCGAGGTCGCGGTTGTGAATCGGGTGCTCCGCGCAGCGCAGGATGCCGGGCTCACCGAAAAAGTGCGTGGCTTCGCCGCCGACCTGGTGAGCTTCACGCCGGACGGTCCGCTCGCGGCGGTGATCTGCACGCCGGCGGCGTTCGCCGGTCTGTCAATCTTTGAACGCGAGCAGGTGATCCGTCTGTTGCAGCAGGCGACGACCGACGGCGGAGTCCACCTGATCGAGACCCTGGTCGCCGGGCAGGCAATCCTCACGGAAGAGGAACTTCGGGCCCGATACGAAGGGTGGGAAATCTCGCTCATGCCTGAGCCCGGAGCGTCGCGGACATTTGTCGCGAAGAAGTCTTTTATGTAACGAAATGACACACATGACAACGGCACTACTGTGTCAGCGTGCGACAACGAGGCCATCCCGCCTTTCCAGGGGTGGCCTCAAGTGCTTATCTGACAATGTGTTGCACAGATGTGTTACTGGCACCGTACGTGCAATGTCTCTAGGGCAGAGATCGCGGCATCCACGCATGCCATTCATCAGTAGAGGTCGACCATGGAACGCACCGCACAGACACCGCTGGACGAAGAACCGATCGGGATCATCATTTCCGGCGGGAGTCGGATTGCGGCGGAACCGCGTCTCTTCGCCTATGTGTGGGGGCCGGTGCCGGACGAGTCGGAGCTATCCACGACCGGAGCGCACCGGGCGGCGTGAAGCGATGATGGCGAACTAGAAAGCCACAACTTTTAGAAAGGAGAGGGCCGCTCATTCGAGCGGCCCTCTCCTTTTCATGCGACCGCTGACTGACTGCTCCCCATCGACTTGTCGAGACATCGCAACGGGCTACCCAGATAGCACAAAGGGATCGGCGCAAGCGCCGACCCCTTTGTGTGTGAAGCAAAAGGCCTACTTCTTCTTCGCGGCCTTCTTGGTCGCCTTCTTAGCGGTCTTCTTCTTGGCAGCCATGGTACGAGCTCCTTGAAAAAATGTTCTCCCTGCCGATCCCCCGGTGGATCGGTGGGTCATGCGACGATCGGGTGACCGCCGCATCCTGGACCGCGCCACTGCTCCGACGCGGATGAATCAAACAGCCTCACAGAGGCTGGTGAAGTTGCAAACTTGAACTCGTATCGCCTGGATCACGCGGTCGTGGAACATGAATCAGGGCGACTCGTTGACGCACAGATTACAAAATGCGCGCGTATTTCTTCCCTGTTCAATAAGTACAATCTTGTCGCGTGTCAATCCCGTACGAAAAATGGTGCGCGGATCTCCATCGCGCAATTGTCAATATCAGCAAAGTTTCATCATGCGTTGGGTGCTCCGAATCCTCGCACGCAACGTCGAAAGGCCATCCGACATCGTCATCGCTTGCTCGTCGCCGGTCGCGATCCTTCCTGATGCTCCGCCGATCAGAACGCGTACTACCGCTGCTGCAATGCCAGATTCTCCACCGACAGCTGTCGCGCGACTGGATTCGACGGTAGCTGGACGTCGCGACGCGTGGGCCCCCTAGATGGCGTCACTCGTGCTGGTAAAGTTGAAGTCGCGACACTTGAGCGGTGGCACCATGATCGCCTGTCCCGGACCACCCGACTCCGACGCGCTCACCCGCTCGGGCCGGCCCATCGCCATGAGATTATTCAGCATGAAGATGGGCGACTCGTTGTAGCGAAGATTCTTGACCGGCCGTGTGACCTTGCCGTTCTCAATCAGGAAGGTGCCGTCGCGGGTGAGGCCGGTGAAGAGGATCGTCCGTGGGTCGACGCCGCGTATATACCAGAAGCGCGTCACGAGGATGCCGCGCTCGGTAGACGCGATCATCTCCTCCATGCTGCTGGTACCACCAGCCATTGCAAGCGACCCGCCGGCGTTCACGGGGGCCTTGCCCGACTTCTGCGCCCAGAAGCGATCGTACGCGAGATTCTTTACGATACCGTTCTCAATCCATGTCACCCTCTCGGTGGGCATACCGTCGCCGGTGAACGTATTGGCGGGCACGCGCGAATCGAGGGGATCGGAGATGAGGGTCACGCGTTCGTCCACGACCTTCTCGCCGATCTTGTTTCCTCCGCCGCCCTTAGAGAAGAAGCTGCGGCCCTCGTCGGCGCCTCGGGCATTGAGCGCGCCCGAGATGAGCGCGACGAGATTTGCGACCGCGGTCGGTTCGAGGATCACCGTGTAGCGGCCGGGTTCGATCGCCACGGGGTTCATCGACCGCCGCGCCTTTTCGATCGCGCGCTCGGCGAGGAGCTTCGGATCCATGCGCGTGAAGTCATTGTCGGAGGCGCCGGCCCAACCGGAGCCGGTGCCGTCTGGGGTGCGTACCGTCGTGGTGAAGGCCGAACTGGTGCTCCGCGAGTAGGCAAAGAGACCGCGATTATTGGCGACGGCAAGCGACCCGGCATTGGCTTCGAGGTAGCCGGTGGAGATGAAACCGGCCTCCAACGAGCGGGAAGTGATCGCGCGCACCGCTTCGGCGCGCGCCTCCGGCTCGAGCGACGCGGTCTTGTCGCTCCAGACGACGGACTCGCGATACTGCTGTGGATCGAGCTCCGGCAGGAGCTCCGGGTCCTCTGGCGCGAGCTTGGCGATGCGCTCGGCGTTCGCCATCGCGGTCCGCAGCGAGGCGTCGTCGAGCCGGTTCGTGGTCACGTTCGCCACGCGCTTCCCGACCACGGCGCGGATGCTCACCGAGGCGTCGTAGTCGTCGCCGGCCGTGGACACTTGGTTCAGGGCGAAACGGGTATTCTGGCGCATGCCGCTGTTGATCGTGACGCGGCACTCGTCAGCGGTGGAGAACCCGAGGATCTTCTTGGTGATGGCCTCGCACTCCGAACGCGAGAGGTGCGGCGCGATGGCATACAGCGAATGGGGGGCCATTACGCAGTCCTCCCGGTGTTGATGATGTTGATCTGTTTGTGCCGTGTTGGGGGACAGCCATGACTCACCGCATTGGACTGCGCGGGTTGGCCCTTGCCGTCGCCGAACGCCCCACCGAGCTCATAGCTCCGTTTGCCGCCGATCATGTCCATGGCATTCCAGAACTCTGGAGTGCGGATCTGGTAGGCCACGTCCTTGAGCATCCCGGTGATCTTTCCGTTCTTCACCTCGTAGAACAGCTGGCCGCCGAACTGCGCGTTGTAGCGCTGCTGGTCGATTGAGAACGATCCGTCCCCCATGATGGCGATTCCGTTCTCGGTTGCGGCGATGAGGTCCTCCCAGACGAGGTCCTTCTCCCCCGGCACGAGGTTCACGTTGGGCATCCGTTGGAACTGGACGTCGGCCCAGGTCTGCGCGTACGAGCAGCCGTGCGAGCGCGTGGGCAGGCCGCGCTGCTTGTACCACCAGTCGAGCCACATCGCCTGTTCGCGGGTGGTCTGGTAATCGACGAAGATGCCGTCTTTCACGATATAGAAGTCCTCGGGGGCGACGCCCTCGTCGTCCCAGCCGCAGGCGGAGAGCGACCCGGGCGCGGAGCGGTCGGCGAGGACGTTCATGAACGACGGACCCATGCGGAACTTCCCGAGCTTGTCCTCGGGCGGCGAGAGATAGCTGGTACCGGCGTAGTTGGCCTCGAATCCGTAGGCGCGGTCGAGCTCTGTGGGGTGGGCGATCGCCTCGTGGATGGTGAGCCACAAGTGCGAGGGATGCAGAATGAGATCGTACCGCCCCACCTCGACGGGCTTGGCGGTCAACTTCTGCTTGGCTTCCTCGACCCAACGCGCGGCGTGGCGCTTCATGTCGTTGTCGAGGACATGCTCGTAGCCCAGCCCCTTGGGTTGGATGTCGGTGCTCTGGCGCGTCTGAAAATCACGATTGTCCGCAGAGACCATCGTGACGGTCATACCGGGCTGGGCGCGAAAAATCGTCTGCTGCGTGACGGTGCCGAGGGTGCTCGCGAAGGTCTTCTCGTCCTTGAGGAAGAACATCTGCGAGTTCACGAACCGAGCGCCGGCGGCCATCGCAGCGGCATTGGCCTCCATGAGGTAGGCGACCTTGTCCTCGATTGCGACCGTGAACGGGTCGATCCGGATCGGAGAGCGCCAGACGCCATTCGGCACGGGGGGGTGATGGATCGGGACGAGTTGGACCGGCTTCACCATCGCCGAGCGGTTCGCCTTCGCCTGCGCGACCGCCTGCCTCGCCACGCGGGTGACCTCGTCGGCGGTGAGGTTACTCGAGGCGGCGAATCCCCACGCACCACCGACGAGCACGCGCACCCCGAATCCGAAGGTCTCGTTGTCACCGATATTCGTCACGCGATACTCGCGCGTCCCGATGTTCTGCGAACGCGCGCTCGAAATACGGGCGTCCGCGTAGTCCGCGCCCGCGGCTTTGGCCGCATCGATCGCACGAAGGACGAGCTCTTTATGTGACGGGTCTCCCTGGAAGCTCGGCGACGACGAGGGCGCTGGCATCGCGAACGCCGGCGTGGCGAGTGCGGACGAAGCGAGTCCGAGGGCCGCCGCGGCGGCGGACTGCTGGAGGAACTCCCGGCGAGAAGCGGTCACGCGTAGCTCACTTGTGGAGAAGAGGAGAGTACGAGAACACGGCGGCGAGCCCGAACGAAGATCACCACTCATGCGAATATATTGAGTGGCAGGCAGTTGGCGAGGCAACGCCCCGTGATTGTAAGACGTTGCCAACGCAGACCCCTGCCACGATTTTTGTGGGACACAACGGAACAGCGGAGAGTTTTTCGGGATGCCCACACTGATTATCAATGGCCGCGAGTGCGATGCCGCGCCCGGTGCGACGATTCTCGACGCCGCGCGCCGAGCCGCAATCGACGTCCCGACGCTCTGTTGGTATCCACAGCTGCCGACTGTCGGCAACTGCCGCATCTGCCTCGTATCGGTGGACGGGAACCCGAAACTCGTGGCAGCGTGCGCGACCGCGGCCACGGATGGCATGGTGGTCCAGACGGAGTCCCAGGCGGCAGTGAAGAACCGCCAGGGGGTGCTGTCGCTCCTCCTCGAGCGCTACCCGGTCGAATCCATCCCCGCCGACAGCGCGCGCAACGAGTTCGAGGCGTTGGTGCACCGCTATCAGGTGCCGCTCACGCGCTCCGGCGAGAACGCGCTTCGCACGGGTGACGAGCGACCGACCGACCCAATCATCACGCACGACATGAGTACCTGCATCCTGTGCACACGGTGCGTGCGGGCGTGCGAAGATATCCAGGTGGTTGGAGTGCTCGAGATGGCGCAGCGCGGCGAGCACGCCGAGATCATCGTGGGCGCCGACGGCAACCCCGAGCACGCGGGTTGTACGTGGTGTGGTGAGTGTGTCCGCGTCTGTCCGACGGGGGCGATCCACGACATCCTCCCGATGGCGAAGCTCAAGGCGGGGGTGATGGACTTGCCCGCCGAGAAGGTGCGATCGATCTGCCCGTACTGCGCCGTAGGGTGCCAGCTCGACCTCGAGGTGCGCGGTGATCAGGTGGTGCGTGTAACCTCGCCGTGGATCGAAGAGGCGACGCCGAACCAGGGCTCGACCTGCGTGAAGGGACGGTTCGGGACCGACTTCGTCATGCACCGCGACCGACTGACGACGCCGCTGATCCGGCGCGGGTGGGTGCGCGATGCGGCAGGTACATGGCGGTTCGACGCCGCACACCGCGAGGCGGCCCTGTGGCCCAGGCGCAGTGGCCCGTGGGTTGATGTCGAGGTCGAGGGCCAGGCCGCCAAGGACCGCCGCCCGCGCACGAACCCGTTCCGCCGCCGTGTGGACGCCGGCGCCGAGGCGGCGGCAAATGCCGCGTTGGGCGATCCGCGCGATCGGCTCGCGACGCCGGCCGACTGGTTCGCGCCGTTCCGCGAAGCCTCGTGGGAGGAGGCACTCGATCTCACGGCGCAGCAGCTCCTGCGACTGCGTGACACGCACGGCCCCTCCAGCCTCGCGACGTTTCAGTCGGCCAAGTGCGCGAATGAGGAGAACTACGTGCTGCAGAAGATGTTTCGCGCCGGAATCGGCACGAACAATATCGACCACTGCACACGTCTCTGTCATGCGTCGTCGGTGAGCGCGATGCAGCGAGCGATCGCGACCTCGGCGGCGTCAGGGTCAATGCGCGAGGTGGAGCATGAGTCGGAAGTGATCTTCATCCTCGGTGCGAACACCACGGAGAGCCACCCGGTGTTCGGGGCAGCAATCAAGCGCGCACTCCGGCGCGGCGCCAAGCTGATCGTCGCCGATCCGCGGCGGATCGAGCTCGCCGAACGCGCCGACATCCACCTGCAGATGACCCCCGGTACCGACGTTGCGCTGCTGAACGCGATGCTGCGGCACGTGCTCGCGAGTGGGCTCGAGGACCAGGCATTCATCACCGCGCGCACCACCGGCTTTGACGCGGTGCGTGACGCCGTCGAGCGCTACACCCCGGAGCTGGCGGAGAGCATCACCGGGATTCCCGCCGAGACCATCCGTCGCGCGGCGGAGCTGTACGCTCGCGGGCCGCGCTCGGCGACACTCTGGGCGATGGGGCTCACCCAGCATCATACCGGCACCGACATTGTGACGTCGCTGCTCAACCTGATGCTCGCCTGCGGGATGATCGGACGCTGGGGCGCGCCAATGATCCCAATCCGCGGCCAGAACAACGTGCAGGGCTCGAGCGACATGGGGGCGATTCCCTTCGCGTTCACGGACTATCGGCGCGTGGACGACCCGGCGGTCCGTGCCGAGTACGCTGCCGCGTGGGGCATCCCGGTGGAGCGGTTGGACCCGAACGTCGGACTCAAGGTCACGGAGATTGTGCAGGACGGCTCGCCGGTCCGCGGACTGTTCATCATGGGCGAGAACCCGATTATCTCCGACCCCGACGTGGCGCATGCCGAGGAATGGTTCCACGCCCTCGAGTTCCTCGCGGTGCAGGACCTTTTTCTCACGGAAAGCGCGCGCTGCGCCGACGTCGTCCTGCCCAGTTCGTCGTTCGCGGAGAAAGACGGGACGTTCGTGAACACGGAACGACGGATCCAGCTCTCGCGGAAGGCCGTCGAGCCGCCAGGGCAGGCACGCTCCGACTTGGACATCGTGATTGATCTCTCTCGCCGTCTTGGCGTGCCCACGCCGTATACGACAGCGGCGGAGGTATTCGACGAGATCGCGCGTGTGACGCCGAGCTGGCGTGGCGTCTCGTACGCAAGACTCGCTGAGCGCGTGGGCGGCCTCCAGTACCCCGTGCCGGATGCTGAGCACGAGGGGACGGCATTCCTGTTCGGGGATCGTTTTCCGACCACTGACGGCCGCGCTCGACTGGTCCCGGTGGAATACCTTCCGCCCGCCGAGCTCCCCGACGCCGCGTATCCGTTCTTCCTGAACACCGGACGCCAGATGTACCACTGGCACACGGGAACGATGACGCGACGGTCTGCGGCCCTCGACGCGCGCGAGAGCACGGCGACGGTGGAGCTGAATCCGGTGGATGCCGCTGAGCTAGGGATTGCCGACGGAGATGAAGTCTCGATCACGTCGCGTCGCAATACCATTCGGATCGCGGTGCGCTTGTCCGAGCGAGTGGCGAAGCGCCAGGTGTTCCTCCCGATGCACTACCGCGAAGCGGCGGCGAACCTCTTGACGAACCCCGTGCTCGACGGACCTTCGGGAATTCCGGAGTTCAAGGTGTGCGCGGTGCGGATCGAGGCGGTGCGGCCAGCGCTCGTCTGAATCGAGGGCATAGCCCCTTTACGAGCGGGACGGCCCCGGTAATTTTTCACTATCGTTCCATGGTCCATTTTTTCTGCTTCACTCTGAACTCGTGAGTTTCTGGTGCGCGCACTGGTCAAGGAATCCCCGGCCGTTGGTTTTGTCCTAAAGGACCTTCCCGTTCCCGCGTACCGCGATGACGAGGTGCTCATCAAGGTGAAGGCCGCCGGCGTCTGTGGTACCGACGTGCACATCCACGAGTGGGACGCGTGGGCGCAGGGCCGTTGCAAGCCGCCGTTCACCGTGGGACACGAGTTTGCTGGTGTGGTGGAGCAGGTCGGCTCGCTCGTCACCGCCGTGAAGGTGGGCGACCGCGTCACAGCCGAGGGGCACATCGTCTGCGGGCGCTGCCCGCTCTGTCGCACCGGCAATGCGCACGTCTGCCCGAACACGAAGATCATTGGTGTGGACCGCGATGGAGCGTTCGCCGACTACATCGCGATCCCGGCTGGGAACGTCTGGCATCTCGACGCCGACGTCCCGTTTGAAATCGGCGGGATCCACGATCCGATGGGCAACGCGTTCCATACGGCACTCCATGGAACGGACCTGCCAGGTGCGACCGTGCTCGTGACCGGTTGCGGCCCAATCGGGATTTTTGCCGTGGGTATCGCGAAGGCCGCCGGGGCGTCGCACATCGTGGCAAGTGACGTGAACCCGACTCGCCTCGCCCTCGCACGCACCATAGGTGCCCACTCGGCGGTCCACCCCAAGGACGCCGAGGCGGCCGTCCGCTCGGCGACGCACGGACTTGGCGTGGACGTGGTACTCGAGATGAGTGGCGTGCCCGCGGCGATCCACCAGGCCTTCGCGCTCGTGCGGGCCGGCGGGCGCGTGCAGATGCTCGGGATCCCGGCACAACCGATGGACGTGGACTTCGCGACCGAGGTGATCTTTAAGGGAATCACGGTCTACGGCGTCGTCGGCCGGCGGATGTACGAGACCTGGATCCAGATGACGCAGTTCCTGCGCGCGAAACAGTTCGACCCGACCCCGGTGATCACGCACCGCTTCCCGCTGGAACAGCATGCCGAGGCGATCGCGGTGATTAAGTCGGGCGAGGCGGGGAAAGTGGTGTTCGAGATCTGATCACTGCTGAGGCCCGGCGGGGAACGTCAGAGCTAGGGGGCACAAGCCTTCGCATCGCCATTCTTCCCCGCTCACTTCTTCACTCTTCTATCTGCCGTTGATGAACCAGAACTTCGTCACCCAACTCCAGTCCGGCCTCGCCGACCTCCAGTCGAAAGGCACGCTCAAGAAGCTCAACCATCTCGCCTCGCCGCAGTCGGCGCGCGTGACAATGGAAGGACACGGTGAGGTGCTCATCCTGAGCTCCAATAACTATCTCGGCCTGTGCGAGCAACTCGAGGTCGTGAACGCCGGGATCCAGGCCCTGCACGACTTCGGTGCGGGAACGGCCAGCGTGCGCTTCATCTGCGGGACGTTCACGGTGCACCGTGCGCTCGAGCAGGCACTGGCACGCTTCGTTGGGACCCCAGCGTCGATGAGCTTCGTCTCGGCCTGGAACGCGAACGAGGGCCTCACGGCGTCGATCGCCGAGGAAGGTGACTTCGTGATCTCTGATGCGCTCAACCATGCGTCAATCATCGACTCAATCCGCCTCGCGAAGGCGATGAATAGGTGCACCACTGGGGTCTACAAGCACTCCGACCTCGACGACCTCGTTGAAAAGCTCAGGGCGAACGCCGGCGCGCGACGGCGGATTATCTGGACCGACGGCGTCTTCTCCATGGAGGGCAGCGTCGCGAAGCTGCCGCAGATCCTGCAGATTGCGCGCGACCACGACGCGATTGTCGTAATGGACGACTCGCACGCGACCGGCGTCCTCGGCGCCACCGGCCGTGGGACGGCGGAGCACTTCGGCGTCGTGGGCGAGGTCGACATCATCACGTCGACGCTTGGAAAGGCGCTCGGCGGTGCCGCCGGTGGTTTCGTCGCCGGACCGGCGGCGCTCTGCGAGACACTCACACAGAAATCGCGGCCGCAGCTCTTCTCGAACGCGCTCCCCCCGACGGTCGCAGCGAGCGCCCTCGCAGCGGTGGAGTACATTGAGGCCCACCCGGAGCGCGTGGCGACCTTACGCGAGCACACGCTCTACTTTCGCGCGGCGATCAGGGAAGCGGGCTTCAACCCGCTCGACGGCGACACGCCGATCGTCCCGATCATCATCGGCGAGACGGCAGATGCGATCCGCATGAGCGAGTTGCTGCTCGAGGAGGGAATCTTCGTCACCGGCTTCGGCTTTCCGGTCGTGCCGCAGGGAACGGCACGGTTGCGCTGCCAGATTTCGGCGGCGCACTCGCGCGACGATCTGGACTTCGCGGTGCGGGCAATCAGGAAAGTCGGACTCGCGGCGGGCGTGATCAGGTGATGTCGGTGAATACACTCGGTGTCTCCGACTTCGATCGGCGGCGACCTCTGGCCGGGCGACGCATGTTGCGCGCCGCCGGGCGCGCTACAGTCGCTGCAACCCTGGCCATGTTCGGCGTCGCGGCGCCCATCGCCGGCGCTGGTGCACAACTCGGTTCGGCCGGCGCGCTGGCTACGGCCGGGCGGACGGAACCCGCGATTGAGCCGCTCGTGAGCACCGAATGGCTCCAACGCGAGCTCGGCCGCCCCGACCTCGTCATCCTGCAGCTCGGCGGTGCCGAGGAGTTCGCGAAGGGGCATGTACCGGGCGCGGTCTTCCTGGATTACAACCGTGAGGTGATCGCGCCGGCGATCGACGGTGGCCTGCGCGTCGAGCTTCCGACAGGCGACGCACTGCAAGCGATGCTCCGCACGAAAGGGGTAACAACGTCGAGTCGTGTGGTCATCGTGTTCGATCAGCCGTCGACCTTTGTGCGCGCGGGGCGCACTTTTTTCACGCTCGAATGGGCAGGACTCGCAGGCCGCGTAGCCGTGCTGGACGGCGGCTACCCCAAGTGGGCGCGCGAGGCACGGTACGTGGCGACGGGAGCGGGCAAGCGTGTCGCGCCCGCCACGAATCTCACCCTCGTACCTGAGACCGCGCGCCGCGCGACCGCGGACGATCTGGTCGCCACGATCGGCAAGACCGGAATTCGGATCGTGGACGCGCGCGATACGGTTTTCTACCAGGACCTTAGGGACAATCAGATGCCTCGCGGCGGTCACATCGCGAGTGCGGTCAACCTGTCGTTCAGCACCGTCACCAACGCCGACGGCACGCTCCGTTCGCACGAAGAGCTCACCAGTCTCGTGGGCGCAGCCGGCATCGGTGCTGACGAGTCCCTCACAACCTATTGCCACATCGGGGTGCAGGCGTCGTGGATCTACCTCGCGCTGCGCGTTCTGGGCCGCGACGTGCGGATGTACGACGGGTCATTCGACGAGTGGAGCCGCGATGGCTCGCTGCCGATTGAGGGCGCAAAGCCTCGCCCCTGACACGCCCGCTCGGTGCGGACGAATGAAAGCGCGGCCGGGCTGAGCCCGGCCGCGCTTTCGCAATGTGGTAGATCGGTCGCGCGTCAGACTACTTCGCGGCCTTCTTCTTTGCCGCAGGCTTCTTCGCCACGGACTTCTTGGCCTTGAGCTCCTTCGCTTCCTTGGCCCGCTTTTCAGTCTTGGGAGACTTGGCGGCCACCGACTTCGCGGCGGCCTTCGCCTTCTTCGGGGCCTCAGACTCGCTCCTGGCCGCGCTCGCGGGAGCGGATGGTTCGTCGACCATCCCGAGCATCAACAATCCCTGAGGTACGGCGGGCTTGGCTCCGCCTCGGCCCTTGCTCGGGACCGAGCGATGTCCCATCCCGCGCGGAGCCGGTGCTGACGGCGCCGCGACCGGCGTAGCCGCCTTTTCGGCGACGGCGAGCTGGTCGGCGATGCTCGCCGCGCCCGCGCCAGAGGTGACCTCGAAGGCATCGCCGCGCTTACGCAGGTCTACAATGCCGGCGTCGTGCGCATCCTTGAGGATGCGCGCGAAGTTCCGCTCCGAGAGGGACTCGCTGTCGCGGCCGAGGAGCTGGTGCGCCTTCACGCGCACTGTCTCGCTCGCAACCGACTCCTCACCGCGCACGACGGCGGCGACGGCGTCGCGGACGAGCGCAAAAGCCTCGTCACGCGTGAGACGGATCCCTGCGGCGCCGACGCTCGGGTCGCCACTGGGACGCGGTGCGTGAGAGCCGCGGGCCGACGAACGCGCCGCCGGAGCGGGTGCAGGTGCGCTAGCGCCCGTGCTGGCTGGCGTCCTCGCGGGAGCGGCAGTCGCCCCTTCCGCCGTACCTGTCGCGGCCGCAGCGGTGCCCTCCGCCGAAGTCGCGCTCCCTTCACGCGAGCGTCCGCCACGGCCCCCACGGCCGCGACGACCACGACGACGGCTCTCACCGTCGCCTTCGGCCCCCGCAGGAGCGGGCGGAGCCGCCGCCTCGCCCGCCTTGCGCGGCAGCCCAACCTCGAGCTGTCCGTTCTCGAGCTTCTGCACGTGGAGTAGCCCTTTCTGCGAGGCTTCCATGCAGAACCGCGAAAACTTCGACATGCCGAGATCCTTCTCGTCGAATGACGGGTCGACCTCCTGCATGACCTGCTTGAGACGATCCGAGCGCATCACGTCGCCGTTCTTCTGCATGCGACCAATCGCCTCGGTCACGAGCTCATACGGATCCCACTTCCGATTGCTCGCTTCGTCGCCCGTCTTTACGAGGCCGGCGAGCGTGTTGTACGAGTAGTACTCGTCGCAATTCTGCACGAGAAGGTCGCTCGACGATTCACGAATGCCCACGCCGATCACGTACTTGCCGTACTCCTTCAGCTTGATGACGAGGCTCGAGAAATCGGAATCGCCAGAGAGGAGGATGAAGGTCCCGATCTCGGGGCGGGTGAAGACGAGCTCGATCGCGTCGACGGCCAGACGAATGTCGGTCGCGTTCTTCTTGGACGAGCCGTAGGCCGGCGCCATGATCATGTCGATCGACGATTCGGCGAGCGGTACGACGTACTGCGGGTAGCGGCGCCAGTCCGCGTAGGCGCGCTGGACGTTTACCTTGCCGGAGATGATCGCGCTGCTGAGGAGATTGCGAAGTTCTGTCTGTAGGTCGGAGCGGATCCCCATCGTGACGTTGTCAAAGTCGATGAGGAGGGCGGCGTTCGGTGCGTGTACGTTGACGCCAGCGCTCATGGCCTGCGGGCCCCGATGAAGGGGGGCCACCGCAGCGCGCGCGGGACGCGCGCCTACGAGATGGTTGGAACGAGGATGCATCTTGTCCTGGCGTGTATCGCCGGTGAGTTGTCGCCTGGCGCGTCGCACCGAACGGCGCGGGGAGCGGAGCAGGCATCGAGTGCGCGGGTGCGAACGCGCTCAGCCACTCATCTGGGCGAAAGTCAGCCCGGAGGACGCCACTGGCGCGGACGCGAAGCCCGCAGCAGGACCGCTCGTCGCTCCGATGGTCCGCGCCGTGCGGCGGCGGATCATCGAGGCGCTAAGCGCGTCCCGACCAGAAACCTAGCGTAGCACCCCGTAAATGACAGTGGGGGCGCAACTTCGGCCCGTGCAAACGCCCTCGTCGACGCATAGACTTGAAGGGCGAAACCCACGCTGACACCCCTCCCGTACAGGCCCCCGACTCCTCAGTGAAGCACACACGCTTCCGAACCCGGCTTTTCATCATCCTCGCGCTCTTCGCGTTCGTGCCAGCTATTGTGCTCACGTTGGCCTGGAGCGGCGTGGCCGGGGTGCTGTTGCCGCAGTTGCTCGGGTCGGCGGCATGGGAGCAGGTCGCCACGAGTGGCGAAACTGCCATCCGACTGGCGCGCGAGCGCCCCGGCTCTACCGAGGCGACCGCGGCGCTCGATGTCCACGAAGCGGAGCTAGGTCAGGCCCGGCTCCAGGGGCGGCGCCTCGGCTTTATCGCTGGACGGATCGGACCGGCGCTGGCGATCGTCGGTCTGCTGCTGCTCGCGGTGCTCTCGCTCCTCGCGTCCCGTGTGGCCGGCCACCTGAGTCGACAACTCTCGCGCCCGCTCGACGAACTCATCCGCTGGACGGCGCTCATCGCAAAGGCCGAGCGCCTGCCGCTCCGACCTGAGGGCGAGGCGAAGGGTGCCCCGGAGTTCGGGGTGCTGCGTGATCGCATGCGGCAGATGGCCGATGCGCTCGAAGTCGGTCGGCGGTCCACGATCGAGACCGAGCGCCTTTCGGCGTTCCGCGAGTCAGCACGGCAGGTCGCGCACGAACTGAAGAACCCGCTCACGCCGATCCGATTCGCCATCGCGAGCCTGCGGCGGTCGGCCCAACCAGAGCAACGGGATGCGGTGGAGGTACTCGCCACGGAGTCGACGCGGATCGAGTCCATGGCAAAAAGCTTTGCGCTGTTCGGGCGGCTACCTCAGGGTCCCACGGCAACCGTGGATCTCGCCGAACTAGCGCGCGAGACCACACGCACCACGCTCCCGATGGAGATGCGGCTACACATCGACGGCGACGACGGCGTCCTGGTGACGGGCCAGCACGACGCGTTGCAGCGGGCGCTCACCAACGTGCTGCTCAATGCGGTCGATGCCACGGGGGGACATGGCGAGGTGGTGGTGCGCGTCTGGTCGCAGGGCGATGAGTCGGTGCTCGCCGTGCGGGATGACGGCGTCGGGATCGCCGCCGAGCCGCTGACGAAGATCTGGGATCCGTACGTGACGGCCAAGACGGGCGGGACGGGCCTCGGACTCGCGATCGTCAAGCAGACGGTGGTGGCGCACGGGGGGCGGGTGGAAGCATCGAGCACACTGGGAGCGGGGACCGAGATTCGGCTCTTTTTCCCAGGGGTGCAGGGACACATTGATTCAGGGAGCGAGGCATGAACGAGGATATCGTGGGGCTCGTCGGGTTCTTCTCCACGGCGATCGTCATCGTCATCGGGCTTCCGCTCGTGCGCGCCTATACCCGGCGGCTGGACCACCGGCATACGCTCTCACCCGGCGAAGCTGAGCGCGATCACCGCTTGGCGCGCATCGAAATGGCGGTCGAGTCGATGGCGGTCGAGATCGAGCGGATCTCGGAAGGGCAACGATTTGTGACGAAGCTGCTGGCCGAACGTGAGCGCCCGGGCGGGGTATTGCCCTCGCGCGACTTGGACGCCCGCTGAGCACCGCCCACCACTACACCTGACCCGATGCCCTCAATCCTGATCGTCGACGACGAGCCGAATATTCGCCGCATGGTGGGGGCGTTGTTGGGCGCGGAGGGCTACGAAGTTCGTGACGCGAGTGACGCCGCCGCGGGGTTGGCCCGCGCCGTGGAGTACGAACCCGACCTCGTGCTCCTCGACCTCATGATGCCCGGTCCAACTGACGGGTTTGAGTTGCTCGAGCAGTTGCGGGCGCGCTTCCCCGATCTGCCCGTGGTGATGATGTCGGGGCGCGCTGGACTCGCGGACGCGGTCAAGGCGACGCGATTGGGCGCAGTGAACTTCCTCGAGAAACCGCTCACGCCGGAAGGCGTGCTCCTTGCACTCGCGAGCGCCCTGGAACTCCGGCAGGCACGGCGCGAGCGATCGACGCTGCGCGCTGACCTCGGCCTCGCGGGTGAACTCGTCGGCGATAGTCCGGCCTTGCGCAGCGTCCGCGAGATGATCGCGCGCGTAGCGCCAACCGAGGCGCGCGTGCTGATCGGCGGAGAGTCGGGCACCGGCAAAGAGCTCGTGGCGTCGGCGATCCACGCCCAGAGTCCGCGCCGGGATAAGCCGTTCGTGCGCGTGAACTGCGCCGCCATTCCACGCGAACTCTTGGAGAGCGAGATGTTCGGGCACGAGCGCGGTGCTTTCA
Source organism: Gemmatimonas phototrophica (assembly GCA_945869195.1). Classification (GTDB taxonomy): domain Bacteria; phylum Gemmatimonadota; class Gemmatimonadetes; order Gemmatimonadales; family Gemmatimonadaceae; genus Pseudogemmatithrix. The sequence goes on along the minus strand of CAMBNV010000003.1, from coordinate 99,433 downwards.
CCGGCGCGACCGAGCGTCGGATCGGGCGGTTCGAGCTCGCGCACACCGGGACGCTCCTGCTCGATGAGGTCGGCGAACTCTCGGCAGAGGCGCAGGCGAAGTTGCTGCGGGCCATCGAGGCGCGGGAGATCGAGCGCGTCGGGGGCGGGAAACCCATCAGGGTGGACGTGCGCATCCTGGCGGCGAGTAATCGCGACCTCGCACGCGAAGTACGCGAGGCGAGATTCCGCGAGGATCTATTCTTTCGACTCAACGTCATTCCGATGGTGATCCCGCCTCTGCGTGAGCGCCCCGGCGACATCGCGGCGCTAGTCTCGCACTTCGCGGCGTTGAATCGACGTCGCTCGGCACAGGCAGCGCCGGTCTGGACAATGGAGGGCGTGGACGCCTTTTCGCGCTATCGGTGGCCGGGAAATGTGCGCGAGCTCGCGAACATCGTGGAGCGGCTGAGCATTCTCTTCGCCGGACAGTCGATCGGCGCCGCCGAGGTCGCGAGCGTGATGCCGGCGGGAGAGCAGACCTCCACGCGGCCGAGTGCGCTGCCCGACGGAGATCGGCTCAACATCCCACTCGCCGACGCGCTCGACGAATACGAATCGCTACTCATCACGCGCGCACTCTCGGCCGCAGAGGGTGTGGTCGCGGAAGCCGCGCGAAGACTCCGCACCGACCGACCGAACCTATATCGACGCATCAAACGGCTCGGCCTCACCCTGCCGGGCGAAGGAACATCGTGAACCGACGTTGCGGCCTGAAACACGCATTCGCTTCTCAACAAGCCTCCTGTTTTTCATTCGAGTTTCCTGAACTTCTGGAGTCATTGATGCGAAAATCGGTCCTCGTGGCCGCCCTGTTGCTGTTGGAAGTCACCCCGACCGGAGCGCAGCAGCGTGCTCGCACGGCGGGCACGTTGTGGGGCGCCGTCGGCATCTATAACGCGAGCAGCACGAGTCGGATCACGGGTCCACTCGACATCGCGCCCGAACGTGAGATCATTGGCGACGTCGCGGTACTCAACGGTCCCGTGGTTGTGTCGGGGACGATCACGGGCACGCTCGTGGCGATCAATGCCGACGTCCGATTGAAGACCGGCGCGCGGATCGGCACTGACGTGGTGATCGTGGGGGGCGTTCTGACGCGCGAGGACGGTGTGACTATTGGCGGTGACGTGCGGACGCAGGCGGAAGTACTGCGCTACACCATCGACGACGTACGGCTCGTCCCCGACGAGGACCGCTCAAACGACTGGGAGCCGCGCAAAGACCGGCCGGCCGAGGTGCGCGGTGAGTCGTACACCGACCTTTTTTTCGTCGCGGCCCGCACCTACAACCGCGTCGAGGGCCTGCCGGTGCTCGTGGGTCCGCGCTTTCGGCGCCCCACCAACTGGGGGCGCGTAGAGCTCGAGGCGCTCGGTGTCGTGCGGACGGCGGGGCCGGTGCAGTGGGATCGAGGCACACTCGGGCACGACGCGCGATTCGATCTGCGGCTCGGGGTACGCAGCGGGCTCACGTTTGGCGGGCGCGCGTTCGATCTGGTTGCCCCGGTAGAATCGTGGCAGCTCAGGGATAACGAGGCCGGACTTGCCACGTTCGTGCTGCACCGCGACATGCGGGACTACTACGGCCGCCATGGGACCGAAGCGAGCCTCGGCGGACGGCTCGGCGAGGAGGCTTCATTGAGCGTCGTCGCGGGAAGCGAGCAGTGGCGGTCCGTCGAGGAACGTCGACCCTACACGCTCACGCGCGACACCGAGCGCTGGCGCGTCAACCCACCGATGGACGTGGGTCGCCTAGACCTCGCGTCGGTGCGGCTCAAGATCGACACCCGCGAACGCGTGCGCGCGCCGCTCCTCGGCGGGTGGTATGTGAACGCCGATATTGAGCGCGGGAGCGGGACGCTCACGCGCGATCGCGGACCATCGCTCGCCGGGTCGGTCGCTGAGGACGTGACGTACACGCGCGGCTTTATTGATGGTCGCCGCTACACTCGCATTTCGCCGGGGACCGAGCTCAACCTGCGCATCGTCGCTGGTGGTTGGCTCGGCGGGGACCAGCTGCCGTTGCAACGCCGCCTCTCACTCGGCGGGCCAGGCGCGGTGGAAGGATACGACTTCCGGCAAAACCGGTACGATGCCGATGATTTCCTTACCTGCGGCGGCATCGCCACCTGGGAGGGCCAGCCGGCGCTCTGTGATCGCGTCGCGCTCGCACAGGTCGAAGTGCGGCAGTCGCTCAACTGGCACTGGTACCGTGACGGCAAGAAATGGCTGCGCCTACGTGACCTCACACCGTCGTGGGTGATCTTTGCCGACGCGGGGCGGGGCTGGACCACGCCAGAGACACCGAGCCTGGTCAGTCATGGGAAGGGACTCCCGCCGCTCTCAGGATTTCGCGCGAGCATTGGCGCGGGGCTCGACCTGGGCGACATCGGCGTCTACGTCGCGAAGTCGGTCTCGACACCGCACGAGGCCCTCAACGTCATCGTGCGCATGGGGCGACGCTTCTGATCCGGCGTGCCCTCCCCGCCCTGCTCCTCGTCGCGAGCGCAGTCGCGAGCGCGTCAGCGATCCCGCTGGCGCCGCTCGCAGCCCAGCAGCGTCCGGGTGTCGAGGTCCAGCTGCCGACAGCGACGCGGCTGACGGCCGAAGGTCCGCTCGTGCGCGCGCGCGCGATCCTGGCCGACCCGTACCTGCGCGAGTTATTACAGAGCGGTTTTCCCGTGCGACTGAGCTACCGGGTGGAGCTCTGGGCTGAGGGCCGAGTCTTTGACGAACTGCAGCGGTCGGTCGAGTGGGAGGTCCGCGTGATCTTTCGCGGCGTACAGCAGACGTACGAGGTGATCCAGTTCGTCGGAGAGCGACCACTGTCGCTCGGCGTCTTCGCCCGACTCGAGGATGCGGATGTGGCAGCCGCACGACCGGTGCGCGTGCCCATTCGCGCCACGGCCGACGATAGACGATTCTATTACCTCGCGACGCTCGAGGTCGAGGCGCTGTCGATGACGGACCTGGAGGAGCTGAACCGCTGGCTTCACGGCGAGCTACAACCCACCGTGCGAGGCCAACGGAACCCAGGCACGGCGCTTAGCCGTGGCATCCGTTCACTCGCAACGCGCCTGCTCGGCGGCGAGCGGCGCGAGTACACTCAGCGGAGTCCAAGCTTCCGGCCGTCGCGCTAACCGGCCGTCGCGCTAACCGCCGTCGCGCTAACCGCCGTCGGCCTAACCGCCGTCGCCAAGACGGCCGGCCCGGCCCGGTCAGATCACCTGTGCCTCTAGCGGCAGGCGTCCGCCGTTTTTCCGCTCGATCGCCTCGAGCTGGCGCACGACGTCTCCGCCATAGAAGAGCTTGATGTAGTGCGCTTGCGTCGGTGTCAGCCGACGGACCGCCCATGAGAGATGCACGAAATGCGGCTCCCTCGGCTGGTGCAACAACTGCATCGCGCACTCCGTGAGGAGATGATTTGCCTTCCGCGTGTTGCAGCCGGAGCAGGCGGTCACGACGTTCGTCCACACATTTAACCCTCCGCGCGAGACTGGGATCACATGATCGCGCGTGAGCGACTCGCGGTGGCGCAACTCCCAGGTCCACCGGCCGCAGTACTGACAGCGGTAGCTGTCGCGGGCGAACAGGAAGGTGTTCGTTACCTGGCGGCGGAAGCGCCGCGGTACATGCACAAACTTTCGGAGGCGGATCACCGCCGGCTGCGGCATCGCGATGTGCTCCGAATGGATCGTGCGATCGCGATCAGCTTCCACGATCTCGGCCTTGCCATCGATGACAAGTCGAAGGGCCCGCTTGAGCGGGACCATCGTCAGTGGTTCGAACGACGAGTTCAGAGCGAGACAACCGACGATCACGCACACCTCCAGTGACGAAGCGACCTCGAAGTTTACAGTGCCGCGCGCGCACTCCGCCACTGAGTGAGTCGCAGGGCGGCAGCACGGACTCGCGCCGGCACCCCGGGGTCGAGGTCCGTCACGACACCATCCCGCACCCGCTCGCGCCCTGCGATGATTACCCGATGGGCCACGACCTGCCCCGCACCAAAGACGAGCGCAGCGAGCGGATCCTCCGCAGGCAACCCAAGGTCGCTGACCCGAAATGCAGCAAGGTCGGCCTGCTTCCCCGGGACGAGCGAACCAATCTCGTCGTCGAGACGCAGGGCCTCGGCGCCTCCGAGTGTCGCGAGGCGAAAAGCCGCGCGCGCCGGCAGGGCATCGGGGGTCTTCGTGATCGCGCGCTGTTGGAGTACGGCGAGGCGCGCTTCGGCGAGCAGGTCCATCGTGTTGTTCGATGCCATGGAGTCGGAGCCGAGGCCGACGCGGGCGCCGGTGGCGAGGAACTCCCTGAGCGGCGCGACGCCGTGTCCGAGCTTGGCGTTCGACGTCGGGCAGTGGGCGATGCCGCATCCGGTGTCGGCAATCCGCGCCACATCGCTCGCCGCGACGCGCACGCAGTGGATGAGCAGCGTGTTCTGGCGGAGCAGCCCTGCGGCATCGATCAGCTGGATTGGGCCAGACGCGCGGCGTTCGACCTCCAGACCGCGAGCGCGGAGGAACTCCGCGAACGGACCGGACGCGCGGATCACAAGGTCGTCCTCTGCCGCGCTCTCGGCGATGTGCACCGCGAGCGGGAGTCCCTCACGGTCAGCAAACTCACGCACCGAAACGAAGAGCGCATCGGAAACCGAATAGGGCGCATGCGGCGAAACGCCAAGACGCACGAGCGGCGTTGCACGGAGCCGCATCGTCGCGATGGCGGTCGTCAGGCCGGCAATAGACGCATCAACCTGCGCCGGGTCTGCGCCGAAGACCTCGCGATACGCAATCCCTCGTGCCCCGAGCGTAAGGAGCGCGTCGAAGGCGGCATCGTTGTCGGACGTATCGCCGAAGGTCGTGATGCCGCGAGAGAGTCCCTCGGCCGCGCCGAGCAGCGCCGCCGCGCGAAAGTCGTCGTCGGTGAGCAGCTCGCGTTTGGCCCGCGTGAGCGTGCGCACCCACTCGAAGAAGGTCAGGTCCTCGAGCGCACCGCGCATCATCGTGAGATCGAGATGCGTATGCGCGTTCACGAGCCCAGGTGTGAGGATGCAGTCGCCGAGCTCCTCGTCCTGCCCGCCGACAGGCGCATTGGCGCGTGGCCCCACCCAGGTAATCCGCTCTCCGTCGGTGACGACCGTCCCGTTCGCGATCGGCGGTGTCGCGACAGGGACGACCCAGCGGGCATGCCGACGGACGAGCGCGCTCACGGGGCGCGCCCGCACTGGGTCTGCGGTTCGGTCCCGGGGAGGAAAAACTCGATGCGTGAAGAGTCCGACATGCAGCCGGGGCCAGCGCGGAGGCCGGTCGCAGGGTCGATGAGCACGCTTGTGATCCCGAACGGCCGCGGCCAGTCTGGCGGCGCAGGCTTCCGTTCGTATACGTCGCGCATGAAGGAGGTCCAGGCCGGCGCCGCGAGTTGCCCGCCCTGCGCATTGTCCTTGATCCGTTTGGGCTGATCGAAGCCCATCCAGACGCCGGCGACCAGATCGGTCGTATATCCGATGTACCAGACATCGGAATACTCGTTCGTGGTGCCGGTCTTGCCGGCGGTCGGCAGGAGGAAGCCGCCGCGGCGAACCGATGCGCCAGAGCCCTGCGTCACGACATCCTTCATCATGTCGACCATGATCCACGCTTCCTCGCGCCCGAGGACCTGCACGCGCTCCGGCTTCGCCTCGAAAAGCAGACGACCGTCCAACGTCTCCACCCGGAGAATGGGCGTTGGCGGCACGCGCCAGCCGAGATTCGCGAACGTGCCGTAGGCGGCGATCATCTCAATCGGGAAGACCTCTGCGGAGCCCAGCGCGATCGACGGATAGGGCGGGATTTTCGTGGTGAGGCCGAACGCCTCCGCCATCTCCACCACGCCGCTCTCACCGAGCTCCATGGTCAGCCGGATCGCCGGCAGGTTGCGCGACTGGTACAGGGCGCGCCGCATCGTCACACGTCCCTCGAACTTTCGATCGTAGTTCTGCGGGGCCCAGAGCGAGCCGTCAAGCTGCGGCACTTCAACCGGCTCGTCGTCGAGGAAATAGCTCGGCGGACGGCCGGCCTGCACCGCGGTGGCATACACGATCGGCTTGAAGGTCGAGCCCGGCTGGCGCAGCGCCCGCGTGGCACGGTCGAACTTACTGTCATCGAAGTCGCGCCCTCCCACCAGCGCGCGTACTGCTCCAGTGCTGGGATCGATCGCCACGAAGGCGCCTTGCAGGTACGGCGAGCTGGCCGCATCGGCGTCGCCGGTCGCTGCCTTGGCCAGATAGGCCTCGTAGCTCTGGTGCGGGAAGGGGCCATACGTCCCGGCTTCGATCGCCCGGAGCTGTCGTTCCATGGCGCGCTCTGCGGCGCCCTGCATGTCGAGGTCCAACGAGGTCATCACGCGAAGCCCTTGGTCATAGGCATCACGGCCAAAACGCCGCACGAGTTCGGCACGCACCCACTCCACAAAGTAGGGCGCGATCTCCCCCCCCCCGTACCGCGCGGGTCGATTGAGCCGAAGCGGGTACGCCTTGGCGAGCGACGCGTCGGCATCGCTGAGTGCGCCTTCGCGACGCATGAGCTCGAGCACCGTGTTTCGGCGCTGGATTGCGCGGTCGGGGAAGCGGCGCGGGTTGTAGCGCGACGGTGCCTTCGGAAGGGCCGCGAGCATCGCGCCTTCTGCCACGGTGAGTTCGTTGATCGGACGGCCGAAGTAGCGCTGTGCGGCTGACTCCACGCCATACGCGCCAGAGCCGAAGGGGATCTGATTGAGATACAGCTCGAGGATGCGTTCCTTGCTAAAGCGCGTCTCGAGCGCGCGCGCGACCTTGGCCTCCCGGAACTTGCGCACCAGACTCGCCATGGCGCTCTGCCCCTTGGACCGCAACGGCAACTGCTCGGGAAAGACGTTTCGCGCGAGCTGCATCGTAATCGTTGAAAAGCCTTCGGAGAATCCCATCGCTTTCACATTCGCCCAGACGGACCCGAAAATGCGGATGAAGTCGATGCCCGCATGACGGTAGAATCGTTTGTCTTCGGTTATGACAAAGGCGTCGATCACATGCTGCGGCACCTGCTCAAGTCGCACGACGGAGCGGCGCTCGAGGCCCACCTCGGCGATGAATCGTCGGTCGGCGGCGTAGAGGCGTGCGGGCTGGGCCGGCTTGTACTCGTCGAACTGCGCGACCGACGGGCAGCGGGCAGCGGCGCAGAGGACCCAGGTCCAATAGACGGCGAAGCCAGCAGCTCCGACGACGCCGAGGGCCGTACCGCCGAGCAGAAAGAGAAGGAGTTTTCGTCGCATCGCGGTGAGCGGAAGCTAGGCCGAGGCCGAGAGAGGGGCAACGTAGGTACGCAGAATGGGAATGACATCCCCGCCCACCGCCCCTACCTTTCCCGCATGACTATGGTTCCCTCGCCGGGCTCGCTCCCGCTCCTCGAAGAACTTGAGTGGCGTGGCCTGTTGTTCCAGCAGACGGACGGCTGCGCGGCCGCGCTCGCCGCAGGGCCAGTCAAGGGCTACTGTGGCTTCGATCCCACCGCCGAGAGCCTGCACGTGGGAAACCTCGTGTCGATCATGGGGCTCGTGCGGCTGGCGCGCGCCGGCCACACGGCGGTCGCGCTCGTGGGTGGTGGCACGGCGATGATCGGCGATCCGAGCGGCAAGTCGGAGGAACGTCCGATCCGTTCGGCCGACGAGATCCGTGCGAACGCCAGGCTGATCGAGGCGCAGATCCGCCGCGTGATCGGCAACGCGCTCGGCGAGGGAAAAGCCGCGAGTCGCGTGACTTTCCGAAACAACGCCGACTGGCTCGGTCCGCTGGCGTTGATCGACTTCCTGCGCGACACGGGGAAGCACTTCACCGTGAACTGGATGATGCAGAAGGACTCGGTGAAGTCGCGCCTTGACGCCGGGATCTCATTCACCGAGTTCGGTTACATGCTACTGCAGGCGTACGACTTCCTGCGCCTGTACCAGCAGGACGGAGTCTCGCTGCAGATCGGTGGGAGCGACCAGTACGGGAACATCACCGCCGGCACCGAACTCGTGCGACGCGCCGCACGCGGCGAAGCGCACGGGCTCACCTTCCCGCTGCTGACGGATGCGAGCGGCAAGAAGTTCGGTAAGACCGAGTCCGGCGCGGTCTGGCTCGATGCCGCGAAGACGAGCCCCTACCAGTTCTACCAGTTCTGGATCAACGCCGAGGATGCTGACGTCGCGCGACTGCTCCGCACCTTTACGCTGCTCGACCAGCCGGCGATCCTCGGGGTCGAGTCGGCGCAGGCCGCCGCGCCACACCTACGCGAGGGACAGAAGCGGCTCGCGTTGGAGGTGACCGCGATGATCCATGGGGAGGCCGCGGCCGCAGTAGCGAAACGCGTGTCAGAGACGGTGTTCGACAAAAAGGCCGACGCCTATGCACTGGAGGATGCGGTGTTCGCTTCGCTCGCAGCCGAGATGCCCTCGGTGCGCGTCGTACCGGAAGACCAGATGGTGGACCTGGTCGTATTGCTCGAGCAGGCCTTCGCGCTCTCCAAGACGGCGGCGCGCAAACTGATCGAACAGGGGGCGGTGTCGGTCAACGGCGCCAAGCTGGGCGCCGACTCACAGCGCGTCCCGGTCGGGGAGGCGGTACGAGGGAAGTGGTTTTTGGTGAGAAAGGGCGGGCGCGATATCGCCGTCGGCGAAGTCGCAGCACCCCAGTAGCGAACCGGCGTCACCACCGCGACTGGGCGGTGAGACGCGCGCATCAGCCGATCACTAGTGCCCGCAATGGTCGCAACCTGGTGCCGCCGCGCGGCGAGCCGCTGCCCGCTTCACCGCGCCCGTCACCGCGCGCCGGATTAGGAACACGGCCGCCGCCACGACGATCAGGACCACGAGAATCGAATCGACGTTCATCCAGCGAACCCCAGGGCCCTACCGACCACGATCACAAGCCAAGCCGCGCCGTAGGCGAGCGCGAGCATGTAGCCGAACTGAATCGCGGCCCACCGCCACCCGATGCGGCCGCCGCCCGCCTCGCGGACCGTGACGGCAATCGTGCTCACGCACATCAGCGCATACACGTAGAACACCATGAGCCCGACCGCAATCAGCGGCGTATATACGAGCGCGCCGCTCGCGTCCCGCTCGACACGCAGCCGGTCCTGCAGCGCCGCGTCGTCATCGGCGCCGACGCCATAGATCGTGCCCATTGTCGAGACGAACACTTCGCGCGCGGCGAAGCTCGCGACGATCGAGACGCCAATCTTCCAGTCGTATCCGAGTGGGCGGACGATCGGCTCGATCGCATGGCCGAAGCGGCCAAGGGCAGAGTAGGCGAGCTGCGCCTCCTGCCGCTCCGCCTCGGGAAGCGTCGCATCCGGTGACGCGTGCGGAAACGTCGCGAGCGCCCAGAGCACGATGCTGAGGGAGAGGATCACCGTGCCGGCGCGCCGCAAGAAGATCTGGCAGCGTTGCCAGACCGAGACGCCAAGTGAGCGGACCGATGGCCAGCGGTACGGCGGGAGCTCGAGGATCATCGGTCGCACCGGCCCACGCAGGAGCGTGGAGCGGAAGAGTGCGGCGACGATCAGGGCGGTGACCGTGCCCAGCAGGTACATCGCGAGCATCGTCGCACCCTGCAGGTCGAGACCCGGCAGCAGGGGAATCGCCGGTACGAAACCGCCGATCAGGAGCGTGTAGACGGGCAGGCGCGCCGAACAGCTCATGAGCGGCACGACCATGATCGTCGCGAGCCGGTCCTTCGGGTCCTCGATCGTCCGCGTGGCCATGATGCCGGGCACCGCACAGGCGTAGCCGCTGAGCATGGGGATGAAGCTCTTGCCGTGGAGTCCGACCCGACGCATGACGCGATCCATGAGGAAGGCGGCGCGCGCCATGTAGCCGCTCTGCTCGAGCACGCCAATCAATCCGAAGAGGAACGCGATCTGGGGTAGAAAGACGAGCACCGAGCCGACGCCGGCGAAGATGCCGTCGACCACGAGCGAGCGAAGGTCGCCGGCGGGCAGCCAGCCCCCAATCATTCCCCCGGCCCGCGCGATGAACGCCGAGATCACGTCCTGGAACGGCGTCGCCCAGCTGAAGACGGCCTGGAAAACGAGCGCCATCACGACGAGGAAGAGCACTGGGCCACCGACGCGGTGCAGCGCGACCGCATCGAGGTGATCGCTCCGCGTGCTGAGCTGCTGGGCGCGACGAATCACCGTATGATCGAGCACACCGACGATCCATGCGTAGCGTGCCTCGGCCTCCACCTGTTGGGGCGCGATGCCCAGCGCTCGCAAGGCGTCGCGGGTCGACTCGAGATGCTCGGCGAGCGCGTTGACGCGAGCGAGATGCGCCTCGCCGCGCGTGACCGAGAGCAGGCGGAGTGCTTCCATTGCCGCCGCCGACGGTGAAAAGCCGTCTCCCTCGATCAACGTCTGCAGCGGCGCGAGGGCGGCGACGGTGTCGGCTGGCAGCGTGAACCGACGTTTGGGCGCCGGCAGGGACGCCGCGATGAGAATCGCCTGTTTGACCGCGTCGACTCCCTCGCCGCGCGAGGCGATCGTGGGCACGATCGGCACGCCGATCTCGTGGATCAGGGCCGGCACATCGATCTGGATTCCACGATCGGTCGCCGCGTCGATCTGATTAAGCGCGATCACCACCGGCACGCCGAGCTCGCAGACCTGGCTGGCGAGAAAGAGATTCCTCTCGAGATGCGACGCGTCGACGACGAGGAGGACGACCTGCGGGCGCCAGTGCGCTTCGTCTCGACCGAGCAGGACCTCGAGCGCGACGTGCTCGTCAGGCGAGCCGGCGGAGAGGGAGTAAGACCCCGGAAGATCGAGCACGGCGACGCGACGGCCGTCGGCCATTTTGTAACGGCCCTCGACACGCTCGACGGTGACACCGGCGAAATTCCCGACGCGTTGACGAAGTCCCGTCAGTGCATTGAAGAGGGTCGTCTTACCGGTGTTCGGGTTGCCAACGATGGCAACGCGCAGTGGCTCGAGGTCGGTGAGCCGATCCGGCCCCGCGGTCGCAGTCACGTCAGTGCGCGGCGCGTTCCTGCGGCCGCACCGTGATGCCCTCGGCGAGCGCGGCCCCAAGCGCGAGTCGCGTGCCACGCACATCGACGAGCAGGCAGTGGCGTTTTCCGATCACGGAGACCGTGGCGCCCTCATAGACACCCATCGCCCGCAGCCGACACGCGTCGTGATCCCCACAGGCGATCGCCACGACCGTCGCCTGACGCCCCATCTCGGAGTCGACGAGGGGACAGGTGCAGACAGCGAGTTCGCGGGGGTTCGGGACGGTCATGAGTGGCAGCTTGCCAAATCGGGGGCCAGTAGACGATTGAGAATGGTTCTCAATGTTCTACAACGTAGTGTATTTACGGCAGGAGGCTCAGGCAAGGGAAAGGCGATAGAAAATGTTGTAAATAAAAGAACACGCCCGGACCAGAGGTCTCGGGCGTGTCTCTGCTCTCGCCAACCGCCGACCAGGTGCGATCACTTCCAGCGGGTGACCTCGAGGTAGGCCTTTGACTCGGCATCGCGGAACCCGAGGTAGATCAGCCCCCCTTTCCCGAAGCCCGCGAGGATACGACCCTGCGGCAGCTCGATCCGATCGATGATTTCATTATTGCGGTTGATCACGTAGTAGAGCGGGCCGCCATTCTGCGACGGCGCCGTGGTGCGCACCCAGAGATTCCCCTCCAGATCGCCCAGCGCCGACTGCTGCGTGAAGGGCGGACGATAGTCGGGGAGCTCGTTCGCGGGGATCATGTCGACGTTGGGAATGCGAAAGCCACCGCCGGGCCCGCCGCCCTGTCCGCCCCCCTGTCCACCCCCCTGTCCACCGCCCTGTCCACCGCCGCGCGGCCCGCCTGCGGCCGCTCCACCCGCCATCGGCGCCGCGGCGCCACGCTGCGGCGGTTCTCCGCCGCCCATGCCGAACACCATCATTCGCTCGCCACCGCCCCCCTGCATCCCCTGCACAAACGCTGCAGCACCACCAGCCCCATCAACGAGGCGCTGTGCTTCAGCACGCTGCTTCTCGATCGCGGCGCGCGCGCTGTCGACGACGAGCTGTTTATCCTCGTCGGAGAGGCGCTGCCATTCGTACGGAAGCTTCGGTGACGAAGTCAGCTTGCCGTCGGGCGCGATCCAATCGACATGGAAGTCGTGCCCACGGACGACCGCAATCGTGCCGTCGCTGAGAACCGCCCAGTCATCGGTGACGGGCATCGGATTCATCGCGGTCTGAATGTTCATGCGACCGTCCACACCCTGAGTGACCTTGATCTCGATCTTCGGGATCTTGAAGGTCGCCACGGTGTCGAGCAGACGCGTCGCGAGGTCGACACGGACCACGGGTGCAGAGTCGGGCTGCTCCGGGAGGGCGAAGGTCCCGCCACCCGGGAGGTTGATGCCAGCGCGAGCGCCACGCGCACCGCCCACCCCAGCGGCTGGCTGGCGCGGCCTCGCCTGCCCACGATAGTAGAGGCGGCCGCGCGGATCGAAACCCGGGCGCCCGTTTGGACCGCCGACAAGGAATGAGATCTCGTTGGCGCGCGGCACCGCGCGAACGGTCGTGAGCTCACCGGCGGGATTGATCACGATCATCGAGAGCGAGACCGGATCGATGAACAGCGCCGAATCGCCGTTGTACCCAATGAGGCCCGCGCCGCGCTGGCCGTAGGCGTTCGCGGTCGCACTGGTGGTGTCGGCAACGGTCGCCAGCTGGACAAGCATCGAGTCCAGGAGGAGCACGCGGCGGCCGAGGATGTCGTTGACAAGCACCCTGCCACCCGGAAGCGGCACCGCGGTCGCAACCGCCGCGAGCGCCTCGGTGGAGCGCGCCGTAATGGCCGGCAGCGTACGCACGGGTGGGAGCTTTGTCTGCTGCGCACCGAGCGGGAGTGCGAGCAACGCACCAAGGAGGGCTGGGACGAATGAAGAGCGGTGACGAGACATCGGATGGTCCTGGGTAGGGTCTACGGTCTGGCGTGCGAATGCGAATGGCCGATCCTGCAGTGATCTCCCGCGGTGATCCCCTACTGTCGCCGGATCTCGATAGTACGGCCACCACCACCCATCGCTCCCGGAGTAAAGCCACCAGGGAGGCCGAAGCCCGAGCCCGCCGTGCCGTTGCGGATCGAGGCGAGGTAGCGGAGGTCGAGGTAGCTGGCAATGAAGGCCGGCAGCTTGCGCTTCTGTTCCTTCGAGAGGAGTCCATTCATTCGCGGCGCGAGGCGCACCAGCAGGTCAACCGAGCCCTGACGCGCCGTCGTGTACTTCTGGTACACGCTTTCGCGGTCATAGTTGTCGGGCAACGCGGCGAGCTCTTTCACGACCGGTGCCCAGATCGAGTCGAGCCGAATGAGGTACCAGCGATTCATCGTCGCGAGCGTATCGGCCTGCGGCGACGTGAGCTTGAGTGTGTCGGCCTGGCGCAGGATCGTCGCCATCGGGTTCGGCAGCCCGGCGTTGCCGTACTGGCCGCGCAGTTGCGCCACCTGCGCCTTGCTGCCCGTGGTGCTGCGGCCGCGATCGAGCCCCTGGATCAACATCTGCCGTTCGCGCGTCGGCCCGATGTCGAAGCGCATCTGCACGGTGACCGCGACCGGGGCACGAATCGCCGACAGCTGCGGACTCACGTTGCCGAAGCGTTGGTTCACGTCGTACCGGAAGGTCTGCGCGCCAGTATTGAAGCCGCGGACGTAGAGGAGCGCCGGGTCGGCGAAGGGCGACTGTCCCCAGCCACGGATGTTGTCCTCTCCGTGGAGGATCAGGTCGGCCGCGCCGAGCGGATTGGCGATGTTCACTGAAAGCGTCGCGCGCTGGGGCAGGCGGAGCTTGAGCGGATTGAACGACATCGAGAGCACCGCCGACTGCGTCCAGGGGCCTTCGCAGCTGTTGCGGGTGGCGATCCGTCCAAACTGGGATTGGAGGCAGTCCCTCGCCTGCCCGCTGGTGCTCGCCAGGAGCGACTGCATCGCGCTCGCGACCGCCGGATCGGCGACCGTGGCCGGGTCGAAGATGAAGGCGCGATCATTCGAGTAGCCGTCACCGTTCACGTCGCCGGAGACGACGGGCGTGTACGGACTGCCGGAGCGGAATGCCCCCGACCAGTTCACGCGCACCACGTCGAAGAAGTTGTAGCCGACGTTGTAGCTGATCTGATGGCGGGTGTCGAGCGAGCTGCGGGCCCACTCCACGAGAAGTGGATTCCCGGCGGTGTTTTGAAAGCCGCGCACCTGCTCGCGGTTGTTCGAGTAGACGTAGGCGGTGCTCCAGGTGAGCCCGGTGCTGAACCGCGTCGGCGAGATGCGGAGCGAGACCTGCCGGCTCATCCCGTCCAGGTCGGAGACCTGTTGCGTCACGCGCGCGAAGCCCGCGGAGAGCCGGTTGTCACCGGGTGCGATCGCACCGTTCAGGGGCACGATGCTCGTCGGCTGGACGTAGACCGGACGCCCGGCCTCCAGCGGCAGCGCAAAGCGCTGGAGCCCACTGAAGTTGAGGTCGACGGCGCTCGGCTGGCTCTGGTTGAGCGAGTAGGTGACCTCGAGCGTCGCCGCGAAGCGGTTGTCGAGGATAGGGCCGTTCCATTGCAGGTTGGAGCGGAGCGACCGCTGCGCTCGGTAGTCCCTCGCAAAGAGCGAGACGTTGGGTGTTGTGTTTGAGAAGACCGTGCCGCCGGTGCCGTTCGCGCAGAGGACGGGGATCTGCGACGCATCGACGCCGTACGTCACCCAGTCAGGAATGGGTGCGGCCGCTCCGACGCACGCGATGTTCTGCACCCCCGACGCGAGACCAGTGTTGTCGAGGGAGTTACCGGTGAGCTGCGTGCCCGGGGCGTTCTGGAAGACGCCGACGCCACCACGGACGACGGCGCGAGGACCGCGCAGCGCACCGTCGAAGCCCGGGATCTCCGGCGCCTGCCCATAGGTCCACGAGAAGCCGAGGCGCGGACTGACGAGCACCTGGTTTGGCAGGACATCGTTGCGCACACCGAAGGTCGATTCGACAGCCGGATTGAGCTCCGGCCGGTCGATGAACTGATTCGCGTCCACGCGCACCCCGTACTGCACCTGGAGGCTCGGATTAATCCGCCACGAGTCGCCGAGCGACGTCCCGGCGACCCACTGACTCGCCTCGCGAATGCGTGGGACGAGCGAGCGCGTGAACGATGACGGGACCCTGTTCTCGAGATCTGCAAGCGAGTTGAACCGGAAGGTGCCAAGGTTGTTCGCGTTCTGTTCAGCGGAGTAGCCATCGAGCCGGATTTCGCTCGTGAGCTTGAGGCGGTGGCGGTTATTCTCGCTGAACCACGACAGGAGATTGTTAAACGCGACGTTGCGGGACGTATTTTCCGTGTCGAGGTTCGGGTTGCCACCGAAGTTGATCGTGCGCACGCCGTTCGTGCCGTCAGCAAAGGTGGAGTTCACGAGCACCGCGCCGCTCGACAGCGTCAGATAGGGATCGGTGGTGTTCCGCGACAGGCTGAAGCCGAGGTTGGTCTCGCTGAGGAAGATCCCCACGAAGCCAGTGTGCTTAAGCTGGGCGCCGCCGCTGCCGGTGGTCCGATCGCCAGAGTAGGATGGCATCGCGCTCGTCAGGCTCGTCGCGGGGGTTTGCTTGGAGAGGTTGCCGTTGAACGAGAGATTCAACGCCTGGCCCGAGAGGGACGACGGCGGCGCAAAATCGAACGCGCCGAAGACGAGGAGCTGATCGTTGTTCCGATCGCTCGGAAGGCCGGCGACGTTCACCGGCACGGTCGCCGCCTGCAGGATGTTTAGGAGCCGCTGCACGGAGTCCTGCGCGATGCCCGAGGCCTGTAGACCGAGGGGGCTGGTCGAGAGCAGGGTCTGCAGATCGTTCGCACGACGACCGACCTGATACGACAGACTGTAGAAGGCCTCGTCGATCTTCATCGGTCCGCTCGCCGAGCCACCGAAGGAGAGGTTCGAGTACTCCTGGGCGAGCGCTCGGCCCGCCGGGTCGGTCCATTGCAGCGTGGGCGAATCGGTATTGAGGCTCATCGAACGCGACTGGAAGTTCGAACCAGAGCGACTCCGTACGTTGAACTGCCCGCCGCTAAACCCGCCCCGGGAGACGTCGTACGGTGTGCTCACGAGCGAGCTCGAGACCGCCGCGTCGCGCGGGAGGTTGGAGGCGCTGGAGTTGAGGCCGTTGAGTGTCGTCGAGTTCTGGTCCGACGCGAGGCCAAGCACGGAGAAGCCCGACGGATCGCCGTCGGCGCCTGGCATGAACATCACGCCCGGAAGCGAGGCCGCCATCGCCGCAAGATCACCCTGCTGTTCTGCCGAGAGCCCGCTCATGCTGACGGAACGTTCGGTGCCAGAGATGTCGCTAGCGGCGTCATTGCGATTCACGCGGGCCCGGTCGCCGTCAGTGGTGATCTGCACGGTGTCGAGGCTCTGCGACGCCATGACGAGCTTGGCATCGGCGACGAGGATATCCTGGTCGGCGGTCCGTTTCACCTGAAATCGACGCGGTCCGAAGCCAATGGCCTGATAGCTGAGAAAGTAGTCGCCCTCACCGCCCGGAAACGCGATGGTGAAGCGGCCATCGCGCCCCGTGCGCGCCCGGCGCGACACATTGCCGCTCACGGAAGTCGCGGTGACGATCACGCCGACAATCGGCTGATCGTCTGGGCCGACAACGCGACCACGGATGATGTCGGCGCCATCCTGAGCGCTGAGCGCCGAAGGAAGCGCGACGGTCAAGAGGAGCGCGATAACGGCGAAGAGTGAACGGCAGCGGTGCAAGGGCACGATGTATTGCGATGGGGGAGAGTGACGAACCAGCGCGTGTCAGGGAATCGAACTGCCGCATCCCTGAGGCGAGGTTAGACGGCAGCATGCAGCTTCCGTTAATACGCAATGGACGCCGAAACGGTTTGGAACCGCCCTGCGCGGCGCGGGACGCCGGGACGAACGGACCTAGGGCGCCGCCTCGTGGTAGGCGAGCCCGATGCCCTCGGCGCGCTCGAGCGCCCAGCGCAGTCGCCACTCGTCCCGAAAGAGAATCACGGGATGATTCTTCGCGTCATATAGGAGCGATAGATCCTGCGACTCACCGAGCTTCTGGATCTCCGCCGCCGATCCCGTGACCCAACGCGGGTATCGGAACGGGAGCTTCTCGAGCGAGCAGGGCGCTCCGTACTCATGTTCGAGTCGGTGCAGCATCACGTCGAACTGCAGCAGCCCAACCGCTCCGACAATCGGGATCGGGCCCATCTGCGACTCGGCGAAGAATACCTGCGCCGCACCTTCTTCGGTGAGTTCGCGGAGTCCCTTGTCGAGTGCCTTTCGGCGCAGCGGGTCCTTCGAGAGGATGCGCGCGAAGTGCTCCGGCGCAAAGCGCGGGATGCCGACGTACTCGAGCAACTTCCCGTCGACCGAGCGAGGTGCATCGGCGGAGGCGAGCGTGTCACCGATCCGCAACAGCCCGCGGTCATGCACCCCGACGACATCGCCAGGCAACGCTTCCTCGGCAAAGACGCGCTCGCGCCCAAGGAACTGCTGTGGCGGTGACAGTTTGAAGCTCTTCCCCGTGCGCACGTGGGTGACTTCGAGACCGGCGGCGTAGCGGCCGGAGCAGACGCGCACGAAAGCGATGCGATCGTGATGCCGCGGGTCCATGTTCGCCTGGACCTTGAACACGAAGCCTGTGAACGCGGGAAGCGCCGGGAACACCGGCCCCGCGGAGCTCTCGCGCGCGACCGGCGCGGGAGCGAGCGGGAGGAAGTCCTCGAGAAAGGGCTCGACGCCGAAGTTGGTCATCGCTGACGCGAAGTAGACCGGCGTCTGCTCTCCAGCAAGGATCGCGTTGGCGTCGAACTCGTGTCCGGCCGCGTCGAGCAGTTCGATGTCGTGCGCGAGCTTGGCGACCGCATCGACCGCCGTATCGTCGCCACCGAGCGCCTCCACCAGCTGGTGATCGTCGGGACCAGAGAGATCGAGCGTCTCGGTCTCGACGCGCCGCGCGCCATGATGCGCACCGCGCTCGAACAGAAAGGCGCGCTTGCGCCGACGATCGTACACGCCGACAAAGATGGTGCCGTGCTCCGCCGTGTCCTGATGAATCGGCCAGTGGGCCGCGACCGCCGTGATCCCGAGATCGTTCTCGAGATCGCTCACGATCTTGAGCGGGTCCTCTCCGACGCGGTCACACTTGTTGACCACGGTGAAAATCGGCATGCGTCGACGACGACAGACATCGAACAGCTGACGCGTGCGTTCTTCCACCCCTTTCCGATTGTCGAGCAGCATGACGGCGCGGTCGGCGGCGACGAGCGTCCGATACGTGTCCTCACCGAAGTCTTGGTGACCCGGGGTGTCGAGCAGGTTGACCTGATAGCCGGCGTACTCGAATTGCAGGACCGACGAGGTCACCGAAATACCGCGTTCCTGCTCGAGCGTCATCCAGTCAGACGTGGCGTGGCGCTGCGACTTGCGCGCCTTCACCGCGCCGGCCTGGTGGATGGCGCCGCTGTAGAGCAGGAGCTTCTCGGTGAGGGTCGTCTTACCGGCGTCGGGATGCGAGATGATCGCAAAGGTCCGGCGCCGCGCGATGAGCGTGTCGAGGGAGCGAGGGGGAGCGGAGGTCGGCGCGGTCACCGGCGAAAGATAACCGCGGGTCGAGGCCTTACCGCCCGATCGCCCCGATGACGACCGCCACTTCCTCGAGCGTGTTGTGGAAGTGCGGCGCGAGCCGGATTGCGCCCTCTCGCACGGAGTGGGTGACCTTGGCGGCGCGAAGCTTGGCGGAATCACCCTCAACGTCGAGGGTCGCGAACGCGACGATTCCAGCGCGGCGCGCATCCGCCACCGGGGTGAGCAGCCGCACGCCAGGTGCTCTCTGGGCCCAGTCGAGCAGCGCGCGCGTCAGTTCGCGTACATGCGCCTCGATCCGCGCGGGCCCGAGCTCCAGAAAAAGCGAGAGCGACGCATTCATGCCGACAATGTCCTGATACGGGATCGTCCCCACCTCGAACTTACGCGCATCGCTGTGCCACGTCGGGTCATAGTCGAGGAATCGGCCGAAGTCTCCCGAGCTCGCCTGGGCGAGCCAACCGGCGGCCGGCGGCTCGAGGGTCTTCACGAGTGCTTCGCGCATGTAGGCGAAGCCACTGCCCCATGGAGAGCAGAGCCATTTCTGGGCGCCAGACGAGAGTATGTCAACCGGCATGGTGCGGACGTCGAGGACGAGCGGACCAAGCCCCTGAATCGCATCGACGGCGAACCAGATACCGCGCGCCCGGCAGGCGGCCCCAATGACACCGAGATCAATACGCGCGCCGCTCCAGAACGAGACCCACGAGAGCGCGACGGCCTTTACGCGCGAGTCGGACGCGATGCGCGCGAGCACCGCCGCAACGTCAGGAGAGTCGCCGAGGAGCGGCAGGAGCTCGAAAGTGAAGCCGCGCGCCTTTGCCGCGGACATCCACGGATACACGTTCGCAGGGAACTCCCCCTGACTACCGAGCACGATGTCGCCGGGACCGAGCGGGAGCGCATAGGCGGCCAGATTCACCCCCCAGCTCGTATTCGTCGTGAGGACGATCTCCCCGGCGCTGGCGCCGATGAGCCTGCCGACGAGCGAGCGCGCGCAATCAAGCACCGGGGAAAAGTCGTCCATCCCCAGTCGGTGGGGTTCCGCGCGTTTGAGCCCGTACGCATCGAGCGCGTCGCGGGAGCACTGGGGGAGCGGGCCAACCGCGGCGTGGTCAAAGTGGATCGCGTCGCCGTTCGCTTCCCACGGATACTCTCGGGAACGCAGGGACGCGAGGTCACGTGGATAGTCGCTCACGGGCGGGCGGCCGGGACAGTCCGAGGCAACGACATGTTACCGTGGCATAAGCAGTTCGCTCGGCGTATCGAACGGTTGGCCTTTCCACCGTCGATGCTGCCAGAAGTACTGCTCCGGATGCTGACGCACCAAGCGTTCCAGCACCTGCGTGTAGCGAAGCACAGTCGCATCCACGTCGGCTTCGCGGTCGCCGGTCCGCACGAGTGGGACCTCCTCGAAGTGGGCCGTATACCGTCCGTCGGGGCGCCGAAGGGCGGCGACGAACACCATCGGGAGATCGCCGCGCAGCGCGAAGACGGCGGCACCGCGCGGCGTGCGCGCTGGCCGACCGAAGAACGGCACGAAGGTACTCGCGAGCCCTTTCGCGCTCTGATCGGAGAGGAACCCAACCCCGCGCCCGTCGCGGAGCGCCCGCGGAATCGCGCGCACCGCCTGATCGTCGAAGATCACGCGCGTCCCGAAGCGTTCGCGCGTCCGCTTGAAGAAGGCGTCAGAGAGCGGGTTCACCATGTGCATCGCGATTGCGTCGATGGGAAGGCCGCGGGCGGTCATATAGGCCGCCGAGAGTTCCCAGTTGCCCACATGGCCGGCGACGAGAATCACGCCCCTGCCCTGTGCGAAGGCGCGCGCGAGAACCTCGAAACCATGCGCGTCGGCGAACACCTCGAGCACGTCGTCGGTGGTGGCGCGCGAGAGAACGATGCTCTCGATCGAAGTACGTCCGAGGCTGCGGTAGCTCGCGCGCGCGACGTCGCGTACGCGTGCGTCGCTAAAGTCTGGGAAACAGGCGCGGATGGTGCGTTCCACGCGCTCGGCGCGAATGCGCAGGGGCCACCAAGCGAGCCCGCCCAATGCGGCACCCACTGCGGAGGCAGTGCGCCAACCGAACGGACGCAGTGACGTGGCGATCAGGCGCAGCAGGCCGTACTCGACCCGATGGACGAAGGTCGGGCGCCTGCCTTCAGCGTGGGGCATCGGGAAGCGCGGGGGGGACCGTGCGCTGTTGCATCGCGTGCAGACGGGCGTAGGCACCACCTCGCGGGAGGAGTTCGGCATGCGACCCCCGTTCGACCACGCGACCCTTTTCGAGCACGAGGATCTGCGTCGCATGGACGATCGTCGAGAGTCGGTGCGCGATCACGAAGACGGTGCGTCCCGCGAGCAGACGGTCGATCGCTTCCTGCACCAGCCGTTCGCTCTCCGTATCGAGCGCAGACGTGGCCTCGTCGAGAATCAGGATCGGCGGATCGGAGAGCAGCGCGCGCGCGATCGCGAGACGTTGCCGTTGCCCACCTGAAAGCCTCGTGCCGCGTTCGCCGAGCACGGTGTCGTAGCCCTCCGGGAGCGCGAGGATGAACTCGTGCGCGTTGGCGGCGCGCGCGGCCGCCTCGGCCTGCGCGCGCGAGTACCGATTCGCGGTGCCGTACGCGATGTTGGCGAGCACGGTGTCGTTGAAGAGGACGGTGTCCTGACTCACGATCCCGGTGAGCGCCCGCAGCGACGAGAGGCGGATCTCGCGCGCGTCGACGCCGTCGATGAGGACGCGCCCGGACGTCGGCTCGATAAAGCGTGGGATCAGATCGACCAGCGTGCTCTTCCCCGCCCCGCTCGCGCCCACGAGGGCGACGATCTCGCCGCGACGCGCGGTGAGGGTCACGTCGGAAAGCACCGGTTCGTCGCCATAGGCAAAGCTCACCTGCTCAAAGGCGACGCCATGATCGAGGGCGAGCACCTCCCGTGTGCCGCGATCCTGTTGGGTCTCAACCGGCTGATCAAGCACGTCGAACAGCCGTTCGGCGGCCGCGAGCGACTGCTGCGCGGTCGTCGGCGCCTGCGAGAGCTGTTTGATCGGCTGCAGGAGGCGCATCACGAGAACCATAAAGGTGATCAGAATGCCGCCATCCATGGTGCGCGTCTCGAGGACCTCGCGGGCACCAATCCAGAGCACGCCCATGGCGATGATCGTGCCGAGCACCTCGGTGAGCGGGCTGGACAACAACGAGAGCCGCTGCATTCGCGTCATCCCGCGCGAGTAGCGCGCCGACGCACCGATAAAGCGTTCGTCCTCGTAGGCCTCGCCGCGGAACGACTTTACGAGCCGGATGCCGCTGACGACCTCCTGCAGCACGCTCGTCATCTCGCCGTATTCATTGCGCAGGCGGCGATGTCCCTTGCGCAGCTTCCGTAACAGCGGCTGCAGGACGGCCATCACCAGTGGCGCGATCACCAGCGCGGCGAGCGTCAGCCGCGTCGACATGCTGAAGAGGATGACGACGGTGACGCCGAGCGTGGCCGCATTCTGCACCGTCCGCGTCGCGACCTCGGACAGGATGATCTTAGTCTGCTCGGTGTCAGCGAGGACGCGCGAAATGATCTGGCCCGTCTTCGTGCGGCTGAACCAGGTCAACGGAAGACGCTGCATGTGTGAGAAGACCGCCGCGCGAAGATCACGCGTGATGTTCTCCTGGAGCGAAGCACCGAACAGCCCGCCGGCCCAGAGGGAGAGGTTCTTGAGGGTGACCATCGCCAGGATCACCAGGATCACCGCCCGGAGCGACCCCATCGGATCGCCGGCGTCGAGAAACGGACCGATAAGCCAGGACTGCAGTCGCGTGAGCCATCCCATCCCGCCCGCGACCTTCGTCTCGAGACTGAAGAGCGTGTTGAGGAACGGGATCAGCAGCGTGAACGCGACGCCATCGAGCGCGGCCGCGATCACATTGAAGAAAACATTCCCGCCGAGGCGCCAGACGTGGGGCCGGAGAAAGGCGAGGAGGCGGCGATAAACGCGCATCAGCGGCCGGATCGGGTGCGCGGGAGGGCCGTGATGGTCATGGAGGGGGAAGATAGCCCGAGCACCGCAACCGTTCCATCGGGGCCCCCTTTCGGACCGAGCCTCCCGTACGGCACTTTGGGGCTGTGCCCCAACCCATCCCCGCTTATGCGCCCCTCCGGGCGACCTTCTCCTCCCCGGCGCTGCTCGCGGCGGCGGGCCGCGCTGGACTTGGCGGGGCGCGCGAGACGCTACTGGGGGCCGTCATGGTCGCCCGACTTGCGAGTGGACTTCGGCTCCCGGTGCCGCTCTCCGCGCCCGTGCGCCAGTCGCGCGCCGACGCGGCCAGGGCTTGGCTGGTGGCACTCACGGTGCCGGCCAAAGCCAGGACGGCCTTCCTCCGCGCCTTCGCGACCACTGCCTCGGGCGACCTAATCACCGCTGCCGAAGCTGTGGAAACTGTGATTGAAATCACTGCAGGACAGCTGGATAGGGTGGCACGTTCGGAGTTGGACCGGATCTCCTCTGGATTGCGGGCCGACGCCGTTGAACTTGCCCGAGTCGGTGAACGCGCCATAGGGTAATTTCCGCGAGGCACCGCCCTCTGCACCCTATAGAGTCCATGGAACAAATACCGCTGCGCCCGACCGACGTCTTACCGATTTCACCCATTGTGCACCTGGTCGATCGCGTGGCGGACGGCACAATGTCCGACGACACGGTCTGTACCGGCTTCCCGAGCATCGATCGCTGGCTCGGAGGCGGGTTGCGCAGAGAGGATCTGGTGGTGCTCGGCGGTGAGGTGGGGAGCGGCAAGTCCGCACTCGCGCTGGCGATGGCGCTGCGGATAGCGGAGGCGGGCCAACAGGTCGAGTTCCTCTCGGGAGAGATGACAGCGACACGAGTCATGGAGCGCGCCCTCGCGATTGAGGGACGCGTAACGGTCGATGACGTTCGCCAGGGGAGGCTCGATGACAAACAGCGCGCATCAGTCGGGGCGGCCGCAGTGCGGCTGCGTCAGGGGAAGGTCCGGTTCAATCCGCTGTTGTTTTCGGACAGAGGCGAGTTAGAACTGAGCAGCGGCGACCCACCTCCGACTGTCGTGATCGTGGATTCGCTCCAGGCGCTGCCCCAGACGCTGGGAGTCCGTATACCTGGGGAGCCGCGGGAGGAGGCGCTGGCCGCCCAGGTGTACCAGCTCAAGGCGTATGCGGTCACGAAGGGAGTGTGCCTGATCTTGACGGCGCAGCTGCCGCGGCTCGCACCGCGCACGGACGCCCGCCCAACGCTTGATGATTTCGGGGCGATGGGAGCCGTAAAAGAAGCAGCCGACGTGGTGCTCGCGCTCTACCGCGAGGAGATGTACGCCTCGGACGCGGGAGTGGAGGGGGCGACCGAGCTCCACGTGCGCAAAAACAGAAACGGGACCACTGGGTACGTGGACCTATATTTCTACAAGCAATGGCTACGATTCGAAGACCTGCTGGACCCCGATCGATAGGAGAAGCAATGCGACACTCCCGACTATTCCTGGCCATCGTACTCGTGTCCGTCGCGGTCACGCCCGCGACCGCACAGCGCGGCGGGGACCCGATCACCCTGCTCGAAGCCGCCCGATCAAAAACACCGCAGAACGTCGCAGCGCTCCGTGGACTCGGGGTCGCCTACTACAAGGCGCAGCGCTTCGCCGATGCGCGCGCGGTGCTCGAGCAGGCCCGCCAGCTCGACCCGAAAGACGGCGTGAGCACGCTGTACTTGGGGCTCGCCGCCGAGCGGTTGGGGGACCTCACGAGCGCACGCCGGGCCTATGAGAGTTACCTGACCGTGGGCGCCACGCGCCGGGTTAAGCTCGAGATCCGGACGCGCCTCGTGTCGCTCTCGCGAAATGAAGCGATTGCCTCCGCCAAGGCGGCGGTCGCGAACGAGGCGACGATTACGGCGACGCCGGGGTCGGTGCTCACCGTTGCGGTCCCGCCGCTCCGGTTCAATGGCACCGACAGCACGCTCAAGCCACTTGAGCGCGGTATGGCAGAACTCCTAATCACCGACCTGAGTCGTTCGGCGCGGCTGATCGTGGTCGAGCGGGATCGCATGCAGGCGCTCACGGATGAGCTTCGACTCTCGGAGTCCGAGCGCGTCGACGCCGCCACCGCGGTGCGCGCCGGCAAGCTGATGCAGGCGGGCTCGCTCGTGAACGGGATTATTCAGCAGGTCGGGGCCAATCAGCTCGCGCTCGATGCGTCGATCGTCACGGTCGGAACCGGCGTGATTGGCGAACCGGCACAGGTCACCAGCGCGCTTGACCAGCTCTTCGACATGGAGAAACGTCTGGTATTCCAGCTGTTCGACCGACTTGGCGTCACACTAACGCCTGCCGAGCGCCAGCTCGTGGAGCGCCGACCGACGAACAACCTACAGGCGTTTCTCGCGTACAGCCGTGGACTGCAGGCGTCGGACGACGGTCGCTTCGAGGACGCCTCGCGGTTCTTCGAGAGTGCGCGCGCGCTCGACCCGGGCTTCGGCGCGGCGACCGCGCGATTTCAGGCGGCCGCGGCGGCGGCAACGTCGGGGACACCGGGCGCGGAGGTCTCCACGACGGCGATCGAATCGAGCCTCGGCGCTGGCACGGAGGGACAGATCGCCGCGGTCGCGGCAACAGGGGTCATCGTGAGCCCGGTCAGTGCGCTCCAGGCCACGGTCAACAACGTCACGCAGTCGGTGAACCCGCCGGCGGTGGCCGCCGTCGCGGCGGTCGTGACGACGGCGTCGCCCGCTGCCGCGCCCGCCGCCGCGCCCCTACCGCAACGCGACGCAACAAGCGCGACGACCGGCACCGATCAGCCCCTCCAGACGGGGCAAGTGGTCATCATCATTCGCCGCCCCTGAGCGAGAACCGATTCATGAACCGATCCCTGCTACGCACCCTCGCTGGCACCTCGCTGCTGGCCGTCACCCTGCCCTCGCTCACCGCGGCGCAGGGGCTTCGCGACTTCGCCGTGATCGTCGCGCCCCACCTGACCACCTACACGATTGGCAGTGGCGCGACCAAGAAGTCGGTGGCGCAGACCGCGATCCCGATCGTCTTCGCGCTGCCAGTGACCGAGAGCTTTACGATGGACATCACGACCTCCTACGCGATCTCCGATGTGATCGCCGGCGGTAGCGCGACGAGTAGCATCCAGGGACTCACTGACACGCAGATTCGTGGCAACCTCGCATTCGTCAAGCAGAACATCGTATTGACCGCCGGCGTCAACCTTCCCACGGGGCAGTACACGATTCCTGAAGGGCAGGCGGAGGCGGCTGGACAGATCGGCAACGACTTCTTGAACTACACAATCTCCTCGATGGGCAACGGCTTCGGCGGCACCGGCGGCGTCGCCTTTGCGCGCACGATCGGTGACTGGAACCTTGGCGCCGGCGCGAGCATGCGGAAATCGACCGAGTTCGCCGCGTTCAGCGTTGCCGCGGAGGAGTTGCGGTTCACGCCCGCTGATGAGTACCGCCTCAACGTTGGCATCGATCGTCCAGCCGGCGACGGTCAGGTGCAGTTGGGCCTCTCGTTCTCCGCCTTCGGCCACGATCTCGCCGGCGCCACGTCGTACAGCACCGGCGACCGCGTGGTGGCGTCGGGAGGCTGGAGCTTCCCCGTGCGCGACGCCAGCGTCTTCCTCTCCGGATGGAACCTCTACCGCATGGCGGGCCAGCAACTCGGCGGTCCCGCACCGACGGAAAACGTAGCAAACGTCAACGCCGGCCTGAGCGTCACCGTGCGCGACCTCCTCATCCAGCCGAATCTCGAACTCCGTCTCTGGCAGATCGCGGGCGTCAAGGCGGGGAACATGCTCAACTCTGGCGTCCGCCTTCGGTTCAGCACGCGCAGCTTTGTCCTCTTCCCGTCGATCGGCGTCAGTCTCGGCAAGCTGTATGACACCCTGAACGGTGGAGCGACGGACGTCACCGGGATGCGCGGCAGTCTGACGGTACGGTGGAGATGATGGATAGCCGGTAGCCCCTCGACTGCCTCCACAGCGACCGGTGAGGGCGGTACCTTTCACCGCGGCGGGAGTGCACGGGCCGCGCGCCTCCCCCCCCTCCTACCTCCCACCTCAGAGCTGCATTCCCATGGCCGGCCACAGCAAGTGGAAGCAGATCAAGCACTACAAGGCCGCCACGGACAAGAAGCGCGGCGCCATGTTCACCAAGGTGCTGCGGGAGGTCACGGTCGCGGCAAAAGCCGGGGGCGGCGACCCCGACGGCAACGCCCGACTCCGCACCGCAATCGAGAACGCTAAGGCGCAGTCGTGCCCGAAGGAGAACATCGAGCGCGCCGTCCTGAAGGGCACGGGCGAACTCGAGGGCATCGACTACTCGGAGGTCCTGTACGAGGCGTACGGACCAGGCGGCGTCGCGCTCATGATCCAAGCGCTCACCGACAACCCCACACGCACGGTCGCCGAGGTCCGCTTCAAGCTCTCCAAGTACGGCGGCAACCTTGGCGCGAGCAACTCGGTCTCCTTCATGTTCGATCGCAAGGGGCAGATCTACATCCCGGCGAACGGCAGGACCGAGGACGCGGTGATGGAGGCCGTGCTCGAGGCCGGCGCCGAGGACTTCGTCGCCGAGGACGACCAGTTCGTGGTCACGACGGCACCGTCGGAACTGCACGCCGTGAAGCAGGGACTGGAAAAGGCCGGGCTCGCTGCGACCGAGGCAGAGCTCGCGTGGATCCCCAAAACCACAGTGAAAGTCGAGGGCAGTGCGGCCGATGCGTTGATCAAACTGCTCGAACAGATCGAGGATCTCGACGACGTGCAGAAGGTCGACGCGAACTTCGACATCGACATCTCCGAGATTACCGCGGGGTGACCGGCACCCGGACCCGCTCCCGCAGCGGCCTTGGCGATGCGGCATCGTGCTAATCCTCGGTATCGATCCGGGCACCGCCGTGACCGGCTACGGCGTGGTGCGTACGGGTCCCCAGCCAATCCTCGTCGAGTGCGGTGTGATCCGCACCAAGGCCGATCGCCCGTTGCCAGCGAGGTTGAAGGACATCAGTGACGGCGTGCGCGAGTTGCTGGCGCGACACCGTCCCGAGGCGATGGCGGTGGAGGACATTTTCTACGCCCGCAACGTCCGCACGACGATTGTCCTCGGCCATGCGCGCGGCGTGATCCTGCTGGCGGGCGCCGAGGCCGGCGTCGAGATTCACGAATACCCGCCGGCCGAGATAAAGAAGGCGATCACCGGCGTGGGCAATGCCACCAAGACCCAGGTGCAGTTCATGATCACCAAGCTGCTGCGACTCAAGCACGCCCCACAGCCCGCCGACGCGGCCGACGGCGTGGCGGCTGCGCTGACCTGCGCGATGCGTCACGCACTCACGCACGCCCTGACGGCACGCGCAGGTGCCCTCCGCCCACGGCGCGCGCCATGATCGCTCGCATCCACGGCACGCTTCTAACCGGCGGGATCGACCGCATCGAAGTCCTAACCGCAAGCGGCCTCGCTTACGAGGTGCTTGTGCCGCTCAGTGTGCTCGAGACGCTCCCGCGCGTTGGAGGCGAGGTCGCGCTGCACACGGCGATGGTGGTGCGTGAGGACGCGTGGCTGCTCTTCGGCTTCCCGACCGCCGAGGAGCGTCGACTCTTTCACCGACTCATGGGCACCACCGGCGTTGGCCCATCGCTCGCGATGAACCTGCTGTCCACGCTCACCGCGGAGCGGTTGGTGCGCGCGATCCGCGCCGGCGACCTCGCGACACTCACACAGGTCCCGCGCGTTGGGAAAAAGCTCGCGGAGCGGCTCGTGCTTGAACTGCGCGACAAGCTCGACGGGACCGGGATGGAGGAGATTACGCCCGCGGGCCGCGCCGCCACGCCGAGTGCTCCCGGCAGCGATGCTGTGCGTGCCCTCGTGGCACTCGGGTACGCGCCAACCGACGCCGACCGCGCGGTGAGGGCGACCCTCGACGGGGCGCCCAAGGGCGAGTCGACCGCCGACCTCATCCGTCGCTCGCTCACAGCGATCGGCAAGTAGATTCACCGCTCATGAGCCGCGCCGAGATTACCACCCCGGAGTCCCTCATCGACGAGTCGGTCGTCGAACTCTCACTCCGTCCGCAGCGCCTCGCCGAGTTCATCGGTCAGGGCAAGGTGAAGGACGCGCTGCGCATCTACATCGATGCAGCGATGGGACGGAAGGAACCGCTCGACCATACGCTGTTGTTCGGCCCGCCAGGCCTTGGCAAGACGACGCTTGCCGAGCTTATCGCGCGCGAGATGGGGGTGAACATCCACACGACCTCAGGGCCGGCACTCGAAAAGCCGGGCGATCTGGTGGGCACGCTCACCAACCTCCGGGCCGGTGACATTCTGTTCATCGACGAGATCCACCGCCTCCGGCCGATCATCGATGAGTTTCTCTACCCGGCGATGGAGGACTGGAAGATCGACATCCGGCTCTCCGAGGGCCCCAAAGCACAAACCATCACGATGGCGATCGAGCCCTTCACGTTGATTGGCGCGACGACCCGGTTGGGCATGCTCACGGCGCCCCTACGCGCCCGCTTTGGGATCGAACTACGCATGAACTACTACCCCGTCGACGAGATCGAGCAGATCGTGCATCGCACGGCGGCGGTGATCGGCGCCGGGATCGACGCGACCGGGGCGCACGAACTCGCCCGCCGAGCGCGTGGCACGCCGCGCGTGGCCAACCGCCTGCTGCGGCGCGTCCGCGACTACGCACAGGTCAAGGCGCAGGGACACATCACGCGCGACGTCGCGCGCGAGGCGCTCGCAATGCTTGACGTAGATGAGTTCGGCCTCGACGAAATGGATGTCCGGATCCTCCGCGCGATCATCGAGAAGTTCGACGGCGGGCCCGTGGGCGTGGGCACGATCGGCGCCGCGGTGGGCGAGGATGCCGACACGATCGAAGAAGTCTACGAGCCGTTTCTCGTCCAAAATGGTTTCCTCCAGCGCACGCCGCGCGGACGCATGGCGACGTCGCAAGCGTACCGGCACTTCGGCTTTCCGCCGCCCACCGCTCCGCCGACACCTCAGGCCGACCTCTTCTGACCCGCGCCGTCCACGAGTGGGCCGCATGAGCGAGCGAGCCGGTGGTGGTGGACTCCGCACGGCGGACTACGATTTCGCGCTTCCACCCGAGCGCATCGCGCAGGTCCCGACGGCACGTCGTGATGAGAGCCGGCTCATGGTGCTCGACCGGGCGAGCGGGACGATCGAACACCGCACGTTCCGTGACCTCGCCGATTTTCTGCACGCCGGTGACGCGCTCGTCCTGAACCGGACGCGCGTCTTTCGCGCTCGCCTGCTCGGGCACCGCGGCTCCGGAGCCCCCGCCGAGGTGTTCCTGCTCCGCGATCTGGGCGACAACACCTGGGAGGCGATGGTCCATCCCGGGAGCAAGCTCCGGATGGGGCGACGCGTGCATCTCGCGCCGGGGTTCGACGCCGAGATTCTCCGAGTGACGGCGCGGGGCACGCGCCTCGTCCGGCTACATCTGGCGACCGGTGACGTGCGCGCCGCGATCGCGACGCATGGACATATCCCGTTGCCGCCCTACATCGAGCGCGCCGACGCGCCCAGCGACGCAGAGCGATACCAGACGGTGTTCGCGCGCGAGGAGGGCTCGGTCGCGGCTCCGACCGCCGGGCTGCACTTCACGCCGGAGTTGCTTGCGGTGCTCGCCGAGCAGGGCGTCTGTCGCGCTGATGTACTGCTGCATGTGGGAGCAGGCACCTTCAAGTCAGTCGAAGCCGAGGACCCGGCCGACCATCTGATGCACGAGGAGTGGTACGATATCCCCGAAGCCACGGCGAAAGTGCTCGACGCTACCCGAGCGGCGGGTGGACGTATTTGCGCGGTAGGGACGACAAGCTTGCGCACGCTAGAGAGTGCCGTAGGGGACGACGGCCGCATCCGCGCCGGCTCCGGCGACACGTCGATCTTCATCCGCCCACCGTACCATCCGCAATCGGCCGACCTGCTCATCACGAACTTCCACCTACCTCGCTCGACACTCCTCATGTTGGTGGCGGCGATGGCCGGCTACGACTTCACGATGCACGCCTACGACACCGCGGTGCGGGAAGGGTATCGCTTCTACTCGTACGGCGACGCCATGCTCATTCGGTGAGCGACCCGGTAGCCCTTGGCGACAGAGGGGGCCGCCGATGCGGTGCGGGGGCTCCGTCTGGTTAGGCGGTGCAAGTTACATTTCCTGATCGCCCTGATGCGCCCTGCTTGCGAGGCGACCGGCACCGGGGCGTTCACCGCGTCAGGCCGGGAATGGCCCACCCGCGTTCATGTAGGATCCCTCACAGTGACCCCCAATGACCGTTCTTCCGACGCTCTTCGCCCAGACGACCGCAGCCACCGCCGCTGGCCCCTCACCGCTCGGCTCGCTCGTGATGTTCGGGTCGATCTTCGCGATTTTCTACTTCCTCGTAATCCGGCCGCAGTCGAAGCAACGCAAGGACCACCAGACCAAGGTGATGTCGATTAAGAAGGGCGACCAGGTCGTCACGGCTGGCGGGATCGTCGGCGAGGTGGTCCATATCAAGGAAGGGCTCAAGGATGGCCAGCCCCTTGCCGGGATCAACGATCATGTGACGATCCGCAGCGGCGAGTCGAAGCTCGTCGTGACGCGTGGCCGTATCGCTGCCGTGGGCGGCGACGACACGGCGCTCTGATCATGGCGATTCTCCCCATCACGGTCCTGGGGGCCCCGATCCTGCGACAGGAGACGAAGCCCGTGACCGAGGTGACGGATGAGCTCCGCGCGCTCGCCGACTCGATGTTCGAGACGATGCGCGCTGCCGATGGCGTGGGCCTAGCGGCACCACAGGTCGGACGATCCGTACGGCTCTGCGTCGTGGAGGTCAAAGACGAGGCCTTCGCGCTGTTCAACCCGGAGATCATCGCCCGCGACGGGAAGATCAGGTGGGAGGAAGGGTGCCTCTCGATCCCTGAGGTCTTCGGTTGGGTCGAACGATCGAAGTGGGTGAAGGTGCGCGCGCTCGATCGGGAGGGTGAGGACATCGAGCTGGAAGGGAGCGATCTGCTCGCGGTCTGCCTGCAACACGAGATCGACCATCTGGACGGAAAACTGTTCCTCGACCATCTCAGCTTTCTCAAGAAGCGTGCGGCGCTGGCCGTCTGGGAGGAGGAGAGGGAGAAGTATCCGGACGGATTGCGACTACTCGTGCCGGCCAAGGGTGTCGACGAGGAGCTGTAGGGAAAGGGCAGACGGCAGAGGGCAGAGGGGATAGTTTCCGTCGCATGCGCATCCTCTTCTTCGGCACACCCGAGTTCGCCACGCCGCCGCTCCGGGGGCTCCTCGGCGAGGGGCATGATGTCGTCGGCGTCGTCACACAGCCCGACCGGCCTCAGGGTCGTTCCCGCTCGACGCTAGTGGCGTCGCCGGTCAAGCAGGTCGCGCTGGCCGCGGGGATCCCGGTGTTCCAACCCGATCGGCCGCGAGGCGACGAGTTCCTAGCGCAGTTGCGCGCGCTCGAGCCCGATCTCTCCGTCGTCGTGGCCTACGGGCACATTCTCCGGCAGGACCTTATCGACCTGCCGCGGCTCGGCACCGTGAACATCCATGCGTCGCTGCTGCCGCGCTGGCGTGGGGCGGCGCCGATTCAGGCGGCGATACTCGCCGGCGACGCCGAGACGGGGGTATCCATCATGCGCCTAGTCCTCGCACTCGACGCGGGACCCGTGCTCCTCTCCCTGCGCACGCCAATCAACGACGGAGAGACCGCGGGCAAACTCACCGAACGACTCTCCGAGATGGGCGCGGAGGCGATCGTCGACGCGGTAGGGATGCTCGACCGCGGCGGCATCGACGAAGCGTCGCAGGACGAATCGTTGGTAGTGTTCGCGCCAAAGATCGACCGGGCACAGGCGCGAGTCGACTTCAGGCAGACCGCTGCGCAGGTCGCGCGTGCCATCAACGCCTTCGATCCAAAACCCGGTGCCTGGGGCACCGTGCGGGCCGGTGAGGTCCGGCTCTACGGTGCGCGCGCGATCGTGGACCGGCAGGGCGATGCAGGCGCGGTGCTCGAGGTCGGCGAGATGGGGATGATCGTCGCCTGCGGCCAGGGAGCGGTCGCGGTCGAAGCGGTCCATCCCTCGGGCAAGCGACGGCTGGCCGCACTCGACTGGGCGCTGGGACGCGGGATTGCCGCAGGGGACCGCTGGGACATCATGGGGGACCCCGCGGGTGAAGGTGACTAGATTTCGAGAGTATGCCTCCCTCGCTCTCCATGGTCACCGACGCCCGCGTCGCCGCGGCTGACACGCTCACCGATTTGCGCGGCGGAATGCTGCTCGACGCCGCGTTCGACCGCCGCGCCGGCGCACTCGATGTCCGTGACCGACGCTGGACTCAGGAACTCGTCTGGGGGATGCTCCGTCGGCGTGGTTTTATCGATCACCTCCTTGCGCCGCGGGTCAAGGGTGGCATTGCGCGAATCGAAAGCGATCTCGCCGACCTACTCCGGCTCGGCACCTATCAGCTCTTCCACATGGGGAGCGTGCCACCGTACGCGGCGATCGCGCAGACGGTGGAGCTCGCGAAGCATCGCCACGGCATGGGAGCCAGCAAGCTCGTGAACGCTGTATTGCGGCGACTCGACCGCGAACGCGCGGAACTCGCGCCGGCCCTCCCCTCCGACCCAGTTGAAGCGCTCGCGGTTGAACTTTCGCACCCGCGCTGGCTTGTCGCGCGGTGGGTCGCGCGCTGGGGCGCGGAGGAGACGCGCGCACTGCTCGAGTCGAACAACCGGGAGGGATCGCTTATCGTCCGCCCGTGGAGCGTGGTCCGCGAACAGCTCGAAGCGATGCTCGAAGCGGCAGGCGTCGACGTCAGCGATGTACCGCTCGTGAGCGACTCACTCCAACTCGCGTCCGGGACCATCCTCACTGCGCTCGGCGCCTTTCAGCAGGGCCTCTGCTTCGTGCAGGATCCCGCGGCGACGCTCGTGACGAAATACGCAGCACTCCCCGCGGGTGCGAAGGTCGCCGATCTCTGCGCGGCGCCTGGCGGCAAGACGGTCGAGCTCGCGCGAACGGCGAGCTACGTCACCTCCGCCGACTCGAGCGAGACACGACTGCAGCGTCTGCAGGAGACGATTGACCGGCTCGAGCTCCAGCACGTCACAGCGGTCGTCTGCGATGCGCGCGACGCGGCGACGCTCGGAACATTCGATGCCGTGCTCGTGGACGCGCCCTGCACCGGCACCGGCACGTTTCGTCGTCACCCCGACGCTCGCTGGCGGCTGCGCGTCTCTGATCTCGCCGTCATGGCGGCCGCGCAGCGCACGATCCTGCGCGCCGCCGCCGCCGCCGTCGCGCCGGGGGGGCTCCTGATCTACTCCACCTGCTCGCTCGAGCCCGAGGAGAACGACACCCAGGTGGAGACGTTCCTCGCGGAGCATCCCGACTGGGCGCTCGAGCCGCCTCCGGAGGGCGCGGTCCCCGCGACGGTGCTCGACGCCGGTCGCCTGCGCGTGCTGCCGCAACGGCACGGTACTGACGGTTCATTCGCGGCGCGGCTGCGCCGGGGAGCGGAGTGATGTCGCGCACGATTCGGATCGCCCCATCGCTTCTCTCGGTCGACTTCGGGAAACTCGCCGAAGAGCTCGCGATGATCGAGGAAGGAGGCGCCGACTGGTTGCACGTGGACGTCATGGACGGCGTCTTCGTGCCCAACCTCACCTTCGGTGCCAAGGTGATCGAGACCTGCCGCAAGCTGACCAACCTCCCGCTCGACTGTCACCTCATGGTGGTCGACCCCGAGAAGTACTTCGACGCGTTCGTCAAGGCCGGAGCGGCAACGATCACGATCCATGTAGAGACCGCGCCGCACCTGCACCGCCAGGTGATGCGCATCAAGGAACTCGGCGCGCAGGCGGGTGTGACGCTCAATCCGTCGACATCGTTGGAGATGGTGCGCGAGGTGGCGTCCGACATCGACCTCCTCCTCATCATGAGCGTGAACCCCGGCTTCGGTGCGCAGAAGTTCATTCCCGCATCGGTGCAGAGGATCACGCGCGCCCGCGCAATCCTCGAGGAAGCACGGAGCAGCGCGGTACTCGAGGTCGACGGCGGCATCGCACGCCAGACGATCGCAGCCTGTTGGCGCGCCGGCGCCGACACCTTCGTGGCGGGCAACGCGGTCTTTTCCGCGAAGGACCCGCAGGCCGAGATCCGCGCCCTCCGCGCACTCTGCGCCGAGCAGGCGTGAGCCCGCGACACCAGTGGTTCGTCATGGCCCACGTCGTCGCGCTGCTGGCGGGCGGACTCTGGCTCGCAGCCACACAGCTCGGTGACGAGCTCTTCCCGATTCGGATCGGCGGAAAAGCACCCAACTTCTTGGCGGTGACGCTGCCGGCCAGCACCGCTCGTCCCGGCCCCGCCGCCGCCGTCGCGAAAGGCATCGACGCCTACGCTGGCGACGTCGTTCTGCTCAACATCTGGGCAACCTGGTGCGGTCCCTGCCTCGTCGAGATGCCGTCGATGCAGCGGCTGCAGCAACGACTGGGTGCCCAGGGACTGCAGATCGTTGCGGTGAGCGTAGACGATCCAGGGATGGAGGCGAAGATCGCGGCATTCGTCGCCGATTTGAATCTCACGTTTACCATCCTGCACGACGCACCCGGAGAGATTCGCCAGATCTATCAGACCACCGGCGTCCCCGAGACGTTTATCATCGGACGCGACGGCCTGATCCGGCGGCGCATCATCGGCGCGGACGATTGGTCGAGCGAGGCGAACGTCGCCTTTCTCGAGCGACTGCTCGCGGAACCGCGGCGCTGACGGCCTGAGGACTGGCGCGCTCACGCGCGCCGGACCGCCACCCCATGCGCATCCTCGGTATCGAGAGTTCCTGCGACGAGACCTCGGCGGCGGTCGTAAGCGGGACCGCATCGGCCCCGATCCTCGAGTCGCTGGTGATTCTGTCGCAAGACGTGCACCGTATCTTCGGTGGCGTCGTCCCCGAAATCGCGTCGCGCGAGCATCTCACGGCGATCATCCCGGTCACTCGCCGTGCACTCGCCGAAGCGGAGTGCACGTTCGCGGATATCGACGCGATTGCCGTGACGCATGCACCTGGCCTGGTCGGCGCGCTCCTGGTGGGGGTGAGCTATGCGAAGGCACTCGCCGAATCGCTCGGCAAGCCGGTGATCGGCGTGCACCACATGGAAGGGCACCTCTTTGCCACCGCGCTCGCGCATCCCAACGCGACTCCGCCGTTCACAGCCCTACTCGTCTCGGGTGGCCACACGCTATTGATGGACGTCGAGGCATGGGGTCGCTATCGCCTGCTGGGCGCAACGCGCGACGACGCGGCAGGCGAGGCGTTCGATAAGACCGCGAAATTATTAGGTCTTCCATACCCGGGCGGCCGACACATTGAGGCGCTCGCACTCCAGGGCGACCCCTCGCGCTTTCGATTCACCCGCCCGATGCTCAACAGCGGTCAGCGCCTCGGTGACGACGACTACTTCGACGTGTCGTTCAGCGGTCTCAAGACGGCCGTGCTGCATGCCGTGCGAGCGAGCGATGACCTTGATCGCGACCGGGCCCATATCGCGCGCGCCTTTCAGGAGGCGCTCATCGACACACTCACCGCCAAGACGTTGCGCGCCGCGCGCGCGCACGGTCGAACACGGATCGTGCTCGGCGGCGGCGTCGCCTGCAATCGTTCGCTCGTCACGGCGATGCAGGGTACGGCCGACCCGATCGGCGGCACCGTGTTCGCGCCGCCGCCGCGACTCGCGACCGACAATGCCGCGATGATCGCCGCCGCCGGTCTCTTCCGATACGACCAGGGCCAGCGAGACGACGCCTCCCTGCACGCGCACTCCTCGCTCCCGATCCCCGGCCTCATCGCCGCGGATGGGTAATCCGCCTAAGTTTCTCGTATGAACCAGACCATTCACCATCCATTCGCCTACGACGTCGGCCCGCTCGAGCTCACCGGCTTCGGGCTCGCGATGCTCCTCGCCTTCGTGATCGGGCAGATGGTCGCGACAGAGGAACTTGACCGCCGCGGATGGCACTCCGAGATCATGGGCGACATCACCGTCGCAGCGGTCGTTGGCGGCCTACTCGGCGCGAAAGTCTACTACGCGATCCTCGTCGGTGACATCACGGCGATCTTCAGCCGTGCGGGGTTCGTGTTCTGGGGTGGCCTGATGGGTGGCATCCTGGCGAGCGTGATCGTCGTGCGCATCAAGAAGGACAGCTTCGCAAAGATCTCCGACGCCTGCGCACCAGGACTTGCGGCAGCCTATGCCGTCGGACGCAGCGGGTGTTGGGCGGTGGGCGACGACTATGGCACGCCCTGGAACGGAGCGTTCGGAGTGGCATTCCCCGAGGGCGCCCCGGCCAGCACCGTCGCGAATCTCACACAGCTGTTCGGTCTGAGGGACTTTGCCGACATGCCGTCAAACATGGTCCTCGCCGTGCACCCGACACAGCTCTACGAAGTGGCGATGGGGCTCGCCATGTTCTTCGTCCTCTGGCGCCTGCGCGCACACAAGCATGCGATGGGGTGGCTCTTCGGCGCGTACTGCGTGCTGCAGGGCGCCGAGCGCTTTTTCGTCGAGTTCTTCCGCGCCAAGGACGACCGGTTCTTCGGCACGTTCACCATGGCACAGATGATCGCACTCGGGTTCATGATCGCCGGCGCGGTCTGGATGCAGATGCGTTCGCGGCCGTCCAAGCAGCAGCCCGGGATCCTCGCGGCAGGTTGATCAGCGGCGCCAGTATCCGTCGCCGCGCCCTCGCGAGACGACGCCCTACGACTCGAGGATGACGACCGCACCCGCAGTCTCATCCGTGTGCGACAGCGTCAGGTGCACGCGCACCACGCCCAGCTCGGCGGCCCTCGCCGCTGCGCGTCCGGTGAAGTGGAGGAGTGGCGGACCGTCTTCACCGCGCCGTACCTCGGCCTCCTTCCACCCGATTAGCTTCGCCTCGTCACTGCCAGTGAGTGCTTTGAAGGCCGCCTCCTTCGCCGCGAGGCGCGCCGAGAGGTGCATCGCCGGACGGGCACGCGCGCGCGCGTACTCCTGCTCGTGGGCCGTGAACAGCCGATCGAGCACGCGCTGTTCCTGGCGCGCGAGCATCGCCTCGACGCGTCCGATCGAGACGAGATCGAATCCAATACCGAGAATCATCAGTTCCTCCTGAGGAGGCAGCGCCAGAAGCCACCGTTTCGTCCGCGTGCATCTCCGAGCCCTGGGAGCACCGCACGACTCCAATCGTCCGCGGTGTCGAAGACGCGCTGCACCGCCAGCACCCAGCGCTCCCACGCCCGGTTGCAATCGTCCGCAGCGGCGGCCCGCGTCGTTGTCGCCCCCCCCTGCAGGCCGGTGATCGCATCGCGAAACCCGCGCTCGAGACGCACTGCGTCGAATGCCGCGACCTGTACCTCGACCGTGTGGACCCTGTTCGCCGCAGTCCGTGCTTGAATCAGTCGATTGCACACCCAATCATGAGCCGAACCGGCCGCGGAGGGTACCGCGAGTCCGCGCAGTGATCGCGTAAAGTCGGGGAGCACACACTCAGGCATCGGTCGCGGAGTAGCGATAGTCGCCCGTGAGTTCGCGATCACAGATCGCCGCGCGCTGGCCGGTTCGGTCCTCGAAGTGCCGGACGTAGTCTGGCAAGCGCTCTGAGGTAAACAAGGCGCGCGGCAGGGCAAGCAAGACGATGCCTCGTTCGATCGCGTCTGGCTCGCCCTCGACTTCGACGAGCACATCCATGCGGGGATACCGCTCAATCCGCACGGTGGCGCCTGCCACCGTGTACTGCTCAATCTCGCGATCGATCTCACGCGTGACCACATACCCGAGGCGTTCAAGCATCAGTGCGAGATCGTCCGGATGGCCAAGGCTCACCGAGTGCTCTTCGCGGACTTTATAGCCGTCTTGGTAGGTGGTGGGTCCCTTCCAGTCGAGCATCGCGCGCACCGTGGTGTCACGATAGACGCGCAATCGCAGCACGTGATCCCGGAGTGCCAGCGCACGCTCCGGCGTGTCATAGCGCTTGTCTTCGAGGCGGCCTTTGTAGCTGAGCAGTGCCCCCGCCGTCCGCAACGCCGCACGCGTGGCTTCCAGGTCGGGAACAATGCCCTTGAGTTCAACCTCACGCATCGCGGATTGCCTCGAGCACTAACGGCGTGTCGGATAGATTGGCAAACGTAGCCGCCGGATCGTGCGCGGCGAGTTGCGTAACCGTGTAGCCGCCAGTGGCGACTGCGATCGCGCGTGCACCGACGCCGCGGCCGCAGTGAATGTCGGCCGGCGTGTCGCCGATGATCACGAGCCGGTCGCCCGGTACGTCGTAGCCGAGCAGCCTGCTGGCACGTTCGCGCGCGATGGGCGGGAGCTGAGGGCGATCCTCATGGTCCGACCCGAAGGCGCCAACCACGAACCGGTCGAACTCAAGCGCGACCGCGCGCAGTTTCGCGCGGGCCCCAGTGACGACGTTGCCCGTGAGGAGCCCGAGCACCAGGTCGTCGGCGCGCTCGACTGCGTCGACAATCGCGCGGATTCCGGGGAGCGCGTACGCCTGACGCGTGACGTCGGCGAGGGCGGTGTCCAGTCCCGCGAGATACCGTTCGAGTACCAGGGGCATCTGTGCATCAATGACTGCGTCCGAAAACCCCTCGGCGCGCATCGTCTCGCGCACGATGAGCTTGTCGGTCTTGCCGTCGTAACGGTAGGTCGACGGTCCCGGCGTGCCGAAGGTTCCGACGAGCGCAGCCTCCATCGCGGTGCGGCCGGCGCCGTGGCTGAGGAGCAGCGTCCCGTCGATGTCGAAGAGAACGATGCGTTTCATCGACGGGAGAGATAGAGGCCGCCGAGCACCGTGGCGGCGCCCGCGCCCTGCAACATCGTCGGCACCTCTCCGAGTACGAGCCACGCCACCACGACCGCGACGAGCGGCTGAAGATTGCCGAACATCGACGTGCGTGTGGGCCCGATCAGATGGACCCCGCGGTACCAGAGCAGACTCGCGACGACCATCGCCATGACCCCAGAGTAGAACACGGCCGCCCAGGTCAGCAGCGTCACGTCGGTCCACTCGACGCGTAGCAGTTGAGGAGTCCCGACCAGTATGATCGGGCCCACACCACCGACGAGCGTCCACGCGGCGACCTGCAGCGCGTCGACGCGCTGCGTGATCGCGACGAGCCCGTTGCTGAAAAAGGCCCAGCAGACGACGGCGCCGAGAATCAGGAGATCACCAACGAAATGCGATGGCCCGTTGGCGCTGATAGAGTCGCCGAGCACGAGAAAGACGCCAACGATCGAGATAGCGAGCCCGGCGGTGGCGCGCGCTGAGAGCCTGTCGTGACCACACACGCGCGCGACGAGCGCCACCGCCGCTGGGCTCGCCGCCACGACGAGCGCAGCCGTGCCGGCTCGCGTGCGTGTGATGCCATAGATGAAGAGGATCTGGTAAAAGGAGTGCCCAACCACACCGAGTGCCATTAGCCGCCAACGGTCGGACGCGATCGGCCTCTTGCCGGGCCGCCAGGTCGCGATCGCGAGCAGCACCGCGCAGGCCAGTGACAGCCGCAGCGCGTTGTAGGCGAGCGGCTCCATGACCTGTGTCCCGTACTTCACCACCGAGAAGTTCACGCCCCAGATCACAGCCATCAACAGGAGGCTCAGCTCGGTCATATGTGAGACGGAGCGGTGGGACAGGAGGGAATGCTCGGCGGAGGACATAGGTAAAAACTAACCAGACGTCTCAGGCAGAGGAGCTGCCCGCTGGCTAGCTTCATTTCATGCATGTCTCATTTGCTCTCTTCGCGGACGCCGCGAACATCTCGCAGGAAGGAAAACTCAACATCCTCGGCGTGTTCGATGCGCTGCAGGTCGCCACCCTCCCGTCCGTGCATCCGCGCGCCACCATGGTGGTCCGCCTCAAAGCGCTACCGAGGGATATCGGCCGCCACACGCTGGGCTTTGGATGGTTTGGTCCGAGCGGGAACGAAATCTGGTCCTCCTCTGGCGAACTCGAGGTGGGAACGCCGCCGCCAGGAGCGACCGAGCTCGACGTGCCGGTCATCGCCGCGATCGACCTACCGATCCAGGAAGCGGGAACGCATGTGATGCGTGTGGTGCTCGACAGCAATCTCTGCGCTGAGCTCCTATTGCACGTTCGCTCGGGTCCTGTGGCGCTGCCCGCCATGGGCGGGTTAGTCTCCTAAGAGGGGCTAG
Organism: Gemmatimonas phototrophica; assembly: GCA_945869195.1. GTDB lineage: Bacteria > Gemmatimonadota > Gemmatimonadetes > Gemmatimonadales > Gemmatimonadaceae > Pseudogemmatithrix. Next base: position 58,532 of record CAMBNV010000003.1, on the reverse strand, counting down.
TCGGCAATCCCGGGGACGCCATCGCGTCCGATTGCTAACCTCACCGCCCGCTCGATCGCCTCCTCGAGCGCGGCCACAACCAACATCTCGGCCTGTACCAGTGGCGCACGCGGGCCGTCCATTGGCGAGAGCGCGAAGACAATGTCGCCGTCTACGCTCGAACCGGCCGGTGTGATACGGCGGTGATACGCTGCCGTCCCGGCCCGCGCGATCTGTTGCAACTCCACACGAGAGAAGGCCGCGTCGACTGCCACTACCGCGAGGGTCGTGTTGGGAGCCGCCGCGCCGAACGCAGGATCAAGACTCCCAGCGGCGAGCAGGCGCGCCGTGTCGGCGAACGTACCGCCTGGTGTCCGCGCCCCGGCGATGATCCTTCCGCTAACGTCTCGCACGTCACCAAACGCGTTCACCGCGACCATCGCAGCGGCGGCGCACGAATTGGATTCGCACACAGCAAGGCCGAAGCCCCCCTTCATGGCGCCGCCCCTTCCGAGCGCCTTGCCAACCGTAAGGCCCGTCCCCGCGCCTACCGACCCTTCGTCGATGTTCTCGCTCGTCGCGCGATCACAGGCGGATTCGCCCATCGCCGCCGTGGGACGCGCGTCGAATCGACCACAGGGTTCGAGGTCAAAGAGCACCGCCGCTGGAACAATCGGCACCACGCCGCCAGCCACCGCGAAGCCACGACCTCGCGCTTCCATCCAGCGCATCACGCCGGCGGCGGCATCGAGACCGTAGGCCGAGCCGCCTGCAAGCATGATCGCATCCACTCGTTCCACGAGATGCCCGGGCTCGAGCAGCGCGAGTTCGCGTGAGCCCGTGGCGCGGCCAATCACGGCCACGGCAGCGCGGTGCGGCGCACTGATCCCACGGACGACGGTGCAGCCCGTACCGCCGTTCGGATCGGCCGCATGCCCGACCGCGAGTCCGAAGCGAGAGAGAGATGTCATTGGCGGCGACTCGCGTTGAGGGTGGTCCGGTGGATCACGACGTTGAGAGCTGACTGGACGCACCCTGCTTGAGCGCAGCGAAAGCACTCCTGCAACGCGTCACACCGCTTCACGTACAAATCGGGCTCACGAAGGTTTCGCTGTGCTCGCACCACGACCCCTCCCCTGATCGCAACTGGGTGCCGCAGGCACGGCAGACCAAGGAATCGCGTTCGCGCGATTCATACTAGAACCGCCAGGCACGGAAGAGGTCGAATCCGAACTGTTGCGGAGTCGGAACAAACCCTCGCGCATTGACGCTCTGCGTGCAGAGCACGGCACTGGTCGGCGGCTCGACGCCTGCGGACAATGTCAGGCCAGAATTCATAAGGTAATCAACCTTGATGCCGATCGAGTTCGCGAACGCAGATGCCGTACCGCTACCACCTCCCTGCACGAACTGGCCCACCTGACAGAGACCGGCGTCGAGACGAACGAAGGCGCGATCGCCAAGCTGCTTGCCGCAATTAAAGCGCGTGCCTTCGAGTACCGCCGCCGTGCTGCCGACGATCCCCTGCCCACCCTCCTGAATTCCAGACGTCGAGAGTCGCGCATCATCGCAGAGTCCGCCGGCCTTGCCGCCGAGCACACTCCCCAGCGAGCTGAGCAGCACGCGGGCCGCCGTCGAGGTGTAGTTCGCATCACGATCACCAATCGCGAAGCTCGGGCCGCCAGTGACCAGATAGCTGATCAGATCGGTGTTTTTCACGCGAGTCGAATCAGGCGAGGAGAGCGCGGCAGACGGGTCGAGCAGCGTGCCGCCGATGTTCACACGCACATGTACATCGGGCTGCGACCCCTGCTTGCTGTACTGTCGCACGGTGTGCATCGCGGCGATATCCAGCGACGGATTGAAGACGTAGTCAGCGTCGCCGAACCACCGGATCTCGCCCTGTTCGACCTCGAATGTGCGCTGCACCGGCCCGAGATCGAGTCGGTAGGTACCGCGCACGGTCTGTAGTGCACCGGTGATTGCGAGCTGCACCTCACCGTTGGAACGCGCCCGCACGGCTTGCGCCCGCATGATCGAGACCTGACCGCCGAGGTTAATGTTCGCTTCCTCCGAACGCAACCAGACGTCGCGTCCCATCTGGATCGGTACGTCCCGCACCGCGAGGTTTTGCAAGAAGACCGACGGAGCGCGTGGAGCCAAGCGGCGGTCGAGTAGGCGCGTGGTGTCGAGCAGACCGAAGCGATCGAATTCGGCGAGCGAGATCACACTCTTGGTTGCGATCTCAGGAATGCTGATAATCGCGCGGTCGGCAGTGAGTCCGCCGCGGAGCGTTGCCGCCCTCAGGCTCCCATTGATCCGGAGACTGTCCGAGAGATCGATGTCGGCGACATTGGGCACGTTGTAGGCGTGGAACGCGTTGGCCCGGACTGTCACGTCAAAACCGGGGTTGTCGAGATCCGGAATCGTCATCCAGCCGGAGACGGAGGCACGACCTTCGCGGCCTTCGGTGCTTGACGTCGCGGAGAGCAGGCGGATTGCTATGCTGTCGCCGCTCAATCCGATGTCGGCGGTGATATTGCGCCAGCGCACATCGCCGAGCGGCGCGATCAGCAAATCACCGTTGCGCACGAGCAGTCGACCGTCCAGGCGCGGCCGGCTCCAGAGTCCGCTGACGTCTAGGTTGAGTGCGAAGTTGCCGGGGTCACCGGTGCTCCGCTTGGTGAACGTCTCGAGGATGCGAAGGCTCACGGAGTCGGCGCGCAGGGTCGCGCGCACGGGCGCATTCTCGAGCATCGCCGCGCCGGCGCCGTCGAGGCGCATCGCGAGCGGCAGTGTGCCCTCGGCCCGCATCATTGGCTGGAGTGGCGAACCGAGCGTCGCACCGAAGTGGAGCATGTCCGCCGCGGCCGTCATCGTCGCGTCCAGCGTGTCGAGACGCACCCCGCCGATCAGGCCGTTCCGCATCGAGGCCAGAGCCTCAAGCGTCGGAACGGCCCGCGTGCCCTGCAAGCGACCGTCGAGGTCGATCCGGCCTTCGTGCGTGCCGCTGATCTGCAGCAGCTCTGCGAAGTCGGAGACGGGGAGTCCGTGTGCGGTGACGCGGAAGTCGAGCGCCCCGTCGCGCGGAACACTGCCCATCATCCGGAGTTGCGAGGCGTCGCTGCCGGCGAGTACAAGCGAATCGACGAAGAAGCCCTGCGGTCCGCTCAACAGCACCGAGGGGCCAGCAAGCGACCAGCGGTGCTGGCGCGTCCTCAGCAGGAGCGAATCGAGCACGACGCGGATTGAGTCGTCCGACCTACCGACGAGCGCTCGCGCCTCGGCCCGCGTACCGTTCGCACCCGCGACGTCGACATCGACAATACCGCTCCCAGTCCCGTCGAGCGTCCCACGAATGAACGCGCGGTTGATCGCGAAGCCGGCCGCGCGCATCGTGTCGGCAGAGATAGCGATCGTCCCCTTCGGCGCGCTGGGAAGCCCAGTGAGTTCGGCCTCCCCGGTGACGAGACGGATGTCCGAACCGCCACTCAGCCAGCCCGCGCCGTCGAGGGTCGCGTCGAAAGAGAAGTCGCGCACCCAACCCTTCGCGAGACCATCAAGGCGCATCGCGCCCGCGAGCGAGTCGGAGACGTTGCTCGCGATCCATGGACGAAATCCACCGAGCGAGTCGACGCGGGCGCGCACCGACACCGAGTCGGCTCGCCCGGCATGCAAACCGAGTGCGCCCGTCGCGTCGATCTCAAACGCCGTCGTCTCCAGATGCACCGTGTCGAGGAGCGCCTTGCCGTCGGCGAACCGCAGTCGCCCATCGCCGGCGAAGATGCGAACACCCGAGAGCGTCGATCGGTCGAGGAGGACCGCCGCAGTCCCTGAGAGATCAGCGAGCGAGTCGCCAACGAGATCGGCGAGGAATCGCGCCGTTAGTTCTCCGCTCGGCATACGCAGATCATCGAACGCGACCTGCGGATCCAGCTGCGTCAGCTGCGCCTCTCCGCTGAGCTGGTAGCGTGGCGCTTCGGCGTCGAGCCGAAGGTCAGCCGTGATCCGCCCGGCTTCGCTCGAGAGGTCGGTGACGACCAAGAGATCGCGGAGCGTGCCAGACGCCTTCAGTCGTCCCGAAAACTCGCCGCGCAGCGGCACCGCGGGGAAGGATTTCGAAAGCGTCGTCATCGAGAGCGGCTCCGCCTCGAAGTCCACGTCGTACGCCATCTCGATCCCACCCGAGGTAATCCGTCCACGGCCTGTGAACCGGGACTCCGGGAGAGCACCATCCTTGTGCGTCAGGTCGGCGCCGGAAAACCGCAGGTCAAGCCAGGACGAGTCCAACTGGGCACGACCCATGAGTTGCCCAGCGAGCGCAGGGAAGTCGGGAATCACTGCCTGCGGCGTGCGCAAGTCGAACGAGTCGAGCGCGACGGTGAAACCGCGGAAGGTCGCGTTGGCCGGCTCGAGGATGTCGATCTCGCCCTGGGCGCGTCCCTCTGCGACTGCCCCCAAGACGTTGCCGTCGCGGAACAGGAGGCGTAGGTCGTCGATCATGAACCGGTTCAGCGGCCCGCCTCGCCCGCGCAGGCGCCCCGTCAGCTGACCGGCGAATGGATACGCGAGCGGCGCCTGATTGAAACGCTCGATCAACTGAAAGTCGACCGGCAGTGCCTCGAGGTCGACGTCCTTCATCACCGCGACCGGACCGCCGATCACCCAGGTCATCTTTCCGCGCACCCGCGAGGCGTGCGACCGCACGTCCAACCCGCTGATCACGTACTCGAGTCCGTCGCGAATCCCTGGCGCATTGCGGATGTCGAGCGTTAGGCGTCCGCCCCCCTCGGTGGGGAGCGAGGGCGCGATCCACGCCACGTCAGCGAGCGAGACCGAGTCGCCCACGACGTGCACCCGATAGTTGGGTACCGCGCCCGGGGCCCACCAGACCTTACCGTTCGCGCGACCCGTCGAGCTCGTGAGCGCGAATCGAGGGAAGTTGAACCAGATCGAGTCGCCCACCCAGCGCAGGGCGCCCTGCACGTCGCGGAATCTGAACGGTGGGTTTGACTCGGCGACGTCGAGACGCGCGACGTCGATGACCCGTCCCGAAGAATCGGGATACGACAGACGAATGCGCGGGAGGTCGGCGGCGATGTTGCGCCAGCGGAAGGTGCGCGTGAACCTACGCGCACCGGCGCGGCGCGTTTCGGAGATGCCATCGCCGAGCGCCGTCGCGATGACCGCCTCGCGAGCGGCCCCGCGAAGCGTGTCAGACGGCACCCAGGGCATCGTCGCCCAGAACTCACCCCCGCGCACTGACACCTGCTCAAGGACGAAGACGCTGCCGAACGACGACGGACGCTTGGCACCACGAGGCGTGATGGGCTTAGGCCAGAGCTTCTCGATGTTCCAGATGCCGTCGACGTCGCGCCGCACGCCTACGCGGGGACGCGTGAACTCAACGGTCCGGAGAATCAGTCGTCCATCCATCAGGTCCCGCGGATCAAACGTTACGCGGATTGGCCCCGTCGCGGCGAAGAGTGAATCACCGTCGTCGCGTATCTCGATGGAGTCGACCACGAGGTCGGTGATGAACGAGCCATGGAGCATCCCCAGCCGGAGTGTACCCTCCACGGAGCGGGAGAGCTGCGCCTGAACTACGCGCCGAATGAAGTCGCGCCCACCCGCGCTCTGGGTCGCCGCGACAAATGCGCCGACCAGAGCCGCCCCGATGACGAGCATCAGCAGGGCGCTCACGAGCACAACGAGTCGGCGGCGTCCCATACGCTAGAAGGCGTGTCCGATCGCGATCGAGGGTCGCAGGCGACTGAGAAAAGTCGTGCCGCGCGACGGCCGAAAGCTATTGGGGCAGGTGCCGACGGCCTGCCTGAGGATCGTCTGCGCCGCATTCGATGGGTCCACAATTTTCGTCACGATGAGCCTGTTTCCTGGGCTCACACAGTAGAGCGCGCCGCCCTCGGTAAGCGGCGCATCGAAGTAGGCCGCACCCTCCGGACGTTCGTACGGATTGTACGCGATGTCTGCACGGAGATAACCGATTGGCGTGCGGATTCGCACGCCGACTCCCGGTGTCGCGGCGAGCGTGGCGAACGTGAGAGGGTCTGCGCCCGCACCCCGGTTCCAGACGTGACCGACATCGACGAAGACCGTCCACTTGAACAACTCGGGGAGAAACGGACTCACGATGCGGAGTTCGACGTTGCCCACCACCATGGCGTTGCCGCCGGTGGGCACGGCGCGCTGTCGCACCGAGTCGTCGGAGCGGAACCAGACCTGCTGGCCGAGCGTAATGCTCCCGCCGGCGACCGGGAGCCCGGTGGCGACGCTAATCGTGTCGTAGCGCTCGGGGATGTAGACGGCCGGTCCAAGCTCATTCTGCTGGAAGCCGCGCACCGTATTGGGGCCGCCGGCAAAGAGTCGCTCCTGCGCGGGCACGAAGCTGGCGTTGCGGTTGAGCGCGAGGGTCGGTCCCAGAACGCTGCCCATGCGCAGGCGCACCGCGAGCACGAGGTCGGCACCTAGTGGCCGGTAGATCGTACCGTCGGCGGTGAGGCGCGCGAACTGCACGGCCTCATCCGACCCCGTGAACTTTGACGCGTAGCGCACGTCGGCGCGCCCCACAATTCCACGCGAGGGATCACTGGCGTCGTCGGCACGGTCGTAGCTAGTGGCGGCGCTCAGCACCGCGACGCGTTGGAGCTGTTGCAGCGCGTCGCGGTCGGCCTCGACACAGACGCTGAATACGGCGCAGAAGAGCGCGGGCTGTGCCTCTGTGCGCCCGAGCTCCACGCTGTAGCCTAGGTTGAGCGAGCGCCCGGGCACTGATCGACTGAGCCCGAGACTCGCGCCGATCGGCGCCGTGCGGAGAAACGCCTTGAACTCCGACCGCCGCTCAGAATACACCGAGAGTGTTGGTACGAAGCTGGCGCGCAAGAGCGAGGGCTGACTGAGCGTGGCGCTCCCGAAGTAGTTCAGAAAATGTCCGAACTCGTCTTTCGTCGCCGTCTGGCTGCAGAACCGCTCGGCGCCAGCGAGGGGTTCCCCCATGCCGATCTTCGAGACGCGGCCGCGCAGTTCGAGTCGCGTTGCGGTCTTAAAGAGGTTGTACTCGGTGAACTCGCCGGTCGTGCGAAAACAGTCGAGGGTGCCCCATCCACCGCCGAAACGGGCTGCGCGCAGCGAGGCCTCGACGACGTCGATGTCGACGCGGAACAGCGAGTCGTCACTGACCAGCGCGGGCTGCACCTCCACCTGCGAGAACGCCTCGCTCTGATACAGGGTACGCTTGGCGCGCTCGAGATCGCGTTCGCGATAGAGGTCGCCCGTCTGGAGGCCGGCGAGTCGGCCCACTGCGGCCTCGGTCACCTCGGGGGAGCGGGCGTCGCGTCCCGTCCGGGTGATATCGATCCGCCCGATATGGCGGCGCGCGCCCGGGAGCACGGAGAAGATCACCGTCGCCGAACGCGCGGTGGTTCGCAGATCGTACCCGAGAAACGTCTCAGCCTCGGGGTACCCACCATCGCGCAGGCGCCTCGTGATCGAGTCTTTGGTGGCCCGGTTCGCATAGCGGTCAAACCGTCCTCCCACCTGGGACGGCAACCCCGCCACGATCTGATCGTGCTCGGGGACCGCCGCCAGACCTTCGACGCGCACGGTGTCGACCAGCACCGGCGTGCCCTCTTTGATGTCGAATAGGATGGCAACCCGGTTGGCGCCGACGCGCGTGACGATGGTGTCGACTGTCGCGTCGATGAAGCCGTAGTTGCGGTACCAGAACGCCAGGCGAAGCACGTCATCAGGCAACTGCTGCGTGTCGAGGCAGTGCTTGGAACCGATCACGCGGAGCACGCGGCGCGCCCAGGTCGACGGCGTCGTCACGATACCGGCGGCGAGCGTGGCGGCAGTGAACGCCGTGTTGCCCCGAAAGGTGAGCGATCGCACTTCGACGTCGCCGCGCTCGCAACGCGTCTCCTGCGCGCCGAGGGCCGACGCCGCCAGAAGGAGGTGCGCCAGTCCCGCCAGAAGAGAGTGGCGCCAAATCACCACGTCAATCGTCCTTTTGCCCGAAGACGGCGAGGTTGGAGGAGTGTCCCGGATTGACTTTCTTTTCGGGATACACCCAATGCACCGCCTGGTTCACTGCAATGGACGACTCCGCAAACCCGGTCGCGATGAGCTTCAGCTTGCCGGGGTAGGTGTTCACATCTCCACAGGCCCAGATACCCGGGCGGCCCGTCTCCATCGTCTGCGTGACGGAGATTTCGTCCTTGGCGACCTGCAGGCCCCACTCGAGCAGTATTCCCATATCGCTCACGAATCCGAGCATCGGGAGCACGACATCGCAATCGACTCGTTTGGTGAGTTTGGTCTTGATGTCCTTGAGCTCGATGGCCACGATGCGCCCGTCCTCGGCGATCACGTCAGATAGCTCGTGGAACGTGTGCACGGCGCTGCGGCCCTGGGACGCCGAAGCCAGTACCGCATCGACGGTCGCCTGATGCGCACGGAACCGGTCGCTGCGGTGCACCAGCGTGATTGATTTTGCCACGCCGTCAAGCTGGTGCGCCCAGTCGAACGCCGTGTCACCACCGCCGATGATCGTCACGTGCTGGCCGGCAAACTGCTTCGGCTCGAGGACAACGTCGTGGATCCCCCTACCGTACCAGGGGGCCGCGCACGCCTGCGGGAGGCGCCGCGGCGTGAAAGCACCGATCCCGGCGGCGATGATGATCGCGCGCGACGGGAAGCGGTCAGTTTCGGTCACGAGGGTGAAAATCCCGTCGGCCTCCTCGAGGCCAATCACCTGCTGGGCGAGATGGATCGGTTGTCCAAACTGCCCGGCCTGCATGAGAAGCGATGCGACCAGATCTTTCGCGAGTACCTTCGGAAACCCCGCCACGTCGAAAACGAACTTCTCAGGATAGAGGGCGGCGAGCTGGCCGCCGGCCTGCGGCAGGGCATCGAGGATTTGCGCCGTGGCCCCGCGCATGCCAGCATAGAAGAGCGCGAACAGCCCGGTCGGTCCCGCGCCGATAATAGAAAGGTCGCGAATTTCGTGGGAGGCCATCCTATTAAGTTCGCTCTCTGAAGCCGCCCGGACAACGGGCACTCTCCCATTCGATTCCGTCCGCATGCCCCGCCGGGTGTCAAGCAACGTCCGCCTCCTCCGCAAGTTGGCGCGACCGGCATCCTTACCCTCTATTTTTCTCGTATGACGACCAAGATTTACACCAAGACCGGAGACGAGGGCGACACGGGACTCTTCGGCGGAGGACGTGTCTCCAAGGACCATCCGCGCGTCGCCGCCTACGGCGAGATCGACGAACTCAATGCGGTCATCGGCATGGCGCGCGCCATCGAGGTAATGTCGCGCATCGACGAGGTCCTCGCCCCCGTGCAGCGCGACCTCTTCTCGCTGGGCGCACTACTCGCGACACCAGATATAGAGAAGATGAAAGAGCAGCTGCAAAAAGCCCGCATCTCCGACGCGCGCATCGCCCAACTGGAGCAGGCGATCGACGACGGCGAAGCCGAACTCGAGCCGCTCAAGGCCTTCATCCTCCCTGGCGGGACGCCGAAGGCTGCGGCGCTGCACGTCGCGCGGACGACCTGTCGACGCGCCGAACGCGCGGTGATCCACCTGCAGCGCGAGACGCAGATTCCGCAGATCGTGGTCATCTACCTCAACCGCCTCTCGGATCTACTCTTCATTCTCGCCAGAGTCGCCAACCGACGCGCCGGTGCCGGCGAAGTGACCTGGTAGCGTGGCCGTATCGCTGACCCTCCACGGCGCGACAATCGAGATCGCACGGGGCGCGCTTGATTCGCTCGGCCCCCGCGTTGTCGCGCAGCTCCCCGGCCACCGCGTTGCGATCATCGCCGACCAACAGGTGGCGGCGCTCCTTGGCGAACGCGCCCTCGCGTCGTTTGGCGCCGACGCCCGAGCACCGCTTCTCCTCACCTTCCCAGCAGGCGAGCGCCACAAAACACGCCAGAGCTGGGGTACGCTGAGCGACCAGTTGATCACGGGAGGGTGCGGCCGCGATACGGTGATCATCGCCCTCGGCGGCGGCGTCACCGGCGACCTCGCAGGCTTCGTCGCAGCGACCTACCTACGCGGCGTACCATTCATCCAGGTGCCGACCACGCTCCTGGCGATGGTCGACTCCTCGATTGGCGGCAAGACCGGCGTCGACACCCATGCGGGGAAGAATCTGATCGGAGCGTTCCATCACCCGACGCTCGTCCTCGTCGATCCCAGCCTGCTCACGTCGCTGCCACCGCACGAACTGCGATCCGGCCTCGCCGAGTCGATCAAACATGGCGTGATCGCCGACGCCTCCTATTTTGCCTGGATCGCGAGTCGCCTGCGCCAGATCCTGCTCGGCGATGCGCCAGACGACGAGACCCAGCTCCACCTCGTCCGTCGCTCGATCGAAATCAAGGTAGAGGTCGTGCAGCAGGATGAACGCGAGAGTGGACTGCGGAAGGTGCTCAACTTTGGGCACACGATCGGCCACGCAATCGAACAGGTGACCGCCTACGGCGTGGCGCACGGCGAAGCGATCGCGATCGGCATGGTCGCCGAGGCGCGCCTCGCTGAGCAACTGCAACTCGCCGAGCACGGCCTCGCCGACGCGATTGCGACAGTCTGTGCTGCAGCAGGACTCCCGGTGCGGTTGCCCGCCGGCGTGAGCCCCGCCGAGGTGGTCACCGCGACGCGCACCGACAAAAAAACACGCGCGGGCCAGGTCGAGTTCGCGCTGCCGCGGGCGCTCGGCGAGATGGCAGGCGGCGAGACGCAGTACGGGGTTCGCGTAACCGAGGCCGAGATCCTGAACGCCATCAAACATGTGTAAGTTGCCCTAACCTGTTTAACCACAACGAGATAGTGCGTAGATGGCTGGATACTGTCGCCTTGGCACACTTCTTGACCGTTGACCGGACTCAAGTCCCATGTATAGCCTACGTATCCCGGCCAGTCCGAGCCGGTACCGAGCGTCCTTGATTGCGTAAAAAGTGATGTTGCTCACATCATCACTTCCCTTCACACGCGGCAACGGGGTTGGGCATGCAGAACGCGAATGAGACGAGATCGAAGGGCTACTTCCGTTCCTCACACTCTTCGGCGTTCGACCAGTACCTCGCGGATATTCAGAAACTCCCGCTCATCAAAGATATCAACGAAGAACGACGTCTAGCACGATTGGCCCAGCAAGGCGATGAAGCCGCCGCCGAGCGGCTCGTGACGGCGAACCTTCGGTTTGTGATCAGCTACGTCAAGAAGTATCAGGGTCATGGCCTCGACCTCTCTGAGCTCGTCGCCATCGGCAACGAGGGACTGCTCAAGGCGGTCCGCAAGTTCGATCCAGACCAGGGCGTGAAGTTCATCTCGTACGCCGTCTGGTGGGTGCGTCAGGCGGTTCTGAAGGCCCTCGCCGAGCAGACGCGCTCGGTTCGCATCCCGCTCAACCAGAATTCCCAGCTCATCCGCCTTTCGCGCGCCGAGACGGTGCTGGCTCAGGTGCTCCGGCGCGACCCGACCGACTCAGAGATCGGTCGTCTGCTCGACGAGACTCCAGCGCAGGTCCGAGTCGCGAAGGCGATGTCCTCTACCGAACTCTCGCTCGATGCTCCGGTGGATCGCTCTGATCGCGAGGCCTCCACGCTTGGCGAGCGCTTCGCCGGCGGCGATGGCGTGGAGATCGAGGAGCGGACTGACTTCAAACTCATGCGCGAGTGCATCGACCGCGTCTTCCGTCACTACCTCACGCCGCGCGAACGCAAGATCCTCAACCTGTACTATGGCCTCGATGAGGGCGCCGACGCGCTGACCCTCGAGAAAATCGGTGCACTTATGGGCGTGACCCGCGAGCGCATCCGGCAGATAAGAGAGCGCGCCTTCGACAAGCTCCGTACCTCGCCCGAGGGTCGCTCCCTCGCCGGCTTTTGGGCGGTGACCTGATCGTCGGGTGAAGAGGGTCGTCACCGCGTACCTAGAGATCACGCAGTGTCATCGACGGGGGCCCGGATGCGAATCCGGGCCCCCGTCGTATAGCTTCCGGTCGTGACCTCCCTCGCTGCGCAGCTCGGCCGCATCGTTGGGGACGCGCACGTGATCGCACGCGCGACCCAACTACTCGTCTACCGCTCCGACGCGCTGCCGGGACTCCAGCGTGCGCCCGCGCGCGCCGTCTTTCCCGGAACACGGGACGAACTCATCGAGGTTGTTCGGGTGCTCGCCGCGGCCGGCGCACCATTCGTGTCGCGCGGTGCCGGCACGGGGCTCTCCGGTGGGGCACTCGCCGACGACATCACGCTGTTGGGGCTCCACCGTCTCAAGCGGATCCTCGCCCTCGATCCGATCGCGCGCACGGCGACGGTGGAGCCCGGCGTCGTGAACGCGGCCCTCACGCGGGCGGGCGCGCCGCACCGACTGCACTATGCGCCCGACCCCTCGTCGCAGACGGCCTGCACCATCGGCGGCAACATCGCCGAGAATGCGGGCGGTCCGCACTGCCTCAAGTACGGCGTCACCCTCGACCATGCGATCCGCGCGACGGTCGTGCTGCCAAGCGGTGAGGTGGTCATACTCGATCGCGGCGACGTCGCCCGCGACGACGGGACCCAAGGCGGCTACGACCTGCTCGGCGCGTTTGTCGGGAGCGAGGGGTGCTTTGGCGTGGTGGTGGATGTGACCGTCCGCCTGACGCCGGACCCTGAGCGCGTCTGCACGCTGCTCGCCGACTTCACCCGCGTGCGTGACGCCGCCGATGCCACCTCGCGGATAATCGCGGCGGGGATCATGCCAGCGGCGCTCGAACTCATGGACCAGCCGACGATCGAGGCGGTCGAGTCCAGCGTGTATGCCGCGGGCTATCCCCGCGATGCGGCGGCCGTTCTGCTCATCGAGGTCGATGGCGCCGCCGCCGGACTGGACGATGACGTGTGGGCCGTGGAGCGGCTCTGCCGCGCCGCCGGCGCACGCACCGTGCGGGTCGCCCACGACGCCGCCGAGCGCGCGCGACTCTGGCTGGGACGCAAGAAGGCATTCGGCGCGATGGGGCGTGTGGCGCCTCACCTCGTCGTGCAGGACGCGGTCGTGCCGCGGTCGATGCTCGCCGAGTTGCTCGATGACATCGCCGCGATCGGCGATCGGCACCGCGTGCGAATCTGTAACGTCTTCCACGCTGGTGACGGCAACCTGCATCCGAACATCCCGTATAACGCCCACAACGCCGACGAGTCGGCACGGGTCCACGCGGCCATGACCGAGATCATGACGCGATGCATTGCGGCTGGCGGCACCATCACCGGCGAGCATGGCGTTGGGCTCGACAAGTTGCCCTATATGGAGCAGCTCTTCACGGCGGATACGCTTGACGCGATGTGCTCCCTGCGCGCGGTCTTCGATCCGGAGCGACGTGCGAATCCCGGAAAAGTCGTGCCCGTCCGCGCCTGCAGGGAGTGGCACGGCGTGGCGTCGACGCGCCACGGCGCGCGGGCGGGTGAGACCAGATGAACTCGCTCGTACGATTCGAGCCAAAGACTGTCACCGAGGTCGCGGAGAGCATCCGCGACGCTGCGACGCGGGGGCGCGTGCTGCGCCTGCGGGGAGCCGGCACCTGGATGGACGTGGGCCACGCGGTCCAGGCAGATGCAGAACTCTCCCTAGGAGCGTTCACCGGGATCACCTCGTACCGGCCCGAGGATCTCACGCTCTCGGCGGGGGCCGGCACGACGCTCGCCGAGCTCGAAGCCGCGACACGGGTGCACGGCCAGTGGTGCCCGCTCTTTCCTTGGGGCGACGACCGCGGCACCGTCGGTGCCACAATCGCAACCGGCACGGCCGGACCATTCGCCGCACAGCTGGGCCGGCCGAGCACGCTCGCGCTGGGGGTCGAGTGCGTCGACGGCACGGGACGCGTGATCGCGGCCGGCGCACGCGTCGTGAAGAACGTCGCGGGCTTCGACCTCACTCGCGCCGTCACCGGTTCGTGGGGCACGCTTGCGGTGATCACGCAGGTACATCTGCGCCTGCGCTCGCAACCGGCGGTCGACGAGACCTGGGCACTCGCCGCGACGGAGTCGACCGATGCCACGGTGCGCGCGTTCGCCGACGGTCCCTTCGCTCCGCTCGGCTGCGAGCGAGTCTCCGCGCCGGACGCGCGCGAACTCGGACTCGGTGCGGCGCGCTGGCTCGTGCGCATTGGGGGAAACGCGACGCTGGTCGCGGCAGCGCGAGGAGCGATCCGGGCGCTTGGTGTTGCGTATGAGGTGGACGCGCGGACCTGGAACGCGATCCGTCAGCGAGGCGCGCCGGCGGCGCGCGCGACACTCTGGCGCTGGGACTCGCTCTCGTCGCGCCTGCGGGAGCGATTCGACCCGGCGCGGGTACTCAATCGCGGTCTCCTCGGTGAGGTCGCGTGAACACGCTCGCCCCCCTCCAGCGCGCGCGCGCTGGCCTCGACTCCTGCGTGCACTGCGGCTTCTGTCTCCCGGCCTGCCCAACGTATCTCGCTCTCGAGGACGAGAACGACTCGCCGCGGGGTCGCCTGCTGTTGATGGGCGCCCTTCTCGATGGCAGTGTAAATCCCGACGACCCCGCGGTCCGCCGACATCTGGATCAGTGTCTCGGTTGTCGTGGCTGCGAAACGGCCTGCCCAAGCGGTGTGCCGTACGGCCAACTGCTCGAGGCGACCCGTGAGTCGCTCGTGACACACCGCCCACTCCCGCTCGTCGCGCGCCTCGTACTGCGCCTCTTCGCGACCGAGTGGGCGCTCCGGAGTGTCCTGGCGATCGCCCGCCTCATCCGCTGGAGCGGAATCGCCGCCCTGCTCGCGCGACTGTTGCCCGCGCGGCTCGCCATGCCGTTTGCCATGCTCGCGTCAAGCGCTCGTCCCGCACCTGCCTCGTACGACGCGCGCGGCGACGGCGCGCGCGGCACCGTGTCGTTGCTCACAGGCTGCGTGATGGAAGGACTGTTCACGGACGTAAACCGGGCCACCGAGCGCACACTCACCGTCAATGGATGGAAGATGCGCGTAACCGCCGACCAGCGATGCTGCGGCGCCTTGCATGCCCATGCCGGCGATGCCGTGATGGCGCGTGCGCTCGCCCGCGCCAATATTGCCGCGTTTGAGCGGAGCGGTGCCGAGGTGGTGGTGCTCAACTCCGCCGGGTGCGGCGCGATGTGCCGCGAGTACGGTCACCTCCTCGCCGACGATTCGGCGTGGGCGGACCGCGCGACCGCGTTCGGCGCGAAGGTGCGTGACGTGCACCAACTACTCGCGAGCGCGGGACCAGCTGTCAGAGCTGGCGCTGATGAGCGGCACCCACGACTCGGCACGCCTGTCGCCACCCGCGTCGCGTATGACGCGCCCTGTCACCTACAGCACGCCCAACGGATCGTCGACGCGCCGCTCGCCGTACTCCAGGCAGTGAGCGGCATCAATCTCGTGCCGCTCGCCGACAGCGACCAGTGCTGCGGGAGTGCGGGCATTTTCAATCTCCTGCTGCCGGACGTGGCCGAGCGCGTTCTCGCGCCAAAACTGTCGCGGATCGTCGAGTCTGGGGCGGAGATTGTCGCCACAGGAAATCCAGGGTGTCTTATGCAGATTGGAGGCGGTCTCTGCCTCTCTGGGAGCGCCGTGACAACCCGCCATC
Organism: Gemmatimonas phototrophica; assembly: GCA_945869195.1. Lineage (GTDB taxonomy): Bacteria > Gemmatimonadota > Gemmatimonadetes > Gemmatimonadales > Gemmatimonadaceae > Pseudogemmatithrix. The sequence continues at coordinate 42,920 of CAMBNV010000003.1, read as the reverse complement.
CGGTCGAACTACTGGACGAGACGTACGCTCGAGCCGAGCGGCCCCGTTAGGATTCCCTGCATGGATGTCCCGGTCCTTCTCATCGAATTCGAAGGTGTCATCGCCGATACCACGGTGGCACGCCACGCCGCGCTCGTGGAATCGCTTGCGGTCGAGGGAATCATCGTAGATGCCCCACTGTTTGCGCTCGCGACCGGCCACTCGACCGAGGAGGCGGTGCGTCGCATTCGCCGCGGCGCCGGTGCTCCCGACGACGAAACCGCGGTCGAACTCGGGCGCCTCCGCGCCGAACGTGCGTTCGGGGCCCGCGTGGGCAAGGGACTCCCGCTCGCGCGCGATGCGCAGCTCGCACTCGAAGGTCTCGCCTCGCACTGCCGGCTCTCGCTCGTAACGCGCGCATCGCGCCGTGAGGTGACATTCATCCTTGATCTCGCCGGCCTCGAGGGGCTCTTCCGGCCCGTCATCACCGTGGAGGACGTGACCCCGTCGAAGCCGGCGCCTGACCCCTGGCTCGCGGCCCTCGCGCGCGTTGGTCAACTCTTTCCAGGCCAGCAGCTGCGAGCGCTCGCGGTGGAGGACACGGTGGTCGGGCTGCGTGCTGCGCGTGCGGCAGGAATCGCCAGCGTTGGTGTCGGCCCGCTCCCGGCGCACGAAGCAGTCGAGGGCGACGCCTGGGTCGAGTCGCTCAGCCACCTCACTTTCGAGCGCGTGCGCGATCTCACCGGCCTGAGTGCCGGCGGTCGGCGATGAACGCGGCCTTCATGGTGGAGCGCGGCGACCGAATGCGTCTCACCCTCTCGGGCGAGAAGGCGAAAGAAGCACTCGGCGGCCTCGTAACCAATGACGTCATCAAGTTGCGCGCCGGCACCGGTCATCGTGCGGCCGCACTCACGCCCAAAGGCCGCGTGATCGCCCTCTGCCGCGTCTTTGACCGGGGATCGGATCTCCTCGTCGACTGCGACGCGGCGGCAGGCGACGGGTTCATCGCGATGATCCGAAAGTTCGTCAACCCGCGCCTCGCGAAGTACGTCGTTATTTCTGAAGCGACGGACTGTCTCGGGGTACACGGCAGTGACGCGTCCGCCATCCTCGCACGCGCACTCGGAGACGCCACGCTGGTCGCGGCGGACGCAGCCGAGACCGTGACCGACACAGGGACCGATGACCGAGCATCTCCACTCGCGGCGCGGCTCGATGCGCTTGGTGCCTTTGAGGGATTCGCGGTCGGCGACGCCGAGATGCCGTGTTACGTGCTGCGCTCGGTGGAGCTCAGTGTCGCTGGCTTCGAAGTGATCGGGGCGCGCACGAGCGTGGCAGCGTTGCGCGCGGCGCTTGTCGCGGCAGGCACGCGTTCCGCATCGCCCGTCGAGATCAAGGTGCTGCGCGTGGAAGCCGGGCTTCCCGAGTGGGGCGCCGAGATGGACATCGAAACGATCCCGCAAGAAGCCGGACTCGACGTCCTCGGGGCAATCTCATTCAACAAGGGCTGCTACACCGGGCAAGAGATCGTCGCCCGGATCCACTTTCGCGGCCATGTAAACCGCCTGTTGCGTCTGCTCACAAGCGCCACTCCACTTGCAGAGGGCGCGCGCGTGATCGATCTCGCGGGTACCGACGTCGGCGAGGTGCGCACGAGCGTTGTCTCGAGTACGGGCGGTGCGTTGGCCATCGCGATGCTGCGCCGCGAAGTCGAACTCGGGAGCGACGTCATCATCCGTGCCGAGTCCGGCGAGACGCGCGCGCGCGTGGCACCGCTGGCGGTGCCGAGCCTCGCGATTACCACGTGATTACTCCGCAATCACCCGTGGATGACGGGGCGATTGCGGAGCCAGGTCGGCATATGTCACGAAGCGACGAACGCGCGATCCCGTAGGATCGCGCGTTCGTCGCTTGGGGCGAGAAGCTGCTTAGGGCTTCGTCGCGGTCGAATCAACAACCACTGCAGTGGAATCGGTCACGGCCGCGGCCGAATCAACGGCCGGGGCGACGGTCTCTACAACCGGCGCCTGCTCTTCGGCCTTCGGGGCGCAAGCGGCGAACATGAACACGGAGGCAACAAGGGCAAAACGCTTCATTTAGAAACTCTGCGTCGAGAGTGGGATGATGCGACGGACCGCGAGTGGTTCGCAGGTGCCGCACGAACGGGTAAACTAAGCGTGCCGATTCTACTGGTCAATGCGCGCTCCCGCGATAGGGCCTTGTTCACCAATGGGTTGGCGTTAGATTTTTGTTAAAATGTCATATTTCGCCTAGTCTCCTCGTGCACCGCATGTCAGGATACCAGTGTGACTGACTCGGCAAAATGCCTGTTAACCCGTTTTACAGCAACGAGTTACCAATCATCGGATGCACCGGACCGCCGCGCATTAGCGTGCATCGTACGCTCTCACTCCATGCTCCGGAGTCAGGAAGTTCATGGTTGCACCAGTCTCGACCGCGCCCCCAGGAATCATTCGCGGCGCCTGCTCCCACGACTGCCCCGACACCTGCGCTACGCTGGTGACCGTCGAGAACGGGCGGGCCACGCGCATCCAGGGCGATCCCGAGCATCCTTTCACGCAGGGTTTTCTCTGCACGAAAGTGAATCGCTATCTCGAGCGCACCTATCACACCGATCGCGTGCTGACGCCGCTCCGGCGCGTTGGGCCAAAAGGCCGCGGCGAGTTCATCGAGGCCACGTGGGACGAAGCGCTCGACGCGATCAGTGCGAAGCTCAACGCGATTCGTGCCTCGCCTGACGGGCCACAGGCGATCCTGCCGTATTCATACGCTGGCACGATGGGCCTGCTGCAGAGTGAAGGGATGGACCGGCGTTTTTTTCACCTCCTTGGCGCCTCTCTGCTCGACCGCACGATCTGCGCGACCGCCGGTATGATGGGGATGCGGATGACCGTGGGCGCAAGCATCGGTGCCGACACCGACGCGGTGCCGCTAGCCGACCTCGTGATCCTGTGGGGGACGAACACACTCACGAGCAATCCACACCTGTGGCCCAAGATTCTTGAGGCCAAGGCGAAGGGCGCGCGAGTGATCTGCATTGACCCGATCCGCACGCGCACGGCCGAGCAGTGCGATGAGTGGATCGCCATTCGCCCAGGCACCGATGGCGCGCTCGCGCTCGGCCTGATGCATGTGCTGTTTGCCGAAGGGATGCAGGACGACGACTATCTCGCGCGCCACACGCTGGGCGCCACCGAGTTGCGCGAGCGCGTGCTAGAATACGCGCCGTCTCGGGTGGCGACGATCACCGGCCTGCCCGAGGAGCAGATCGTGGCGCTCGCGCGTGAGTACGGCCGCGCGACGGCCGCCTTCGTGCGACTCAACTATGGGCTCCAGCGCCACGGGGGTGGCGCGATGGCGGTGCGCGCGATCGCCTGCCTGCCGGCCGTCACTGGCCACTGGCGGCGCCCCGGCGGCGGCGTGCAACTCTCGTCGAGCGGGAGTTTTGCCTTCAACAAGAATGCGCTGCAACGCCCCGATCTCGTCCCGCCGGGGACGCGCACGATCAACATGTCGTTGCTCGGCCAGGCGCTACGCGCGCCCGATGCCGGCGTGGGGGGACCGCCGGTGCGAGCGATGATCGTCTACAACTCGAACCCAGCGGCGATCGCACCCGACCATCTCGCTGTGATCCACGGCATGAAGCGCGAAGACCTCTTCATGGTCGTCCTCGAGCACTTCCGCACCGACACCTGCGACTACGCCGACTGGGTGCTGCCGGCGACGACGCAGCTCGAACATCTCGACGTCCATTGGTCGTACGGGCATCTGTACGCGTCGCTCAACCTGCCGGCGATTGCCCCGATCGGTGAGGCACTACCCAACACCGAGATCTTCCGCCGTCTCGCAGCGCGGATGGGGCTCGACCATCCCTGCCTACGGGACGACGACGACACGCTGGTGCGTGCTGCGCTCGACACATCCGATGCGCGCATGGCCTCGGTCACGTATGACGCGCTCAAGGCGAACGGTTGGGTGCGGCTCTCAGTGCCGTCGCCCTACTCGCCATTCGCCGACGGCGGCTTTCCTACGCCGAGCGGCAAGTGCGAGTTCTACTCCGAGCGCATGAAGGCACTCGGGCTCGACCCGCTGCCGCGCTTCACGCCGCCCCACGAGTTTCCTGAGAACGTTCCGGCGCTGGCTGCTCGCTTCCCGATCACGCTGATTTCTTCTCCAGCGCACCAGTTCCTCAACTCAAGCTTCGTGAACGTGGGGCCGTTGCAGCGCGCTGCGCGCGAACCAGAGGTGGCCTTGCATCCGCACGACGCTGAGCGCCGGGGAATCGCAGACGGGGTGATGGTGATGGTCGAGAACGCGCGCGGGCACTTCCAGGCGCGCGCGCGTGTGCGGGAAGGAATTCGCGAAGGCGTGGCGTGGGCTCCGGGGATCTGGTGGGCCAAGCTTTCGCCAGACGGCCGCACCGTGAACGCGACCACCAGCCAGCGGCTCACCGACATGGGCGCCGGGCCCGTGTTCTACGACAACCTCGTTGAAATCCGACCCACCAACTGATGAGCCTTCAACTCCCCCTCACGTTCGGCGCCCTGAAGCAGTCGCGCTACGGCGCGCCGGAACACCGCGGGCGCTCCGTCCGCCACGAGATCCGCCGCAACCTTCTTGCACGCATCGCCGACGGCAAACCTCTCTTCACGGGGGTCCTCGGCTTCGAAGACACGGTCATGCCACAGATCGTGAACGCGCTGCTCTCCAAGCACCACTTCATCCTTCTGGGACTCCGTGGTCAGGCGAAATCGCGGATCCTGCGCGCGCTCACCACGCTGCTCGATCCTCAGCTGCCGGTGATTGCCGGCAGCGAGACCAATGACGATCCGTTCGGCCCGATCAGCAAGTACGGCCGCGATCGGATCGTCACGCTGGGCGACGAGACGCCGATCGCCTGGCTCACGCCCGAGCAGCGGTACGTGGAGAAGCTCGCCACACCCGACGTGACGGTGGCCGACCTGATTGGTGACCTCGATCCGATCAAGGCCGCCCGTGGCGGACACCTGCTGTCAGACGAGCTCTCGATCAACTACGGCATGCTCCCGCGCGCCAACCGCGGGATTTTCGCGCTAAACGAACTCCCCGACCTCGCGGGCAAGGTGCAGGTGGGCCTGTTCAACGTGATGCAGGAAGGCGATGTGCAGATCAAGGGCTACCCGGTGCGCCTGGCCCTCGACGTGGTCCTTGCCTTCACCGCGAATCCGGAGGACTACACGGCCCGCGGCAAGATCATCACGCCACTCAAGGACCGGATCGGAAGCGAGATCATCACGCACTATCCGGCGACAGTGGACCTCGCGATGGCGATTACCGCGCAGGAGGCATGGACTGTACGCGACGGATTACCGCTGCGCCTGCCGCAGATCGTCGCGGAGGTGGCGGAGCGCGTGGCGTTCGAGGCCCGGCAGGAAAAACGGATCGACCAGCGATCGGGCGTCTCCCAGCGCCTGTCGATCTCGCTCCTTGAGAACGTGATCTCCAACGCCGAGCGGCGGGCAACGAGGCTGGGTGAAACAGAAATCGTCCCACGCCTCGCCGATGTCTACGCGGCGCTCCCGGCCATCACCGGGAAGATCGAACTCGAGTACGAGGGCGAACTGATCGGTGGCGCCGTGATCGCGCGCGAGCTGATCCGTCGTGCAGCGGACGCCACGCTAACCGCGCGCGGCACCACGCTCAATCTGGACGAGATCGTGATCTGGTTCGACCGTGGGCAGGCGCTGCAGGTGAGCGACGACGCGAGCACGGCGGTGGCGCGCGCGGGCTTCGCGACGGTGCCGGGGCTCATCGAGCAGATCACGGCAGCCGGACTCGGTGTGACCGATGATGCCGATGCGGTCGTGGCGTGCGAGCTCGTACTCGAGGCGCTCGTCGCGCGACGGAAGCTCTCTCGGTCGGAGAGCGGGACGTACGGCCGCTCAGCGCGCCGCAAGCATGGGATGCCGCCGGAACGCCCAGAGCGCGAAGAGTAGCATCAGCACCGCCCCGCCCCCGATCGCCCAGTCCACGCCGGCCACGCTCGCCACCCAGCCGCCCAAGAACGACCCGATCGGCGAGCCGCCCACGTACACCATCACCCAGAGCGAGAGCACGCGCCCGCGGATCGCGTCGGGCACGAGCTCCTGCAACCGCGCGTTCACAATCGCGTTGTTGAGGATCATCGCGATGCCCGCAGCGAAGAGGAGTAGCCCGTTGATCACGGGCACGCGCACGAGCGGAAAGACGATGAGTAGCAAAGCGAAGCTGAACGAGGCCGCGCGGAACACCTTCCCGCGCTGCGCGCCGCCGCCAGTCGCCGCGATCGCGAGCGCACCCACGACCGCACCAAGCCCCAGGCATGCCATGAGCGCGCCATAGCCGTCGGCGCCAAGCCCGAGCTGCTCGCGTGCCACCACGGGGAGGAGTGTGATCACCGGCACGCCGAGCAGCGAGAAGACTGTCGCCATCGCGATGAGCATCGGGAGCGGCGGCGTGTCGAGCACATAGCGGATTGCCTCGCGCATTCCTTCGAGGTGGCTCATGTTCGGTCGCGGTATCGCGCGCCGATCGGGCAGTCGGATCATGGCGAGACCGACGAGCACGGCGAGATAGCTTACGGCGTTGAGCGCGTACGTCCAGGAGACGCCGAGCCGGGCAATCACAATCGCGGCGATCGTCGGGCCCAGCACACGCGCGAGGTTGAAGCCGGTGGAGTTGAGACCGATCGCCTGCGCGATGTCCTCCTTGCCGACGAGTTCCATCAGGAGCGACTGTCGCGCCGGGATCTCAAAGGCCGCGAGCAGGCCGCCGAACAGCGCCAACCCGAGCAGCCAACCAATGGTGAGGTGGCCCGTGAACGAGAGTGCCGCGAGCGCGGCCGCTTCGGCCAACATGAGCGCCTGCGCGATCCGGACCACCCGCAGCTTGTCGTTGCGGTCGGCGACGACGCCGCCTGGGATCGAGAAGAGGAGAATCGGGAAGGTGTTCGCGGCCGAGACGAGTCCGACCATGAAGGCATCGTTGGTGAGCTCGAGCGCCGTCCAGCCCACGGCGACCGTCTGCATCCATGATCCGACGAGCGAGGTCGTCTGCCCGAACCAGAAGAGCCGGAAATTCCGGTACTTGGCCAGGGTCCGGAACGGATTCAGTGAGCGAAACTGGAGTGGCGCGGTCATTGGCGTGCTGGAAAGGTGGCGGGTCTCACTCCCCAGTGGCAGTGTACCTTCCGGTAGGTATTCTTCGGTGAGAGAGGGCACCCATGCGATTCCACACCTACAGTAAGTTCAGCCCCGAGTCCGCCGACGCGGTGGATCTCCAATCACTGCTCAACAACCTCGCGGACTTCCTGCTGCAATCGGGATTCGCCGGCGGTGGGCCGTCGAATCCGTGGGGCGACGACGAGCACCAGGGCGGCGATCGGTCGATCGACGGGCTTCGCCAGGCGATTCTCGACGCGCTCATTCAGAGCGGACAGTTCACGCCCGAGATGCTCGAGGCCCTCCGCGGCGACGGAGACGACCTCTCGGAGGAAAAACTCTCGACGCTCCTCGACGAGATCGTCCAGCGTCTCATCAAGGAAGGCTTCCTCAAGACCGAGCAACCGCCCCAGGCGCCCTCGGGCCATCAGCCAGTGCTCGGTTCAGGCGGTCTCGCGAAGGCCGCCGCACAGGATGTCCAGTTCGACCTCACCGCTAAGGGCATCGACTTCTTAGGCTACAAATCGCTGCGTGGGATCCTCGGCGGGCTCGGCAAGAGCAGCTTCGGGTCGCACGACACGCCGCAGCTGGCGACCGGGATCGAGTCCGACGCGGGCAGTAAGCCGTACGAGTTCGGCGACGTCCTCAACCTCGACATCACTGAAACGCTCAAGAACTCGATGCTCCGCACTGGGTCCATCGACGTACCGATGGACCTCGAGTACACCGACCTCATGGTACGGCAGAGTGAGTACCGCTCGAGCTGTGCGACCGTCCTCATCCTCGACTGCTCGCACTCGATGATCCTCTACGGCGAGGACCGCTTCACGCCGGCCAAGAAGGTCGCGCTCGCGCTCACGCATCTGATTCAGACCTCGTTCCCTGGCGACACGATCAGGATCGTGCTCTTTCACGATTCCGCCGAGGAGATCCCGATGGGGGCGCTCGCCAAGGCACAGGTGGGGCCGTATCACACCAATACCGCTGCGGGACTCAAGCTCGCCCGACGGCTGTTGATGGCGCAGAAGAAGGACATGCGCCAGATCGTGATGATCACCGATGGCAAGCCCAGCGCGCTCACCCTGCCCGACGGGCGGATCTACAAGAACGCGATGGGGCTCGACGCGTTCGTGCTGCAGGAGACGCTCACCGAGGTGGCTGCATGCCGCAAGGCTGCGATCCCGGTGAACACGTTCATGCTCGCGCGCGACGCCGCGCTCGTAGAGTTCGTGAAGATGGTCAGCACGATCACGCGCGGACGGGCCTACTTCACGAACACCATGACGCTGGGCCAGTTCATCCTGATGGACTTCCTCAAGAAGAAGACCAAGAAGGTCAGCTAAGGGCGGGGGCAGATCGCATCACGCACACCGTCACGCACTCGTACGCACCCTCCTCATCGCTCCCCCTGCACCACAGATTCCACGATGCTCCAACCTCCCATCACCGCGATCATCCTAGGCGCCCTCCTGGGCCTCCGCCACGCCACGGACGCCGACCATGTGGTCGCGGTGACGGCGATTGTCGCGCGCGAGCGGTCGCTCGCCCGCGCAGCGGGCATCGGTGCGCTCTGGGGGATCGGGCACACACTCACGTTGCTCGTGGTCGGCGGGACGATCGTGGCCTTCCGGCTGGTGATCCCCCCGCGCATCGGGCTCGGGCTCGAGTTCAGTGTGGCGCTCATGCTCATCACGCTCGGGTTCACCACTCTGCGCGCGCGCGACGACGCACCGCGCGCGACGATCCGGCCGTTCCTCGTGGGTCTCGTGCATGGCCTGGCCGGTAGTGCCGCGGTCGTGCTGCTTGTCCTGGCAACGATCCGCGGGACCGTCGCATCGCTCGTCTACCTGTTCGTCTTCGGGCTCGGCACAATCCTGGGGATGATGGTCGTCACGATGCTGCTCGCAGTGCCCGCCTGGTACGCCGGCGCGCGGGTGATGCGCTTTCAGTCGAGGATCCGGCTGGTGGCGGGCGCGCTAAACATTGTAGTCGGGTTGCTGCTGGCTCGTGAGTTAATCGTCGACGGCGGTCTCTTTGCGGAGATTCCGACCTGGGATCCGCGCTGAAATGCCCCCGCGCACCACGTCACGCTCCCCTCGCCTCGACCCTGACGCGCTCCGCACCTTCGGCTCGCGTCTTCGCGTCTGGTACCGGCGCAATGCCCGCGATCTCCCCTGGCGCAATACGCGAGATCCGTATCAGATCCTCGTCTCAGAGCTGATGCTCCAGCAGACTCAGGTCGCGCGCGTGATGGAGTTCTACCCGCGTTTCCTGGAGCGCTTCCCCACTCTCGAGGTACTGGCCGACGCGCGCGAGACGCATGTCGTCGCAGCATGGGAAGGACTCGGCTACTACGCTCGTGCGCGGAACCTGCACAAGCTCTCGCGCGCGGTGGTGCGTGAAGGCGCCGCAGCGTGGGGCGATTCCGCCACCGCACGCGCAAACGGCTCGCCGAAGAATGGAGCCACGCTACCTGCCGAGGCCGAGTCGCTGCGCAGACTCCCCGGCATCGGTGCGTACACTGCCGGCGCGGTCTCGAGTTTCGCATTCGAGCGCCGCGCCGCACTCGTGGACACCAACGTCGCGCGTCTGATCACGCGTGTATTCGCTCCACGCCTCCACCCAAAGCGCGCGCGCGACCAGAAGCGGATCTGGGCGATCACCGAGGCTACGCTCCCTCGCACCGGCAAAGCGACGTGGGTGCATAATCAGGCACTGATAGAGCTCGGAGCGCTGGTGTGCACGGCCAGAGTGAAGCGCTGTGAGATCTGCCCGCTAGGCGGGGTCTGCAAGACGTTCCAACGGATGTCAGGTGAGAGGTGAGAGCGGACGGCCCTCCTCACACCTCACCCCTCCTGTTCGATCACTTCTTGATCTTGTGCCCCAGATCGACCTTGGCCTGATACGGCCGCTCATCGTGCCCCGTGTAGATCTGCCGCGGCCTCGCGATCTTCTGTTCCTTGTCGAGCAGCAGTTCCTCCCACTGGGCCATCCACCCCGCGGTCCGCGCGATCGCGAACAGCACCGTGAAGTAGTCGGTGGGGAAGTGCATCGCGCGATAGATCAGGCCGGTGTAGAAGTCGACGTTCGGGTAGAGCTTGCGCGCAATGAAATAGTCGTCGCTGAGCGCGATCCGCTCGAGCTCGAGTGCGATCTCCATATCCTTCGAGAGACCGGCGACGCGGAGCACGTCATCGCAGAGACTCTTCACGATCTTTGCGCGGGGGTCGTAGCTCTTATACACGCGATGACCAAAGCCCATGAGGCGCGAACCGCCCTTGCCGCTCTTGACCGACTCGATGAAGGCCGGAATGTTTTTCACATCCCCGATCTCGTGCAACATGCGGAGCACCGCCTCGTTGGCGCCGCCATGCAGCGGGCCGTAGAGCGCCGCCACACCGGCCGCGACCGCCGAGTAGGGATCAACCTGCGAGGAGCCCACCGCGCGCACCGCGTTCGTCGAGCAGTTCTGCTCGTGGTCGGCGTGCAGGATGAACAGGACGTCGATCGCCTTCGCATAAACCGGATGCGCCTCGTACTTCGGCTCCGACATCCGGGCGATCATCGAGAGAAAGTTCTCGGCGTACGGCAGTGAGTTGTCTGGATAGACGTACGGCATCCCCTTCACATGACGGTACGCGAACGCCGCCAGCGTCGGCATCTTCGCCAAAAGCCGGATGAACGCGATGTCGCGCTCACGCTCGTCGAAGATGTCCTTGGAGGTCGGGTAGAATGACGAGAGCGCCGCGACACCGGCGGTCATCATCGTCATCGGGTGCGCATCGTACCGGAACCCTTCGACAAACCGCTTGATGTTCTCGTGGACGTACGTGTGGAAGGTGATCTGATGCTGGAACTCGTCGTATTCCTTCTGCGTCGGCAACTCGCCCTTGCGCAACAGCCACGCTACCTCGAGGAAGTTCGACTTCTCAGCGAGCTGTTCGATCGGATAACCGCGATAACGCAGGATCCCCTTGTCGCCATCGATGAACGTGATCGAGGAGCGGCACGAAGCGGTGTTCATGAACGCCGGGTCATAGCCCATAATCCCGAAATCATCCGCATTGACCTTGATCTGCTTGAGATCAGCGGTACGGATCGTCTCGTCGGTGATCGGGACGGTGTAGATCTTCCCGGTCCGAGAGTCCTTGATCTCGAGATGGTCGCCCGTGACGGGGGACTTGGTTTCTGCTGGAGTGCCGGACATCGCTTGGAGTCCCAACTGGTGGGTGAATCCCGGCCGTGGCATCGCACGGGCCGAGTGGGGCGCCAAAGGTCGGTCGGCGCCAGTAAAAGATATCATCGGCCGCAGCCACAAGTACTTCCACTCCGAGTCTGAGCTATTCTTACCGCTCGACTCTGCCCCGACCCCGCGCGCCCTCTCCCCTTAAGTCACTCGCCTGGAAGACCCACTCCTCCTCCCCCTCGTCGCCCTCGCAGCGGCCGTAGGCGCGGCCATGAACGCGGTTGCCGGCGGAGGCACGCTCGTCACCTTCCCCGCCCTCGTCGCCCTCGGCATCCCGATGGTGACGGCCAACGCGACCTCGACTGTTGCCCTCCTGTCCGGCACCGTCACCTCGTTCTGGGGCTACCGCGCCGAACTGCGCGGCGCCCGTCGCTGGGCCGTCGCTTTCGCCATTCCGAGCCTAGTCGGCGGGATCATCGGCGCCCTCCTGCTGCTGGTCACCCCGGAACAGCGCTTCGCCGCGATCGTCCCCTGGCTCATCTTGGGCGCAACCACGCTCTTCATGGCCCAGAAGCCGCTGCTCAGCCACTTTCGCGGCTCGGCGTCGGCGCAAAGCATCCAGCTCGCCGACGGCACCCTGCGCCCCCCCGCCGCGCCGTTCCTCTTCTATCAACTGCTGGTCGGCATCTACGGCGGCTACTTCGGCGCGGGCGCCGGCATCCTCATGCTCGCCGCCTTCGGCCTCATGGGCCTGACGAACATCCACCAGATGAATGGCCTCAAGAACTGGGGCGGTGGCGTCATGAATCTCGTCGCGGTTGTCATCTTCGCCGCGAGCGGGATCGTCGACTGGCCGATCGCCCTCGCGATGGCCGTTGGGGCGACACTCGGCGGCCTCGGCGGCTCGCTGCTGGCGCAGCGCGTCGGGCAGCTCTGGGTCCGCCGCGCCATCGTCGCGATCGGGCTCGGCTCCGGCCTCGCGATGCTGTTCGGACTCATCTGAGCGCAATGTCCGGGTCGCGCTCGCGATTGCGCCCGTAGAGATTTCCCTCATGACCGACACCGCCATCCCGCCGCTCGACCCAGACGACTGGGAGCAGTACCGCACCCTCGCGCACCGGATGGTCGACGAGTCGCTCGACTACCTGCGCGATGTGCGCGAGCGCCCCACCTGGACGCCAATGCCGGCCGCGGTACGCGAACGCCTTACAAGCGAGCCGCTCCCGCGCGCCGGCATGGGTGACGCGGCCGTCTACGAGGAGTTCCTCGCCGACGTGCGCCCCTTCCCCAACGGCAACATCCACCCCCGGTTCTGGGGCTGGGTGATGGGCACCGGTACACCGCAGGCCGCAATGGATGACTTTCTCGCGTCTGTGATGAACCCCAACGTCGGCGGGTTCGAACAGTCGCCGGTGCTGGTGGAGCGGCAGGTGCTCCGGTGGTGCGCCGAGCTCATGGGCTTCCCCGCGACCGCCGGCGGAATCCTGGTGAGTGGTGGCACCATGGCGAACGACCTCTGCCTCGCGGTCGCTCGCCAGAAGGGGGCCGGCTTTGACGTGCGCGCCGAGGGACTGCAGGGTGACCATCCCACACTCCTCGTGTACGGCAGCACCGAGACGCACGGTTGGCTCAAGAAAGCGTGCGAACTCCTCGGCCTCGGCCATGGGGCCTTTCGCCGCGTGCCGGTGCGCGACGACTACACCGTCGACGTCGCCGCGATGCAGTCGATGATCACCGCCGACCGCGCCGCAGGGCACCGTCCGTTCTGCGTGATTGGCACGGCGGGCACGGTGCAGACTGGCGCGACGGACGACCTGAACGCCCTCGCCGATCTCGCCGAGCGCGAGCAGCTCTGGTTCCATGTGGACGGTGCGTTCGGTGCGATGGCGGCGCTCGCACCCGAGGTCGCGGCTCAGGTGAGCGGCCAGGAGCGTGCCGACTCGCTCGCGTTCGATCTGCACAAGTGGGGGTATCTGCCGTTCGACGTCGCCTGTGTGCTCGTGCGCAACGACGCCGACCTCGTCGAGACCTTTTCGGCGCAGGGGGCCTACCTCGCGAGCGAAAAACGTGGACTCATGGCGCAGAGCGGCGTTTTCTTCGCCGACCGCGGCATTGAACTCACGCGTAGCTTTAAGGCGCTCAAAGTCTGGATGCGGTTCCGCGCGACCGGCACCGACACGCTCGGCCAGCACATCGCGCGCAACGTGGCGCAGGCGAGCCGACTCGCCTCACTCGTGAGCTCCCACCCCGCTCTCGAGCTCCTCGCGCCCGCGCCGCTCAATATTGTGAACTTCCGGTACCTCGCACCGGGACTGGATGACGGGGCGCTCGACGCGCTCAACCGTGAGATTCTGATCCAGCTGCAGGAGCAGGGGATCGCCGTGCCGAGCGGGACGGTGATCGGCGGACGGTTCTCGATCCGCGTTGCGATCTCGAATCACCGCTCACGGGACGCCGACTTCGATGCGCTGGTTGAGGCCGTGGTGCGGATAGGACGCGCGGCCGTCGTGACGGCCTGATCACTCCATCCCGCAGACAATCCCCCACTCCGCCGCCGAGACCGGCTGCACGCTTAGTCGGCTCCCCTTCTGCAGCAGCACCATCTTCTCGAGCCCCTTCACGCCCTTGAGCTCCGCGAGCGTGATGACCCGTGGGAACGCCCTCACCGCCTTGACGTCCACCATGAACCAGGTGGGAGCGTCGGATTTGGACTTCGGATCGAAGTGCTCGTGTGCAGGATCGAGCGCGGTGTAGTCGGGATACCCTTCGCGCACCACCTCGCAGATCCCCGCGATCCCGATCGCTTCTGACCTCGAGTGATAGAAGAAGAGCTGATCACCCTTCTTCATGAGGTCCCGCAGTGTGTTGCGCGCCTGATAGTTCCTGACGCCGTCCCAGTGTGTCGTCTTCTTCGGAGCGTTTAGCAGATCGGCGAACGCGAAGACCTCCTCTTCGGACTTGAGGAGCCAATGACTCACGCGATGCCCTTCTGGATTGCGACCTTGACCGCGTCAACGAAGGTGTCGATCTCGTCGAGCGTCGTGTAGATGCTGGGCGTGATGCGGATGCCGCTGAACTCCGGGTGCACGATCGGCGTGTTCACGATCCGATAGTTGGTGTAGATCCAACTGCCGAGCTTCACCGGGTCGAGTCCGTCGACCCCGAACATGCAGATTGCGCCCGCCTTGTCGGGACCCAGCTCGGTGAGGACGCGCACGCGCGGGCTTTCGCCCTGGAGCGCCTTCGCCCACCGGTCACGCAAGTAGCGGAGCCGCGCGATCTTGCGCTCGGCGCCGATCCCGCGATGGAAGGTGATCGCCACCGAAACGGCATTGAAGTTGGCCTGCGGGTGGGTGCCGATCTCCTCATACTTGCGCACGTTGGCGATCCGCGACACGTCGGAGCCCATGAGCGGCCAGAGCGTGGGGATCTTCTCCTTGCGCACGTAGAGGAAGCCCGCGCCGATCGGCGCGTGCATCCACTTGTGCAGTGACGTCGCGTAGTAGTCGCACTCGAGCTCGTCGCGGGTGAACGGGAAGTGCGCGAACGCATGCGCGCCGTCCACGAACACCTCAATCCCGCGCGGGCGCGCCATCCGGACCACGTCGCGGATCGGGAGAATCTGCCCGGAGAGGTTGGTGATGTGGGTGAGCTCGATCACTTTGGTGCGCGGCGTAATCGCCGCCTCGATGTTTTTCAGCAGCACCTTTGGGTCGAGCAGCGGCACCGGGAAGCTCACCTGCTTGAGCACGATCCCCTCGCGGCGCTCGCGCTGCTGCCAAGTGGTGATCATCCGCCCGTAGTTCTGGTTGGTGACGATCACCTCGTCGCCGCGCTTGAGGTCGATCCCGAGGATCATAATCTCGAGACCCTCCGAAGCGTTGCGCGTGATCGCCATCTCCTCGGTCTCGCAGCCGAACTCCTTAGCGAGCTCGCGGCGCGTGCTCTCCATCCGCGGCTCGAGCACGCGCCAGTTGTGCTCCACCGGCAGCTCGTTGACGAACCGCAGATCGCGGATCATCTGCTCGAGCACATGGCTCGGCGTCGGCGAGATGCCGCCGTTGTTGAGGTTGATCATCGTGCGGTCGGAGTCGAACGCGCGCTGGATCTCCGACCAGTACGACTCGTCGTTGGCGAGCTCGCCGGCGCTCCGCGAGCCAGCGACGGCCTCGGCCTTGAAGAGCTGGGCCGCGGCGCGCTCGGAGAGCACCGGGAGCGCCACACCGGCACCAGCGAGTCCAGCGAGGAAGTTGCGACGCGACGTCAGGGGCACTGGCGACTCCAGAAGAGGGATACTGCGGCTTAAGGTATCACGAACAGGCCCGACTCGCCGCCGAAATCGTCGCGCACGCGTGCGAGGTTTCGCGGAGCGAGCCAGGGCCCAAGGTTGGCACGGACACCGATTCGGTACTTCCCGGGCGGGAGCGCGACGCGGACAACCCACGCGTTGCCCTCGCGTACGATCGGCAATGGCTTCCACTCCGAGAAGTCACCCGCCACTTCGATCGTGATTGTATCGTGCACCTCGACACGTACTACGAGATGAGCGCCGCCCTCGACACGCGGAATCAACCGCGCGTCAGCGATGGTGGCCCGTTGCATCACCGGCAGCGGTTTAGGCCCGAAGCTCAGGCGGAGCGATGCGGTGATGATGTTCGCCTCGGGCAGACCGCGCAGCGGATCGGAGAGCTGACGGCCGGCGCTCGCGAGAAACGTCAATCGGTCGTTGAACTGGAGTTCACCGTTCACCGCGACCGCCTCCACGCGCACGTCAGCGCCGGCAACCGATCGCCGGTGGGTCCACGAGGCGCTAAGCTCGTGCGGTCCCCTGCGCGCCTCGGCGACGAGCTGCCAGTCTTCCAGCTCGTACGACGCGGCGCGCGGTGAGGCCGTCTGGCCGGAGGCGAGGAGCAGGAGCCAGTCGTTGGAGTTCTGTCGCGAGAGCGAAGCGCTCGCGTAGAGGGATCGCCAACGGGCCCAGCCGCCGATGTCACCGGCGTAGGAGCGGGTGCGACGGCGGTCGCGCTCCGTGCGTCCGGCGGCGGTGCCGACCCAGCTGCCCCACTGGTCACGCACGTAATGCTGTCGGAGAAAACCGCTCCCGTTGCCACCGCGCCCCGCGCCCCGCAGCGAGAACGAAGCGCCGGCGGCACCGAAGTCGGTGCGGAGATGATCGTTCGCGCGCCACGGAACGGCAAAGGCCGCGACGCCCTGCGCCGCGGCCAACGAGTCCCGCGCGTAGGTGAGGTTGCCGCTCGTGAACAGCGTCCAGCGGTCGGTCGGCTTGCGCCAAAAAAGCGCAAGCAGTGTCGCGTTCACGGGATCGAAACCCGCCTGGTCGACGCGCGCATAGCCTGCTTCCAAGCGCACGTCCGGGACCAGCTGTGCCGTGGCGCGCAGCGCCACGGCACAGCTGAGGAGCAGCGCGCGGACCGCAGCCGCGCTTCCCCGCGTCACGCCGTCACGGTTGCCTCCGGCCACTGGGAGCGGAAGCGGCCGCGGCTGCAGGTGACGGGAGGAGCGACATCACACCGCGAGCCCGCACGTCGAGCGCCGCATCAGGCGCTAGGCCCGCCGCGACGTCGGCTTGCACCGACGACCCGAGCGAGGCGATCTGCGAGGGGGTCGCCCCTCTCGCCATCAGTGCGGTGATCTGCTCGAGCGCGTGCTGCGCCGGGATTCTCCTCGCGACGAGTTCGGTGAGGACGTCGAGTGGCATCGCCACCGACCGCTCCACGGGCCAGGCCGCACGGATCTGCTTCAACATCGTGCCGGGCACTCCGATCGCGAGCGCGTCTGCGCCCGAGGTCAGCTCGGCGACCGATGTCGAGGGAGCCAGAAGGACTCGCGCCTGCTCAAGGCGCTTCGCCAACAAAGACACGGCCACCTGGATCCGCTCCCCGGTCGCCTGCTTCGTGACACCTTCCATTGCCTTCGCGATGAGCGGCTGCAATGGCAGCCCTCTCGCAGCGGCCCGAGCGATCTCTCGCTCGACGACCACGCGCGTCTTCGCGTCGGCGATGCGCAGCACTACCGGTCCCTGCGCGAACGCCGGGGCGGGAGACACACTGGCGAGCGCCAGCGCGACGAGAGTGATCACTCTACGATGCATGTTCATCGGGGGAAGACCATCACGACGGAACCCTCACGACCGTAGTCCGCGTCGCCAGACTTCGGCGCCCGCGGGTCGGCCGTCAAGAATGTACCGTCAATCAGGAAGGCGTACACCTGCCGGCCGGCCGGCAGGGGGACGGAAACGGTCCAGACGCCGCTGTCGAGCCGCGTCAGCGGGGTCGCCGCGCCGGACCAGTCGTTGAAGTCCCCGACGAGCGAGACGCGCTCTGCCTTGGCATCATTGAGTACGAACTGCGTGAGCACGGGCGCGGCCTCGTCGATCGTGGTCGCCGCAGCGAACTGCACTGGGAACTCTCCGGTCTGCGGCCCGCTGGCCGCGAGCGGCTCCGGCGCCGGACGCTCGCCGATTACCCCACGCGTCACGAAGCCGGCGAACAGGGCGAGCCCTGCCACCACGGTCGCGGTGACAGCGGAAAAGGCGGGCACGCGCCACGCGTCGAGCCACCGCCGCAACATCGACGGCTTGGGCGACGCCCAGACGGCGCTGAGCAGCTGGGCGACCAGGCGCGGGTCGGGTACTGCTTCCGGCGCCTCCCTCAATGTCGAGCGCACACGCTCGATCAGTCGATCAACTTCCCTACTCATCTCGTATCACCTCGGAAAGGCGCGCTCGCAACACATCGCACGCCCGTTTGACCCGCATTCGAAGCGCACTGAGGCCGACGCCCGTCACTGCGGCGATTTCCTCGTACGCCATGTCCTCCACATGCCGGAGCAGAAACGCTTCCTTCTGTTCAAGCGGGAGCGTCGCCAAGATCCGGTACACCTCTTCAGTCCAGTCCCGTTCAGTCTCGGTCCCCGGCGGCCCGCCCCGATCCGGCACATCGCCGTATTGGATCACCGTGGTGTGTCGTCGCCGCTTCTCCACCAAGCTCCGGCACCGATTCGCCAAGATGCGAAAGAGCCAGGGCTCGAACCGCGCATCGTCCCGAAACTGGCCGAGGTGGTGATACACTCGGACGAACGTGTCCTGCACCGCCTCCTCGGCATCCTCTCGATTGCCCACCATATGGAGAGCGAACCGTAGGGAGCGCGGATACAACAGATCCACAAGCTGAGCAAAGGCCTGACGATCCCCCGCCTTGGCACGCAGCGGGAGGGTCGGGTCGATGGAGGTGCCGGGCAGTGTGTCGGTCATAAGCGAGGTCCGGGAAAAATGCCCCGCCACCTCCGCTTCGCGCCACGGCGAATCACCGAAACGCACCCGGCCCATCGCATCGTCCTTCACACCGTGTAGTACCCTGTAGCGAGGGAGCGTGTCACATTTCGTGGTCATGACCCCAGACGCTCTGACTCCCCGTAGCAGACCGAAATACTGATGCGCGCGCTCATCGAAATGCTCGACGCGATCATGAATGGGATTCGCGCGGGGTCGGCGATTGTGCTGCTGCTTGCGACGCTGGCCGCAGCCCTCGCCTGGGCGGTCCGGTCGCGGCGACTCAGTCCGTTCGGGAGCATCGCGCGCTTCGTGCGGGCGACGGTCGATCCGCTCCTCGCCCCGGTCGAGCGCCATCTGGCGCGCACCGGCGTAGCGGCCGCGAACCTGCCCTGGGTCGCCGTCCTCGTGCTGCTCATGGTGATGGCCGGCGCCGTCTTCATCGTGGGCGGCGTGCGAGATGCGCTCGTGACTGCGTACCTCGCGACCTCGCACGGACTCTCCGGACTATTGGAGCTACTGGTGCGGTGGACCTTCGGGGTGCTCCAGGCCGCGCTCCTCGTGCGCGTCATCAGCAGTTGGATCGGCGGATCGTACTCACGAATCGGGCGGCTGGCAGCACAACTCACCGACTGGTTCCTCGAACCGCTGAGACGGCTGCTCCCAGCGATGAGCGGGATCGACATCTCGCCAATCCTGGCCTGGTTCCTGCTCAGCCTGCTTCAGCGGGCGCTCCTCACCTTCCTGTGAGCCCCCCGCGGGTCAGAGAGGGGCCGCCATTCGGCGCCGCCCCCTTGCCATCCGTTCATCCGGATGATAGAATGGAGGACAACCGATTCGTGGCGATTTCGAGGCAAATTGCGGCCACGTTAAACAATCAGCTAAAGCGCTAGCCCGGGCGCTCTGCAGCCCCGGGCTTTCGTGCTTTTAGAGGGTGTCGTGAGTTCACTTGTTCTGCCGGCCCCGTTCCAGGTCTCGTTCGAGTTCTTCCCGCCTAAAACGGCGGAGATGGAAGAGACACTATGGAAGTCGATCACGCGTCTCGCGCCGCTCGCGCCACGCTTCGTCTCGGTGACCTACGGCGCCGGCGGCTCGACGCGCCAGCGAACGCACCAGACGGTGCGCCGGATCATCGCGGAGACGCAGCTCGTACCGGCGGCGCATCTCACCTGCGTTGCTGCGACGCGGGCGGAGATCGACGCCGTCGCGGACGACTACTGGAACGTGGGCGTGCGCCATGTGGTCGCGTTGCGCGGTGACATCCCCGGTGGCGACGCGCCCTATGTCCCAACAGTGGGCGGCTACGGCTTCGGCGCCGAGCTGGTGGCCGGGCTGCGCAAGCAGCACGACTTCGAAATCTCGGTGGCCGCGTATCCCGAGACCCACCCCGAGGCGAAGTCGCCGCAAGATGATCTCGACAACCTGAAGCGAAAGATCGACGCCGGCGCCACGCGCGCGATCACGCAGTTCTTCTTCGACAACTGGGCCTTCATCCGATTTGTGGACCGCGCGCGCAAGGCGGGGATCACCGTGCCGATCGTCCCAGGAATAATGCCAGTGACCAACTTCACGCAGATGGTGAAGTTCGCCAAAAGCACCGGTGCGACGATCCCGGCCCCATTCGCGCGGATGTTCGAAGGACTTGACCAAGATCCGGAGACACGGAAACTCGTCGCCGTGACGGTGGCCGCCGAACAGTGCCAGCAGCTCGCGCAGGCTGGCGTCACCGAGTTCCATTTCTACACGCTGAACCGGGCGGACCTCGCCTACGCACTCTGTCATATCCTCGGACTCAGGGCGGCGGAGAGTCCCGGGGGCGGGGTGGGCGCCGCGTCGCCGGGCCAGGGGAGTGCGTCGTGAGCCTCTCTACGCGTGAACAGCGGATCGAGGCGCTCCATGCCGAGGCTGCCAAGCGGCTGCTGATCATCGACGGTGCGATGGGCACGATGGTCCAACAGTATCGTCTCACCGAGGCCGACTACCGCGGCGCGCGCTTCGCCGACTGGTCTCACGATGTGAAGGGGAACAACGACCTCCTCGTGCTCACGCGCCCCGAGGTGATCGGCGGGATTCACCGCGAGTATGTGGAAGCCGGGGCCGACATCGTCGAGACGAGCACCTTCAACTCGACGCGCATCGCCATGGCGGACTACGGCATGGAGGAGTTGGTGCGCGAGCTCAACGTCGAGGGGGCCCGGCTCGCACGGCGCATCTGCGACGAGGCCGAGGCGAAGGACGGTCGCCCCCGCTGGGTGGCCGGTGTGCTCGGGCCCACCAACCGTACCGCGAGCCTTTCGCCCGAGGTGAATAATCCGGGCGCCCGCAACGTGACCTTCGCCACCCTTGTGGAGGCCTACGTCGAGGCGACCGAAGGGCTCCTCGACGGCGGCGCCGACACCATCCTGATCGAGACGGTCTTCGACACGCTCAACGCCAAGGCAGCGATCTTCGCGGTGGAGCAGGTGTTTGGTGCGCGCGCGATGCGCGTGCCGGTGATGATCTCGGGCACGATCACCGACGCCTCGGGGCGCACGCTCTCGGGCCAGACCACCGAGGCGTTCTGGAACTCGGTGATGCACGCCAAGCCGTTCAGCGTGGGGCTCAACTGCGCGCTCGGTGCCAAGGAACTCCGCGCCTACGTCCAGGAACTCGCGCGCGTGGCCGATTGCTACGTGAGCGTGCACCCCAACGCGGGCCTGCCGAACGAGATGGGTGGCTACGACGAGACGCCCGACTTCACCGCCGGCATCCTGCGGGAGTTCGTCGATGCCGGGCTCGTGAACCTGGTCGGCGGCTGCTGCGGCACGACCCCGGCCCACATCAAGGCGATCGCCGACACGGTGCGCGGGCTGCCGACGCGCGCGATCCCAGAGATCCCTAAGCGTCTCCGGCTCTCCGGACTCGAGCCACTCGTGATCGGCCCCGACTCCAACTTCGTGAACGTCGGGGAGCGGACCAATGTCACGGGGTCCAAGAAGTTCGCCGACCTGATCCTCAACGGGGACTACGACGCGGCACTCGAGGTGGCGCGCCAGCAGGTGGAAGCGGGGGCGCAGGTGATCGACATCAACTTCGACGAGGGGATGCTCGACTCGGAGGCGGCGATGACCCTATTTCTGAACCTCGTCGCGGCCGAGCCGGGGATCTGTCGCGTCCCGATCATGATCGACTCGTCAAAGTGGCGCGTGATCGAGGCGGGGCTCCGCTGCGTGCAGGGGAAGGCGATCGTGAACTCGATCTCGATGAAGGAGGGCGAGGCCGAGTTCCTCCGCCAAGCCACGCTCGTCCGGCGGTACGGCGCGGCGGTGATCGTGATGGCGTTCGACGAACAGGGACAGGCCGACACGGTCGCGCGAAAGGTCTCAATCTGCGAACGCGCGTACCACCTGCTCGTCGAGCAGGTGGGGTTCCCGCCCGAAGACATCATCTTTGACCCGAACATCTTCGCGATCGCCACGGGGATCGAGGAGCATGAGCGGTACGCGCTCGACTTCATCGAAGCGACGAGCCTGATCAAGATACGGTGCCCACACGCGCGAATCTCCGGCGGCGTGAGCAATGTCTCGTTCTCGTTCCGCGGCAACAATGCGATGCGCGAGTCGATCCACTCAGTGTTCCTCTACCATGCCGTGAAGGCCGGCCTGGACATGGGCATCGTCAATGCGGGCGCACTCGTGCTCTACGAGGACATCCCCGCCGACCTGCGCGAGCGCGTGGAGGACGTGGTGCTCGGGCGCCGCAGCGACGCCACCGAGCGGCTCCTCGCCGTCGCCGACGACGCCAAGGGGCAGGCACAGAAAAAGAAGGCGGACCTCACCTGGCGTGAGGCGCCGGTGTCTGAACGACTCGTCCACGCGCTCGTGCATGGCGTGGCCGACTTCGTTGTCGACGACACCGAAGAGGCGCGGCACCTGTTCGATCACCCGATCGAAGTGATCGAGGGACCGCTGATGCAGGGCATGAACGTGGTCGGCGACCTATTCGGTGCGGGCAAGATGTTCCTGCCGCAGGTGGTGAAGTCCGCGCGCGTGATGAAGCGCTCGGTCGCGCACCTGATCCCGTACATCGAGGCCGAAAAACTCGCCAACGCCGACACGCGGGCCAAGGGAAAGGTGCTCATGGCCACCGTGAAGGGCGACGTCCACGACATCGGCAAGAACATCGTGGGCGTCGTATTGCAGTGCAATAACTACGAGGTGATCGACCTCGGCGTCATGGTGCCGGCGGCGAAGATCCTCGAGGCAGCGCGCGCCCACAAGGTCGACATCATCGGCCTCTCGGGGCTCATCACGCCCTCGCTGGAGGAGATGGCCTTCTTCGCGACCGAGATGGCGCGCGAGGGGTGGACGATTCCGCTACTCATAGGCGGGGCAACGACGTCGAAGGTGCACACGGCAGTGAAGATCGCGCCAAACTACTCCGGCCCGGTCGTGCATGTGCTCGACGCCTCGCGCGCGGTGGGCGTGGCGAGCACACTGCTCAGTGATAGCCTGAAGGCACAGTTCGTCGCCGACATCAAGATCGAGTACGAAGAGGTGCGTGTGGTGCGCGCGGCGCGGCAGAAGGAGATCAAGCGCCAGACGATCGAGCGGGCGCGCGCGAACAAGCCGAAAATCTCGTGGGAGGGTCGCACGCCGCCCAGGCCGAGTTTCGAGGGGGTGCGCGTGTTCGACGACTTCCCGCTCGAAGAGCTCGTGCCGCGAATCGACTGGACGCCGTTCTTCCAGACCTGGGAGCTCGCGGGCTCCTACCCGGCGATCCTCGAGAACAAGGTTGTGGGTGAAGCCGCGCGCGGCCTCTGGGCAGATGCACAGGCGATGCTCGCGAAGCTCGTGAGTGAGAAATGGCTGCAGGCGCGCGCGGTGGTTGGGTTCTTCGCAGCCAACTCTGACGGCGCTGAGGACATTCACCTGCGCGCGTGGACCCGAGAGGACGGCCGCGTGCAGCCCGCGACCACCGTGCACACCATCCGTCAGCAGATGGTGAAGAACGCCGGCCCCAACCTCGCGCTGGCGGACTTTGTCGCGCCCGCCGATTCGGGCCTCACCGACTGGATCGGCGGCTTCGTGGTGACCACCGGCATCGGACTCGACGCGCGCGTCGCAGCCTTCGAGGCGACGCACGACGATTACTCGGCGATCATGCTCAAGGCGCTTGCTGACCGGCTCGCCGAGGCATTCGCCGAGCGGCTGCACGAGCGGGTGCGGCGCGAGCTCTGGGGATACGCGCCGAACGAACAGCTCGACAACCACGCAATAATCAAAGAGCAGTATCAGGGCATCCGTCCTGCGCCCGGCTATCCGGCCTGCCCGGACCACACCGAGAAGCGAACGCTATTTGACCTACTCGACGCGGAGAAGAACGCCGGAGTCCGCCTCACCGAGAGCTTCGCGATGTGGCCGGCCTCGGCGGTGAGTGGGTTCTACTTCTGGCACCCACAGGCGCAGTACTTCGGCGTTGGGAAGATCGAGCAGGATCAGGTGGCGCAGTATGCGGCGCGAAAAGGCATGGAGCTGCACGTGGCGGAGCGTTGGCTGGCACCCATCCTCAACTACGACCCCGTCGCCGGCTGAGTATCTTTGGCAGGTCCGATGAGCCCTGCGTGCCGATCCTTCAGCCGCTATCGACCGATGTCCACGATCCAAGAGAACACCCGCCCGGCGCTCACCGTCCTCTCAGACGACGAGATCGCCTTTCGTGACGCTGTCGCCGAGTTCGTCGCGGGCGAAGTCGCCCCGCGTGTGCAGCAGATGGAACGCGACGCGACGCTCGACCCCGCACTGATCAGGGCCTATTTCGAGATGGGCCTGATGGGCATCCAGATGCCCGAGCGGCATGGCGGCGCCGGTGGGACAGTGATGATGGTGACGCTCGCGGTGGAAGAGATCTCCAAGGTCGACGCGGCCGCCGCGATCATGGTCGACGTGCAGAATACGCTCGTCGCCAACCCGCTGATCGCGGCCGCCAGCGAGGAGCAGCTCGCGCGATGGATACCGCGCCTCTGCTCGAACACGATCGGCGCCTACGCGCTCTCGGAAGCGTCGAGCGGATCGGATGCGTTTGCGCTACAGACGCGTGCCGTGAAGGCCGAGGGTGGCTGGACCCTCACCGGCCGCAAACTCTGGATCACGAATGGCGCCGAGGCCGGGCTCTTTATCATCTTCGCGACGGTCGACCCTTCGAAAGGCCACAAGGGCATCACGGCCTTCGTCGTCGAGCGGTCCGCAAAGGGGTTCGCTGTCGGGAAGAAAGAGGACAAGCTCGGCATCCGTGCCTCGAGCACCACAGAGGTGATCCTCGAGTCGGTCTTCGTCCCCGATAGCGACGTGCTCGGCCCGGTGGGCCAGGGCTACAAGTTCGCGATCGCGGCACTCAACGAGGGGCGGATTGGGATTGGCGCGCAGATGGTCGGCATCGCGCAGGGTGCGCTCTCGGCGGCGGTCGCCTACCTCAAGGAGCGGCAGCAGTTCGGGAAGCCGCTGAGTGAGTTTCAGGGGATCCAGTTCCAGGTCGCGCAGGCCGCGACGGAGCTCGAGGCCGCGCGACTCATGGTCTACAACGCGGCCCGGCTCACGGACGCGGGCCGCGACATCACGCAGTCCGCGGCGATGGCGAAGCTGCTCTCGTCGCAGGTGTGTGAGCGGGTCACGTCGCTGGCAATCGAGCTCTTCGGCGGCTACGGGTACACGAAGGACTATCCCGTAGAGAAGTACTACCGCGATGCGAAGATTGGGACGATCTACGAAGGCACATCGAACATGCAGCTCGCGACGATCGCGAGATCACTATTCCGGTAACTGACGAGAGAGGGGAGAGGGGACGCGCGCGCCGGGCACCACGGGGGCCGCCTTCGTCGTTTCACGAAGAAGGGCGGAGACCGACTGGCCCCCGCCCTTCCCCACATCTCAGCTCTGCCGTGCTCTTACATCGTCGGCTTGTTCACACCGATCAAGCCGTTGAACACCATCTTGAACGTCCCCGCCGGCTGGGCGCGGAAGAGTGGTTCGAACCCGATCAGTCGCAAGGTCCCACGTCCGATCGTCGCCTCGGCGGCCACGACGCCGCCCTCGAGATAGTTCTGCCCCCACGCCCAGCCGCTCCGGAGCGGCGTGGCCGAGTCGAACCACATCAGCGGCCGCACACCGCGCGCGAGCGCGTCCGGCGTGAGCTTGAAGACGGGGCTGTTGTCAAACATCACAACGGCGCGCTTCCCAAAGCCGACGGTGGCCGGCTGGGTGTTGTCGACCGCGACCTCGAGCAGTGATCCCGGCACATAGAACTTCGTGTTGCCAAGCTCGCGCTCGGTTCCGTCCGGCGCCCGCTCCACGAGATAGTCGGAGATCGGGAGGCCAAGATGCTGCGCGATGTTCGTCGAGGTACCGATGGTGATCACCATGCCACCCTTCTCCACGAACTGTTTGATGAGCGGCATCGTGATGTCCTGCGTGACGTTGCCAACCGTCCGGCGCATGGCGGCCGAGAAGGAGGTCGTGTCCATCACACCGCCGCCACCCGCTCCGCCGCGGCCCGCACCCCCACCCGCAGCAGCGCTGCGGATCGCTGGAATCGCGCCGTCGACGAAGACCAGGGCGTCATACTTGGCGTTCAGGTTGCCTGCGTCGAGATCCTGCGCATAGACGACGCTGAACTGGAACTCGTACTGCTCGAGCAGAAACCGCGTCCAGCCACTGGGCATGGAGCCGCCAAAGCGATCCCACAGACCAACGCGCATCGACTTCACCGGCTGCGTACCGGACGCGCTCCCGGTGGTGAAGTTGAGGCCGAGTTCACGCGCAGCGCGCTCGACGATCGGCCGGCTGATGGCGGTGCTGGCGATGATCCAGGTACCGTCGTTCTTGCGCGATACACTGGCACCGGCCTTCAATAGGCGATTGACCGCGATGAACGCGTCATTCGTCTGACCGGAGAGCGCCCACGTGCCGCTGCTCGCCACGGTGCCGGCCATCGGCTTCACGCGATTGTTCGGCGTGATCTTCTCGAACGGGCCGTCGATTGTCTCAAGGACGCGGTCGTACTGTACCCCCATCTGCATCGCGAGCGTCCAGCCGGCATTGTCGTACGGCGGCGTGGGCGCGCCACCGGGCACGCGGAAGTCATCGGGATGGTCCTGGGGCTCGAACATGTCGATCACATGCGAGCCGAATCCCTGTCCGACCTTCACGACGTACGAGCCCGGGGCGTAGCGCTTCCCGCCGAGCTGGAACGCTGCCGTCGCGCGGTGCACGTCGACGCCGTTCTTCTGCAACGTGGCGATGAACCGCACCGCCGTCGGGAAGTCCGCCTGGTCGGAAGGGATCACGTAGCCACGCGGATCGCGCCGCTCGGGCGAGTAGAGCGTCGCCATCAGCGCCTGCGCGGCCGGGCCGCTACGCGACTGACTCGCTCCACCGCCGAACCCGCCGGCGGCAGGGGCGGCGACCATCTGCTTCTGGATCGCCTCGATCCGGCGCGGCCAGACGGTCCAGCTGTCGCGGCTACCCTTGGCAATCTGATCGGTGCCCATCTTCCAGATGTTGAACAGGAAGTTCTCACGGTTGCGCGCGACCACGTCGAGCACGGCCCGATTAGCGGTCACCGAGTAGTCAACCGACTGGCGAAAATGCCAGACGCCTGGCTTCACGGGAAGCGGGACGTCGGCGCTCGGGATCTGCCGGTTGGGGACGAAGGGAATCTCCATCGGCGTCGGGTTGCCGACAGTCTCCGTCAGCAGGCCGATGATGTTATGGAAGTAGGCCGTGGTGCGTAGGCCGCCATTCCACCAGGTCGAATAGCCCGTCGTCGCCCGCATCACCACGCCACCCTTGTCCTCGGTGACGAAGCGATTGTGCATCGCGCTACCCACGACGTCGAGTCCGGTGCGGATGAGCGGGTGCAGGTTGTAGTTCATCGGGTCGCGGAACGGCGGCGCGAACATCACGGTGCCCGCCGGGCCCGCCTGGTGATGGTTGTACATCACCTGGGGATACCACTCCTGGTAGAGCACCCGGTTCATGTTCTCCGACTCTGGCTGCGACACCATGTAGAAGTCGCGGTTGTTATCGTGCCCGACGTACTTCTGGTAGAGGGACGGGATGTTCATGTTGCGCTTCTTCGGGTCGGACTCGCGCATGTACCAGTTGCTCACGAGCTCCATGCCGTCGGGGTTCGCATGGACCATCACGATGATGAGATCATTGCGGAATCGCACGGTCTCTTCGTCGTCGCCCGACACGAGCTGCCAGTTGCTCTCGATCAGCTGCTGCGCCCCGAGCACTTCGGTCGCGTGCAGGCCGCCGTCGATCCAGACGATGCCCTTCCCCTCTTTGGCGAGCTGGCGCGCCTGCACCGGGGTGATCCCCTCGGCGCGCGCGAGCTGTTCAGCGATCTTCCGGTACCGCTCGCGATCCCGGAGGTTCTCGGGGCTGGAGACGATTGCCATCAGCTGCGGACGGCCTTCGGCGGTAAAGCCGATCGTGTCCAGGTCCATGCGATCGGACTCGGTCGCGAGCCGCTGCCAGTACTCGACAAACTTGGTGTAGTTCGGAAGGACGTAGTCGGCGCCGATCTCGTGGCCGAAGAAGTCCTTAGGGGAGGTCAGGCGTTGCTGGGCGTCGGCCGAGAGGGCCAGGACCGCCAGCAGTGAGAGAGCGTTACGAACAGTGCGCCAAAACATCACGGAATGACTCCGGTGAGGGGGGATTTCTGGTAGTCTACGTCCCCCGCCGCCCCTCCGCTGGACCGGTGCGCCCACGGCGGCCTGTCGCCATCTT
Organism: Gemmatimonas phototrophica; assembly: GCA_945869195.1. Classification (GTDB taxonomy): domain Bacteria; phylum Gemmatimonadota; class Gemmatimonadetes; order Gemmatimonadales; family Gemmatimonadaceae; genus Pseudogemmatithrix. Next base: position 14,495 of record CAMBNV010000003.1, on the reverse strand, counting down.
CCGGACGATCTCGTGCCGCTCGATCTCACACCGGAGTCCCTCGTGCGCCGTCTGTCCGCCACTCTGATCCGCCTCCGTCGCACCGGATCGGCGCGCAAGGCGCGCGGGGGGACACTCGTTCTCCTGTGTCTCGTCGCCCCCTCCGCCTCCGTGCTGCCGGCGCAGATTGGCCAGAGCGAGTTCGCGGCGCGGCGGGCGGCCCTAACCGCGGCACTCCCCGACGGCGTGCTCCTGGTGCTCGGCGGCCGCGAGCCCACTCCCGACTTCGTCCCCTTCCAACAGCAGCCGCAGTTTCGTTACCTCACCGGCTTCGACGAGCCCGGATCGGCGCTCCTGATTGTGAAGACCGGACCCCGACGGTCGCGCAGTTGGCGTTTCGCGCCGCGTGGGTGGGGACTAGAATCCGCAGGTAGTCGTCCCGTCATTCCTTCTGGAACCACCTCATGATGAGTCTGATGATCCGTTCCCTTGCACTGACCGCAGTCGCGCTGTTTGTCGGCGGCGATCCGCTCGTCGCGCAGCAGCTGCCCGCCGACCTTGTCGTCACCAACGGTCGCATCTACACCGCCGACGGCGCGCGCGCCATCGTCGAGGCGATGGCGATCCGCGGCGGACGGGTAGTCTTCGTCGGCGACCGCGCCGGCGCGCGGGCGCTTACCGGGACCAGTACCCGCACCCTCGACCTCGAGGGCCGGACGGTCATCCCCGGGATGACCGATGCCCACGCCCACGTGACCGGCCTCGGCCAGTCACTGCTCAACGTCGACCTCGTCGGCACTACGTCGTACGAGCAGGTCATCGCCCGTGTGGTGGAGCGCGGACGCACCACGCCAAAGGGCGACTGGATCGTCGGTCGCGGCTGGGACCAGAATGACTGGGGCGACACGCGCTGGCCCACCCACGAGGCGCTCTCGCGCGCCCTCCCCGACCATCCCGTCTACCTCGAGCGCGTCGACGGCCATGCCGGGCTCGTGAACGCGCTCGCCATTCAGAAGATGGGCGTCACCAAGGCGACCAAGGATCCGGCCGGCGGAAAGATCGAACGGGACGCGCTGGGCAACCCGGCCGGCGTCTTCGTCGACAACGCGCAGGGCCTGATCGAAACCGCGATCCCCGCGCAGACGCGCGCGCAGACCAAACACGCGATCAAGCTCGCGATTGACGAGATGCACCGATGGGGACTCACGGGGGTGCACGATGCCGGCGCCTCGGCAACGGTGCTCGAGCTGTACGAGGAGCTCGGTCGCGAGGGCGCGCTGAATATCCGCCTGTACGCGATGATCTCCGATCATGCGCCGACGATTGACGCCTGGTTCAAACGTGGCCCGCAGCTGGGACTGTACGACGGCACGCTCTGGGTCCGGTCGATCAAGCTCTATCAGGACGGCGCGCTCGGTTCGCGTGGCGCAGCGCTGCTCGAGCCCTATGCGGACGACGCGCGCACCACCGGCCTGCTCGTCTCGGCCCCCGCGCACATCACGGAGTTCGCGACGCGCGCGCTCCGCGCCGGCTTCCAGATGAACACCCATGCGATTGGCGATCGAGGCAACCGGTTGGTGCTCGACAGCTACGAAGCGGCACTGAAGGCCCTCCCGACCGCTGATCATCGCTTCCGGGTGGAGCATGCCCAGGTCCTCAGCGCCGACGACATTCCGCGGTTCGCCGCGCTTGGCGTGATCCCGTCAATGCAGGCCTCGCACCAGACGAGCGACATGTACTGGGCCGGGACCCGCCTTGGCGAGGGCCGCCTGCGCGGCGCGTACGCCTGGCGATCGCTCCTTGAGAGCGGCGTCGTGATCCCCAACGGCTCCGACTTCCCCGTGGAGTACGTGGATCCGCTCATCTCGTTCCGGGCGAGCGTCTCGCGGCAGGACGCCCGCGGCTGGCCCGCCGGCGGCTGGTATCCCGAGCAACGGATGACGCGCGACGAAGCGCTCAAGTCGATGACGCTCTGGGCGGCGTACGCGGCGTTCCAGGAGAACGAACTAGGCTCGTTGACGGCTGGCAAGCGCGCGGACTTCGTGGTGCTCGATCAGGACATCATGCGCGTGCCCGACGCCCTACTGGGCTCGACCCTGGTGCTCTCCACCTGGGTGGGTGGACGAAGCGTCTACGAGCGCAAGCTGCCGTGAGACGGCTCTTCCTCATCCGCACCGCGCTCATCGGCGGCGTGGCGGTATTCGCCGGGATCACCGCCTATCTGCGGATCCAGGGCGGCATCCCTGATGCGACCGATCCAGACACCCTCAAAACGCTACAGGCGATCCGCTACGTCTCGTGGGCCTTCTCGGCGTTCGCGGTGGTGTTCGCGCTCTTCTTCCGCGGTCGCGTCGAGGCAGCGAAGAATGAACAGGACGTCAAAACGGCACTCATCGTCGGGTGGGCACCGGCAGAGGGCGCCGCACTCCATGGGATTGTGCAGTACTTCCTGGGGGCGCCGCTCGTGACGATGGCCGTGGGGGTGCTGACCTTTGCCGTCGTCCTCCTCCTGCTGCCCATTCCCGACACGCGGAGCTAATGCGCGTCATCTCGCTGCTCCCCAGTGCGACCGAGATCGTCGCCGCGCTCGGGGGGATGGAGCACCTGGTCGGGGTGACGCATGCCTGCGACCATCCGCCGCTTGTGGCGTCGCGCGTGCGTGTCACGGGCACCGCGATCGACGACACCGCCGCCCCAGGGGTGGTCGACGCCCAGGTGCACGCGATCGCGTCGCAGGGTGCCCCACTCTACGCGCTCTACGAAGATCGCATACGCGCCCTCAACCCCGACCTGATCATCACACAGGCGCTCTGTGCGGTCTGTGCGGTCATGGAGTCCGACGTGCGGGCGGTCGCGGCGCGGCTCGCCCCGGTGCCGCGCGTGATCACGCTCTCGGCGACCTCGCTCGACGGCGTTCTCGAGGATATTCGTCTGGTCGGTGAGGCGATGGCACTCGCGGACGAGGCCGCCGAGATCCTCGCCGGCGCGCGCGCGCGACTCCGCCTCCTGCACGAGACGCTTCAGGCCGCCACGGCGCCCCGCCCGCGGGTGGCGGTGATCGAGTGGGGCGACCCGCTCTACGCCGCGGGACATTGGGTACCCGAGATGGTCAGACGCGCCGGCGGCGTGGACGTGGGCGCGAAACCAGGCGAGCACTCGGTGGTGGTGACCATGGACGCGGTCCGAGCCGCCGACCCCGAGGTCATTCTCATTGCGCCCTGTGGCTACGACCTTGCGCACTCCGCGGTTGAGGGCGACCGCCTCCTCGCACGCCCGGAGTGGGCCTGGGCACGCGAACGCCGTGTTTTCGCGCTCGACGCCAACGCCTTCGTCAGCCGGCCCGGTCCGCGGCTCGTAGACGGCGTGGAGCTCTTCGCACGACTATTCAATCCGACACTCTTCTCACCGGTCGAGCCCGCCTTCGCGCGCGCGCTCACGCCGGCCGCGCACCCCGCCTGAGGTCCCTCGCATGTTAAAGCCCGCCGCCATCACTTTTCTAAAATCATTGCTCGACACGCCCGGCCCCTCAGGCTACGAGTCGGCCGCGGCCAAGGTCTGGCGCGACGAGGCGAGCACCTTCGCCGCCGAGGTACAGTCCGATGTGCACGGCAACTCGATGGCCATCGTCAATCCGACCGGTGAACCGACGATCATGCTCGCGGGTCATATCGACGAGATTGGCGTGATCATCACCTACATCGACGACGATGGGTACATCTACCTCGCGCCGATCGGCGGGTGGGACCCGCAGGTGCTCGTTGCCCAGCGCATTCGCTTCCTCGGCCGTGACGGCGACGTGCTCGGCGCCGTCGGCAAGAAGCCGATTCACCTGATCAAGGTTGAGGACCGCGAGAAAGCGACGAAGATGACCGACCTGTGGGTCGACATCGGCGCCGCGACCCGCGCCCAGGCCGAGGCGCGGTTGTCGATCGGTGACGCCGGGGTGATCGACTCGCGCACGCTCGACTTCCCGAACGATCGGATCGTGTCGCGCTCAATCGACGACCGGATCGGCGCTTTTGTCGTGCTCGAGGCGCTGCGCCGCTACGCGGCCGCGCCAGGTGAGGCGCGCGTGGTGGCCGTGGCCACCACGCAGGAAGAGATCGCCTATCATGGCGGCGGTGCTCGGGTCGCGGGCGAGCGCATTGATCCCGCGATGGCCATCGTCGTGGATGTCACCTTCGCGACCGATCACCCCGGCGTCGAGAAGAAAGAGCTCGGGGACTCCAGCCTCGGCAGCGGGCCAGTACTCACGCGCGGCTCGGTGGTCTCGCCCGTCGCCTTCAAGATCCTGCGTGACGCCGCCGAGCTGCTGCGAATCCCCTTCACGCTGCACGCGGCAGGGCGCGAGACGAGCACCGACGCCGACGCGATCCATCTCGCGCGGCGCGGCGTCGCGACGGCACTGCTCTCGGTGCCCAACCGCTACATGCACTCGCCCAACGAGATGGTCAGTCTGATCGATCTCGACCACGCGGCGACCCTCATCGCAGCCTCGTGCAAAGCCGTGACGGTCGCGACCGACTTCACGGCGCGTTGATCAACGCGAGAATACGAGCGCCGCGCGCGAGCGGCCTCACGACAACGACGGCGCTACCACTCTACTGGTGCCGCTATGCGCCCCACGCACCCCGCGGCACGCTCGTCGTCCTCCACGGCGGTCCTGGGGCGCATCACGACTATCTGTTGCCCCAGCTGCTCGCGCTCGCCGAGGACCGAACCTGCCTCTTCTACGACCAACGCGGTGGCGGGCGGTCCAAGACCGACGACCGGGCGCCGATCACCTGGCGCACGCACGTCGAGGACCTCACGGCGGTGCTCGCCGAACTCGCGCCGGGGCCGGTCTCGCTGGTGGGCTATTCGTGGGGAGCGCTGCTCGCGATGCTCTACGCGATCGAAGCCAACGCGGGGGGCGCCGGTCCGGTGCCCTCGCGAATGGTGCTGCTGGACCCGGCACCGGTGTCGCGCGCCTTTCGTGACGAGTTCGAAACCGAGTTCGCGCGGAGGCAGGCGAGCGGTGGCGCCGCCGCGCTGCGCGACGAGCTCGCCTCGAGCGGACTGCGCGACTCCGACCCGACGGCGTACCGGCAGCGCACCTTCGAGCTCAGCGTCGCAGGGTACTTTGCCGACCCGAGGCGCGCCCGCGACCTCACACCATTCCGCGTGACCGGTCGCGTGCAGCAGTCGGTCTGGGAGTCACTCGGCGCGTTCGACCTCGTCCCAGCGCTGCGTGATCTTCGCGTCCCCGCGTTGGTCGTGCATGGGAGGCAGGATCCGATCCCTCTGGCCTCGGCCGAAGCGGCGGCAGACGCGCTGTCGGCGCAGCGCGTCTGGCTGGACGACTGCGGCCATGTGCCGTATGTGGAACAACCGGAGGCGCTCTTCGCCGCCATTCGGCTCTTCCTTGGAGCCACCGCCTACCTGGTCGAGGAGTAGCGGGGTCGCAGCGACGAGCGCATTCCGCCACAGATCGGCACCATCGAGCACCGTGCTCGACCTATCTTTCATCCATGGATTCCCGCACGGTCGCCCACCTCCTCCACGAGATCGTGGCCCTGCTTGAGTTGCAGGGAGAGGATCCGGCCGTCCCGGCGCCGTACGCCGATGCGGCACGGGCCCTCGCCGCTGCCGAGGCCCAGCCGGTCGCCGCGCTGCTCCGGCGCGACAAGCGCCGCTTCGCGCCCGAGGTGATCGACGTTCTCGAGGACATCCAGGAGACCGGAGAGTCCGCGCTGCTCGACCGACTCCGCGAGTCGACGCCGGAGGGTCTGTTCGAGATGCTGCGCATTCCCGGACTCGGGCCGTCGCGCATCCGCCGCATCCACGAAGGGCTCGGCATCGACACGCTCCAGGAGCTCGAGGACGCCGCGCGTGACGGGCGACTGACGAAGCTACCGCGCTTCGGCGCGCGGTCAACCGAGCAGGTGCTGCGCGGCATCGCCTGGCTCAAGGAGAGCGGTGCGCAGGTGCTCTACCCACACGGCCGCGCCGAGGCCGAGCGCCTACTGGCGTCGGTGCGGCGACAAGCCGGAGTGGTGCGCGCAGAGATCGCCGGCGCCGTTCGCCGCCACTGCGAAACGGTGCGAGAGGTCGAGATCGTCGCCGCCTGTGTCCGCGACCCCGAGGCGGTCGCCGCCGCGCTCGCCCACGCGCCCGGCGTCCGCGACTCCGTCGGCAGCGGCACCCGCGCGGTGACGATCCGCTACGACGATGGCGTGCGTCTCATCCTGCAATGCGTACCGGTCGACGAGTTCGTGGTCACCTGGTGTCGCGCCACCGGCTCCGAGGATCATGTGCAGGAGCTCGTCGCCCGCGCCGCGGTACGCGGACTGAACCTCGGGGCGCATCAGCTCCGTCGCGGCGACGGCTCGGTCGTCGAGCTCGCCGACGAACCCGCGCTCTATGCGGCGGTTGGCCTTCCGTGGCTCACACCGGAGCTCCGCGAGGGGCTCGGGGAATCAGAAGCCGCGGCTCAGGGCTCGCTGCCGCACCTGATCGAACTGCCGGACATCCAGGGCGTGCTGCACTGTCACTCGCAGTACTCCGATGGCGGCGCGACCATCGCGGAGCTCGCGGCAGCGGCGCGGCAACGCGGCTGGAGCTACGTCGGCATCAGCGATCACTCGCAGTCGGCCTTCTACTCCGGTGGCCTTACGGTCGAGTCGCTCCAACGACAGCACGAGGAGATCGACGCGATTAACGCGAGCTTCACCGATTTTCGCCTGCTCAAGGGCGTCGAAGCCGACATCCTGCCCTGTGGTCGCATCGACTATCCGGTCGAGGTGCTCGACCGCTTCGACTATGTGATTGCCTCGGTCCACTCGCGGATGGGAATGAACGAGCGGCAGATGACTGACCGCGTGCTCAAGGCGCTCGAAGATCCGCACATGGCGATCCTCGGACACCCGACCGGCCGTCTCCTGCTCACCCGCGAGCCGTTCGCGATCGACATGGAGGCCGTGATGCGCCGCGCCGGCGAGCTCGGCGTCGCGATCGAGCTCAATGCCGACCCGCACCGACTCGACATCGACTGGCGCCTCGCACGCTCGGCCCGCCGGCATGGGGCGCAGATCGAGATCGGCCCCGATGCGCACTCGGTCGCTGGGCTCGACAACATGGCGCTGGGGATCGGCATGGCGCGCAAAGGCTGGCTCGGCGCCGCCGACGTGATCAACACGCGCGGCGCCGACGCGTTCGTGGAGTTTGCGACGCGCCGGCGACGCGCGCGCGCGCGCCAGTGAACGCTCGCCCCATGAAACGACTGCGGGGCGGCGCGCTGCGTGACCACGCCCGCGAGATCCAGCGCCGCCTCGCCGTGGCATATCCCGACGCCCACTGCGAGCTCGCGCATCGCAACCCGTTCGAGCTCGCGGTCGCCACCGTGCTCTCGGCGCAGTGCACCGACAAACGTGTGAACCTGGTGACCCCCGAGTTGTTTCGGCGCTGGCCCGACGCGGCGGCGCTCGCGGCGGCCCCGAGGGACGAGATCGAAGAGGTGGTCAGGAGCACCGGCTTCTTTCGCAACAAGGCGAAGTCGATCCAGGGCCTCGCCCGCATGCTACACAGTGAACATGGCGGCCAGCTCCCACGCACGATGGACGAACTCGTCAGCCTCCCCGGTATCGGCCGCAAGACGGCTAACGTCGTCCTCGGCAATGCCTTCGGGCTGAACGAGGGCATTGTGGTCGACACCCACGTCGCGCGCCTGTCGGCGCGCTTCGGGCTGACGAAAGAGACCGATGCCGTGCGGATCGAGCAGGCCTTACTACCGCTCTTCGAACGAGACACCTGGGCGCAGCTCGCCCACCTGATGATCGGGCACGGGCGCCGCACCTGCGATGCTCGTAAGCCGAAGTGCCATGACTGCGTCCTCGTCGACCTCTGTCCGTCGGCGACTCCTTAAACCCGACCCGATCCGTGACCACGATCTCGTGCCCCCGTTCGAGCAGACTCCCTTCGCTCCGCACCATCACGGCGCTGGCAATCGCCGGCGCCGCCCTGAGTGCCTGCGCCTCGGTGGGGACTCAGGCGGCGGCGAGCAATGCGCAGCTGCTCGCGCCCCCTGGGGACCGTTGCGTCCTGGCGCGTGAGGACGCACGCCTCGATCCACGCCTCGACGTGGAACGCGTTCCATCGCCGCTCAAGATGGAGCCCGCCCCGATTCGCCGTCCCGTCCCCCGCACCGCACTCAACCGTGACGGGAGCTCGGTGATCAGAGTCGAGGTCCTCGTCGATACGCTCGGCAAGCCGGATATGACGACCTTCACGGTGGTCGAATCGTCAAACATCTGGTTCACCAATGGTGCGCGGACGGCGCTGGCGAAGTGGACCTTCGACCCCGCGTACAAGAACGGGTGCAAGGTGGCGCGGTACTACCAGTTCGCGGCCTCCTCTGCGGCGCGCCCGCGGCGCTGACCATCAACCTCCAGCGGCGCGGTTGACCGCCTCCGAGGACGGTGGTCCGCTCTCCTCCGCCCGGCTATCTTTCCCGCGCTACCCTCTCCCTTCTATTCCTCTCTTCTCTGCTCCCATGAAGACCGCGACGTTCGAGACCAACAAGGGCACCATCACTGCCGAGCTGTACGAGACCGACGCTCCGGGGACAGTCGCCAATTTCGAGAAGCTCGCCAACGAGGGCTTCTATGATGCGATCCGCTTTCACCGCGTGATCACCGACTTCGTCGTCCAGGGGGGCTGCCCGAACGCAAAGATCGGCGGCAAATCCAAGGGCTCCCCGGGCACGGGTGGCCCTGGATGGCAGATCAAGTGCGAGACCGCGGGCAACCCGCAGACCCACAAGATCGGGGCGCTGTCGATGGCGCATGCTGGCCAAGATACCGGTGGCTCACAGTTCTTCATGGTGCTGTCGGAGAGCAATACCCGACACCTGAACGGCGTGCACACCGTGTTCGGTCAGATCACCGGCGGCCTCGACGTGATGAAGCAGCTGACGGACAAGGACAACATGGTCACCGTCCGCGTCGCCTAATCGCTCTCGGCCGAATCTCCCGTTCCCTCTCAGCCGTCTACTTTCCACCTTCTCCCCTCTCCGACCATGACTTCCGGCACCCCCATGACCGGCCGTGACAGCGCCGCTGCTTTCAAGGGCCTCATCATCGGCGCGATCTGCATTGCGGTCGTCGTCGTAACGGTCACCATGCTCACGAACAGAAAGTTCGCGAGCCACGAAGCGTCCCCGGGCACTGCCGAGACACATTGAGATAACGCCGCCTTCGCCGGCGTCGCCTGAGCGCCCCGCGCCCCCACCCGGGCGCGGGGCGCTTTTGTTACGGCGCGCGTGACGTAGGCTGCCGTGCGATGGGGCGGCGGTACGTGGAGGCCCCGTCATCCATTTAGATTCATAAGGGTGGTCGACACATTCACCCTGCTCTCCCCCTTCTTCATGTCCGCCTCCCCGCTGCCCACTCGCGACGTTGCTCTCGCCCTCATGGAGTCCTGGACCGCCAGCGCGTCCCTCCGCAAGCACATGCTCTCCGTCGAGTGCGCCATGCGAGCCTACGCCGGCCATTTCGGCGAGGAGGAGCACCGGTGGGCGCTCGTCGGTCTCCTGCATGACTTCGACTACGAGCGTTTTCCCAACGCCGCACAGGCCGCCGACTCCGAGCATCCGAGCGAGGGCGTCCGCCACCTCCGCACGCTCGGCTACCCAGACGACATCTGCACCGCGATTCTCGGCCACGCCCTGTTCACAGGCGTGCCGCGAGAGAGCCGCATGGCCAAGGTGCTGTTCGCGGTCGACGAGCTCTGTGGGCTCATCACGGCCGCCGCGCTCGTCCGGCCCTCCCGCAGCGTCATGGATCTCGAGGCCTCGTCGGTCAAAAAGAAGATGAAGGACAAGGCCTTCGCCCGCGGTGTCTCGCGCGACGACGTCCTGAACGGCGCCGCCGATATGGGCGTCGAACTCGACGCCCATATCGCGTTCGTGATCGGGGCGATGCGCGCGAGCGCGCCGGCGCTCGGGCTCGGGCTCGCCAGTCCCGCCGCCTCCTGAGCGGTCGATCGTTTGCCCGAGGACCCCAACGCCCGGTGTTAATCTTGCGTAGTGTAGGATGTGACAAGTGAGGACCTGCAATGACCGCCGTCGCCCTGCCTTGGGCGAGTGTTCCCCGACCGTTCATGACTGAGCGGCCGTCGGACGAGCGCGACCTCGTCGTTGCCGCCCAGCGCGGCACCCGCGAGGCGTTCTCGGAACTCGTGCGCCGGCATCAGCGGCGCGCGTACGTGGTCGCACGGTCGATCGTGATGAATCACGAGGACGCCGAGGATGCCGTGCAGGAGGCCTTTCTGCATGCATTCAAGGCGATCGACCGGTTCCTCCCTGACCAAGCATTCGGTGCCTGGCTGCACCGGATCGTCGCCAACGCGGCGCTCGACGTCACCCGCCGCCGCAAAGTGCGCGACGCCGACGAGCTCTCCGAGACGGTGGCCTCGCCATTCCGGGATCCCGCCGAGTCGAGCGAACTGCGGACCCGGCTCACGCAGGCTCTGGCGACGCTCCCTGCGCGACAGCGCTCGGTGATCGTCCTCCATGATGTTGAAGGATTCAAGCACTCAGAGATCGGCACGATGCTCGACATCCCGGAAGGGACGGCGCGCTCCGATCTCCACTATGCCAGGTCTCACTTGCGCCGAATCCTCGGCGACGTACGGAGCGGACTATGACCGATCACCTGAACGGCCCGGCGCTCGTCCGGGATGACGCCCTCACCAACGCGTTGCGGGGAATCGTTGCGCCGCCGAGCGATCCAGGCTACTGGGACGCGCTCGAGCAGCGCATCATGGCGCGCATCGAACGCGGGCAGGAGGAGGGGAGCTGGTGGGCCCTCTCCGAGCGCGCGTACCGCTTCGGCATGATCGCCGCCAGCCTTATCCTCATCGTGGCCGGATCGGTCTACCTGCGCGCGCGCGCCGTCGAGACGCAGATGGCCTTTGAGAGCGTGATTGAGACGCCCGGAATGGACCAGCCCGTCTTCGCCCGCCGGAACGCCCTCGACGAGCGTCCGGCGACCATGCGCGCCGCAACCGGCCACTGAGGATTGCAGCAATGACGCGAACCAAAGAGATGGCTCTGGGGTTCTACCTATTGGCGATGGCCGCCGGCGCCGCCGTCGGTGTCACCGTCGATCGCTGGGTACTGCGCGAGCGGCTCGTGAATGAATGGGCCAACCCGCGCGCCATGCGTTCCAAACTCGCCGACAACCTCAAGCTCGACGCGACACAACGGGTGCGGCTCGACTCGATCCTCGATGCGCGCAACCGGCGGTTCGAGGAGTTGATGGGACCGACCCGCCCGTTGCTTGACTCTGTCACGGTGAACGCCCGCAAGCAGATCCGGGAGCTGCTCACTCCTGAGCAGCAGACCGTTTATGACAAAATGCAGCGCGAGCGCGAAGAGGCTCGCCGGCAGGAGAAGCGGCAATGAAGGCGCGCGTGAACAGTCTGGTGCTCCTCGTTGCATTTCCCGCGACGCTCCTCGCGCAAGTTGCCGCACGCCCGATCACCGTCGATGAAGCCGTCCGACTCGCACGCCAGAACGCGCCCGCCGCGGTGCAGGCGCGCAACTCGGTGCGCTCCAACGCCGCGATCGTTCGCACCCGCCTGGGTGCCTTCCTGCCGACGCTCTCTTTCGGTGGAGGCGCCGCCAAGCAGAACGGCACGCGCTACGTCGAAGCCCTCGACTCGATCCTCCCGAACGACGCCCCCTGGCGCGCCAATCACAGTGTCAGCTCCAACGTCGACCTCTTCTCCGGCGGCCGCCGCTACTTCGACCTCCAGACGGCGCGCGCCAACGTCGACGCCGCCGACGCGGCCGAAACCTCACAGAACTTCGCCGTCGCCCGGGACGTGAAGCAGCAGTACTTCGCCGTACTCGCCGCCCGCGAGCAGCAGACCGCGGCGCTGGTGCAGCTGGAGCAGTCCCAGCTGCAGTTGCGTGCCGCAGTGGCGCGCGTCGCGGCGGGTGCCGCCACGCGCTCCGACTCGCTGCGCTCGATCATCCAGGTGGGCAACGCCCGCCTCGCGGCCCTCACGGCCGACAACGCGCTCGCGTCTGCAAATGCCAGCCTCTCGCGGCTCGTCGGCTCGACGGCTGTCGTCACCGCCGTGACGAGCGACACCTCCGTCGTCGCGACGATCACGCTCTCGGAAAATGAGCTGTTCGGCCTCATTGAACGCGGCCCGACCGTGCGGCAGTCACAGAGTCAGCTCGCCTCCGCCCAGCAGGGCCGGCGCGCTGCCCTCGCGCCCTACCTCCCGACACTCTCGCTCGGCCTCTCCGAAAGCTTTGCCTCGTCGGAAAGTGGGTTTGGATTCCTCGGCGACGGGCGCAACAAGAACCTCTCGACGAGCCTTCGACTCAGCTTTCCGCTCTTCAACGGGCTCGGCCGTGAGCAGCAGGTCCTCGCCTCGCGCATCGCCGAGGACAATGCCGACGCGCAGCTGCGTGACGTCCGACTGAGTGCGCGTCAACAGTTGATCCAGCAGCTCGGTAACTTTCGCACCGCCGAGGCGCGGGCCGATATCCAGCGGCAGTCGGTCGTCGCCGGTGAAGAGGATCTCCGCGTGCAGCAGGAGCGCTACAATCTCGGAGCAGGCACGTTGCTGGAGCTCATCACCTCGCAGTCCACGCTCATCTCGGCGCGCCAGGCGCTCATTCAGGCTCGCCTCGATGCCCGGATCGCCAAGGCGCAGATCGAAGCCCTCATTGGGCGTGACCTCTAATCGCTCGTCCCGCGCGAGCGTCCCACTCGCAATTCTGACCCAACGCACCCCATCGGAGCTCCTGCCGTGATTCGCCAGTCCCTCAAGCTCATCGCCCTCGCCGGCCTCACTATCGCTTGCAGTGGGAGGCAGGACGAAACGGTCACCATCCGCACCGCGGCGGTCGAGCGGCGCACGATCGTCGTGGCGGCCGAGGCCACCGGTGTGATCGAACCGATCAACGTCGTTGAGGTCAAGTCGCGCTCCTCCGGTCAGGTGACCGAGATGCCGGTCGAAACGGGCACACTCGTGAGCCCAGGCGATCTCATCGTTCAGCTCGACACCCGCGACGTACAGAATCAGTACAACCAGTCGCGTGCCGACCTCGACGCCGCCGAGAAAAAGCTCCAGGTCTCCGAAATCCAGAAGAAGCGCTCGGACGACCTCTTCGCCGCCAAGATCATCACCGCCCAAGAGAACGAAACCGCGCAGCTCGACTACGCCAACGCCGCCGCGACGATCGTCCGGTCGCGCGCTTCACTCGACCTCGCGCAACAGCGGCTCGACGACGCCCGCGTGACCGCACCGGTCATGGGCACCATCATCGAAAAGCCCGTCGCGCTCGGTCAGGTAATTCAGTCGGGCACGAGCACGGCCGGTGGCGGCACGACAATCGTCAAGATGGCCGATCTCACGAAAGTCCGGGCCCGCGCCCTCGTAAACGAGACCGACATCGGTCAGGTTCGCCCCGGCTTCGAGGCCACCGTCACGGTCGACGCCTTTCCCGATCGCCAGTTCCGCGGCACCGTCGAAAAGATCGAGCCGCAGGCCGTCGTCCAGCAGAACGTCACGATGTTCCCCGTCCTCATCTCGCTCGACAACCGGGAAGGCCTCCTCATGCCGGGCATGAATGGCGAGGTCGCGATTGTCGCCGAGCGTCGCGAGATGGTGCTCACCGTCCCGAACGAGTCGGTCCGGTCGGTCCGCGAAGCGGCGCAGGCGGCCACACTCCTTGGACTCGACGCCGACAGCGTGCAGGCGCAGATTCGCGCCGCGACGGGCGGCGGCTCGACGGGCGGTGGTGCTGGTGGCAGAGGCGGCATGGGCCGTGCACCAGGCACCGCCCCCGCGAACAATACCATGGGTCCGAGCGGCGGACGCGGGCGCCAGGTCCCCGTCTCCACGCCGGGATTTGTCGACCTACTTCAGGGCAGCGGACAGCAGGGGGGTGCCCGTCAGGGCGGCGGAATGGGCGGGCAGTTGCCCGACGTCACCGATGCGCAGTGTAGGGCGATCACCGCCGCGCGCACGGCGAAGCCGGCGGCAGCCAAGAAGGTCGACGACCTCACCGCGAAGATGCGCGACCCGAACGCCGACCGACAGGCGCTCAACACCGACCTCCGCGCCGCCTATACGGAACTCGGCGTCGACATGCAGGTGGTGCGCGCCTGCCGCGCGCGCGCAGGAAGTGGTGCCGCTCCGTCCAGCCGCGCGCCGTCGGGCAACCAGAATGCCGGTGCGTCGCGCACCCCGCCCCGCTCCGGACTCGTCTTTGTGAAAAAGACTGACGGCGGCTGGGAGCCGCGTGTCGTTCGCCTCGGCACCGCCGACTACGACTACACTGAGGTCCTCAGTGGCCTGGAGGAAGGCGAGCAGGTGGCGCTCCTCTCGGCCGCAGCCCTGCAGGCACAGCGTGAGCAGAACAATGATCGGATGAAAGCGATGTTTGGCGGCGCGAGCCCAATGGGTGGCGCGACGCCGGGCGCTGGTGGCCCTGGTGGTGGTGGTGGTGGTGG
>CAMBNV010000002.1 GCA_945869195.1 Gemmatimonas phototrophica | reverse complement strand
GTAGACCGAGACGTCGTTCTGCGAGGCCGGGCAGCTGAATGCCACGACCAGCGTCGGCGCGGACGGGTTGCTGATGTCCCAGACCACCGGGCCATTGTAGTTGCCCTGAATGACGTAGTTGCCGGTGAAGGCCAGGTCGGAGTTCGTCTCGCCAAGAAAGCCCGGCGGTGACGGGGCCTTCGCGACGATCTTCATTCCGGCGATCGCTTCGCCAGCGTTGAATAGGCCCGCCGAGAGGCCGACGCGACGGTCAGAGAGGCGAGCATCAGCGGCCGGGGCCGGCGCGGTCGCCGGCGGCGTGGCCGGGGTGCACGCGGCCAGGAGGACGACCGACGCTGTCGCTGCGAAGCGACCGGAGCACGACAACGCGCCCGAGCGGCGCAGGCGAACGATGGACATCAATGACTCCTTAAGAGAGTGGGCGATAGGGAACGACGCTGTGGGTCGCGTCGTGGCGCAGCGCACTAGAGTGCCGGCGGCGGGACGTCGAGCTCGAACAGCATCTGGAGCATCCGGCGAATCTCGGTTGCCTGATCGACCTCGACGTCAGACGCGAACTTGAAGATCGTCTCGTTCTGGCCAGCGCCATGATTGGAGAAGAGCGCCTGCACCATGGAGACCGCCCCGCGGTGATGCTGGATCATGTAGGTCAGCAAGAGCTGGTCGAATCTCGGGCCGCGTGCCGCGTCGAGCCTGGCGAGCTGCTCCGGCATAAGCATGCCGGGCATCGTCGGCATCTGATCCCCGTGTGCGGAATGGTCCATCCCCGGCATCGACGCCATCGGTCCCGGCATCGTCACCTGGCCCGCCGCGTCGACGAGCGGCACAGGCTGATCGCGGTCGCCGAGCCAGGCACCCATGAGCGTGATCTCGTCGGTCTGCGCATTGATGATGCGCGCGGTGAGCCGTTGGACCTCGGCGTTCGCCCCGTGGGACTCGGCCCACGATGAGATCACGATCGCCTGCGCGTGATGGTGGATCATTCCCGTCATGAAGGCGATGTCGGCTTTCGTATACGGGTAGCGAAGGCTGTCAATCTTGGCACGCGCCTTGGCGGCCTCGGCGCCCATCTGGAACGCCGGCGGCTGGGGCGCGCGCGCGGCGCCACAGGCGGTCACCAGCCAGAGAGCGGAGAGGGCGATCGGGGAAAGAAGCCGGTGTGACATCGGGCGGGCGGTATCCGAAGTGAGGAGAGGCAAAAACTGGCCCTGGGAGGCTCTCAAAGATAGCCGTCTTGGGGGCGGGGAACATGGCGCCCGCGCTTGACGGTCCCGCGCGGTGGACTTAGGCTGGCTGTCATGGCGAACTCCGACCTGTCCGACCTGTCCGACCAGAGGGGCCAGGCGCACGCGACCGTGCGCCCCGCCGCCAGCGTCCCCACCGTGACCGTGAAGGCCGGCACCGGCACCGTGATGCAGCTGCTGGTGAGTCCGGAGCAGGGTGACACCGGCTTCGCGCTGCGCCGCTTCATCATGCAGGCCGGCGGAGGCATGCCGCTGCACAGCAACTTGGTGGAGCATCAGCAGTACGTCTTGCGCGGCAGGGCCAGGATTCGCGTAGCCGACACGGTGTACGATGTCGCGCCCGACCACACGCTGTTCATCCCCGCGGGCGTGCCGCACTCGTACGAGGTCATCGAAGCGCCGTTCGAGTTCATCTGTGTGGTGCCGAGCAGGCCGGACCAGATTACGCTCGTTGAAGAGTGCTGAGCGTCAGAGGCAGTGGAGCCACCACGTCCACCAGAGCGACCGCGTAGAGGAGCCCGAGGCTCCACCGGAACTCCTCGGGCACCACGTCGCCCGGGACCAGGTCGAGCAAGGAGAGACGCGTCGAGCAGTGCGTTCGCGCCTCGCTGGCACTCGCTCGCTCAGGACAGCGGAAACACCAGAAACCCAGCTATCCCTCCGAGCCAGCGCCTCTGATCCGGTTCCAGCGGATGACATTCGCGTCGAACAGCTCACGCTGAGTGTCAGACACTAGCAGCTCCCGCACCGCCGCATCCCGTGTCGCGATCATTGCAATCTGGTCCCAGAACCGGTGCGGATGGTGCACGACGAGCGCCTGCCGTGCTACCGCGTCAGCGGTCACGATTGTCATCGCCCGATCCTGAAGCGCTGGCGCAAGTGCGATCCCCTCCAACAGCTCTGCGCATTGAAAGGTCACCGAGGCGTTCGGCGACGGCGACGGCGACGGTCGCGGTCGCGGCGACGGTGGGGTTGCGGGTTCGGACGGGGAGCGGGTCACGTGCGACTCCAGCATAGTGAGGGACTACCGCGCGATACTGACGCCAAAGGACATCGTGCCTGTCCGATCGGCCCACGACAGGTCGAGAACGCCTCGCGCCGCACCGAGCGCGCGCAAGGTGATGGTGAACTCTTCCACGAAGGTCGGGGTTGCGGTCATCTGGACTTCCACGCGTCCGACGTCCTGGGCGGCATCGTACGCCGTGCCCCACTGGCCGGTCTGTCGATTCACGATCAGAAAAGTTCCACTGCGCGTCTGCTGCAGCCAGAGCGTGTACGTCCCGGGCGCGAGCGTGACGCTGCCAAGCGTCAATGTGCGGGTGGTGAAGAGGTGCGTGGCATCGTTCGCGCCAAAGCGCCAGACCGAGTCGGTGGGCACGAGTGTGCCGCCCCAGACCGTGCGTTCGCGCACCTGCGGACGCCCGTAATCCACGAGGACCAATCCCCCCTGGCCGAAGGCGGCGCGCACCGTCTCGCGCGCCGACAGGACGCCGGTGGGGCGCATCGCCTGGGCGATCCGGGCGATGTCCAGTCCGCCGGTGCCGCGAGTCGCGCGGAGTTTGTTGGTGGTGAATGAGCCGTCGACCGAGAGGAGCCGATCGCGGGCGTCGAAGCGCAGTAACATCTGGTAGGGCACGGCGCCCACGAGGCGCGAGGTGTCGCCGCCGATGGCCCGGAGGCCGACGAAGGCTGGCGCCGCGCCGCCCGCGCCGACTCCCGCGACGGAATCGACCGCGATCGCACGCCGACGCAGCGCGGCCAAGACTTCGAATGGGCCGTATACAAACGTTGGGAGATTGGCCATGGCATTTCGCAACGCGAATGCGCGACGCGGCGTGCTGTCGCCGAAGATCGTCTCGCGTACCGCCGAGTCGGCGCCAAACGTGAAGCGAGTCTCGGACGCTGCGCCCGGGAATGGCGTGCCGTCGGCCTGCAGCCGCGCGAGGCTCGCCGTGGTGAATCGGCCATCACGGCCGAGTGTGAATCGGTAACGCATGCGCGCCACCACCGCTCCGTTGCGCTGCACCATCTCGCCGTCGAGCGTGGTCGCGGTG
Source organism: Gemmatimonas phototrophica (assembly GCA_945869195.1). GTDB lineage: Bacteria > Gemmatimonadota > Gemmatimonadetes > Gemmatimonadales > Gemmatimonadaceae > Pseudogemmatithrix. Next base: position 297,507 of record CAMBNV010000002.1, on the reverse strand, counting down.
CGCGTCCACTGCTCGATCGCGACGGTGTCTTTGCCCAGCATATACACGAGCGAGGCCGCCTGCGCAGCGAGCGGTGCCGTGGTCGGTACCACGAGCGAGGCCACCGCCGCGACGAGTGCGAGTGCTACCGGTGAGGTACGCATGGATCGTCAGGGCTTGGGCAGGTCGATCGACGGGTTGCGCGAGAAGAACCCGACCGGACGGATCTCAAAGCTATGTCGCGCGACCGGCATGACCGGCCAGTCCTCCGGGCGTGGGATATGGTGGAAGCCCATCGTCACCCACGCGACCAGGTCGGTGTTAGTGATCGAGCGATTCGCGGCGGTCCACTTGGGAAGGCCGTCGCCGGCGGTGCTCAGGGTGGGGTAATCCCCTGCGGCGTAGAGCTCGCCGCGATTGTACGGGGTGACCCAGAGCATCTGCTCGGTGAAGCCCGCGCGCCGTTGCATGTAGTCGTCGGCCGAGAGGAGCGACATCGCGCTGTGGCTGTCGATCTGGTAGCCGACGAAGCCGCTATACGGTCCTTTGACGGAGGGATTCACGAACCGCCACTGCTCGGGTTGCGCCATCGTCGACATCCGCATGCCGTCCCGCTCGGTGCGCGACTCGCTCGTTTCGGCGACCCAGATGCTGCGGCGCGGATTGGCCGCCGGGAGCTGTTGCGGCACGAGGCGGTCGACCAAAAGCGAGTTGTCTACACCGTCAACATCGAGGTCGATACGGAACGAGAAGAAGTGACTATGGTTGACGCCCACGAGGCCCGGCGCGATCAGGCGCCCATACTGTTCGTCGGCCGCTGTGCCGGTGGCCGCTTTGACCTGATCCATCCCGGTGGCGGCGGCGTCGACCGTGAGGGTCCCGTCCTGTTGAAAGACCCAATCGAAGAGATAGTCGTAGTTGCCGGCCGTCATATACATGCGGAGAACGAGGTCGCGTTTCACGCGCGCCTCGACGACGTTGCCGCTCTCGCGCGCGTGCCGCCAGGCGACGTCGCCCGCGGAGCGCTCAAAGAGACAGGCCGCCCGTACGCGTTCACGCGGCCGGCCGGTCTCGGTCACGACCATTCCGCTGAAGTAGGTGGCGTAGTCCGGGCACTCGACGCCGCGCTCGAGGCTGCTGGCAATGCCACCGAACGACGAGGGATAGGTGCCGAGATCGAAGTAGCCCTGATAGCTCCACGGATCACTGGGATCCATATAGGGCACGAAGAGCTCGGAAAGCGATCCCTGATACATCACCGAACGATCGCGGCCGCCGTCGGCGTAGCGGACGGTCGAGAGCACGACACCGCGCCGTGCATCAATGCGGAACTGGAACTTCCAGTTCTGCCAGCTCACCTGGTGTCCAGTCACCGTGTACGACGGGCCGCCCGGCTGCACCATGGTGACTGGGCTGCGCGTCTCTCGCGTCGGACCGATGGCGTCCACATCGTACGCCCCGACCGCCCCGGTGCTCCGACGTACGCCACTGTCGGTGATGCGGAGGATCCTGCTATCGGTCACGTCGAAGACGATCACGAGCCCTTCGATGTTCGCGCCGTACCCGTTCGTCCGTCCGTGGCCGTTGGCGCAGGTCACGTGGATCACGCGATGCCCGCGCTCCTCGGGGAGGTCGAAGTACCCGTGGTTCGCAGGGCTGCAGCTGACATGGGTGAAGTCAGTGATGCCACGCTTGCGGATGGCCTCCCGCACGCGCGGGTCGCTGAGCACCCGTTTGTCGATCGCGGCGTCCTCCGAGCGACTCGCCATGTATTGGCGTCCCGGGATCTCGACCCACGACAGCACCTTGTTGCCGGTGATGTCGACGACCGCCTCATAGCCGCGCAGGTTCTGCGTGAGGTGCACCACGGCCTCGCGGCGAAACGCCTGCCCGGCGTGCCAGGCGAGGACCTCGGCTTTTGGCGGCTCGTTCAATCCGACGTACAGGTACTGCGTTGTATTGTCGGTGCGTCCCGAGGCGATGAGCGCGTCGTACAGCGCCCAATGCTCGGTGCTGGAGAGGCCGTCAAGCGGGTGCGTGGGAGCCTGGGCCTCGAGCGATCCGAACGCGAGGGCGAGTAGTGCGAGTGACGTCCTGAGCTGGCGCATCGGTAGGCTCCGCATTCTGGGGAGGAGTTCCGGCAGGGGGACTCTAGCCGTGAGAAGCTACGGCTCGGCGCGCCACGCCACCATTAAAGCGCAGGTCAACCCCGACCCGACCCCGGCGATGGGTCCCACGGCCCCGCTCAGTCCTCGAGAATCCGCGAATGCTTCTTGGTGTCCGGCATCATGGCGTAGACCGTGAGCGAACAGGCCACGATCGCCGTCGCGTACCAATAGAACCACCGTTCGTGTCCGGCTCCCTTGAGCGCCAGGGCCACATACTCGGCTGTGCCGCCGAAGATCGAGACCGCGAGCGCGTAGGGCAGGGCCACCCCGAGGGCGCGCACCTCGGTGGGGAAGAGCTCGGCCTTCACCACCGCGTTGATCGAGGTATAGCAGGCAACCACGAGCAGCGCGGCGGTGAGCAGAACGAAGGCGTGGAGCGGCGACCGCGCGGTCTCGAGCGCGGTGAGCATCGGGACGATGCCGAGCGTCGCGAGTACGCCGAATGTGATCAGCAAGGGGCGACGGCCGATCCGGTCGGAGAGGGCGCCGAACAAGGGCTGCACAAGCATGAAGACCACGAGCGTGGCCGCATTGACCTGCGATGCCGTCGCCTTGCTGAAGCCGGTCGTGTTCACCAGGAACTTCTGCGCGTAGGTCGTGAAGACGTAGAACGAGAGCGCACCGCCCGCGGTCAGGCCGAATGTGGCCGCGACGGCACGGGGGTGCCGGAGCATCGCGCGCATGCCGGACTCGTGGGGCTGCGCCTTGGTGAAGCTTGCCGTCTCGTCGAGGGAACGGCGCAACCAGATCGCGACCACCGCCGCCAGCGCGCCGAACACGAACGGGATCCGCCAGCCCCAGGCGTAGAGCTGCGACTCGGTGAGGGTGGCCTGCAGCACCAGCAGCACCGTGAGTGCGAGCAGCTGTCCCATGATGAGCGTCACGTACTGGAAGCTCGAAAAAAAGCCTCGATTCGCGCGGCCGGCGCGTTCGCTCAGGTAGGTCGCGCTTGCGCCGTACTCACCCCCAACGCTAATCCCCTGCAACAGCCGTGCGAGTAGGAGCAGCGCTGGCGCGCCGAGGCCGATGGTCGCGTAGGTGGGCGTCACGGCGATGAGGAGGGAGCCGCCGCACATGAGGAGCACCGACGCGGTGAGCGCGGCCTTGCGGCCGTGCCGGTCGGCGTAGCGCCCGAGCAGCCAGCCGCCCACCGGGCGCATGAAGAACCCCACGGCGAAGACCGCTGCGGAGTTGAGCAGCTGCGCCGTGGGGCTGGCGGGCGGGAAGAAAGCGCTCGAGAAGTAGAGTGCGAATGCCGAGTAGGTATACCAGTCATACCACTCGACGAGATTGCCGACGGAGCCGCCGAAGATGGCGCGAATGCGGGCGCGGGTCTCGTGGTCGAACTTGGGTGAGATCATGGCGGTCAAGATACGCCAACGTCTACTCCGTCCGCATTGGGGCAGCGGACTGTCGCTGGACTCGCAACAGGCGCGGTGCGAACTTCCCATGATCCCCAACTGGACTCCCTCATGCGTCCCCTGCTTCTGCTGCCGTTCCTGGCTGTCGTTGCCTCGGCACAACCGTCGCCGCTCCCCCGCGCCGAGCAGCAGATGGCCGCCGCCGTGCTGCCACTCCCCGCGGAGATGCGCGCCGGCGCGACCGTGATGGGCTACCGTGAGCCGGGTAAACTCGTCGTGCTTCGCGAGGGGACCAATGGCATGCACTGCCTCGCGCTCTACGTGGAGCGCGCGGACTTCCATGTGGCCTGCTACCACAAGGGGCTCGAGCCCTTTATGGCGCGCGGTCGCGCGCTCCGGGCGGAGGGCGTGACGGGGGCGCAAGTCGACAGCGTGCGCTTCAGAGAAGTACGTGCGAACAAGCTGGCGATGCCAGCCATGGCCTCGCTCTACTCAATCACGGCAAAAAAAGAGCACTTCGACGCGACGACCAACAGGGTCACGGGCGGGGGCCAACTGGCGGTGATCTACGTGCCGAACGCGACGCCGGAGAGCACGGGCGTGACCGCGCAGCCGAGGCCGGACGGGCCGTGGATCATGTTCCCGGGCACGCTCAAGGCGCACATCATGATGGTGGGGACGATGGCGCCGTGATGAAAGGACTGTCGTCGTGAAGCTCTGGATTGACGCCGATGCGGCGCCTGTGGCGGTGAAGGAGATCTGTTATCGCGCGTCGGACCGGCTCAAAATCGAGACGGTCCTCGTCGCCAACATGCGCCTGCAGCTCCCACTCGGCTACGCCTTCTTGAGCAGCGTGCGCGTCGACGGGTCGGCCGACGCTGCCGACCGCTATATCGCCGAGCAGTCGGAGGCGGGTGACGTCGCGGTCACGCAGGACATCCCCCTCGCCGCGCTCCTCGTGCCCAAGGGTGTGGCGACGATCGATCCCCGCGGCGAAGTGTTCACCCCAGAGAGTATTGGCGAGCGGCTGTCGGTTCGGAATTTCATGGAGGGACTCCGGAGCACCGGGGTCGACACCGGGGGGCATGCGGCCTACGGACCACGCGAGCGGCAGGCTTTCGCGAATGCGCTGGACCGCGCGCTCACCCGCGCCCTCCGGGGAACCTGACGATGCCCCGCGGCACCGTGAGCATCGCCCGCGCGCTCTCCAAGCTCGGCCACTGCTCGCGCGCTGAAGGCGAGCGCCTCGTCGCCGCCGGCCAGGTGCGCGTCGAGGGCGCGATCGTGCGTGACGCCAACCTACGCGTCATTCCCGAGTCGGCACGGATCGAGGTCAGCGGCACGCGCGTCGCGAAGGTGGCGCATCGGTACCTCGCGCTCAATAAGCCGCGCGGACTCGTCACTACGCGCAGCGACCCACAGGCACGTGGCACGGTCTACGATTGTCTCGTCGGTGCCGACCTGCCGTTCGTTGGCCCCGTGGGTCGGCTCGATAAGGCGAGTGAGGGGTTGCTGCTCCTGAGCAACGACACCCGTTGGGCAGACGCGATCAGCAGTGCAGCCTCGCAGGTGCAAAAAACCTACCATGTGCAGGTGCGCGGGCGGCCCGACGAGGCAACACTCGCGAGGTTGGCGGCCGGCGTCGTCGAACCCGTCACCGGCGAACGACTCGAGGTGGTGCGGCTCGCGCTGCTGCGCGTGGGTTCACGCAGCAGCTGTTGGCTCGAGGTGGTGCTCGACGAGGGGAAGAACCGTCAGATTCGTCGCCTGCTCGCCGTCGAAGGACTCGAGACGCTCCGGTTGATGCGCATCGCCATCGGCGCGCTCACGCTTGGCACGCTGGCGAAAGGCGCGTGGCGGCATCTCACCTCGGACGAGGTGCAGTCGCTCCGTCCCCGTTGAGACCGCGGCAGCAGGCGCGCGTACGTCGCGTACATGGCGCGCGCTCCTTCCGCGCGCTCACTTCGCGGGCTGGGCCGCCACCCCGAACACGTACTGCCCGAACCACTCCCAGTTGTGCGTCATGGCTGCGAGCGTCTCTTTTGGTTTGGTGATGCCGTGCCCGAAGCCTTTGTAGACGATCAGCCGCGCTGGCACGCGCAGGTCCTCCAGTCCCTGGTAGAGCTCGTACGCGTTCTGGATCGGCACCCGCCGGTCAAACTCGCCATGCTGGATTAGCGTCGGCGTGCGCGCCTTCAGGATGTTGGTCATTGGTGAGGTGCGCGCGTAGATCGCGGGATCACGCCAGGGGTCCTTCTGCAGGTATTGCCGCGTGAACGGGTGGATGTCGGTGGCCACGTAGTAAGTCACCCAGTTCGAGATCCCCGCTCCCACCGAGATCGCCTTGAATCGGGTGGTGTTCGTCGTGAGGAAGGCCGAGATATAGCCCCCCTGGCTCCAGCCCATCGAGCCCATGCGCGTCGTGTCCACGATGCCCTGCCGCGCGAGGTGGTCGACTCCGCTCATCACGTCCCACATGTCACCGACGCCGAGGTTGCGCACGTTGAGCGAGCGGAAGGCCTCACCGTAGCCGGCGGAGCCCCGATAGTTCGGCCGCAGCACGAGCGTCCCCTGCGCCACCCACTGCGCGATCGGATAGACGCTGCCCGGGAACGGCTGCGGTACGTCGATCCCGGTGGGGCCGCCGTGGATCACCACGAGCAACGGATACTGCTTTGTCGGGTCAAAGTCCCGCGGCTTGTGGAGCACCCCCTCGATCTCCGCGCCATCGCGACTCTTCCACCGCACCACCTCGGAGGTACCGATCGTCCACGATGCGATCTGTTCCGTCATCGCGCTGATGCGCGCGGGCCGAAAGTCGTTGACCGAGGCGGTGTAGACCTCGTTGAGCGAGGTCGCATTCTGCGCCATGAACGCGATGCGGTCGCCGTCGGCGGAGAACGAGGGCTGCGTGATGTTGACCGGTGCCGTCACCGCGAGCGCCGTGGTGCCGCGCTCGGGATCAATGCGATAGAGCCGCGATGCCGTGCGCGCCCGCGCGCCGAAGAAAATCCCGCGCGCGTTCCAGTTGATGCCCCCAATCTGCTCGTCAAAGTCGGCGCCGAGCCGAACGGCCGCGCCGCCGGCAGTGGGGATCTTGAGCAGTTGGCCGTTCTTGAAGAAGTTCGTTGCGCTGTCGCCGTTGGTCGACGTGTACGCGATCCAGCGGCCGTCGGGGGACCAGACGGGATTGCCGTCGCTACCGCGGGTGGCCACGAGCACGCGTCGCGTCTGGGTGCCGACGTCGATCACAGAAATGTCCTGGCTCGTCCCGGAGTTAATGGACGGATCATCCGCATGATCGAAGGCAATTCGCTGAGCGTCGGGCGACCAGGCGAAGCTGCCGACCGTGAACGCCGTTCCGCCGGTCAATCGGACCGCCTCGGGGACCCTGCCAGTCGCCCACGCGCTCGGTGCCACCGCCGTCACCCAGAGATGGGTCATGATGTATTCGTTGTCCTCCACCGCGTACTCCCCGAATCGTTCGCGGTTGCGCTTGCGCGCCTCCGACTCGGGCTCGGCGGCCGTGAAGGCAATGGCCCTCCCGTCGGGTGACCACCGAAAATCCGTCACCCCTTCTTTCGAGGCGGTGACCCGGATGGCCTCGCCGCCCCCGAGCGGCATCGCGTATACCTGGGTCTTCTCACCTCGGTCGGCGAGGAAGCCCAGCCAGCCGCCGTCGGGGGACCAGCGTGGTGCGGTGGAGTTCCCCTTGGCGGTCCGTGTGAGTTGAGTTGGTGCGGTCCCCTCGCGCGCGAGCCAGATCTCGGTGTCGTAGCGATTCTCGGTCCACTCGGTCGCACGCACGGTGAACGCCACGCTACGACCGTCGGGCGAGATCGCCGGGGCGCCGGCCTGCAGGAGGCTCAGCACCTGATCGAAGGTGGGTGACTGCGCGCCCACGGGGGTGATGACGGCGTGGAGCGCGGCCAACCCAACGGTGGCGATGATCGTCGGAATGTGCATGCGGGTGTATCCTCAAGGCGTGATGGGGAGCTACGGTCGGACGAGGCTGCGGAGTTCCACGCGACGGTATCGCACGGTCATGTCGCCGCTCCCTTTGGCCACGACGCCGGCCGGTCGCGCGGGAATGGGCGGGGCACCGGTCGCCGGCAACCCTGCACTCATCGCCGACAGGCGCAGCGACACCGCCGAGTCGGCGGGGAAGCCGATGACTGCTGTGAAGCCGGAGTCGGGAGGTGCGGCGAAGGCGATCGACAGCGCCGTGGGGGGGCGACGGAAGCGCGAGCCATCCACCGCGCGTCCGTCGATCGCGACGAGTGTGACGAAGGCATCGCCATTCACTCGGAGCGCCAGCGTGCCGGGCGGTGCGGTGAAGCGCAGCGTGACGAGACGGCGCTCTCCAGCGAGAGAATCTTCGACGACGGCGACGGCTGGTGCATCGGTGATCGTGCGCGCCAAGCCCCGCATCGCTAGGCCTCCGCTCGAGCCGAGGGCGGCGCTCACCCACCGGAGTGACGAGTCGGCGTTGGCCGAAGTCGCGATGAGACGCGGTGATGGTCCGAGGGCCGCCGCCGTGAACGAGGCGGTGCGCAGGGCCGCGATCGGCGCGGCGAGCCAGGCCGTGTCGGCGTCGGGAGTCGTGACATAGGTGAGGTTCTCTGCCGTCGGGTGATCGCCGCTCCGGCGCACCGTCGCCGCGCCCGCGCCAAAGAGCACGAGTGATCCGATCATGATGCGCGCGGCCGACGTCCAGCGACGGTCGCCGCCGAGCGACTCGAGATGCGGAGCGAGGAGCCAGGCAAGCAACGGCACCAGTGCGCCAATCGCGATGGCGCCGACGCCGTCGAGTGGCAGAGAATAGCCGCCGGTCATCTGAATCACCGGAACGAGCAGCGCCAACGCGAGGGCCGTCGCGACCCAACCCGCCACGAGCGCTGATGGCGTCTCGGCCGCGCTGCGCGCACCGCGCGCGGCGTGCTTGACGAGCGCGGCGACCGCGACCGCGGCGAGCGGCCAGGTGAACAGATAGCTCGTGCCCGGCAGGAGCTGCGCCGTGACAATCGCGAGTCCAGCCCAGACGATGAGCGCACCGGCGTGCAGTGCCGGCGCACTGGACCAGCGACGCGCGAGCGCCCAACTGGCCGCGGCCATCGCGAGGGCCGTCAGGGCGATTGCTCCGGCGTAGAGAGCACGCCACTGTGGTGCGCCGTCCCAGCCGGTCGCGGCGTGGAGCGCGACGATGCCGGTGCCGAGCGTGGCGGCCACGGACGCGGCGAGCGCCGCTGCCGCTAGTATGCCGATGGCGCCGAGCGTGACCCCGCGGGCAGTGTGCGACTCGCGCCGCGCGGTGAGTACCAGGAGTGCGCCGACGAGTACGGCGACGAGCAGCGCGAGCGGCACGCCCCACGACTCGGGGTACCCCACGATGCCGACGAACGGCAGGTCGAAGAAGATCGCGTCGCCGGTCGTGGGCCGAGGGAGCGGACGATTGCCGAACGCGCGAGCGAGCGCCAGCATCTGTGCGCCCGAATGTTGCAGGCTCCCCTCGCTGAGATGTGCGACATCGTCATGGGTGGTGTGGTAGCGCTCCACGCCGCCGATGAAGGCGAAGTTGAGCGCCGGCGTGCCGAGCAGGGAGAGTTCAGAGAGGTCGGTGTCGTTGGGCAGGGCACGATAAATCGTGACGAAGAGCGACCCGGCCGTGACGTCGTCGAGCGTTGAGAGGACGCGGACGGCGTCGAGGTTCCCGGCGCCGGTCTCAAACATCATCGAGCGTCCTTCCGTCCCGCGGGCCTCGAAGTTGGTCGTGATCGCGACGTCCTTCGCCCAGGGATGCTCGCGCACGAATGCGGCGGCGCCCAGCAGTCCCATCTCCTCAGCGTCGGTGAAGAGTGCGATGACGTCGTGTTCGAGCGGCGCGCCGGCGCCCAACGCGCGGAGCGTCTCAAGCAGGGCGCCGGCGCCGGCGCCATCGTCTCCGGCCGCCGGTGACGCGGGCACGCCATCGTAATGCGTGACGATGAGCAGCGCCTTGCCGCCGGGAACGCGCCCCGGCAGGCGTACGAGCACGTTCTGCACCTGCGCCGCCGCCGGGGACCGAGTCCCCACGGCCGTCGTCGCCTGCACCTGGGGATCGAGCGCAAGCGCGCGGAGACTCGCCAGCACGTACTCGCGCACGCGTGCGTGATCGGCGCTGCCCGACGGATGCGGGCGTTCGGCCATCGCGCGCACATGGACCATCGCGCGCGCGCTGGAGAACTCGCCGGGCGGCGCTGACGACGGCACCGGCGCGGGGGTCGCACGTGAGCGCAGAAGCAGCGCGCCAATCAGCAGTGCGAGTCCGAAGCGAGTCCAGCGTTGTGTGGGTGTTGACATCCGGGAAAGCTACGACACACGACCGGCGTTCGGACTCAGAGGGTCCGTTGCCCTGGCGCCGGCGGCGTCCCGGTCCCCGCCGCCGTCCCCGCGGCGCGTCCCGTCGCCCACGCCCAGAGAAAGTTGTAGCCCCCAATCGGTCCAAAGGCGTCGAGCATCTCGCCGCAGAGAAAGAGCCCCGGCTGACGCCGGCTCTCCATGGTGCGCGAATCGATCTCGCCAAGGCTCACGCCGCCGCCCGTCACCTCAGCCTTCTTGTAGCCTTCGTCGCCACTCCAGGGCAACTCGCCGCGCACGAGAATCTCGATGAGTCGGAGTCGCTCCTCGCGTCGCAACTCGGCGAGCGAGCGTGTAGGGTCCACCCCCCCCATGCTGATCAAGAGGGTCGCGAGGCGCTCGGGAAGTTCGGCACGCACGGCTGCGATCACCGTCCGGGCGCCCTGCGGCCGGAGCAGGGCCTCCCATTCCTTGTCGCCGAGCGCCGACCACCTCACGGTGAGCCGCGCGCGCGAGCCCCCTTCAGCGCGCGAGCGCACCAGGACGTGCGAGACGTTCAACGCGGCAGGCCCACTGTAGCCGTGGTGCGTGAAGAGGAAGCCGCCGGTGTGCGCCGCGCTGCGTTCGGCGTCGCGCGCCGTGAGCGTAACGGTAAGCGAGATGCCTGAGAGCGAGGCAAACGCGCCGGCGTCGTCGGTGATTGGGGTGAGCGCCGCATACGTGGGGTGCATCACGTGTCCGAGGCGACGGGCGATCGTAAGCCCGAGTCCTTCGCTGCCGGTATTGGGAACGGAGAGACCGCCGGCGGCGAGGATCACGGCGTCGGCGAAGAGTGGATCGGCATCGGCCAGGTCAACGCGCCAGCGGCCATCCACCGGCTCGACGTCGGTGACCCGCGACTCCATCCGCAGTCGGGCCCCGCGGCGCGCCGCGAGCGCCAGCAAGCCGTCGCGCACGTCACGCGCCTTGTGCGAAGCAGGAAAGAGCTTCAGCGAGTCGACTTCTTCCGACAGGGGAATGCCGACCTCCTCCTCGAAGAAGCGTCGCTGTTCGGGGAGCGGCCAGGCGCGCACGATCCGCTTCATCGTATGGGGAGATGAATCGCTGATGAATCGCGCCTCGTCCAGTTCCAACGGCAACACGTTGCAGCGCCCGCCGCCGCTGATCAGGATCTTTCGTCCGCCGTCCTTGGTGCGTTCCAATAGCAGCGTCTCGGCGCCGGCGGCGGCAGCGAAAATCGCGGCCATCGTGCCCGCGGCCCCCGCGCCTACGACCACGACGACGCGACGCGCAGGGGTCACGCTGCGGGCCGCGCGTTCGCCGCGGCTGCGCTGACGACCAGCGCGAGCCCGCACGCCACCACGATCGCCGCTCCGGTGGGCAGCTCCATCGAGAAGCTCGACCACAACCCCACGAGACTCGCCGCCGCCGCGATCACGCAGCCCACGAGCAGTCGGTTGCGCCACGACTTTGCCAGCATCACCCCCCACACCGCCGGCGCCACGCGAGCGGTGCCAAAGGGAAAGAGCGGTGCGGGAGCGGCATCGGTGAGGGAACTGTACCCCGGACCCGCGCGAATAGCAATTTGCACGGACCTGTGCCTGGAGCTGATACGGTCGCCCTACTGTGCCCGGTGTTCTGAAGATCGCCGCAAGCGCTCCTCTCCTAAAGATCGGCGTAGTGGAGGACGCTCGTGGAGTACCGTTTCTGGACCGAAGCATCGGCCCCGTCCCGCGCGCTTCGCTGCCAGGAGCCGTTCGTCTGCCAGGACCAGCAGCACCTCGGCGGCATCGCTCACCGACGCGTCCGGTGCGAAACAGGAGTCCGTCGGCGTGCCGGCGACCCCCGCCGAAAAGTTCAGCACGAACGAGTCACCCTTGCGGGTGGTGAGCGTCTCGCCAGCGATCGTGACGCGCATCGCCTCGATCCGCGCGAGCGCGGCCTCTGGCGGCGTCCCGGTCATGAGCACTACGAACTCCTCGCCGCCGTAGCGTGCGACCAGATCGGTGCTCCGCATCGCGGTTGCGAGCCGCTGGGCAAGGGTGCGGAGCGCCTGATCCCCACGGGCATGGCCGTGGTCGTCGTTGATTCGTTTGAAGTGATCAATGTCGAGGATCACGAGCGACAGCGGGAGCGGATGACGCATCGCCGACCCGACCGCCTGCTCGAGCGCCCGGTCGAAGTGCCCGCGGTTGTACAGCCCGGTGAGCCGGTCCCTCGCCGCGAGGTAGAGCACGCGCTGCGCCCGGTGCACGATCATGACAGCTGTCAGGGTCGCGAGGACGAGGAGTAGGAGCCGCGTTGCGAGGTCCGTTGGGATGTAGGGTCCTGCCTTCGCGACGAAGCTCGGGTCATTCAGGTCGGAGCTCACGGCACCCGCGATCCAGAGCGCACCGTACTGGGCCAGCGCGAGCGTGCCCGCGGCTAGGCAGATCCGGGTGTCATTGCGCAGACAGGTTGCCATGAGAGCGAGGAAGTACAGCTCAAACGTCAACCCCCGATTGAGCCCCTGGAGCGGCGAAACTGCCACGAAGAAAGTCAGGAGCACCGCACTGACCGCAGTCACGTCGAACGCACTCGTCGCGAAGCCGATCCACGAACGCCGGGCTCCCCGCTCGAGCACGAGCCAGATCACGATCACGATAGCCGCAATGATTGACCCAATGAACAAGGTATTTACATTGGCACTTTCGTACGGAAGGAAGACGACCTTCCAGGTCGGCACGATGAGCAAAAGTCCCACGATGGGGACGCGGATGCGTGACGCTAGGAGCTCGCCCTCCGCGCCAGCGGCGGCGAGCGTCGCGTCGGGCGCCGCCCAAATCGGCAGCGCCGCCGCGCTGAACGCGTCGTCTCGAATTGCGGCAGCTGGCGGCACTACGCGTTCCGTTCGATCATCGAGACTGGAGTCAGAGTTGGCACGGTACTCCAAGAAAGGGTCAATATTGCACGGCTGCGCCGAGGCGTCAATCTGACGGCTATCATTCAGCGGCTTGCGACGCCCACCCGCGACTCACTCAAACCTCTTTCAACGGGCTTCTCGATGCTCCGCCTCTCCGCTCGCACCGGCGCCTTCCGTCGCCAGGGTGCGATCGCGGCGGCCAAGGTCGGTGCCGTCGCCTCGCTCGCTCGCTCGCACGCGCCGCAGGCCGAAGCCTCACGGCGCCGCACGTGATCGCCGCGCTCGAGGCACTCGCGGGCACGCGAGAACGATTGCCATGGACAACGGCACCGCGTTCATGAGCCAAGCGCTGGACGTGTGGGCGGAACACCGCGGAGTCCACCTCGACTGCAGTCGCCCCGGCAAGCCGAACGACAACGCGTTTATCGAAAGCATCAACAGCCGCCTGCGGAGCGAATGCCTGAAGGAGCTGAGAGCGAGTGCCTGGGCGCGCGCTCGGCATGGCACGCCACGCCAAGCACCTACCTGCTCTTGCTGTACCTCGCTGCGCCCCATGCCATACAGGCCGCCGCACTCGCGGCCAGCAACCCGGGATAGAGAATCGTCATCGCGATTAGAGCGCCGGGACCCACTCCCAGGGCCTGTCCGACCAGCACGCTGACGGATCCCTCTGGCGCCCCACTCGCCGACAGGGCGAGCAACACCCCCCAGGCGACCATGGCGGCAAGGCCTCCGAGGAGGGGCGTCGCCTGGTCCACCCGTCGCGCCAAACCCAACGCCGCCCCGACTGCGGGCACTGTCCACCACGCCACCATCCAGGTGCCGAGCGCGAACGCGATGACGGCGGCACCGAACCACAGCAGTCGCTTCATTGCGCTCTCCTCTTGCGGGGTCGCAGTATGAGCGCGCTCCTAAGCTGCGCACCCGACAGGTCGGCGGCGGCGCGCGGAAGTCGCAATGGTGCCAGTGCGCCCGTCCGCCACAGTTCTATTCGATCCGCATATCGCGACGACACCGGATTCCCCGACTGTCCGCCAGGATACGTCCCCCAGGCTGTTATCGAATCGCCGAGCTCGACGACAAACCGCCACGATGCGCCGTTTGTCCCGCGCCCCTCATTCGGACTCAACGTCCCCGGACCCGCCTGCACCGGCAACGACTCTCTCCCAAACCCCGGCAGCTCCAACAGGTGCTTCACGCTTGCCATCCGTTGATTACCCCAGCGCCAGGCGTGCGGATCATTCCCCAGCCGCGAGCGGGTCCCCTCCCACGCGGCACGTAGACTCGCGAGCAACACCTGGTCTCGGCCCTCGCGCACGTCGTCGGTCCCGCGATCGTCCCACCAGGTCGACGACGGATGGTCGAAGAGCCGCACGAGCATCATCGAGTTCGGGGTGGCGATCCGTCGGCTCTCACCAGGCGGTGCAAGTTCGTCCCAGGTGCGGCGCGTCAGCTCGTCGAGGAACGACACGTAGAGTACGGCCCCCTGGCTCTCGGAGTCGAAGCGCGCGTCCCACCCGTCAAGAAAGGTGAGCGCCTCACGATCGGCCGGCGTGGCATAGTCGCGCAGCGCTGCGACCGCCTGGCGGACGGCGCTCCGCAGCGGCTCGGTCAACGCGCTGCGCGGATCGGTGTGCGCGAGTCGCATCTTCTCCGGTGTCATCGCGGCGTCGGCACGGAGGATCTCGTTGATCCGCAGCGCGCGCCACGGCGTCGGCCAGTCCCAGCCGAGATAATTGGCACGCACGGCCGGGTCGATCGGCTGTTGATTGCTGCTGGCGAGGTACCCCTGCGCCGGGCGTAACGCTTGCGGGTAAATCGCGACGGGCCAGTCGCCTATCCAGTCGACCTGACTTGTACGGCCGTCGAAAATCCGGTCACCCCGTCCATCGCCTGGCCGTATGGGATACCGCCCAGTGCTCCTGATGCCAATCGTTCCCGAGCGATCGGCCACGAGAAAGTTCTGTGCCGGCGCCTTGTACGGCTCCATCGCCTGGAACCACCCCTCGGCGCTCGTCGCGCGCGCGGCATTGCGGAGCGCGCTCGCCTCGTCCCCCCCCTCGAGTGCGGTCCAGCGCAGTGAGAGCCACCCCTCGCTGGTGCGCAGGAGCGGCCCACGATGTGTCCGCCGCAAGGTGTCGGTCGCGAGTACCGCGCCGTGTTTGCCCCGAAACTGCTCCACGCGCTGCTCCAGCGCGCGCCACGCGCCGTCCAATAGGTACTGCGTCGGCGCGGTCGAGTCGTTCACCGTCTCCCGATAGAAATCGGTGACATCCGCCCCGGTGTTCGTTGCCGTCCACGCGACATCACGATTGAACCCGATCGGCACCGACGGGGTCATCGGCAGCGAGACCCCGTACACATCCATCTCGCCCGGCACCACGAGGTGCACCTCGTACCAGATGCTGGGCAACGACAGCGCCAAGTGCGGATCGCCAGAGAGCAACGCATGCCCACTGGCCGTACGCGCTGGGGCAACGGCCCAGTTGTTGGACCCCACCACCGCCTCGCCCCGCGTCAGGTCATCTGCGCCCACCGCCGATTCGTCGAGGGCGGGACCGAGTGCCACGCGCCGACGCGTGTTAACGGCCCGGTGCGCGGCCGCGATCGCGGCGGCGCTGGGTGTGCGCGGAGCAGGGAAGGTCGTCGCCGCATAGCGCGGCGCTGTCCGCCCAGGCACCGGTTCGATCGGCTCTTGGATCGGCGCATTCAACGGAAAGAGCGCCGCCGCGGCGGCGCTGCCAATCAGGGCATCGATTGCACCTCGTTGCAATTCGTCACTCTGCCAGGCGAGGGTCTGTGACATCTCGGCGAGCATGTAGTACACGTACTGCGATTGAAAGAGGATCGGTTCCGTGCCGAGGAGCTTGTACTCCACCGGCAGCGCCTCGGGGCCGGCGTCCCCGACCCACTGATTGATTCCCTCGACATACGCGACGGCCACGGTACGGATCTTCGAGTCGGCCGGTAGCGCCGTCCACTTCGCCTCGGCCGCCTGCGCCAGCCCACGCTCCCGCGCCTGACGGTCGATCGCCAGCGTCTGTGGTCCCGCGACCTCCGAGAGCGTGCCCGCGACCTTGCGGACGACGAGCTCCATCTGGAAGAGCCGGTCACGGGCGTGGACCCAACCCAGCGCGCGGACCGCGTCGAGTTCGGTTGCCGCGAAAATGTGCGGTACGCCGCGATCGTCGTACTGTATTTGAACGGGTGCGCTCAATCCGTCGAGCACCACCTGTTCCGTCCGCGGGAGTTCGGCCACACGCGCGGCCGCCCAGATCCCATGCGCCGGGTCGAGCAGCTGCCCCAGCGGGGGCACCGCCCCCATGGGTACGAACCCCACATAGAGCGCCCCGGCGAGTGCGATCGCCGCGATGCTCCCGCCCACGGAGGCCGGGAGCGCCACCCTAACTGCGCCGCGGCGCATGGGCGAGCACGCGCGCCGCGAGGCGCGAGAAGGGGAGTGTTTGCAAAATCACGCGCCCCGGCCCGGTGAGCGATAGATAGAACATCCCTTCGCCGCCGAAGACCATGTTCTTGATGCCCTGCACCATTTCGATGTCGTAGCCGACGGACGCCTGCATCGCGACGAAGCAGCCGGTGTCGACACGCAGGACTTCATCGCGCTCGAGCTCGCGCTCGATCAGCGTGCCCGACGCCGAGAGAAAGGCGAGTCCGTTGCCCCTCAGTCGTTGGAGGATGAACCCTTCCCCGCCAAAGAATCCCACCCCGATCTTCTTGGTGAACGCGATGTCCATCTCGACGCCGCGCGCCGCGCAGAGGAACGCATCCTTCTGCGCGATCACTTCGTAGCCCCACTGCTTGAGATCGCAGACGAAAATCTTGCCGGGGGTTGGCGTGGCGAAGGCGATGTCACGGCGCACCGACGAGGCATTGCCGAACAGCGTGATGAAGAATGACTCGCCCATGAGTAGACGCTTGCCGGCGCCGAGCAGCTTGTCAAATATGCCGCCGGCCTCTCCCGTGGGGCTCAGCGTCGTCGCCATGTGAATGCCGTCTTCCATGTACATCATCGCTCCCGCCTCGGCGTACACGGCCTCGCCGGGGTCGAGCGTGATGATCACACCCTGCATGTCGTCGCCGACGAGGCGATAGTCGATGATATCGGTGGCCATTGTTGGGACGAGGGCTGAAAGAGGAAGGGCGTGAGGCGGCGACATGCAAATCTATCGAACGACAGTCGCGACAGGTTGAACCGAACAGGAGTATCCCACGACCTGCCAGTGCACCGCCTCGGACTTCCTCGTCGCTGCTTCTCGCCCAGCGCCTTAGTCCAGGGCCTTAGTCGAGCGCCCGAGCGAACTCGGCCACGATCTGCGCTGCGGGGCGCACGGCATGGATTCCGGTCACTGACTTCCCGGCCTGCCAGTAGTCGGTCGACCCTGTGGTCGAAGTCAGGGAGTGTTTGAGCCGCCGCACCGAATTCAGCGCGTACCAGGTGCGCATCCAGTGTTTGGTCCGTCGGCCACGGAGCATCCACTTGGCAAACCATCCGGCATCGGTCCCCAGTTTGTCGATGTAGGCGTTGCGGATCACCGCGACCGGGACGCCCGTCAGTCGCTCGGTGCGCACGATGTCGTCCTCGTGCGCGTCGACGATCGCTCGTTTATACGCATCACTCGCGGAGCACTCGGGCGTCGCGATGAATCGTGTGCCGACCTGCACGGCGGCATACCCTAGGCGCAGGTGCCGCGTGAACTCCTCCGGCGTGCTCACCCCGCCAGCGGAGACGATCGGTAGGCCCAACGGGGCGAGTGCGTCGAAGAGCTTCTCGGCGGACGCGCCGCCTGCGTGCCCGCCCGCCCGCGCATTCACTGCGATGAGGCCATCGACGCCGCCGTCGATGCCCTTCTGGGCCCACTTACGCTCCGTCACGTCATGGTAGACCACGCCGCCGGCCGCATGGACTATGTTGCAGACCCAGTGGGGATTGCCGAGCGAGGTCAGAAAAAAGCGCACGCCCTCCTCGAGCGCGATGTCAATCCAGAGCTCCATGCGCTGGCGGTACAGCCGGTTGCTTCCCTCGATCAGGGCATTGAATCCGATCGGCCTACTCGTCCGCTGCTTGATAAACCGCAGCCCCTCGCGAAAGTCGTGCCCGTGCACATAGGTGAGCGCAATCGGCTGCACGATGCCCAGCCCGCCCGCCTCGCTCACCGCTGCCACCAGTTCGGGGTTGGAGCAGGGGTACATCGGGCCACAGAGGAGCGGGACCTGTACCTGCGCGTGACGGGTGAACGGCGTCTCCATCAGGCGCGGCCGGAGGTCGTGGGCGCAGGTGGTCCGAGCCGCCACCGTACGGTCGCACGCGCGACCACGACGTTCTCCAGGTCCAGACACTCCGAGATCACATCAACGTCCTGAGCGCCTGTCACCTCGGGCAGAGTCACGCGGCTCACCGCCGTGATCGTTCCCCGCGCCTTCTTTAGGTACTCGATCGAGATCTTCGTCACGATGCCACGAATCCCCTCCGGGAGACCGGACATCATCGCGAGCCCGCTCGCCATCTCGGCGACATTCATGAGGGCGATCGCATGGACCGACCCAAGGTGCTGCCGGTTGGAGCGACGGTCGGGGATCTCGACGCGTGCGTGCCCGGGCTCAAACAGCCGAATGCGCGGGCCAACGGTACCCGAGTACGGCACGATAGTCGAGAATATCTGCGCAAAGAGCCACTGTCCGCCGGGGAGCGGGCTCAGGGTGCGCCAGAGTAAGAGCAGCCGGGTACCTAGAGCGGAACGGTGGGACACGGGGTCACCGAGGCGAAAGGATGAAGGAGGCCAGTTGAAAGCTAGCGGCGGCCCCGCCTACTGCGTGGCGCCCCTCACAGCTCGACGCGTACCTCCTCCATCTTTCCTTTCTACTGATGACTGCCAGCCTCCCCTCGCCCCCGGTCGCCAAGCGGCTCCCCGTCGTCACCACGCTCCATGGTGACCGGCGCGTCGACGACTACGCGTACTTCAGGGACTTGGACCATCCCGAGACCATCCCTTACCTCGAGGCCGAGAACGCCTATACCGCGGCGATGACGGCGCACTCCACGGCACTTGAGCAGCAGCTTTACGACGAGATGCTCGGGCGCATCAAGGAGGACGACAGTCAGGTCCCGGTGCGGCGCAACGGCTGGTACTACTACTCGCGGACCGAGACCGGGAAGGCCTACCCGATCTTCGCACGCAAGCGCGGCGCGTTGACCGCGCCAGAGGAGATCTACTACGACCAGAACGCCGAGGCAGAGGGCCACGCCTTCCACGCCCTCGGTGGCATGGAGATCAGTCCCGATCATTCGCGCCTCGCGGTACTCGTCGACACGACGGGCTATGAGGAGTTCACTCTCCGTGTCAAAGACTTGGAGCGCGGTGTCTGGCTCGTCGAGCGCATCGAAATGCTGAGTGTGGGTCTGGCCTGGGCCAGCGACAACGCCACCCTCTTCTATATGACGCCCGACGCTGCCAAGCGTGGCGATCGCGTCTGGCGGCATCGGTTGGGCACGGCGCGCGCTGAGGACGTGAGTGTCTACCACGACCCCGATGCGCTCTTCAACGTGGACGTGGTGCTCTCGCGAGACGAGAAGTGGATTTTTATTTCGAGCGGGTCGTTCACGTCGAGCGAATGGCACGTGATTCCCGCCGACCGTCCGGCCACCGCGCCGCGCCTCCTCGCGCCGCGCCGTCCCGGCGTGGAGTACGAGGTCGAGGCAGGGGAGGGCCTGTTCTACATCGTGACGAATGAGAATGCGACCGACTTCAAGGTGATGATCGCGCCGGTGGACGTGTCGGGGGACGCGCCGGGGGTCTCTGGACCGGAGGCGTGGACCGAGTGGCTCGTGCACCGGCCCGGCGTATTTGTCGAGGGCATCCTACCGTTCAGGCGGCACGTGGTGATCATCGAACGCCGTGATGGCCTGCGCCAGGTGCGTATCACCGCGCTCGACGGAGGCGCAACCCATGACGTGCGCTTTCCCGAACCCGCGTATGGCGTCTTCCCTAGCGCCAACCCGATGTACGACGCGACGGTGATGCGCTTCACGTACAGCTCGCTCGTGACGCCACATACCCTGTACGACTATGACATGGAGACGGGCGTGCGCACGCTGCTGAAGCGCGACGACGTGTTGGGCGGCTACGACGCTACACACTATGAGGTCGAGCGCCTGTTTGTGACCGCGCGCGACGGCACGCAGCTCCCGGTCTCCCTGGTGCACCGGACGGGGTTCAGGCGCCACGGCAAGGCACCGCTGCTGCTCTACGCCTACGGCTCGTACGGCTCCACCACCGAGCCGACGTTCAGCTCGTCGCGAGTCTCGCTCATCGACCGCGACGTCACGTACGCGATCGCGCACGTGCGCGGCGGCCAAGAGATGGGGCGGGGCTGGTACGACGATGGCAAGATGATGCAGAAGATGAATACCTTCACCGACTTCATCGACATCGCCGACTATTTGGTAAACGAGGGCTATACGTCGCGCGACGGCCTCGTGGCCCAGGGCGGTAGCGCCGGTGGCCTATTGATGGGCGTCGTGGCGAATCTGCGTCCCGAGCTCTTTAGAGCGATTGTCGCCGACGTCCCATTCGTCGACGTGATCAACACGATGCTCGATGCGAGCCTCCCGCTCACCGCGCAGGAGTGGGAGCAGTGGGGGAACCCCCACCACCCTGCGGAGTACCGCTACCTGCGCTCCTACTCCCCCTATGACAACGTCGCGGCCCAAGGGTACCCGCGGATGCTGGTGACGAGCGGGGTTCATGACTCGCGGGTGGCCTATTTCGAGCCCACCAAGTGGGTGGCGCGCCTGCGCGCGACGCGGACCGACTCCAATCCACTCCTACTCAAAATGAACATGGGAGCGGGACATGGCGGCGCTTCGGGGCGCTATGAACGGTTGCGCGAGCATGCGTTCAGCGCTGCCTTCATCCTGGCGTCCTTGCCGTCACTGCCGACGGCGAGATAGGCGGCCCGGTAATACGCAGCATCGTGGTGAGCTGGGCTCCTCGTCAGCGCCCGCCCAGCCACCGCACCATCGCCTCGCCAAACTCGGGAAGGTCCTTCGGCACCCTGCTCGAGATGAAGTTTCTATCCAGGACCACGGCCTGATCAACCCACTCCGCGCCGGCGTTCACGACGTCGTCGCGGATGCCGACCGTCGAGGTCAGGCGTCGTCCACGAACGATTCCTGCGCTGATCAGAATCCAGGGTCCATGGCAGATGGTCGCGACCATTCCGCCCGCTGCGTTGACTCGGCGCAACAGGTCCAGGGCGAGGGGATCCCGCCGAATCTTGTCCGGGGCCCAACCGCCTGGGGCGAGCACGCCAGCCAAAGTGGCCGGGTCTAGGGTGGCGATGGACTGCTCGACTGGGGCAGGGTAGCCGTGCTTCCCCAAGAAGATCTGTCCCTCCGGTCCTACGAGCGGCGCATCAAACCCTGCGCCCTCTAGGCGGAGCTTAGGATACCAGACTTCGAGGTCCTCATAGTCCGGACCGACTAGAATTGCAACGCGTTTCTTGGGTAAAGTCATAAATTGTTGATAAAGTTGTGGTTTTTATAGTTTTAGTGATACAATGTATTATATAAAATCTGTAAAATGTTTATAAATGCTAAGTTACACACTTTGCTTGAAAACATACTTTATATGCATATACACATAAATATATGCAAATACAGCTGCATATCGGTGTATTCATATATTTTGTCTACGTAAATATCACATATTATGTTTTGCACGTACCGTGCCATTGGCTTGCGAATATTGCAGGAGTTGCCGAGTTCACGTCGCGAAATTTGAGCCTGCCGCGGCGATGGCATGCGCCGAGCTTAAGACCGAGAATGCATTGCTGCCAGTCGCTCGTCACTCCCGCTGATCTGCTTCTAATGAATAAGGCTGTCATTCGGGCGGGAAGTCGCACCTCCCCAATTTTGGCGGTCTGGCCGGCCCCACCCCATAACAGAGCGGGGGGCCACGCCGTAGCGTCACCCCCCGGAGGATCAGGAGCCAGTCCGTCGCTCAGCCCTGCGACGCTTCCTTTCTTTTCGCCATCGCGTCCTGGACCCAGGTGGCCGGAATAATGAACAACGGCGTGAGTACGACGCCGAGGAGCAGGTTGATCCAGGTAAGCCCGATGTAATAGGCGCCCATGCCGAGACCGGCCACGAGGGTGCCGAGGGGGCCGCCGAAGCTGTGTTCCACGGGATGCTCCGCGAGTGCTGGTGGGAGGTCGTACGCAACGACGGTATCTTACCGGCGTGAGCACCGAAATGGAACTGGGGCCGGGGACGGCCGTGCACGCGGCCTGCGCCGCACTGCCTCGCGGTCGATGGCTGCTTGCGGTCTCCGGCGGTCGCGACTCTATGGTACTGCTGCACGCGATGGCCCGTGCGCGTGGCGCCGAGGTCGCGGCAGTCGCCAACTTCGATCACGGAACGGGAGCGTTTGCCCGCCGGGCGGCATTACTCGTGGCAGCGGAGTCGGCGAGGCTAAGCCTCCCATTCGTCGCCGGAGTGGCGTTGACCGCGGAGTCAGCGACTGAAGCGGTCTGGCGCGCGGCACGTCACGCGTTCCTCGATTCGTTGGCGAGGGAACTCGATGCGACGGTCGTCACGGCCCACACCCGCGACGACCAGATCGAGACGGTGCTCCAGCGCCTGCTGCGCGATGCGGGGCCGCGAGGGCTCGCAGCGATGCGTGCGACGCCACTCCCGGGGCGCCTGTGCGAGCTGGCGAGGCGGCGTCCGCTGATCGCGGTGTCGCGCTCGACGATTGCGGCCTTCGCGCATGACCACACGGTGACCTTCATTGAAGACCCGAGCAACCGGACGCTCGCATTTCAGCGTAATCGCGTGCGGCACGAGCTCCTGCCCGCGCTCGAGGCGGCGGTGCCGGGCTTCGGCGAGTGGTGTTGGTCGCTAGGCGAACGGGCCGCGGATTGGCGTAAGGCACTCGAGCGGTTCGCTGATACGCTGGGCGTGACCGCTCCCGGTACGGCATCGGAGCCTAACCGGGTGACGCTTATCGTACCCGCCGCGCCCCTCGCCGACTGTGGCCCTGACGAGTGGGGCGTGCTCTGGCCTGCGCTCGCGGCCCGTGTCGGCGTCGTGATGGACCGGCGAGGTATCGAGCGTGCCTCGTCGTGGGCGCCGCGCGCGCGCGCGGGGCAGGCGATTCCGCTCGCTGGCGACGCGACGATTGCGAGGACTTCCGCAACCTTCGTCGTGCGGGGCACGCTGTAAGCCGTTCAAAGTTATATATTCCCTCTCAATGACACCTCCCGCCGCCGATCCTCGTCTCAAGGGGCGCGCCCTGAAGCGGGTCGCACTGAGCGAGCTGACCATCGCTACGCGCGTCCGCGAGTTGGGTCGGGAGATCACGGCGGCCTATCCGGAGGGCGACCTACTCGTCCTCGGGTTGCTCAAGGGCAGTTTCATCTTCTTGGCCGACCTGGTGCGCGAGATCGAGCGTCCGCTCCACGTCGATTTCCTTGTCGCGTCGAGCTATGGCGACGCGACGGTGAGTTCTGGAGCGGTCCGGCTGGTGTATGACCCGGAGACGGTACTGGAGGGAAAGCACATCCTACTTGTCGAGGACATCGTTGATTCTGGTCGCACGCTCCAACGCCTGATGACGTTGCTCACCGCACGGCGCCCGCGCTCGATCGAGATCTGCGCGTTGCTCCATAAGCACGTCGCCACCGAACTTGATCATCCGACGCGTTTCGTCGGCTTTGATGCGCCCGATGAATTCCTCGTAGGCTACGGGCTCGATCATGCGGAAGATTTCCGTCATGTCCCGTACGTCGCGAGCCTCCAGTAGAGACTGAGACAGATGATACCCCCGAATCCACCGAAGCCGGGCGGCGTACGCCGCTTCTCCAAGAACCTGTCGTTCTGGCTTATCTTGGCCCTCGTGCCGATCGTCCTGCTCCAGTTCGTGGCGGGGGGCGCGGAACAGGTGGTCGAGATTGACGCGTCCGCGTATTACGCGCAGCTCGACGCGGACAACATCGCGAAAGTGACGGTGGTGGGCGGCAAAGAGATCACGGGCGAGTTTAAGAATCGGTTTCTCGTCAAGACCGTCGCGGTCAAGAGCTTCAAGACGCTCCTGCCAATCGCGAACAATCCCGAGGACATGAAGCGTCTCGAGGCCAAGGGCGTCGCGATTCGAGCGGCCGAACCGCGCCCCAGTCTCTTCGGTGTGCTCGTCTCGCTGCTGCCCTGGATCCTCATTCTCGGTATCTGGTTCTTTCTGTTCAGGCAGATGCAAGCGGGAGGTAACAAGGCCTTCTCATTCGGCAAGTCGAAAGCCAAACTGCTGACGGGCGACACACCAAAGGTGACGTTTGCCGACGTGGCTGGTGCCGACGAGGCGAAGGTCGAGCTCCACGAGATCATCGAATTCCTGCGGGACCCACAGAAGTTCACCAAGCTCGGTGGACGCCTGCCCAAGGGCGCGTTGCTCGTTGGTCCCCCGGGCACCGGGAAGACGTTGCTGGCCCGCGCCGTCGCCGGTGAAGCCGGCCGTCCGTTCTTCTCGATGTCAGGCTCCGACTTTGTCGAGATGTTTGTCGGCGTCGGCGCATCCCGTGTGCGCGATCTCTTCGAGCAGGGCAAGGCGAGCGCACCTTGCATCATCTTCATCGACGAGATTGACGCGGTGGGCCGTCACCGCGGCGCGGGTCTCGGTGGGGGGCATGATGAGCGCGAGCAGACGCTCAACCAACTGCTCGTCGAGATGGACGGCTTTGAGTCAAACGAGGGCGTGATCCTAATCGCCGCGACCAATCGGCCCGACGTGCTCGACCCGGCGCTCCTGCGCCCGGGCCGCTTCGACCGACAGATCGTGGTCGATTCGCCCGACCTTCGTGGTCGCGAAGGCATCCTCAAGGTGCATGTGCGCAACAAGCCGTTGGCGGAAGACGTGGACATCCATCGCCTGGCTCGCGGAACGCCCGGCATGGCCGGCGCCGATTTGGCGAACCTCGTCAACGAGGCCGCGCTGCTGGCCGCGCGTCGTGGGCATGACAAGATCTATATGGTGGACTTTGAGGACGCCAAGGACCGGGTCATGCTGGGCGCCGAGCGGAAATCGCTGGTGATGCGAGAGGAGGAGCGCCGTCTCACGGCGTTTCACGAGGCGGGCCATGCGGTCTGCGCGATCCGCGTGAAGGGCAACGATCCGCTGCACAAGGTCACGATCGTGCCCCGCGGCCGCGCGCTCGGTCTCGCCTTCACGCTGCCCGAGGACGATCGAGTCTCGGTGACGCGCGAGCAGATCGAGGCGCGTCTTGTGATGGCATACGGCGGCCGCGTCTCCGAGGAGTTGATCTTCGGGCGCCTGCGGGTCACGACCGGCGCCGCGAGCGACATCCAGCAGGCCACTGGCATCGCGCGGCGCTACGTCTCGCAGTGGGGTCTCTCGGACGCGATCGGTCCGATCCTCGTGGGCGACAACGAGCAAGAGGTCTTCCTCGGTCGTGAGTTGACGAGTCGTCGCACCGTGTCGGAGCGCACGGCGCAGCAGGTGGACGACGAGGTGTCGCGCGTCATCAGCGAAGCGTACAATCGTGCAATGGATACCGTCACGACGCATCGCGACCTGCTCGAGCGAATTGCGGCGGCGCTCCTGGAACGCGAGACGCTCACGCGCGACGACATAGCGGTGCTGGAGCGCGGCGAGACGCTCCCGCCGCGCATCGAGCCCCCGACGACGCTGGCCTCCGCGGTACCGGCCGCCACGGTGGAGCCGCGTCGGGTCCCGCCGCTACTTAGCGGGGCGGAGCCGGCCACGGCATGATGCCGGGATGAAGGCAGGCCCTAGAGGGTAGATGTCGGCACCTGAACGGCGGTACGGGGAGAGTCCCGCATCGCCGTTCTTGCTTCTGTCCTCCCCTAGCCAACTGGGGCTTTCCCGACCACGTAAGCGTCTGTAAATTCAACTGTTATGGATTTTCCTGAGCTTCCAGAGCGGCTGGCTGACGTCCGCGGCAGAATCGCGCAGGCTGTGGCACGCGGTGGCCATGGACCGTTGGTCCGGGTGATCGCGGTGACGAAGACGCGCGGTCCCGAGGCGGTCGAGGCGGCATGGGCGGCTGGGATAGCTGACGTCGGTGAGAACAGGGTGCAGGAGGCCGTGACCAAGCAGGAGGCGCTGGTGGGGTCCGCCGCGGAGCGCGGTGGCGTGTGCTGGCACCTGATCGGGCAGGTGCAGTCGAACAAGGCGAAGTCGCTCACCCGCTTTTCCCTCGTTCACTCCCTCGATCGGGTGGGATTGGTGGCAGCGGCGCGGGAGGCATCGCAGCGGGCAGGCAGGCCCGTTCAGGTACTCGTCCAGGTGAACGTCGCGGGTGAGGAGAGCAAGGGTGGTTTTGCGATGCGCGAGCTCGACGCGCTCGCGGCGCGGCTCGTGACGATGCCGGAACTCGTGGTACGCGGGGTGATGACGATGGCGCCGCTTGACGCCAGCGAGCTGGTGCTGCGCGACGTGTTTAGCGGTGCACGCGCCGCGCGTGACCTGCTGCGAGCGGCCGGACTTCCGGCGATAGAGCTCTCGATGGGAATGTCCGGCGACTACGAAGTGGCGGTCGAAGAGGGAGCGACTATGGTGCGGCTCGGTACGATTCTCTTCGGATCAAGGAGCTAACGGATCAATGGAACAGGACGACGCATTCCGCCTGACGGCGGTGGATGTTCGCCGGTACGACTTCGCCACCGTGATGCGGGGGTACGACCGTGCGCGCGTGGATCAGTTCAAAGAACAGGTCGCCAACGAGATGGATCGCCTGCATCGCTCGCAGTTGGAGCTCGAGGACAAGGCGCGCAGCTCGCATGAGCAGCTCAGGGTCTTTCGCGAGCGCGATCGCGCGCTGAACGAAGCGCTGGTGAGTGCGCAGCAGTTGCGCGCGGACGTGCAGGATCAGGCAACGCGTGAGGCCGACCTGATCGTCCGTGAGGGAGAGGCCCAGGCGAAGGGCTTCGTTGACGCGGCGCAGGGCACGATCGCATCGCTCCGCGCTGAGATTGTGCAACTCGAGCGCGTTCGTCACGCCTATCTCGCGCAGCTGCGCGCGCTCGCGGAGCGCCATCTCGCGGAAGCCGCAGCGTTTGAACAGCAGCCTCCGTTTGGCGATGTGCGCTAGCGTGGAGGCTCGGCGATGAGCAGGGCACTCGTGCACGGCGTCCTGGAGCCCATGTGACGACGACCACACCGGTCGTGGGATTCCGATTGCTCCCGAGTGAGATGTCGGGCGACGCACTCGAGCGCGAGGTCCTGGACCGCTGGACGCGGGACGGCGTCTTCGCCGCGTCGCAGGCGTTACGCGCCGAGGCACCGGCCTGGGTCTTCTACGAGGGTCCGCCGACGGCGAACGGCAAGCCTGGAATCCATCATGTGTTTGCGCGAACGGTGAAGGATCTGTTCTGTCGCCACCGCACGATGAGTGGATTCCACGTGCCTCGAAAGGCCGGGTGGGATACGCATGGGTTGCCGGTGGAGATCGAAGTCGAGAAGGCGCTCGGGCTCTCCGGCAAGCAGGACATTGAGCGCGTGGGGGTGGCCGAGTTCAATCGCCGCTGTCGCGAGAGCGTCTGGACGTACAAGAGCGAATGGGAGGGAGTCAGTGCCCGCATGGGCTACTGGCTCGACTACGCCGACCCCTACGTCACATACTCGAACGAGTACGTGGAGAGTGTATGGTGGGCGCTCAAGACACTGCACGAGAAGCAGGGACTCTATCTCGGCCACAAAATCCTGCCCTACTGCGCGCGCTGCGGCACGGCGCTGAGTTCCCACGAAGTGGCGCAGGGGTACCAGGACGTGGAGGATCCGTCCGTCTATGTGGCGCTCGACCTCGTTGACGCTCGGTCGCATGCCCCGGCGGCCGTGCGTCGGAGGATCGTGGTCTGGACCACGACCCCGTGGACACTGGTCAGCAACGTCGCTCTGGCGGTGCATCCGGAGCTCACCTACGTCGAGCTCCGGAAGAAAAATGTCACCGAGTGGACGATCATCCTCGCCGAAGCGTGTGCGGGGGCGGTGCTCGGTGCGGATTTCACCCAGCGCTGGGACCTGATCGCCACCCTGAAGGGCACCGACCTCGTCGGGATGAGGTACGCGCGCCCGCTCGACTGGGTCGTGTACCCTGACGAGGGCGCGCACGAGGTGATCGTCGGCGAAGAGTTCGTCACGGCGGACGATGGCTCCGGGGTGGTGCATCTGGCGCCAGCCTTCGGCGCGGATGACTACGCCGCAGGGCAACGGCATGGGCTGGCGTTCATGAATCCCGTGAATGCCCGGGGTGAGTTCCCCACGGAGATGCCGCTCGTGGGCGGCAAGTTCGTCAAGGAGGCCGACGCGCTCATCATCGAGGAGCTGACCCGGCGCGACCAACTCTGGAAGGCGCAGAAGTTCGTCCACAGCTATCCGCACTGCTGGCGGTGCGGGACCCCGCTGCTCTACTACGCCCGGACGAGCTGGTTCGTACGCACCACCGCCTACCGCGACGAGATGCTCGCGCGCAATGCCGATGTGAACTGGAACCCGCCTGAGGTAGGCGCGGGGCGGTTCGGCAGTTGGTTGGAGAACAACATCGATTGGGCGATCTCGCGCGACCGCTATTGGGGCACTCCACTTCCGGTCTGGGTGAACGACGCGGACGGCGATGAGATCGAGGTCGTGGGGTCGTATGCGGAGCTTGCGCTGAAGGTCGGTCGGGGGTTGGGGGTCGACTTCGATCCCCACAAACCGCATGTCGACCAATACACGTGGCCCGCACCGAGCGGCACGGGCACCATGCGGCGGGTACCGCAGGTGATCGACACCTGGTTTGACTCGGGTGCGATGCCGTTCGCGCAGTGGGGGTTTCCGCACCAGCCGGGGAGCGCAGAGAAGGTCGAGCGCTACTTCCCGGCCGACTTCATCGCTGAAGGCGTGGATCAGACGCGCGGCTGGTTCTATTCGCTGCTCGCGATCGCGACCGGACTCGGTGACGCGCTGCCGAACAACGAGCCCACCGTCACCACGCGTGAGCCGTCAGATCGAAGCAAGCCGAATCGCGCGGCGCCGTATCGTGCGGTCGTGGTGAACGACCTCGTACTCGATGCGAACGGGCAGAAGATGTCGAAGTCGAAAGGGAATACCGTGGAGCCCCGTGCCGTGATGGAGCGACACGGCGCCGACGCCGTGCGGCTCTTCCTGATGGCGAGTTCGCAGGTGTGGGTGCCGCGCCGCTTTGACGAGTCGGTGATTCGCGAGACGGCCGGTCGCTTCCTCGTGACGTTGCGCAACGTGTACAGCGGAATTTTTGCGCAGTATGCGAACTTCGGCTGGGCTCCGAGTGCGGTCGACCCTGCGGTGGAGGATCGGCCGGTGCTGGACCGCTGGGTGCTCTCACGTCTTGCGAGCGTGGAGGCAGAAGTCGACGCCCTGCTGGAACGATTCGACCCCACAGCCGCCTCCCGAGCGCTCATGGAGTTCGTGAGCGAAGATGTGGCGAACTGG
The DNA here is from genome assembly GCA_945869195.1 of Gemmatimonas phototrophica. Taxonomy (GTDB): domain Bacteria; phylum Gemmatimonadota; class Gemmatimonadetes; order Gemmatimonadales; family Gemmatimonadaceae; genus Pseudogemmatithrix. Next base: position 268,256 of record CAMBNV010000002.1, on the reverse strand, counting down.
TACGTGCGATTGTCACGTGGACGCTTCTACGAGACGGACGGCGCTGACAACCGCGCAGCGTTTGCGACATTGCACGAAGTGCTCACGGTGACCTGTCGCCTGCTTGCACCGTTCGCTCCTTTTGTGAGTGACTGGATTCATGCGGAGTTGACCGGCACGTCGGTGCATCTCGCGAGCTTCCGACGCGCTGGCGTCGCGGCTCCAAACGAGGCGCTCGAGCGTGCGATGCGCACCGCGCGTACGCTTACGACGCTCGGCCGCGCCGCGCGCGAGACCGCCGGGATCAGGGTGCGCCAACCCCTCGGCGCGCTCACCTGCGTGACGCCGGGGGTTGATGCCCTCTGGCATGGTATGATCGCCCCGCTGGTAGCGGCCGAGTTGAACATCAAGCAGGTCACCTTCGCCGACTCAGCCGCGGACTGGGTGCGGCTCGAAGGAAAAGCGAACTTCCCCGTGCTGGGTAAGATCGTCGGCGCGGCGATGAAGGCGACGAAGCCGATCGTCGAAGGGCTCTCGCAGGAGCAGTTGCGCACGATCGAGCAGGGGGGGACGGTCGAGGTGGAGGTCCCAGAGTATGGGGTGCTCGCACTCAATGCTGCACGAGTCGCGATCACGGCACGCGCGTCGACGACCCTCGTGGTACAGCAGGGCGACGGTCTATCGGTGGCGCTCGATCCGGTGGTGACGCCGGACCTGCGCGCCGAGGGGATGGCTCGTGAGGTGGTCAGCCGCGTGCAACGGCTGCGAAAGGAGGCCGGACTCGCGGTGAGCGACCGGATCCGGCTCGCGGTAGCGGCGCCGGCGGAGGCGCAGGACGCGTTGCGGTCGCACGCAGCGTGGATCGCTCGAGAAGTGTTGGCCCTGGAGTGCGTCATCGGCGACGCGCTGGCCGGGACTCCCGTGTGGCTCGCAACGGCCGAGGTGGAACTCGACGGCGCGATCGCCCGCATTGCCCTCATCAAGGACAGCTAATCATGTCGAGTGCGACCCCGGTTGGCGCCAAGAAGTTCAAGCCGCTCACGAAAAAACAGATCAGCTACTTTGAGAAGCGCCTCCTCGAGGAGCGCAAGCGCGTGATCAAGGAGCTCGTGCATTATGACGAGACCTTTTCGAATAGCGCCGAGGGTGACCTGAGCTCGTACTCGTTCCATATGGCCGATCAGGGCACTGACGCGATGGAGCGCGAGAAGGCGTTCCTCTTCGCGAGCAAGGAAGGTCGCTTCCTCTGGCATGTGGACCAGGCGCTGCGGCGACTCTACCGCCAGCCCGCCGAGTTCGGGAAGTGTCACAGCTGTGGCGGCGAGGTCGGCTTTGACCGGCTCGACGCGCTCCCTCACGCTCGGTTCTGCATCGAGTGCAAACAGCGTGAGGAAGATGGAAAGAAGTAACGGTGGGGTCATGCCCCCCGCGCGCTTTCTCCGGATTGTCGCGCTGGTCGTGGTCGTCGACGCGTTCACCAAGAGTCTCGCCGTTGAGGCGCTGACGCCGGCGTACACGCCGCACCCAGTGTGGGGAGATTGGATGCGCCTCACACTGGTCTACAATCCGGGCGCGGCGTTCGGGTTGTATCTCGGCCCGTATTCACGCTGGATTTTCATGGCACTGACCCTGCTCGCCCTCGTCGTCATGTGGAGACTCTATCGCCAGAGTGCGCGCGATGCGGCCTGGCGCTCCTGGGCCCTCGCGCTCGTGAGCGGTGGCGCACTGGGCAATCTGGTCGACCGTATCCGAAGTCCGCGCGGCGTGGTGGACTTCCTCGATGTGGGTGTGGGTGCCTGGCGGTGGCCGACCTTCAACGTCGCCGACATGGCCGTGAGCACTGGCGCGGTCATTCTTGCCGTCGTGCTCTGGAACGAAGATGCTGAGCAAGCGCGGACGCCATGACGGAGCCCTGCGGCCCCGGCACCTACAGTTTTTCCACCGACGATGTCGTCGGCGAACGGCTCGACCTCGCGGTCGCGCGGCTCGCGGGACTCTCGCGCACGCAGGCGGCAACGCTGATCGCCACCGGGAAGGTCACGGTCGACGGACGCTCTGAGCGCGCGAGTTTCCGTTGCGAAGCGGGTGCGTCGATCGAGACAACGATTCCAGTGCCGCCGGGGCGTGAGATCGTTCCAGAGCAGATCCCGCTCCGGGTCGCGTTCGAGGACGCCGACATTGTCGTGGTCGACAAGCCAGCCGGGATGGTGGTGCATCCGGCACCCGGCAACTGGACCGGTACGCTCGTGAACGCGCTCATGGGACGCGGTCAGGGCCTAGCGGACGGCGGCGCGCCGGAGCGCGCGGGGCTCGTGCATCGGCTCGATAAAGAAACCTCGGGCCTCTTGCTGGTCGCGAAGACCGACCGTGCACTGCGTGTATTGAGCGAGGCCCTCGCAGCGCGGCGGATCACGCGCCGGTACGCCTGCCTCTCGTGGGGCCATCTGGAGGGGGACTTCGTCAGTGTCGACAAGCCGCTCGCGCGAGATCCGAATGACAGGACGCGCGTGGCCGTGCGGGCGGACGGGCGTCAGGCCAAGACGGATTTCTTTCGCCTCGCACGCTTTGATTCCGCCGAGCTGCTTCGCGCCCACCTCCACACCGGCCGAACGCACCAGATCCGCGTACATCTGGCGTCGATCGGGCATCCGGTGGTCGGCGACGACACCTACGGTGGAGGGGGAGGTCGGCGGCTCGTCGCTCTGCCTCCCAAACGACATTTTCTTCACGCCGCCTGGCTCGTCTTCACTCATCCGGTCTCGGGAGTTGAGATGGACCTGCGGTCGGCGCTGCCGGACGATTTACGGCAGTCGCTCGCGACCGTCGCTGGCGAACCGGAGTGGTTGGCCCACTCGGATCTCCTGGCGTACCTTGGCTTTTATCAAGCAACCGGCTGACTGAAGCCGCACCACTTCGTTCGTCGTGGTGGTGCGCCGCCAGGTGTGGCGGCGCGTGGTAACGACAGTGGCACGGCCGACTATCTCGAAGCGGGGGACCTGTGGCTCCGACAGTTCTGATCTGTGATGACGCGATCTTCATGCGCAGGATGGTGGGCGATATTCTGAAGCAGGCGGGCTTCGAGGTCGTGGGCGAAGCGGAGACAGGGACGCAGGCCGTGGAGGAATACCGGCGACTGCGGCCCGATCTGGTGATGATGGACATCGTGATGCCAGAGATGGGCGGCGTCGACGCGGTGCGCGAGATCACTAAATTTGATCCGAGCGCGAAAGTACTGATGTGCAGCGCGATGGGGCAGGAATCACTGGTGGTCGAGGCCATTCAGGCCGGCGCGAAGGACTTTGTGGTGAAGCCCTTTCAGTCGAGCCGCGTGCTCGAGACGGTGCAGCGGGTACTCGGCTGACCGGGTGCAGATACCGCCCCTCCTCAACTCCATCCCGTCGGATCGGTGGATTCGTCCCGTGTTGATTGACGCGCCAGCGATGCGTCAGGTCGATGCGCGTCGGCCGCGAGGCGCCCTTGCGATCTGGCGGATGGTGATGCGATGCGCGATCTGCTGCCTATTCGCGACGGTTGGGGGCGGGGCGCAGGAGGTGGTGCCGACGGGAGCATCCGTGCTCCGCGAAGGGCAGTTCTCGGTGCTCTATTTTCCCGCCGAGGCCCGATTGGCGAGAGCGTTGCTTGCAGCCGCGGTCAGTCGGGACTCCTTCCCGGGTCTGCCGAAGCAATCCGAGCCGGTCCGGATCCACCTGGCGCCGGACGACGAGACGTTCCGTGAATGGGTGGGGGTGGAGGCACCGGATTGGGGCGGGGCCTTTGCCTTTCCCGGTGAACGCCTCATCGTGATGCAAGGGCGGAACGCGGGCGCCAGCGCGGGCGATCCGCTGGTGACGCTGCGGCACGAGCTCGCCCATCTGGCGCTCTCCGCTGCAGTGCCCGGTGATGTGCCGCGCTGGTTTGACGAGGGCTACGCCTCGTACGCGGCAGGCGAGTGGGGACGAGAAGAGATCCTCGTGACCTCAGTCGGCCTGATCTGGCGGGGGATTCCGACGCTTGCTGGTCTCGACTCGGGATTCTACGTAGGCGCGAGCCGCGCAGAACGCTCCTACGCCTTTGCCTACCGGGCTGTGGCTGAGCTGGCCTCACTCGACCGGGAGCGGGGACTGGCGCTCTTATTCGGGTATTGGGAGGCCGAGGGGGCGTTCGAACCCGCCCTGCGTCTGGCCTACGGGATGACGAGCGCGGACTTTGAACGCCATTGGCGCACTCGGGTTCGGCGACAGTACGGGGCGCTGGCGCTGGCGGCCAACCTCTCGGTGTTCGCGGTCCTGCTCGTGTTCCTGCTGGGGCCACTCTGGTGGAAACGCCGGTCGCGGCAAACGGAACGCCTGGCGCGGATGCGGCGGGCCGACGCGGAGCAAGAAAATAGGGAACGGGACAGCGCGCTCGCGGCCCTGTTGGGAGAGGCGTCTCCCCATCGGACCGAGGGGCCTGGCCAGCGGTCGGACGTGGATTAAAGCTTGGTGAAGGCTCACGGGTTGAGGGTACACATCTGTTGACACATCTATAGCCGTGTTCTAGACTCCTCGGCTTATGACCAAGACGAAAGTGCTGGCTGAGTCGGTGAGTTCGCGTCCCGCCCTCTGGTGGGGCTTGGCGACCGTGACGTTACTGCTCGGCTACGCTGACCTGTGGCGCGGCGGCGTGACGTTCGCACCGATTCTGCTGGTGGCTGGGTACTGCGTCTTTGTTCCGCTCGCGATCGTGAAGTAAGTGGACCCAGGGGACGGGGTCTCCCACGGGGCGAATAGCTCAGCTGGTTAGAGCACCTGCCTTACACGCAGGCTGTCGGGGGTTCGAGTCCCTCTTCGCCCATCACCGGACGTCACGGACTGTCGCTGGCGTCTCGGGGTAGCAGGTTCAACGACATTTGGAGGAGTTGACTGTGCAGGCTCGGTCGCATTCGCGTTCTCTCGTAAACCTCATCGCCGTTACGGCGTTTGTCGCTGCGTCTGCGACCGTCTCAGTCGAGGCGCAGATGCAGCGCACCCCGCCGCGTCCCGACACCCCGCGCCTGATGGTCCAGGTGTTCGCGTCGGCTGACGGGCGCGCTGGCCCGCTCGCGTCGGATGACCTGCGTGATCGCCTCATCCGTGCATTCCCCTCGCGGACGCTCTGGGTGATCGACCGCAAAGACGTCATTGCCGTCCTGACGCAGTCTGGGTACGACACCACGCAGCAGCTTGCTCCGAGTGATGAGTCGCAGCTCGCCAGAGGACAGCGGGCCGACGAGTACATCCGCGGTCGCGTGACGCGTACCGGCGAGGTCTACACCGCCGAGGCGTGGATTGTCCTGACGCGCGACAACTCGTTGATGCAGCCGCTGCCACCGAGCACGGGCAATCGTGCCGATCGCGCGGTCGCTGGTCTCGTGAAGTCGATCCAGGACGCGCGCAGCCAGATCGACAACGAGAAGGCCTGCATGAACTTCGCGCGCGACGAGAAGTACGCCGAAGCCGTCGCGGCAGCCGATGCGGCGATCCTCGAGTTCCCCAGCGCCACGCTCGTGCGCTATTGCAAGATGAGCGTCCTGACACGGCAAAAGGTATCTGACTCGGTGATGCTCGCCGCCGCGAACGAAATCCTGGCACTCGACCCTATCTCGAAGACCGCGCTCGCGGTGGCTGCCGACGCACAGAAGAAGCTCGGGAACGTCGACGCGTCGAATGACCTGCTCGTCCGCCTGCTCGCGACCAATTCGCAGGACGCGCAGCTGGCGCAGAAAGTAGTCGACGCCCTCGCGGCGACGGGGAAGTGGGACGTCGCCAAGACGGTGGTGCTCGAGGCCGTCGCCAACAACCCCGGTGATCTGGATCTGATCGGTCTTCAGTTCCGCATCCTCTCGGGATCTGGCGACTATAAGGCCGCGATCAAGACGGGCGAGGAAATGGCGATGATGGACAGCTCGCTCGTGAATGCCGTCTATTTCAATCGCATGATCGCGCTGTACGACAAAGACAGTTTGCCGCAGAAGTCCGTCGAGATGGCTGACCGCGCCACGCAGAAGTTCCCAGCGGACGCCGAGCTCTGGCAGTTTTACTCACAGATGCTCAAGAAGTCGGGTCAGGTGCAGCAGTCGATCGCGGCTGCCCGTCGCGCGCTCGAGGTGAATCCGAAAATTCCGAACGGTTGGACACAGGTGGCGATCGCCTACAATGAGATGGGATTTCCTGACAGCGCGCTCGTGGCGCTCATTGAGGCCAAGAACGCCGGCGACGACGTGAACTCAGTGGGTGGCATCGCCCTGACGATCGGCAACCGCGCCTTCAAGGCGGCGTCCGCGCTGGAGCCGAAGACGGTGGCAGCGTTCCAGGTTGCCATGCCGTACCTGCACTTTGCCGACAGTACGATCTCCGACGCCCAGAACAAGACGACGGCGAAGTTCCTCATCGGGGCATCGTCGTACTACATCGTCAACGTGCTGGCCCAGGGTCTGGCCGTGAGCAAGAGCTGCGACGAGGCGAAGGCCGCCCAGGCCGCCATCGTCGACGCGACGATCTACACGCAGCAGGGTGGCCGAGCGTTCCCCGAGAATGCCGCTGCGATCCTCGGCGGACTGAACCAGCTGTCGCCGTACGTGGACGCGCAGGTCAAGGCGTTCTGTAAGTAGTCATCACGTCACAGTGCCACGAGACCCGCCGTCGCCACGCGCGACGGCGGGTCTCGTGCGTTCAGGCGTTCGACCCATCATCTTTCATCCTGTGAACTCCCCCCTGCACGATCCGCTCATTCCCGCTGCCTACGCAACCCCCTGGCACGCGCCGGTCCTCGTTCGCGAGGTCTGCGCGGCGCTCGCCGGTCATCGGTCGGAGCGCGCGACGGGACTGAGTGGCGCGCGACTCCTCGACGGCACGCTCGGTGGCGGAGGGCATAGCCTCGCCCTGCTCGACCGCGGCGCGCACCTGGTGGGGATCGACCGCGACCCGCGGGCGCTTGAGGAGGCCGGTGCTCGGCTCGCTGCCCAGGCCGGCGCTGGCGCGTTTGAGGCGGTGGAGGGGAACCACGACGATGTCGACGCGATCCTCGCGCTCAACGACCGGACTTTCGACGGGATACTGCTCGACCTCGGCGTGAGCTCGCGCCAGTTCGACGAGGACGAACGCGGGTTTTCATTCCGGCCCGGCGTCCCGCTCGACATGCGCATGGATCCGACCGCTGCGCTCGATGCTGCGGCCGTCCTCAACGAATCCGCCGAGGAGACGCTGATCCGGATCTTCAAAGAGTTTGGCGACGATCCGAAGGCCCGGCGCTTGGCGCGTGAAGTCCTGCGCCGGCGTGAGCGCCAACCGTTTGTCGTGAGCGACGACCTCGTCGGAGCGATTCGCGCCGTCCACGGTTCGCGCAGCGGCCCACCCGAGTTCGCGCGAATCTTCCAATCGGTACGCATCGCCGTGAACGATGAGCTCGACGGCCTTGCGTGTGGGCTCGTGATGCTGCGAGACCGGTTAGTGCCCGGCGGCGTCCTCGCCGTGCTGACCTACCACTCCGGCGAAGACCGACTCGTCAAGCATGCAATCCGAGAGTGGAGCACCCCGTGTCACTGTCCACCACGGCACCCGATCTGCACCTGCGGTGGAATCGCGCGGGGTGAGGTGGTGACGCGCAAGCCAGTCACCGCGTCGCCGGCGGAGATCGCGCTGAATCCGAGAGCGCGCAGCGTACATCTCCGGGTCTTTCGCAGAGCGGGGGGGGGCTGAGCGTGCGCGGACGGTCGATCATCTTTCTTGGTCTTTTTGGTTTCGTCGTGGTGGCCACGGGCGTCATATGGAGACGAAGCACTGGGCTCGCGCAGGCGCGTGATCTCCGAGAACTCCGTCAGCGTCGGGACGCACTCAATGCGCAGCAGGCCGCCCTTGCCGGGGCGATCCGCGACGCGTCGAGTCGGGCCCGGCTCGCGCAGACCGTCGAGGAGCAACTCGGCATGCGCGTACCACCAGAAAGCCTTGTGATCCGGTTGCCACGTCCCACACGGAACCCCCCCAAGCCGTGATCAGCGTCAGTCGCGTCGGCGTCGTTAACGCTGGCTTTGTCCTGTTCGCTCTTGCACTCCTCGGTCGCGCCGCCTTCGTTCAGGTAGGCCAGGCCGATCAGTGGCGAGTGCGCGCCACAGGACAGCAGAAGGTCGAAACGGAGATCCCCGCTGCCCGCGGGTCGATCCTCGATGCGGCCGGCAACGTGCTCGTCGAGAGCCGCGCGCTCGTGCGCCTGGACATCGCCCCCCCCGAAGTCAAGGAGCCGCGCGCGCTCGCGGCCGCACTCACGCGCGTGGGGGTCCAGCCGTCGTTTGTGATGCGCGCCAACGACCGCAAGCGAAAGTGGGTCGAACTTCCAGGTCGATTCCTGTCATCAGACGTCGAGGATCTCCTGTCGATGCGCGGCGTGCATGCGCGCCCAGTCATCGAGCGCGTTCCCCCAGCGACCGACGGGCTCCGGCGGCTGCTCGGCACGGTTGATCGTGATGGCCGCGCGGTGGGCGGTATCGAGTCCGCGCTCGATGCCTCCCTGCGCGGCACGCCCGGTCGGACCGTGATGGTGAGAGCCGGGGGAAGCGGTCCGCTCCTCTCCCCTGACGAACGCTACGAGCCGCCGACGCCAGGCCGCACCGCGGTCCTCACGCTGCATCAGGGGTTGCAGGATATCGCCGAGCGCGCCCTGTCAGACGCCATCCGCACGCTGAATGCGAAAGGGGGCGACATCGTTGTGCTCGACCCGCACTCCGGTGAGGTGCGCGCGCTCGCGAGCCGGCGTGTGCGCGCCGACGCCTCTGGGGCGACGGCGCTCACTGAACCGTACGAGCCCGGCTCGACCATCAAGCCGTTCCTTGCGGCCGCGCTGATCGACCGGGGGCGCGTCTCGCTTGATGAAGTGATCAATACGCACAACGGAAAATGGAACGTGAACGGCCGCACCATCACCGACGTGCACGCCGCTGCGAGCATGAGCTTCGCCGATGTGATCCGGTTCTCGTCCAACATTGGCATCATCCAGTTCGCCGAGCGACTCACACCGGGTGAGGCGTACGAGACCTTGCGGGATGCCGGCTTTGGGATGGTGACGGGCGCGCCATATCCGTCGGAGTCGTCGGGCCTCCTCCGCCCAGTACATCTCTGGTCTGGCTTTTCCCAGGCCTCGCTCGCGATGGGGTACGAGGTTTCCGTGACGCCGTTGCAGCTCGCGCTCGCGTACGGTGCGATCGCGAATGGCGGTGAACTGCTCGAGCCGATGCTCGTGAAAGAGCTCCGCCGCGAGGACGGTGGCGTGTTGCAGACGGCCGAACGGCGCGTCGTGCGGCGGATTATGACCGAGGCGACGGCGCGTACGATGCGCGGCCTCCTCAGCGACGTGGTCTCGAGCGGCACCGGCACCGGGGCAAGCCTGACGACGTACCAGATCGCGGGCAAGTCTGGCACGGCGCGTCGGGTGCGCTCCGACGGGCACGGATACGAGGCAGGGTCGTATACGGCGAGCTTCGTCGGCCTCTTCCCGGCCGAACAGCCGCAACTCGTGATCCTCGTGAAACTCGACGATCCGGAGGGGGCGTACTACGGCGGCAAGATCGCTGCCCCTGTCATGAAGGCGGTGCTCGAAGCGGCGATCGCGGCGCGCGATGCGGCGCTTGATCAGCGTAAGCTCGCGGCGCCGCCGATCCGTATCGCCACGGCGGCCCTGGTCGCGGCCGAGACGACGCGTGCCGAAGTCGCCGAAGCCCGGCGGGTTGAAGCGGCGGCCGCGGCGGAGACGAGTGCGCCCTTCGTCGTAGAGCTCGGCGTACCGGTGCAGGCTCCCATTCGCGTGGTGACCGCGCGATCGGTGCCTGATGTACGTGGACTCCCGACCCGCAGCGCCGTGCGTGAGTTACACCGCGCCGGATTCCGGGTCGATCTCGTCCAGTCGGAGGCGGGTCCCCAGACGTCGCCCGCGGCCGGCACGGTGCTTCGGGCCGGCACGACAGTGCGCCTCGCCGCGCCGCGATGAGCGGTGCACCGGGCGATCTCTCCGTCGCGACCGCGCGCATTCGCGCTGCGCTGGAGCGCGCCGGCCAACTCGTCGCGGTCCGGGGCGTCCTACCGGAGCAGGTCTCGTCGCTCACGGACGACAGTCGCCGCGTGGCGCCACACGCCTGCTTCGTCGCGGTGCGCGGGAGCACACGCGACGGACACGGTTTTCTGCCGAGCGTCGCCGCGGCGGGCGGCACGTTGGTGATCACGGAGGAGGCAATCGGGACCGAACTTCCTGCGCTGATCGTGCGCGAGAGTCGTGTCGCAGCTGCGGTCGCGGCGGCAGCGTTCTACGGTAATCCGGCCGACCAGCTCCGCATTGTTGGAGTCACCGGCACTAACGGCAAAACGACTACGGTCGGAATCCTCCGTCACCTGCTCGACGTGCCGGCCGCACCCGCGGCGAGCATCGGGACGCTCGGTGTGCTCATGGGGAGCGAAGGGACGGTGCTGCCGGGCGGGGAAGGACTCACGACACCCGGGCCGATCGAACTGCAACGCGTGCTGCGCGCCCTCGTGGACCGTGGCATCCGCACTGTTGCGATGGAAGTCTCGAGCCATGCGTTGCATCAGCAGCGTGTCGTCGGTGTGCGGTTTAGCGCAGCGGTGTTCACGAACATCACGCGCGACCATCTCGATTATCACGTCACAATGCCGGCCTACCTCGCAGCCAAGGCGCTGCTGATCGGGCTGCTCGAGGAACAAGGCGTGGCTGTCGTCAATGCCGACGACGCAGCGTGGCGCGCCCTGCCCGCCGCGCCATGCACCATTCGTTTCGGCCTCACTGAGGGCCTCACTGAGGCGATCACCGACGTCTGCGCGAGGGACGTGCGCTGTGAACCGCGCGGCAGCCGGTGGCGTCTCACTGCCGACGGCGTATCCGCTCCTGTGATCCTGCCGCTCATCGGGGAGTTCAACGTGGCGAACGCGCTCGCCGCGGCCGCGGCCGCGATCGCACTTGGGCACGATCTTGTTGGCGTGGCGGCGCGCCTCGGCACGACGCCGCAGGTGCCGGGCCGGCTCGAACTGCTCCATGAGCCTCCCGCGGTGCTGCGCGACTATGCGCACACACCAGACGCGCTCGCCCGCGCGCTCATTGCATTGCGACCATTCACACCGGGACGCATCATCGTGGTCTTCGGCTGCGGCGGTGACCGCGACCGTGGGAAACGCCCACTCATGGCAGAGGTCGCACGGGCACATGCCGACTATCTCGTGATCACGAGCGACAATCCCCGCACGGAGGACCCCGAGGCGATCATCGACGAGATCATCGCGCCGCTCGAGCCGGGGTCATATGCGCGCATCGAAGACCGTCGTGAGGCGATTGCACATGCGATCCAAGTCGCTGAGCTCGGGCACGACCTGGTGCTCCTCGCGGGCAAGGGACACGAGACTTACCAGATCCGCGGAGGGGTCGCTCTTCCGTTTGACGAGAAGAACATTGTGCGCGATCTCTTCCTGAGCCGCGACGGGAGTGTCGCATGACCAGTCACGCTCCGTTTTGGACGCTTGAGCGGCTGTCTCAAGCACTCGGTGGCGGGCCCGCCGACCGTCGTCCCCTCGCGGGAGTCACGACCGACACGCGCACGATTCAGCCTGGCGAGTGTTTCGTTGCGCTCTCGGGCGAGTCGTTCGACGCGCACGACTTCCTCGCCGAGGCCGTCGCGGCGGGTGCGGCGGCACTCGTGGTGAATGACGCGCGTCGCGCAGCTGGGCTTGGTGTGCCGGTCTACGAGGTGGCTGACACCCTGGTCGCGCTCGGTGCGCTCGGCCGCTACCGTCGGCTCGCCTGGGGCCGGCCGGTGATCGCGGTGGGCGGCTCGAATGGGAAGACGAGCACGAAAGAACTGCTCAAGGCCGTGCTTGGCAGCCGCTTCACGGTGCATGCGACGGCCGGCAACCTGAACAACCGGATTGGTGTCCCGCTCACCCTCCTGGCGCTCGACGATGCTGCTGACGTCGCGGTGATCGAAGCGGGGACCAATCAACCCGGCGAAATCTCCACGTTACGCGAGATTATCCTCCCCGACCTCGTCGTGCTGACGACGGTGCAGGAGGAGCATCTGGAAGGCCTCGGTGACCTCGCGGGGGTGCTGGCAGAGGAGCTCTCGCTCACCGATCAGGTGCCAGTGGCTGTGGTGCCAGGAGCCGAACCATCGGTGGTGGATGAGGCGAAGCGCCGCGCCGCGCGCGTGCTCACGCCGATGCTCGCGCAGACGGTCCCGGCCACGCACGGATTGCATGCGGATGGTCGTGGGTGGATCGACTCCGGCGGTGTGCGTATGGAGGTCCCGCTGCGGGGGATGCACAATCTGCGCAATACCGTGCTCGCAATCGCTGTAGGCCGAGAGTTCGGTCTGGGCGACGCGGAGATGGCGGCAGGGCTCGCGCGGATGCCAGTCCCTCCGATGCGATCGGCGGTCTCTCCGCTTGGCTCGGCCCTGTTGCTCAACGATGCGTACAATGCGAATCCGGGTTCTGCGCGCGCTGCGATCGCTTTGCTCGCGGACGTCGGGGGCGCGCGGCAGCGGGTCGCGGTGCTCGGTACCATGCGCGAACTCGGTGAGCACTCGGCGCGTGCACATCGCGAGGTGGCCGAAGCGGCGCTCGCGGCTGGCCACGACCTGGTGTGCGGCATTGGGGAGTTCGCATCCGCACTCGACGCACTCGGCCTCGGGGACGCGCGCGTGATCACGGCCGTCGACGTGGACGATCTCTGGCCGAAGTTACAGTCGCGGCTCCAGCCGGATGCCGCGATCCTTCTCAAAGCGTCGCGCAGCGTGCAGCTCGAGCGACTGGTCCCGATCCTCACTACCTGGGCGACCGCCTGATGCTCTACGAGTTTCTTCTCCCCCTGCAGGCGCGGATCAGCGGGCTGAATATTTTCCGCTACATCTCGTTTCGTGCCGCCGGTGCGGCGATCACCGCGCTCCTGTTCTGCTTTATCGTCGGGCCTATCATCCTGCGTTGGCTTCAACGGATGCAGATCCATCAGGTGGTCCGAGCCGGTACGCCGGACTCCCACGCCAGCAAGGGGACGACACCCACGATGGGGGGGATCATTATCCTCGCCGCGGTCTCCGGTTCCACGCTCCTCTGGATGCGCTTTGATTCACGCTATGTCTGGCTCGCTCTGATCGTCACGTTGCTCATGGGGGCGATCGGCTTTCTCGACGACGTGCTCAAGCTCAAGCAAAAACGCGAGGGGAAGGAGAACAAGGGCCTCGTCGAGCGTTACAAGCTCGCCGGACAGATCACGATCGGTCTCGCTCTGAGCTGGTATATCTGGCAGGTGCCGCTCAACAGCCTCCCCGGGGCGAGCACCACGCTCCCGTTCTATAAGTATGTGCTGCTCATCTTCACGGTGCCGGCACTCTACCCGGTCTTCGTCACGGTCGTGATGACGGGCACGTCGAACGCCGTGAACCTCACCGACGGGCTCGATGGTCTCGCTTCGGGACTGATGGCGATTGCGATGCTCACGATGGCGATGTTCGCCTACGTGATGGGGCGCGTCGACGCCACGGAGTATCTGCAGATCATCTATCTGCGCGGGGCGGGAGAGCTCACCGTGTTCTGCGCCGCGGTATTTGGTGCGTCGGTTGGGTTTCTCTGGTACAACGCGCATCCAGCGCAGGTGTTCATGGGGGACACCGGGTCGCTCGCGCTGGGCGGCGCGCTCGGGGCCGTGGCGATCCTGCTCAAGAGCGAGTTCTTGCTGCTGATCGTCGGTGGCGTCTTCGTGGCCGAGACGGTGTCGGTGATCCTTCAGCGCAGCGTCTTCAAGTGGCGCAAGGCGCGTCATGGAGTGGAGTACGCGAAGGCACATCGCGTGTTCTTGCGGGCGCCGATCCACCATCACTTCGAGCTGAAGGGCTGGCCGGAAACACAGGTGGTGGTCCGCTTTTGGATCCTCGGCGCGCTCTGCGCGTTTCTTGCGCTCTCCACACTGAAAATCCGGTGACCGACGCGCTTCGTGCCCTCTCTGTCCGCGGCGAGATCGCGGTCATCGGGCTTGGCGCGAGCGGGACCGCGGCCGCGCGTCTGCTGGCGCGCGCGGGCGCGCGAGTCTACGCAAGCGATGCCGGGGCGAGCGCCGCCGTGGTCGAGGCCGCGGCGAGACTGCGGACAGAGGGGATCGCCGCCGACGCTGGGCGTCATGACCTCAAACGGATTGGCGCAGCCGGGTGCGTGGTGGTCTCACCGGGCGTACCGCCCACCGCGCCGCCGCTCGCGACCGCGCGCGCGAATGGCGTTCAGGTGATGAGCGAGATCGAAGTCGCGCTGCGGGCCCTCCCTGGCGTGCCGTACATCGGCATCACGGGGACGAACGGCAAGACGACCGTGACGGCGATGATCGCGCACCTCTTGCGTGCGCTTGGACATCGGACGTGCGAGGCCGGGAATATCGGAACGCCGCTCTCAGAGGTCGCACTCGGCGGGACGCGGCCGGCGTGGGTCGTGATCGAGCTCTCGAGTTTCCAGCTGCACGACACGCCGTCGGTCGCGCCGACCGTCGCGGTGTTGACCAACCTCGCGCCGGACCATCTGGATCGGTATGGCTCGCTCGAGGAGTATTACGGCGACAAAGTCCAGCTCTTCCGCAATGCGACGGCGACCAGCGTTCGTGTGGTGAATGCCGACGAGGCGGAGGTCATGCGCCTGACCAGTGCCGTGCCGGGAATTGTACAACGCTTCTCCCTTCGCGATGCGGGTGCCGACGCGTGGTACGATGTGGCGCAGCAGCAGCTCGTGCTCGCTGGCGCACCGCTCCTCGAGCGAGCGCTCTTGCCGCTTCTGGGCGCACACAACGTCGCCAACGCCCTCGCGGCCCTCTTAGCCGTATGGAATGCGTGTCCGGGGGACCAGAGCTCGTCGGGGCGCGCCAAGCTCGCGGCGGGGCTGATGAGCTTCCATGCCATCGCCCACCGTCTTGAACCCATCGGCGAGGTCGACGGTGTGCTCTGGGTGAACGACTCTAAAGCCACGAACATTGGCGCGGCCCGGGTTGCGCTCGACGCGATGACGCGGCCGACGGTCTTGCTGCTGGGCGGGCGTCACAAGGGCGAACGCTACACCATGATGCTCGACGCGGTGCAGGCCCACGCAAAGGTGGTGCTGGCCTATGGGGAGGCGGCCGCGCTGATCGAGGCCGATCTTGGACCCCACGTGCCCGTGGAGCGCTTTGGATCGTCCATTGAGGAAGTCATCAGTCGTGCCCGAGCGCTCGCTGCACCCGGGGACGCCGTCCTGCTCGCTCCCGCCTGCTCCAGCTACGACATGTTTCATAACTATGAGGACCGGGGCGCGACCTTCCGTCGTCTCGCGCTCCCGCCGCGCGTCGCCTTATGACCGTCCCGCATGCGATGATGGAAGCGAGTCTCGGCGCGCGCACCTCGTCTCGTGCCACCCGTCGCGGGAGTCAGGCGCAGGGGGTCGCACTCGTGCGCGACCGGTGGCGCCTGAGTTTTGAGGCGCGCTTGCTCGTGATCGTGACGGCGACCCTGCTGGCGTTCGGGCTGGCCACGCTCTATTCGGCGAGTGCGTACGTCGCAACACAGATGGACCAGCCGAGCTGGTTTTTCCTCGGGAAGCAACTCACCGGCGTCGCGGCCGGCGTGGTGGGCTTCGCGATTCTCGCCAAGTTCGACACCGAGCAGCTGCGGGCGTGGGCCTGGCCGATCATGGGGCTGTCGATCCTCGCGTTGCTCGTCACCGTCCTGCCCGGCATGCCACGGTCGATCTCACCGATGATCGGTGGTTCGCGTCGCTTCCTTCTTGGCGGCTCAATCCAGCCGTCGGAGTTTGCCAAGCTTTCGCTGGTACTTTGGACCGCGATGCTGATCGTGAAGAAGGGCGGGGAGGACGGACTACGGCGCCTGTCGAAGGGGTTGATGCCGTTCATGGTCATCCTCGGGGTCCTCAGTCTGATTGTCGCACTCCAGCCCGACCTATCGGTCGCGATCTTTTATGCGCTCGTGATGAGCATCATGCTGTTTACGGCGGGCGCGAGGATCGGACACTTTGTGCTGCTTGGCGTCATGGCAATCCCGATCGTCTGGAGCGAGATCCATCGACTCGAGTACGTCATGCGCCGCCTCATGGGGTTTGCTGGTAGTGCCGACGCGGCGTCTGGGGTAAATCACCAGCTCCAGCAGTCGTTGATTGCCGTTGGCTCGGGCGGTATCTTCGGCGTTGGCTTCGGGCAGGGCCGTCAGCAGCTCGGTTTCCTCCCACTGCCCTACAACGACTTCATCGGCAGCAACGTCGGCGAGGAGTGGGGCTTCGTCGGCGTCGCCGCGCTCATTCTCCTCTACTGGTGCTGGGGCTGGCTGGGCTTCCGGATCGCGAAGATGGCGCGCACGCCGTTCCAGCAGCTCACGGCGATCGGGCTCACGGTGACCATGGTCATCACGGCGTTCCTGCATCTTGGCGTCGTGATTGGCCTGCTCCCGACGACGGGGCTGACGCTGCCGTTTATCTCCTATGGTCGCTCGAACATCCTGCTCTCGCTCCTGTTGACCGGGATCCTGGTGAATATCGGGAGCCACAGAGAACGGGTCATCGGCGAACGCGCCACGAATCCACTCGCCGGTTGATCACCAACGTCATCTTCACCGGCGGTGGCACCGGTGGACATCTCTACCCCGGTCTCGCGATTGCCCGTGCCCTAGTGCGCGTGCGGCCCGACGTCCGGCCTTTTTTCGTCGGCGCGCAGCGCGGGATCGAACGTGAAATCCTACCGACGACAGAGTTTCCCCATCTCCTGCTCGACCTCCATCCGCTCTACCGGCCGCAGGTCTGGAAAAACTGGCGCACGGTGCGCGGCGCTCTCCGAGGCTGGGGCGCACTCCATGCGCTCGCGCGCGAGCGGAAACCCGCCCTCGTGGTTGGCACCGGCGGCTATGCGGCGGCGCTCACGAGTGCGTGGGCGGCGGCGCAGGGCATCCCGTTCGTGCAGCACATTGGCGACGCGATCCCAGGAATCACTGCGCGGTGGAGCGCACGCCTGGCGCGCGAGTCGTACCTGGGCTATCCCGAGGCCGAGCGGTTTCTCCCCCACAACGGATGCAGCTACCGCGACACCGGCAATCCGATCGAACCACCGCCCGACATCGCCCCGACGGGTGCAGCCGCGCGCGCACGGTGGGGAATACCTGCCGCGGCGACGGTGCTCCTCGTGTTCGGGGGCTCACAGGGCGCACACGCGATCAATCGCGCCGTCGCCGCCTGGGTTGAGCGCGGCCTGCCGAAGGGCGTCTGTCTGCTGTGGGCCACGGGGAAGGCCCACTACGATGCGTTCAAGCAGCTCGATCGTCCCGACGTGCGCGTACTCCGCTACCTCGCGCCAATCGGTGAGGCCTACGCGGCGGCCGACTTGGCCCTCGTGCGCGGCGGGATGATGGGGTCGAGCGAGCTCTGTGCGTGGGGAGTGCCGATGGTGATCGTTCCACTGCCGAGCGCGGCGAACGATCATCAGACAGCAAATGCCCGAGTGCTCGAGGCGGCTGGGGCAGCGAGGTATCTGGCAGAGGGCGATCTCTCGGTCCAGACGCTCGACGACCTGGTCGGCGGGCTGTTGACGGACCAGCCCGCCCGCTCGGCCATGGCGGCGGCGGCGCATCGGCGTGGGCGGCCTCGCGCCGCCGCCGAGATTGCGGCGCACATCGCGCGGCTGCTCGGCTAGCTTTCACGGCGATGCCACTTCTTGACCCGACCAACGCAGCCCCGATCCACTTCCAAGGCATCGCCGGGGCAGGCATGTCGGCGCTCGCTGAGCTCTGCCATCGCCGTGGTGCCACGGTCACGGGCTGCGATCAGCACCCTGATGGCGCCGCCGACCTCGTCAGGCTCGGCATCACCGTATTTGAGGGTCACGCTCCCACGCACCTTACCGGCCACCGTGCCCTGGTCGTCTCGAGCGCCATCCCCCAGAATCATCCCGAGGTGCTTCGCGCCCGCGCACTTGGACTCGACGTGGTGCGGCGCGCCGAAGCGTTGGCCGAGGCAACGGCCGGCGGCCTGCTAATCGGCATCGCCGGCACACACGGGAAGAGCACGACGACGGTGATGACCACCGAGGCGCTCGCGGCCGCGGGAAAGGCACCCACGGGTGTAGTCGGTGCGCGCGTAACCACCTGGGGCGGCAATCTCTCGCCGGGTGGGCACGAGCTGTTCGTTGTCGAAGCTGACGAGTACGACCGATCGTTCCTTGCGCTCCATCCCACGGTGGCGGTTGTCACAAATGTCGAGGCCGATCACCTCGACATTTATCGCGATCTGCAAGACATCCGCGACACCTTCTCGGAATACGTCCAACGTGCGCGCTACATCGTGCTCTGTGCCGACGATCCTGGCGCGAACACGCTGGCAACGCCGTCCACCGCCGAGGTGATGCGCTACGGTGTCACGGGCGCCGATGCGCGGCTCGTGGCCCGAGACCTCCGTCACGTCGAGGGGCGCACGATCTTCCGCGTGCAGTTGGACGGCAATCCTCTTGGCGAGGTGACGCTCGGCGTACCTGGACTACACAACGTGCGGAACGCCCTCGCGGCGCTCGCCTGCGGGATCGGACCCTGGGGGCTCACGGTCGCCGACATGGCGACTGGGCTCGCCCAGTGTGTCGGCGCGGAGCGGCGCTTTCAGCGTCTTGGGTCGGTGAAGGGCGTGCAGGTGGTCGACGACTACGCGCATCACCCCACCGAGCTCGCGGCAACGCTTGCCGCGGCGCGCGAAGCGTACCCCGGGCGCCGTATCGTCGTCGCGTTCCAGCCGCACCTCTTTTCGCGCACGCGCGACTTTGCGCGCGAGTTCGGTGAGGCGCTCGCCGGCGCCGACGTGATCGCGCTCGCCGAGATATATCCGGCGCGCGAACAACCCGTGCCTGGCGTGACGAGCAAGCTCATCGCGGACGCGGCCACCGCCGCCGGGCGCGCACCCGCCTGGGAGGGCTCGCGCACGAACATGGCCGAAGCGCTCGCGGACCTCGTCCGCGAGGGTGACGTCGTGCTCACGGTCGGAGCAGGGGACATCACGAAGGCTGGCCCCGAACTCCTCGCCCGGCTTTCCGCGTAGCACGTCGATGGCGATACGTAGCGACAGCGAACGTGGAGACAATCGGGGCGCCCTCGGGGAGCCACGGTGGCGCAAACGGGTGCGGCGTATCGGCCAGCTCCTTCTGGTGGCGGGCCTCTTGGCCTCACCCTGGTGGGGTCGGATGCTCCTGCAGCAACTGGATTTCTTCCGTGTGCGGCGTGTGGTGATCGAAGGTGCCCGTTACGCCTCGCCCGACGAAATCGTTTCGCAGTTGAGGGTCGACACGATGGCGTCCATCTGGGACGACGTATCGCCCCTCGTGACGCGAGTGAAGGAGCATCCGCAGGTGCGCGACGTGCGCATTGCGCGGAGGCTCCCAGGAACCCTCGTCGTTCGCGTGACCGAGAACTTGCCCGTGGCGCTGGTGAAGAGCGCACAGGGCCTCGTCGTTACCGATGCGGCAGGGGGATCGCTGCCGGTGGATCCCACGCGCATCGACGTGGATCTCCCGGTGCTTGCGACACGGGATACGTTGCTCCTCCGCCTGCTCGCGGAGGTGCGCGCGGAAACCCCGTCGCTCTTCGCCCGCGTAAGCGAAGCACGGCGTGGCGCCCACGGCGACGTCGTTCTCGTGCTCAATGAATACCGTGTGCTCGCGCTCGCTGACGTTACGGCGGCGCGGCTCGCTGAGCTTTTGACCGTCGAACGTGATCTCGCCCGTCGCGCCCTCCTCGTCGCTGAACTGGATCTCCGGTTCCGTGATCAGGTGGTCGCCAGACTCCCATAGAACCCAATGAACCTCGACCGTCTCGTCGCTGGCCTCGACATCGGATCCGCCAAAACCACCGCCGTCATCGCGGAGGTGAGTGGTGATCTGCCCAAACATCCCACCGTCAACATCCTCGGTGTAGGACAGTCGCGCACCACGGGGCTCCGCAAGGGCGTCGTGGCCGACATCGAGGAGACCATGCGTTCGATCACCAAGGCCATGCAAGACGCCGAACAGATGGCCGGTGCGCGAGTCGAGAGCGTGTACGCGGGGATCGCGGGCGAACATGTCCAAGCGATGACGTCCACTGGCATCGCGTCGGTGACGGGGGCAGAGATCACGCGGGCGGACGTCGAGCGTGCCAATGCCGTGGCCCGCGCACAGGCGATCCCGCAGGACCGCGAGCTGATTCATGCGATCCCGCAGGAGTACACCGTCGACAAGAACGTCGGCGTGCGCGACCCGATTGGCATGATCGGCACACGGCTCGAGACCGAGATGTACCTCGTCACGATCGGTTCCTCGCCGGCGATGAACCTGCGCAAGGCCGTTGAGCGCTCCGGCTACCGGGTACAGGAGCTTGTGCTCGAGCCGCTCGCGAGCGCGCTCAGCGTGCTCACTGACGACGAGAAGGAGCTGGGCGTCGCGCTCGTGGAGATGGGCGCCGGCACCACCGACGTTGCCGTCTTCCTCGAGGGCAAAATCCGTCACCTCGGCACCGTCAACTACGGCGGACTCAACGTGACGAGCGACATCGTACACGGCCTCGGCGTGACGCAGTCGGACGCGGAGCGCCTCAAGGAGCAGTACGGTGCGGCGTTCGAGTCGCTCGTGCCACACACCGAGAAGATTCGGTTGCCAAGCACCGGGGCGCAGGGTGAGCGAGAGATCCCCCGCTCTCTACTCGCCCACATCATCCATCAGCGTACGCAAGAGATATTCGAGCTCGTACTGCGTGACATCGAGCAGGCGGGGCTCATCAAGAAACTTTCCGCGGGTATCGTGGTCACCGGTGGTGCCTCCGCGCAGCCCGGCACCGCCGCGCTCGCGAACGATGTTTTTGGCTTGGGGTCCCGGATCGGCATCCCCGGTGAGTTCCTGGGAGGACTTGCTGACTCGGTACAGAGTCCGCGCTTCGCTACCGTAACGGGCCTCGTGC
This sequence comes from Gemmatimonas phototrophica, assembly GCA_945869195.1. Classification (GTDB taxonomy): domain Bacteria; phylum Gemmatimonadota; class Gemmatimonadetes; order Gemmatimonadales; family Gemmatimonadaceae; genus Pseudogemmatithrix. The sequence goes on along the minus strand of CAMBNV010000002.1, from coordinate 247,294 downwards.
AATACGGCGCACACCGCGTTGCGCTGGGGTCGAACGGAGGGAAGGGGCGGCGGATTAGTCTTGGGAACGCTGGCCCGTCGATCGATAATCTCGCGGCGCGCTTCAAGTCTTGGCTGCAGGATTTTTTCTAGGAAGGCCTCGAGGACCAGGGGGTGGTGAGAAGGCCGCCCATTCGGCGGCCTTCTTCGCGGGTAGGGCGATCCCCCCGCCTGCTCGCGACGGGTGCCTCCATTTCGTCGTCGGCGCGCGCCGCTCAAGGAATCACAAATGTGAGCCAATCGGCGATCGAGAGTGGATAACGGATCGGCGCGTCGAGGTTTCCGAACCGACCCGCTGTTCGTCACCCTGTCGTGAAGTCGGTGCACACCGGACTATATTCTTCTGCGACGTAGCCGACGACCCTGAGCGACCCCAACGCCCGACCGATGGAGCATCACCCCCGATGAGCATCTTCGAATTCGAGGACAACGCGACGCAGCACGCGCGGATGAAGGTGGTCGGTGTCGGCGGCGGTGGCGGCAATGCCGTCAATCGCATGATCGAGGAGCACCTCGCGGGCGTCGAGTTCATCTCGGTGAACACCGATGCGCAGGCGTTGCTCGCATCGAAGAGCGATGTGAAGATTCAGATTGGCAAGAAGCTCACGCGGGGACTCGGCGCGGGCGCTCGGCCGGAAATCGGGCGTCAGGCGATCGAGGAGAACCGCGACGAGGTGGCGCGGACCATCGCGGGCGCTGACCTGGTGTTCGTGACCTGCGGCATGGGCGGCGGCACTGGCACCGGAGCGGCCCCAATCGTCTGTGAGTTGGCGCGCGAAGCCGGCGCGCTTACGGTCGGCATCGTGACTAAGCCGTTCCTCTTTGAAGGCCGCAAGCGCATGCGCCAGGCCGACGAAGGCATCCTTGAGATGGCCAAGTTTGTCGACACGATGATCATCGTGCCGAACGAGCGACTCCTCGCCGTGGTGGGCAAGGGGATCCCGTTCCAGGACGCGCTCAAGAAGGCCGACGAGGTCCTGCTGCAGGCGACCGGTGGCATCTCGAGCATCATCACGCAGGCCGGCATCGTGAACGTCGACTTCGCCGACGTCCGCACCGTGATGAAGGACGGAGGCTCGGCGATTATGGGCACCGGCATCGGTCGCGGTGAGAATCGCGCCGTCGACGCCGCCAAGATGGCGATTGAGAGCCCGCTGCTCGACAGCGTGACAATCGCTGGCGCGCGCGGTGTGCTGATCAATATCACCGGCGGCGACGAGATGACGCTCGGCGACGTGAATACGATCTCCGATATTGTGAAGGAAGCGGTGGGGGAGGAGTGCGAGATTATCTTCGGCGCGGTCAGCGAGCCGGCGATGCAGGGCGAAGTGCGCGTCACGGTCATCGCCACGGGATTCGAGGAGAAGAAGGTGCAGCAGCCGAGCGGACTGCTGGTCGGTCGCGGCGGCGCGACCCCGGTCATCTCTCTCGATGCTGCGCGCGGTCATCGCAGCGCCACGGACGGGGCCAACGTCGGCGTCGCCGGCAGCGCGAGCAACGCCGCACCGAGGCCGCGTCCGTCGACGCGGCTCATCGAGGATCTGAGTGATATGGAGATCCCGACGTTCATCCGGAGACAGATGGATTGAGCCCGCGCGCCGCGCGGCTCTTCACGGGTGCGGTGGTCGCGGCGCTCGCGATCGCCGCATTGCGCCTTCCGGCGCCCCGTCCTGGGCGACCGGGAGAGATCTTCGACGCCGAGCGGACCGGCCGCTGGTTCGCGAAGGACACGCTCGGTCGCGGCGAGACGCTCTCCGAACTCCTCATGCGACGCGGGCTCACGCGCCGCGAAGCGGCGGACGTGATTGCATCGACGTCGCTCGATCCCCGCCGCATCCCCGCCGGTCTCACCGTCGAACTGAGCGGCGACGCGGAGTCGCGGGCGCCTCTGGAAGTGCGATTCTTCCTTGGGGTCGACCGGATCCTGCGCGTCACGCGTGCCGACTCGATCTGGGTCGCGAGCGACGAACGGCTCCCCTGGACGACCGATACCGTGCTCGTGCGTGGCGTGGTGCAGTCGTCGCTGTATGCCGCGGTGGAGGCGGGCGCCCACGACATCCTGCCCGCGGGCGCCCGGGAGGAACTGGCATGGGCCGTCGCTGACATCTACGAGTATCGGTTTGATATGTCGCGCGAGCTGCAGCGGGGGGACGACCTGCGCGTTCTGTTTGAGCGCCAGTCACTGGCGACAGGGTCGGTGAAGATTGGCCACGTGATTGCCGCGGGGCTGCAGCGGGCTGGCACCGAAGTACAGGCGATCCGCATGGAGGTCGAGAACGGCCGCAGCAAATACTACGACCAGCAGGGCCGCTCGCTCGCCGCGAGCTTTCTGCGTTCGCCGGTGCAGTTCCGTCGCATCTCGAGCACGTTCGGCCAGCGCAGGCATCCCATCCTCGGCACCTGGCGGGCGCATCAGGGGATGGACTATGCGGCGAGCTCGGGTACGCCGGTGCGTTCGATCGGAGATGGCGTCGTCATCTTTGCGGGTCGCCAAGGCGGGTACGGCAATACGGTCGAGATCCGGCACCAAAACGGCTACGTCACGCGCTACGCCCACCTGCGCGAGTTCGCCGCCGGTATCCGCTCGGGAGTGCGGGTGGAGATCGAACGGACGATCGGATTCGTCGGCATGACCGGACTCGCTACCGGTCCGCACCTGCACTTCGAGGTGCTGGTGAACGGCGCGCAGCGCGACCCGCGTCGCGTGCTGCAGGCCACATCTGGTCCCCCGCTCACGGGGGCCGACCTTAAGTCCTTCGAGCGCATTCGCACGGCGACCCTGTTTGCGCTCGACCGGCCGGCCGGCGTGGTCCGCGGCCCCGCCGTCGCACCCGAGCAGCTTGACCGCTGATTTTGGGATAATCCGCCACTGAGGCGTGTGGCATCGCGTACATTTCGCGACCGCTCTCCTTATGCTCTCCTGGATCACTGCCCTCGCCGCGGGGGTCGCCCTCGCCGCCCTCGCGTATCGTGTCCGTCTCGCCGCTCCCACGGCGACGGTCTTCGCGTTGCGCGCGTTCGCTGGGACTCTCATTTTCGCGCTGTTACTCAATGCGCCGCTCGGTCCGTCGCGACCGCTGGCCTCCTGGGTCGGGCTCGACGTTTCGGCGAGTTGGCGCGCTAGCGGAGACACCGCGCAGTGGGTTGCCGCACGCGCCCTGGTTGATTCGCTCCGGTCCGCCGGCGCAGACAGCGTGATCCTCTTCGGGGACTCGCTTCGCAGCGACACGGTTCCTGCCGTCCCGGCCGACCTCGCCTCGCGCGTGGCGCCGCTCATCGATGCGGCGATTGCCGCTGGGCGGCCGCTCGTGATCGTGACGGACGGTCAGCTCGACGCTGCCGACCGCATCTCGCGATTGCCACGCGGCTCTTCCGTGCGCGTGGTGCGCGCCACCGCGCGGCCCGATGCGGCGGTCGCGCGACTCGACGCTCCTGGTGGCGCCCTCGGGGGTGACACCATCCCCGTGCGCGTGGTGGTAAAGGCGGGCGCGGTGGGTTCGGCGACGACCACGCTCACGTTGCGACTAGACGATCGAGTGATCTCGACCATGCCGCTCCCGGCGCTCGACGCGTTCGAGGAGCACGAGGCGCGCATCGCGGTGCCGATACCGGCGAGCGACGGCACGCGACGGATTCGCGCGGCGCTCGACGGAGCGGCTGCCGTGGCCGCGTCGGGCACTGGGTCGAATCGCGACGCAGTCGCCGAGAACGACACTGCGTCGGCATCGGTCGTCGTGTCGGGCGCCGCCGCCGCGACGTTTATCTCGACCGCGCCCGATCAGGACGCGCGATTCGCACTTGCCGTGCTGCGCGGCACGCGCCGGGGGCCGGTGCAGGCCTTCTGGCGTGTCGCGCCGGGGCAGTGGCGTACCGATGGGAGTCTCCGTCCCACCACCGAGGCGGCGGTGCGTCAGGCCGCCATCGCGGCGCCTCTGCTCGTGCTGCACGGCGACACCGCCATGTTCGGTGCCCCTCGCGCCCTTGGCAGAGAGGCGCTCGTGCTCTTTGCGCCGCCGGTCACCGGGGAGGACTACTACCCGGTTGGCACCGGTGACTCACCGATTGCAGCGGTGCTTGCTGGCGTGCCATGGGAGTCGCTCCCTCCGATTGACGTCGCGCCAATGGCGCCGCGCGGGGCGCCTGCGGTGATCGCGCGGCGAGCACGGCGGTTCGAAGAGCGGACCGTGTTCCATCTTGACGACGGCGTGCGTCGCACCGTGATTGTACCGGCCTCCGGGCTCTGGCGCTGGCGCCTTCGGGGCGGGCGGGCCTCAGACGCCTACGATGCGATCTGGGGGAGCGTGTTCGACTGGGTCGCGGCGGAGACCCGGAGGGGAGCACCCGTGGAGGCGCGGGCCAGGGTGAGCACCGAGTGGGTACCGCGGCGTGCGGCGGTCGCGTCTGGTGCCGTCGGCGATGGCACACCGATGGATCGGGCACCCCGGGCGGTCACGGCCTGGTGGCTGGCCGCGCTGGTGATCGTCGCACTCTGCACGGAATGGCTCCTGCGGAGAAAGATCGGGCTGCGGTAACCGGGACTCGGGTGCGTCGCGCTTGCGAACGGACTTTAACCCTGCCCAACGGCCTCTTTTGCGGTAATTCTTCACCACGGTCAGTCGTGCCGCTCCTCTTTTCAGCCCATGGCCCTCCTCTTCCGCAAGAAGGACGACACCCCTCGCAAGTCGCTCTGGCAGCGCATCAAGGATGTTGCGCTAGCCGACGTCGCCGTTCTCGCGCGCGGCGGAGTGGACGAGAGGTCACTCGAGCTACTTGAGCAGACGCTCCTCGAGGCCGACTTCGGTATACCGGTCACGCTGCGGCTCGTCGATGCGGTGAAGCAGCAGGCCACGCGCGGTACCGTCAAGACACCGGACGACTATTTCGCGGCGCTGCGTGCGGCGATCGAAGGGGCGCTCCGTGCCGGCCATAGCAATCCCGCGCTCAGGCTTCCCACCGAGGCGCCCGCGGTGGTGCTCGTGCTCGGCGTCAATGGTGCAGGCAAAACCACATTCATCGGGAAGCTCGCCGCCAAACTGCGCGCCGACGGAAAATCGGTGTTGCTCGGTGCGGGCGACACCTTCCGTGCGGGCGCGATCGATCAGCTGCGCGTCTGGGCCGAGCGCACCGGCGCGGAGTTCGTGGCTGGGACGCCGGGTGGAGATCCGGCAGCGGTCGCGTGGCAAGCGATTGACGCCGGTGTCGCGCGCGGCGTGGACGTGATTATCATCGACACGGCCGGGCGCCTGCACACGAGCGGCGCGCTCATGGACGAACTGAAGAAGGTGCAGCGAGTGGTGGAGAATCGGCTCCCCGGTGCGCCGCACGAGGCGTTGCTTGTACTCGACGGCACCGTCGGGCAGAACGCCGTGGAACAGGCCAAGCGCTTCAGTGAGGCCGTGCCCATCACAGGGGTCGTGGTCACCAAGCTCGACGGCACCGCGCGCGGAGGCGTGGTACTGGCGGTGCACGAGGCGATCAACGTGCCGGTGAAGTTCATTGGTATAGGGGAGCAGGCGCAGGATCTCGTGCTCTTTGACGCGGCGACGTTCGCGCGCGATCTGTTGGACGGGTGACGCCCGCCGCCCGGGCGCGCCTCACGCTGGAAACTCCGGTCACGTACCTCACCGGGGTGGGGCCGCGTCGCGCCGAGCTACTCAAGCGATTGAATATTTTCACCGCTCGTGACCTGCTGATGCACATCCCGCATCGCTACGAGGATGCGAGTACGGTGCGACCGATCGCTCAGCTCCGAGTGGGCGATGACGCGACCGTGATTGGTACGGTGATATCGAAGGGCATTCTGCCTACGCGGAAAGGCCTGCGGGTATTCCAGGCGGTCGTGCAGGATCCGTCGGGGTTGATTGAAGTGGGGTGGCCGGGCCAGCCTTGGCTCGACCGTCAGATCAACAAGGACGACGTTCTGCTGCTCAGCGGGCCGGTACGGTTTTTTCATGGGCGCCAGCTCGCACCGCGCGAGTGGGTCAACCTCGGCAAGGACGCGGACGGGACCACGGGGGGGCGGGTACTCTCGGTGTATCCGGCGACGGAAGGACTCTCAGTCAAGGTGATCCGCGGGCTGATCGAGACACATCTCGATGTACTGCTGCCACTGGTCGACGAGTACCTGCCGCCGGCGCTCCTCGCCGAGGCCGGGGTGCCGTCGCTCCCGCACGCATTGGCGGCGGTGCATCGACCGGTGTCGTTGGCGCGCGCGCTCGCCGGGCGGAACCGTCTCGCGTATGAAGAACTGTTCTTTGTGCATCTCCTGCACCGCCGAGCACGGCAGCTCGCCGCCGAGCGGCGTGATGGGATCCAATTCGAAAATCGACGCGAGTTGACGTCCAAGTTCAAGGCGGCGTTGCCGTTCCAACTTACCAAGGCACAGGTGCGGTGCGTCCGCGAGATCGTGGTGGAGATGGGTCAGTCCTCGCGCATGCATCGGTTGTTGCAGGGCGACGTGGGGTCGGGAAAGACCGTGGTGGCGGTGTTTGCGGCGTTGCTGGCGATCGAGAACGGATATCAGGTCGCATTGATGGCGCCGACGGAGCTGTTGGCGGAGCAACATGCACGGACGCTCGAGATGCTGCTCGCGCCGCTTGGCATTGTTCCGGTGCTCATCACCGGATCGCGGACGGCGAAGGAGCGCAAGAGCGCGGCCGCGCGCCTCGAGAGTGGGGAGCCGTTGATCGCGGTCGGGACGCATGCGCTCGTCGCGGACGCCACCACATTCGCCAAACTCGGGCTGGCGATCATCGACGAACAGCATCGGTTCGGAGTGGATCAACGACGAGTGTTGAGCGAGGGAGGGGCGGGAGTGGCGACCCCGTCGCGGTCCTCGCGCGCGTCGGCGGAGCAGGCGCTGCGCGGGACGCACAAACCTGACGTGCTGTTGATGTCGGCGACGCCCATTCCTCGCTCACTGGCGCTGACGCTGTATGGCGATCTCGGCGTGAGCGTGATCGACGAGCGGCCACCAGGGCGCCTGCCGGTCACGACAGCGCTCCGCCCTGAGTCGGCGCGCGCACGGGTGATGGACTTCGTTGTCCGGCAGATCGAGGCGGGTCGGCAGGCCTACATCGTCTACCCGCTCGTCGAGGCGTCTGAGAAGGTGTTGCTCAAGGCCGCGACGTCCGCGTTCGACGAGCTCACCGCCGGTGCGCTGCGGGGACGCCGCGTGGCGCTCCTGCACGGGCGCATGTCGTCTGACGAAAAGGACGAGGTGATGTCTCGCTTTCGGGAGGGATTAGTTGATGCGCTCGTAGCCACCACCGTGATTGAAGTGGGGATCGATGTGGTCAATGCGACGGTGATGGTCGTCGAGCATCCGGAACGGTTCGGACTCTCCCAGCTGCATCAGTTGCGCGGCCGCGTTGGCCGCGGGGCGGAGGAGTCGTATTGCATCCTGCTCGGTGATGTGGGGGAGGAGGCGGCGGATCGCTTGCGCGAGGTCGTCGACAGTGACGACGGGTTCGTGATTGCACGCGCAGACCTGCGGCTGCGCGGCATGGGTGATCTCTTCGGCGAACGGCAGAGCGGCGTGCCGACGTTCCGCGTGGCGGACCCGCTACGCGACGAGGCACTCGGTGAGGTGGCGCGCATCGCAGCCGAACGAATTCTGCTACAGGATCCGCTGCTCGTGAATCCTGCGCACCAGCGGATGCAAGAGACCCTCAAAAGGCAGTATGGTCGCGCCCTCGAGCTGTTCCGCATCGGCTAAGGGCACACGCTTAGCGCGAAGCCGTTCGCGTCGGCCGCACCTCAGGAACGCGCGCCGTCCCTCAGCGCAGATAATCGGGCAGCAGTCGATCGATGCGTGTGCGCTGCGCCGGCGTGAGGTGCCGTGCTCCACGCACGAGTCCCACACAGTGCGCACTCCCGCAGTGACACCGGAACGGCTCGGCGATGTCGCTCTCGGTCGTATTGTAGTCGAACGCCACCCCCTCGAGCGCCGCCATGTCGCGCAGCGCGATGACCGCTCGGTCACGGACGCAGGTCGTCGGCTCGCAGCCGTGGTTCATGTAGCGCCAATAGAATCGCCGCACCCGGTCATTCGCATCGCGGGCACCACGCTGATCGAGGTGCAGCTCTTTACCGACCTGCAGCGAATACTTGGTCGGCGTGGAGGTTTCGTGTCCTTCGATCGTAAAGAGCACCGTGCCCTCGGCAATGGCCTGAGTGGCGACGAGACGACGCTCGGTCTGCTCCACGAGCACGCCGACCAACGGATTATTCGTGCCCAGGACGGTGCCGGGAAGGTGCGGCTCGTCGGTGGTGAGCAGCCTGGGCGCGCGCTGGGTATTGGTCCGTTTCATGCCGCGTGAATCTGACGGACGGTCGCGCTTCACGCCAGTCATCCGTTTTCGTGGGGCACGCCCGTTCGCTCCCCTCAGTTGAGCGGTGGGACGCATATGCGCTTCTGCGCCGGCGCCGTTGTGCAAATGGGGGCGTTGGGGATAGCTTCGCGTCGATTACTCTCCGTGTTCCGACCGCCCCAGCCGAGTTCCCCGACATGTGCACTCGCCCCGCATTCTATGCCCTGTTGTTCCTCGCGCCCGTGCTTGCGGCGCAGACACCTGTTACCGCGCTCACCGACGGTCTGCGCTTCCGAACGATCGGCCCGGCGGCGATGTCCGGGCGCATCGTTGACCTCGCGGTAGTCGAGGCCACCCCCCATGTGTTCTATGCGGCCTCGTCGACCGGGGGTCTCTACAAGACGACCAATAACGGCACCACTCTCACACCGCTTTTCGGCAACGAGGGGACCCACTCGATCGGTGCGATCGCGGTCCACCAGCGCGACACGAATGTCGTCTGGCTCGGCACCGGCGAGCGAGCCAACCGCCAGAGTTCGTCTTGGGGTGACGGCGTCTACCTCTCGCGCGACGGCGGGACCACCTGGCGCAACGTCGGGCTCAAGGCGTCGGCGCATATCGGACGGATCGCGTTGGATCCGAATCGGAGCGAGGTCGCATTTGTTGCGGCGATGGGTCAGCTCTGGGGGCCGAACGACGAGCGCGGCCTGTATCGCACGGGCGACGGCGGAACCACCTGGCAGCGCGTGCTCTTCGTGGACGCTAACACTGGTGTGTCAGATGTCGCGATTGATCCCTCGGACGCGCGCATCATGTATGCGGCATCGTATCAGCGCCGCCGCACGTCGTTCGGATTCGACGGCGGTGGCCCCGGCAGCGGGCTCTGGAAGTCCACCGACGGCGGCGATACCTGGCGCAAGCTCACGACCGGCCTCCCCGCCGGCGAACACGGTCGTATCGGCATCGGGATCTTCCGCGGCGACCCACGCATCGTCTACGTGAGCGTCGAGCAGGGTCAGCGCTACACCGCCGCGACCAACTACGAGGAGCCCGAGGCCGGTCTCTATCGCTCGGACGATCGCGGGGAGTCGTTCCGTCAGCAGAGCACCTGGAATCCGCGTCCGATGTATGCGAGCCAGGTGATCGTCGATCCCGTCGATCCGTGCCGGATATATATGATGAACTTCTTCTCGATGTCGACCGACTGCGGGAAGACCTCGCGGTCGATGCGTCAGTCACTGCATGGCGATGATCGGTTTCTCTGGGTGAACCCCGCCAACCCGCGGCATCTCATCAAGGCCGACGATGGTGGCATTGGGATTAGCTACGATCAGGCGCAGACATGGACATTCATCGCCGACCTCCCGGTGAGCCAGTGGTATCGGGTTTCGGTGGATAACCAGCGACCGTATCGCGTCTACGGCGGACTGCAGGACAATGGCTCGTGGGCGGGCCCCTCGGCGACGTACCGTAGCGAGGGGATCATCAACGCCGACTGGGTCAAGTGGGGCGGAGGCGATGGCTTCTTCAACGTCGTCGACACGTCGGACAACCGCACGCTCTTCAGCTCGTCGCAGTACCTCGGCCTCGCGCGGATCGATCTCGCCACTGGACAGGAGCGGAGCATCCGCCCCGGCGATCCCACGGGGGCGATCGCCGCGCGACGCAACTGGACCACCTGGGGCGACCTGAAAGCGCCGCCGCAGCGACTCGGCAACGAGATGGCGCCCGCCAACTGGGACGCACCCGTCGTGCTCTCACCGCATGACCGGCGTACGCTGTATGCTGGTACCAATATTCTGTGGAAGAGCAGCGACCGCGGCGACACCTGGGTCGCACTCGGCGATCGCACCAGGGGCATCGATCGTCGCACGCTGTCGATCATGGGCCAGAAGCCCACCGCTGCGTCGCGATCACTCGACGACGGTCAGCCGTATTGGCCTTCGCTGAGCGCGATCGCGGAGTCGCCGCGCACGCGCGGCGTGCTCTGGATTGGCACCGATGACGGCAACGTCCAGCGCAGCGGTGACGACGGAAAGAGCTGGACTGAGATGGCGTCGAGACTCCCCGGGCTGCCGCGCGGCGCGTGGATCAATGGGCTTGAGGCGTCACGTCATGTGACGGGCCGAGCGTACGTCGTCGCGAATAACTATCGCAATGGAGATGCCGGTAACTACGTGTATCGGACCGACGACGATGGGCGCAGTTGGACGCGGATCGACGGTGGTCTCCCGGCTCAGCGCGTTGCGCGCACGATTCGAGAGGACCTCGTCAATCCGGATCTCCTCTTCCTTGGGACCGAGTTCGGACTCTTTTGGAGCAACGACCGCGGGCTAAGTTGGGCGGAGTTGCGCGGTGGGATGCCGCTCATGGCGTTCAACGACCTCGTGATCCATGTCCGCGAACACGATCTGGTGCTCGCCACGCATTCGCGCGGGGTCTGGATCCTCGACCAGATGTTGGCGCTGCGCGAGCTCACGCCGGCGGTGGCGGCGAAGGCGGTGCATCTGTTCACGTCGCGCCCGGCCGAGCAGATCCGATACCGGGACGAACTCGGGCATGTGGGCGATGTGTTCTATGCGGCGCCCAATCCGGCTGCGGGCGGAATCATCGATCTCTGGCTTCGCGATAGCGGCGCGGCCACCGTGACTTTTCATGAGCGCGGTGGTCGCGAGGTCGCGCGACTCGAGGTGAGTGGACAGCGCGGCCTCAACCGCGTCATCTGGAACCTACAGTACGCCGGCAATGGCCCGTTGGTGCACACGGGCACGTACGACGTTCGGGTTGCGGCCAGTGGTGCGTCCGCTGTCGGAACGATCGTGGTGCGGGAGGACCCGCGCATCACCGTCGCCGCTGAGGTGCGGTATGCGTGGGTCGAGTCGATGCGGGGCTTGGCGACGCTCCGGGATGAGACGCGCGCGCTCGCCGCGCGCGCGCAGACTGCGTTGCGCGCGTTGAGCGCCACCGCAACTCCTGAGCGCCGGGCGTCCTCGGCCGAACTGGTGCGAGAGGCCATGGAGCTCGCGTCGCGGGCCGCGCGGCTTTATGGCGATGCCAACGGCGAGGTGGGGCCGCTCTCCGGGCTGCAGCGCGAGCAGGAGGAGTACTTTCAGCGGATGCTCGCTGCGCTGACTCGGTAACGTGTCTTCGTCGCGGCGCGGCCACTCGCGTCGCGACCGGTCGCGTCGGCGGGTATGCTTCGCTTCTCGGTCCGCATCGTCTCTCTCTCACTGCCGCCAATGCGCCGCCTCATCGCCGTTCTTGGACTCGTCCTCCTGCTGCCGTTTGGCTACTACGTCTACGCAAACCCAGAGCGCCTCACGCTCAACGACCAGGGGCGCGCTGAGGTGGCCGGGCAGTATGTCGCGCTCTCCGCTGGTATCACGCACTACGAGCTCGCCGGACCGGACACCGGGCGCGTTGCGGTGCTCGTGCATGGGTTTTCTGTGCCGGCGTACATCTGGGATTCCACGTCTCGCGCGCTCGCGCTGGCGGGGCATAAGGTCATCCGCTACGACCTCTTCGGACGCGGGTGGTCTGATCGTCCGGACGGCGCGTACGACGGAGCGTTCTACGACGCGCAGTTGAGTGAACTCCTCGACTCGCTCCAGGTCGCCGGACCGGTGGACCTGTTCGGGCTCTCCTTCGGTGGTTTTGTCGCGGCGCACTTCGCGTCGACGCATCCGGAGCGGGTACGTACGCTCGTGTTCGTTGACCCGGTAACTCAGAGTGCGCAGTCACCGAAGCTGCTCTCCGTTCCGGTGATCGGTCCGGCGTATTGGCAGACGAGGGTGGTGCCGTCGATGGCCGACAATCAGACCTCCGACTTCTTGCACCCTGAGCGCTTCCCGGGATGGGCGGATCGCTACCGACCGCAGATGCAGTACCGCGGATTCGGGCGCGCGCTTCGCCGGTCGCGCGGCACGCTCGGCACCGCTGACTTTCCCGCGATGTACGCGAAGATCGCGCGGTGGGGTATCCCGGTGCTACTGGTCTGGGGCAAACAGGACCAGACGCTCACGATTGCAGGGGCCGAACACGTGAGGGGCGCGATCCCCGGGACGGAGTTCTTTCCCGTAGACTCGGCGGGGCACCTCCCGCATCTCGAGCAGGCGGCGGCGTTCAACGAGCGGGTCTTTGCATTTTTCGCGTCGCATCCCGTCGAGCAGCCCGCGGAGTCTCGTCCCCCTGCGACGGGGTCCCCTGCCGCACCGCGGCGCTAAGGGAGATGTCGTGACACGGTTGCAGGCCGCGCATTGAAGGCATCGCGTGGCCGATTCATCCTTACCTCTCGAGCGAACGACATGATTCAACAGAGCCTCGGTCTGCGATCGCTGACGTCGGCGATGCCTGCCGTCTACCGCGCGCCAAGGACGACGGTCGCCGCCCTCGCCCTGCTACTCGCCACGCTCGTCCTCACGGCCTCGCGCCTCGCAGCACAGGTTGATACCGCGGGGCGCCCAACGGTGCTCCTCATCGCGACCGGTGGTACCATCGCCGGTGTACAGGACGCTCCGGGCACACTCGGTAGCTACCGAGCGGGCACGCTCAGCGCCGCGCAGATCTTGGCGTCGGTACCGGAACTCGCGCGCTATGCCACGGTCGAGGCGGAGCAGTTCTCCAACGTCGCGAGCACCGCGATTACCCCGGCCCACTGGGTGGCGCTCGCCAAGCGCATCAATACCGTGCTGCACGAGCGCTCGGACATCGCCGGTGTGGTCGTCACGCATGGGACCGACCGGTTAGAGGAGACGGCCTTCTTCCTCTACCTGACGGTCCTCTCAGAGAAACCCGTCATCGTCGTCGGTTCACAGCGACCCGCCACCGGGATTAGTCCCGACGGGCCGATCAATCTCCTCGCGGCGGTGCGGACCGCCGTGTCACCGCAGGCGGTGGGGAAGGGCGTGATGGTCGCGATGGACGACCGGATCGTCTCGGCGCGCGAGGTGCGGAAGCTCTACCAGCGCGTCGGCGGATTCGAAGGCGGCGAGATGGGGACGATTGGCGTGATCGGTGGTGATGGTCCCGAGTTCTTCTTCGCGCCGGTGCGGCGCCACGGCCGTACGAGCGAGTTTTCTCTGGCAGACGTCGACTCGCTCCCCCGCGTCGAGCTCACCTTCTCCTATCCGGGCGGCACCGGCCACCAGTTCCATCCGGTGCCGGACGGCGTCGTGGTCGCGACGACCGGCTTCACGAGGGCGGAGTCGGCAACGTATCTCGCCTTGCGGCAGTCGGGCGTCGTCGTCGTCACCACCTTCCCCTCGGGGGAGAACGTCAACGCTACGCGTAGCCCCCGCGCGCGAATCGAACCGGTGAAGGCGCCAGTCACGGCGGCCGATTCCGCTGCCGCCGCCGAGCGGGCGGCACCGCCCTCGGTGACCGCGCAGCATCTCACGCCGCAGAAGGTCCGGATCCTGCTCATGCTCGCGCTCACGCGCACGACCGATCGCGACGAGTTACAGCGGATCTTCAAGGAGTACTAAAACGGGCCGAGGCCCCACGAGCGCTGACGGCTTTCCCGACGCGGAGCCCGGGCCTAGCTTTGAGGATCGCTGCGCGACTGTCCCCGTTACGGGGAGCCCGCCTGGTTTCCCGCCACCTGACCCGCCCGATGTCCGTGTCCAGCCCCTCGTCCGTCGACCCGACTCGTATCTCCGACCTCCCCAAGCTCGTCGGGACTACCGCGACGGTGAGCGGCTGGGTCACGCATCTGCGCTCGTCTGGTAAGATCGCATTCATCGTGATGCGCGACGGGACGGGGCTGCTCCAGTGTGTCGTTCCTAAGAAGGAAGTGAGCGAGGCTACCTGGGAGCAGTTCGGAGCGCTCACGCTCGAGACCTCGATCACCGTGAGTGGCGAGGTCCGCACCGATGCGCGCCAGGTCGGCGGCGTTGAGATGGGCCTCAAGGAGCTCACGATCCTCGGTGCGAGCGCGCTCGACTATCCGATCCAGCCCAAGGAGCATGGCGTCGATTTTCTCCTCGACAACCGGCATTTCTGGCTGCGGACCCCGCGCCAGGTCGCCATCATGCGGATCCGCAACGAGATCGAGCAGGCGATCCACGACTTCTTCTACGAGCGCGGCTTCCTGCGCGTCGACACGCCCATTCTCACCGCCGCGATCGGCGAGCGGAGCGGACTCTTCGCCACCGAGTACTTCGATGAGGGGAACGCCTACCTCGCGCAGACAGGCCAGCTTTACGGCGAGGCCGCGGCCGCGGCCTTCGGCAAGATCTACACCTTTGGCCCAACCTTTCGCGCCGAGAAGTCGAAGACGCGACGCCACCTGACCGAGTTCTGGATGATCGAACCTGAGGTGGCGTTCAACGACACGCACGCGAACATGCGCCTGCAGGAGGACTTCGTCTCGTTCCTTGTGCAGCGCGTCCTCGAGCGCCGGCCGGCCGAGCTCACGGAGGTCGGGCGCGACGTGAGCAAGCTCGAGAAGGTGAAGGCCCCGTTCCCTCGCATCGACTATGGCGACGCGGTGGCCATTCTCCAGAAGAAGGGGAGCACGGTGCAGTGGGGTGACGACCTCGGTGCCGAGGATGAATCGCTGCTCGTCGAGGACCACGAGCTGCCGGTCTTTATCTGCAACTATCCGAAGAAAGCGAAGGCGTTCTACATGAAGGAGAATCCGGACGACCCCCGGACGGTGCTCTGCAACGACCTGCTCGCCCCCGAGGGCTACGGCGAGATGATCGGGGGTTCGCAGCGCGAGGATGACCATGACAAGCTCCGCGCGCGGATCATCGAGGAGCAGTTGCCCGTGGAGGCCTACGCGTGGTATCTCGACCTGCGGAAGTACGGCACCTTTGTGCACTCGGGCTTCGGACTCGGGCTGGAGCGCACCGTGGCCTGGATCTGCGGCACGCCGCACATTCGCGAGTGCATCGCATTCCCCCGGATGATGCACCGCCTGCACCCGTGAGCGATCTACCGCGCAACGCGGGACACCCCCTCGACCTCGACGTCGTGCGGGCGATTCGCGTGAACCGGAGCGCGGCTGAGCGTCGTGCGGTGACGATCCCGACGCGCCGCACGGTGAAGAAAGAATGGCAGGCCGCCTGGCTCCTCAAGGCGATCACGCTCATGGACCTCACCACGCTCTCTGGCGACGACACCGCCGGGAACGTGACGCGCCTCTGCGCCAAGGCACGGCACCCACTCCGAGACGAGATCGTCGACGCCCTCGGCGCCCGTTCGCTCCGTGTGAGGGTCGGCGCAGTCTGTGTCTACCACCAACTCGTGGAACCGGCGCTCCAGGCCCTCGACGGGAGCGGCATTCCCGTCGCCGCGGTGTCGACCGGGTTCCCGGCCGGCCTCTCTCCGTTTGCGCAGCGGCTCGCCGAGATTCATGCCTCGGTGAAGGCCGGCGCGAAAGAGATTGATATCGTCATCACGCGCGCCCATGTGCTCACAGGCGACTGGCGGGCCCTGTATGACGAAGTGAAGGCTTTCCGTGCGGCCTGCGGTGATGCGCATCTCAAGACGATTCTCGCCACCGGGGAACTGGCCACGCTGACCAACGTCGCGCGTGCGAGCTGGGTCGCGATGCAGGCGGGCGCCGACTTTATCAAGACGAGCACGGGGAAGGAGGGCACCAACGCGACCTTGCCAGTCTCCCTCGTGATGGTCCGGCAGATTAGGGAGTACGCGTCGGTGACGGGATTCAAAGTGGGCTACAAGCCCGCCGGCGGTATCCGCACGGCGAAGCAGTCGCTCGACTACCTGCTGCTCATCAAGGAAGAGCTCGGAAATCGGTGGCTGCAGCCTGATCTTTTTCGCTTCGGCGCGTCGGGTCTGCTCACGGACATCGAACGTCAGTTGGAGCATTTCGTGACTGGACGGTATGCGGCCACCCATCACCAGCCGATGCCATGAGCACGCCTCTCTCCGTCCTTCCTGTCCGCTTCCTTGCCCCGAGCCGCTGATGCTAAAGGTCGCCGAGATCTTCAAGACAATGGACTATGGGCCCGCTCCGGAGAGCGACGTCGAGGCACGGGCTTGGCTCGCGGGACACGGTGCGAAGTTCGGTCACTTCGTGAATGGCGCATGGGTCAGGGCGGGGACCACCTTCGACGTTATCGACCCGAGCACCAACACCCACCTCGCGAAGGTCACGCAGGGGTCGGCCAAGGACGTCGCCGTCGCCGTCGCCGCGGCGCGGAAAGCGTTTCGCAGTTGGAGCCGTCTGAGCGCGCATGCGCGCGCCCGGCACCTCTATGCCCTCGCACGCATGGTGCAGAAACATTCGCGGCTCTTCGCGGTGATCGAATCGATGGACAATGGCAAGTCGATCCGGGAGACGCGCGATCTCGATATCCCCCTGGTGGCGCGGCACTTCTATCATCACGCCGGTTGGGCACAGCTCATGCCGACCGAGTTTGCGGGCTACGGCCCCCTCGGCGTAGTGGGGCAGATTATCCCCTGGAACTTTCCGCTGCTCATGCTGGCGTGGAAGGTTGCGCCGGCGCTTGCGGCGGGGAACACGGTGGTGCTCAAGCCTGCCGAGTTCACTCCGCTCTCGGCGTTGCTGTTCGCCGAACTCGCCGCCGAGGCAGGGCTGCCGCCGGGTGTGCTCAACATCGTGACCGGTGACGGTCGCACCGGGGCGGCGCTGGTCGAGCACCCAGACGTGGATAAGATCGCCTTCACCGGATCGACGGACGTCGGCCGCGTTATCCGCCGGGCGACAGCGGGCAGCGACAAGAAGCTCTCGCTCGAACTCGGCGGCAAGTCGCCCTTCATCGTCTACGAGGACGCCGATCTCGACGGGGTGGTCGAAGGGGTGGTCGATGCGATCTGGTTGAATCAGGGTCAGGTCTGCTGCGCCGGGTCGCGTCTGCTCGTGCAGGAAGGGATCCACGACCGCCTGATGGACAAGATTCGCGCACGCATGGAAAAACTCCGCGTCGGCAAGCCGCTCGACAAGGCGGTCGATATGGGCGCGATCGTCGCACCGGAGCAGTTGGAGCGCATCACGCAGTTGGTGAAGCAGGGGCAGGCCGAAGGCGCCGTGATGTGGCAGCCCTCGTGGAGCGTGCCGACGCGCGGCTGCTTCTATCCGCCGACGCTGT
Source organism: Gemmatimonas phototrophica (assembly GCA_945869195.1). Taxonomy (GTDB): domain Bacteria; phylum Gemmatimonadota; class Gemmatimonadetes; order Gemmatimonadales; family Gemmatimonadaceae; genus Pseudogemmatithrix. The sequence goes on along the minus strand of CAMBNV010000002.1, from coordinate 229,864 downwards.
TCACGAACGTGGCGCCTGCGAGCACGATCGCGCAGGTCGAGATTTTTGGTCCTGTCCTCGTGGCGATGAGTTTTCGCACGCCGGAGGAATCGGTGGCGCTCGCGAATAACACCCCGTTCGGGCTTGCTGCGAGCGTCTGGACCGAGAATATCAATCTCGCGCTCGACGTCGCGCCCAAGCTGAAGGCGGGTGTGGTCTGGGTGAATGCGACCAATCTGTTTGACGCCGCGGCAGGGTTCGGCGGCTACCGGGAGAGCGGCTATGGTCGGGAGGGTGGCCGCGAGGGGATGTGGGAGTACGTCAGAAACGTCGTGGGGCCAGTGAGGACGGGAAAGGCCGCGAAGGCCGTCGTGCCGTCCGTCGTGCGGTCCGTCGTGGCCTCGCAGCTCACAGCGCCGGTCTCCGGGCTGCCGCCCGTCGACCGCACGCCCAAGCTCTTCATCGGTGGCAAGCAGACGCGCTCCGACTCCGGGTACTCGCGGGCGGTCCTCGGCCCGAAGGGCGCGCGGATTGGCGAGGTCGGCGAAGGGAACCGAAAGGATCTGCGTAACGCGGTCGCGGCCGCCCATGCGGCCGCCCAGTCCTGGTCCAAGTCCACGGCGCATCTGCGGGCGCAGATCCTGTACTACATCGGGGAAAACCTCGACGCGCGCGCCGAGGAGTTCGCGGCGCGACTTCGCCTGCAGGTAGGCGCCACCGCGGCCGAAGCCCGTCGCGAGGTCGAGGCGAGTGTCTCTCGCCTCTTCACTTACGCCGCCTGGGCGGACAAGTGGGATGGCGCGGTGCACCAGGTGCCAATCCGCGGCATTGCCCTCGCGATGCACGAGGCGATTGGCGTGGTGGCCGTTGTGGCGCCCGATGAATCGCCGCTCTTGGGCTTTGTCTCGACTGTGGCGCCCTTACTGGCCACAGGCAATGCAGTCGTCGTGGTGCCGAGCGAGCCGCATCCACTCTCGGCAACTGACCTATATACCGTGTTTGAGAGTTCCGACGTGCCAGGTGGCGCGGTCAACATCGTTACCGGTGCCAAAGATGTGCTGGCAAAGTCGCTTGCTGACCACGACGACGTCGAAGGCATCTGGTACTGGGGAACGAAGGAGGGAAAGAAGGCCGTCGAGTTCGCGTCGGCAGGGAACATGAAACGCACCTGGTGTCAGGGGCGCGCCACCGACTGGACGGGGCCGATTGACGAGCGCGCGTTTTTGCGCGAGACGACGCAGATCAAAAACATCTGGGTGCCGTACGGCGAGTGAGTCGCCGAGCGCGTTAGGCGCGCTCGGCCGCTTTCACTTCGTCCCACATCAGGTCGAGAGCCTCGAGCCCCGCGGTCCGCACCTCGACGCCGCGTGCCGCGGCGATCACCTCCACCGCCTCGAAGCGCCGCTGAAACTTTGCGTTCGCACGGTCGAGCGCGAGCGCGGGATGGGTTCCTGCCTTTCGACAGAGATTGACCACCGAGAAGAGTAGATCGCCGAGTTCCTCCTCGAGCGCGGCATGGCGGGGGTCGAGACTCGGGACGCCATGGGTGTCGAACACCGCGCCGTGGGCTGCGACCTGCTCGCGCACTTCCGTAAGTTCTTCCGCGACCTTGGCGATCGGGCCTGCCACGTCGGGCCAATCGAAGCCCACACCGGCGGCGCGTTCTTGCAGCCGATGCGCGCGATGCAGGGCGGGGAGACCGCTCGGGAGGCCCTCCGCGAGCGATCTACGCGACGTTGCTTTCATCTGCTCCCACGGTGTGCGCGCCGTATCGTTCCCGTAGAGCCAAGGATGCCGGCGTGTCATCTTCGCGACCAGCGAGCCCGCGACCTGTTCGGGCCCGAATGCCCCCCGCTCCTCGGCAATCAGCGCGTGGAAAAGGACTTGCAATAGCACGTCCCCGAGTTCGCTGCACGTGCCCGCGTCGTCGCCCAACCGCAGGGCCTCGTCGAGTTCGTGCATCTCTTCGTTGAGGTATGGCCGCAGCGATTCGTGCGTCTGCGCGCGGTCCCAGGCATCGCGGGCGCGGAGGTCGCGCATGATCGCCAGGGCGTCGTCGAGCGTGGACTTATCGAGCATCGGGGGCGGTGGAAAGTGTGGGGACGGTGGATCGCGCGGGACCGATGGAATCTAGCGCCGATCGCTGCCGCCTTGATTGCCCATGGGAGCAGGGCTAGACTCACGCGATTCCCCAATGAAGACCCACACCTACTCCACCGACGCGCGCGCCTGGGTCGAAGCCGACCTCGGGGCACTGGTGCGCAATGCGCGCGCACTGTCGGCCCACGCGCGAAAGCCGATCATCGCGATGGTGAAGGCCGACGCATACGGCCTCGGCGCGACGGCGGTGGCGCGTGCCCTCGAGACCATCGAACCACTGGCCTACGGGGTCTCCTCCGTGCCCGAGGCGATCGAGCTGCGTCAGGCGGGAATCGACCGGCAGCTTATCCTCTTCACGCCGTCGATGCTCGAGTCGCCAGATCCCGACTGGATCCCGTCCGACGCACTGCTCATGAAGCGGCACCAGATCACGCCGACGCTCGCGCGCGCCGAGCATATCGTCGCGTGGGGGGTCGCCGGCAATAAACCCCGGTACCATCTCGCGATCGACACCGGAATGCACCGGGCGGGTATCGATCATCGCGTCGTCGCAACGCTGCAGGAGGCCGTCGCCGAGTTCCCCCCGGAGGGAGCCTTCACGCATTTCCACACGGCCGACGTCGACGACGGGTCGCTGGAGACGCAGGAGAAGCAGTTCCGCGGAGCCATCGCCAAGCTGCCGCGCCGTCCGCGGCTGTTGCACGCCGAGAATAGCGCGGCGATCGTCCGCCGCTCGGACTCGGAGTGGGACGCGGTCCGACCGGGCGTCTTCCTCTACGGAGTGAGCAGTGGGTCGCATCTGGCGCTGCAGCCTGAACCCGTCGTCTCGCTGCGCGCGCGCGTCTTGGAAGTGCGCACCGTGGCCGCCGGAGAGTCGGTCTCCTATGGTGCGACCTGGCGTGCGGAACGGGAGAGTGTCATCGCGACCGTCTGCTGCGGCTACGCTGATGGGCTGCGACGGACGCTCGGACAGCGCGGCGGCGGCCTGGTGCGCGGGCAACGGGTGCCGATCGCCGGACTCATCACCATGGACATGACCATGCTCGATGTCACCGGATCAGGATGCCGGGTCGGTGACGTGGTCACCTTCCTAGGCCAAGATGGCGTCGAATCACTCTCTGTCGACGCAGTCGCCGGCCAGGCCGGGCTCTCCCCCTACGAACTGCTCGTCGGACTCCGGCTCCGACTGCCCCGCATCTACACCGGGGCGTGGTGATGTCGCGTCGCGCGATTATCCTCGTACTCGACGGGTGCGGCATCGGTGAGGCACCCGACACCGCCGCCTACGGCGATCAGGGCTCGGACACGCTAGGCAATATCGCGCGTGCGGTCGGCGGGCTCGTCCTGCCCAACCTCGAGCGGGCGGGGCTTGGGCTGATTGCGCCGTTGCACGGGGTGGCCGCCGTCGAGCGACCGTCCGGGGCATGGGGACTCATGGAGCCCAAGTCGTCTGGGAAGGACAGCACGGCCGGGCACTGGGAGATCGCCGGTGTGCATCTCGCAAAGCCGTTCCCGACCTACCCGCAGGGATTCCCCGCCGACGTCGTGTCGGAGTTCGCGCGCCGCACCGGTCGTCCCGTGATCGGCAACGTGGTCGGCAGTGGGACGGCGATTCTCGACGAGTTCGGCGAGGCGCATCAGCGGACGGGCGCCTGGATCCTCTATACCTCGGCCGATTCGGTCTTTCAGGTCGCCGCGCACGAGGAGACGGTTCCGCTCGCGGAGCTCTACGCTGCCTGCGACGTCGCGCGCGCGATGCTCGTTGCGCCGCACGATGCCTCGCGCGTGATTGCGCGGCCATTTATCGGGACGCCCGGGGCGTGGCAGCGCACCGCGAATAGACGTGACGTCTCGATCGCGCCCCCGGAGCAGACGCTATTGGACGCGCTCGAGGCAGCGGGAATCCTGCGCCATGGGGTCGGGAAAGTGGACGATCTTTTCTCCCGGCGAGGCTTGGAGGGTGGGCACACCCGGGACAACGCCGAAGGCGTCGCCAGAATTCTCGACTGGATTCGTCGCGGACCCAATGGGTTGTTGTTCGCCAACCTTGTAGATTTCGACCAGCAGTACGGGCACCGGAACGACGTCCCGGGGTTCTATCAGGCACTGCGCGACTTCGACGCTGTCTTACCCGACCTCACCGCCGCCCTCCGAGAGGACGACCTGCTGTTCATTACCGCCGATCACGGAAACGACCCGACCACGCCGTCGACCGACCACTCCCGCGAGTGCGTTCCGGTCCTGGCGCTTGGTGTGCGCGTCCGTCCGGTTGCGCTCGGCCGACGCGCCACCTTCTCCGATCTCGGTGCGACAGTCGCCGACTGGTTGGGCGTGGGGTTCCGCGGACGCGGAACATCGTTTCTGTCGGCGATGATCGCATGACGGTCCTGTCCATTGAGCCCTATCTCCCGGCGCTCCGCGCCAGAGCCTCGGAGGCGATGCTGCGTGCCTACGCTCCGTATTCGAAGTTCCGTGTGGGGGCTGCGCTGCTGACGAGCGATGGTACAATCGTCGGCGGATGCAATGTCGAGAACGCGGCGTATCCTGCCGGCACCTGCGCGGAACGCGTCGCGCTGGGCGCGGCGGTCGTCTCGGGCTACCAGCACTTCACTGCCGTCGTCATCTATTCCGAAGCAACCACACCGACGCCGCCGTGCGGCATCTGCCGGCAGGCGTTGGCGGAGTTTGGCACTACCCTCGACGTGGTCACGGTGACCGCGTCGGGTTCCGAGGCGCGCTGGACGCTCGATGAGCTCCTGCCGCATCCCTTTACGCCCTCCAAGCTCCACACCCGATGATCCGGCGCCTGCTTCGCGCCCCCGTGGTCCTGGTCCTCCCCGCGGCGCTCCTGTTCGGCGCCTGCGCGGAAGACCTCACCACGGCCGATTCGTGCCCCGTGCTCTGCCCGGGTCAACAGCTCGACATCCTCGACGTCGTGATCGATCCGGCGATCGTATTCGACTCCACACTTCGGGCGTTCCCCCTGCAGGGGTACGAGGAATCGTTGCTCCTCGCGAGTCGCGGGGACACGCTCGACACGCGCCCAATCATTCGGTTCGACACCCTGACGCGTGTCTTCACGCCCAAGAGTGATACGGTGCGTCCGGTCACGTACGTGGACTCGGCGACACTTCGCATCCGGCTGGTGAAGACGAAGATCAAGATCCCACGGACCTTTTTTGTTGACGCGTACGATGTGGGCGACACGACACGGGTTGATTCGATGCCGACCAACCTGCTGCCCTTCTTCGTCGCGGGTCGACTCCTCGGCAGCCTCCAGGTCGACAGCGCGACGTTTATTGACTCGAGCATCGTGAAAATCGTTCTCGACACCGCGCGGCTTCGTCCGATCATTGAGACGCCAGGGCGCGTACTCCGCATCGGCCTGCGCCTGCGGAGCACCGAGTCGGGCGCGGTCCTCGTCACCGCGAGCGACGATGCGACGAACGGTCCGGTGGTCCGCTACCGTGTCTCGGCCGACACGGCGGTTGCCGCCATCGAGGTGCGCCCCATCTCATTCACGCCACGCGTGCCAATGAACGTGAACGGCGATCTCTCTGACTATCTGCTTATTGCCGACGCACCGAACATTCAGGCGGCGGGTCGCTTTACGGTCGGCGGGTTGCCGGGGAATCGCACGTATCTGCGGTTCAATATTCCAAGGTGGTTGACCGACTCGACCGCGGTCCTGCGCGCACAGCTGGAGTTTGTGCAGGATCCCGTGTACGGGCTCGACGAAAAAGATTCGATCACCGTGCGGGCGCAGGTGGTACTCGCCGGTGTCGCGATCACCGACCTGAACCGGGCTGCGCGGCTGCTCGCACCGGCGGGTTTTTTCGTCGGCGACGCGATCCGTGTTGCGCCCGCGGATTCGGGCATCGTACGAATCGAGATTAATACGCTGCTCCGCAACTGGCGGACCACCCTGGGGGTCCAGAGCATCCCGAGTGCGCTCATTCTCCGCTCGGAAGTCGAAGGCAACAGCGCGCAGGGCGTGCGCTTCTTCGGGCGCAATGCTGCGCCGGGGCTTCGCCCGCGTCTGCGGGTGAGCTACGTGCCAAACATCCGATTCGGACAGCCCTGATGCGTCGCACCATTCGCTTCCTCGCGCTCGCCGCGGTCCTCCCAGGCGGACTCAGGGCGCAGGGCGCGCTCGCGCTTCAGGGCTACGGCTACCCGACGGGCCAGATCGGCAGTGGCGCGCTCGCGCTCGGCGGCTCGACCGCCGAGATCGACCCGGCGAGCGCACTGAACCCGGCTGCGCTCTCAATTCCGTCGCGTTTCTCGGTCTACATGCAGTTTGAACCCGAGTTTAGGCGCACCGCGTTCGGCAGTCAGGGTGACCGCTCGACCACCATCCGCTTCCCCTCCTTTATCGTGACGGGCGGCAATGGTCGTTACTCGGTCGGCGCGTCGGCGACCACTTTCCTCGACCGCACCTGGGCAAACGTCTACGCCGATAGCCAACTCGTGGGCGGTTCGCTGCTCCCCTCCACGATCGGCGCGTCAAGCAACGGCGCGATCACGGACGCGCGCGCCGCACTGGCCTACACGCTCAACCCGAAGGTCCAGTTCGGCCTCGGGGTCCACGCGCTCACCGGTGAGAATCGGATGACTTTCGGGCGCTCGTTTCCTGACAGCACCGGCGTAGGAAGCGTCACGCAGCTCTCGACGATTAACTACTCGGGCCGCGCGCTCTCCCTCGGGGTGATCTACGTGCCGTCAAAGACACTCGTGATCGGTGCGTCGGCACGGTTGGGCGGCGGGATGGAGGCGCGTCAGGACGACCTGCCCCTCGCGGATGCGGGTTTCCCCGATCGGTTCGGTATGTCCGTGGCCTATACCGGCATTCCGAATACCACGCTCGCTGGCCGATTCGATCGCACCGGCTGGTCCTCGATGCAGGAGCTTGGGACCGCGCAGATGAGCGTGTTCGATGCGAGCGACTTCGGGTTTGGCGTCGAAGTGGTGGGTCCGCGGATCGCCGGCGTGCCGTCGTATGCGCGTCTTGGCTTGCGGGACCGCGGACTGCCGTTCGGCGTGAATGGCGAGAAGGTGGGGGAGCGATCGTTCAACGGGGGTATCGCGATTCCCGTCGCGCGCGGCCGCGGGCAGCTCGATCTCTCAATACAGCGCTCCACACGCACGGCAGCGGGGGCCAACGAGAAGTCGCTCGTCGTTTCCATCGGGCTCGGCATCCGGCCCTGAGGCGACGGGCGTGACCTCCGCGACCATCCCCTCGGTGGGCTCCCAGATGGTGGTGCTGGTCGCGGACGATGTCGAGGCGAATATCGAGCTCCTACGAGATCAACTCGCATCGCTCGGGTGTCGCGTGATCCATGCGGTCGACGGGCCGTCGACGCTCGCGCGCTGCGCCGAGGAGCATCCCGATCTCTGCATCCTCGACGTCTCGATGCCTCCTGGTGACCTCGGTGTCGAGGCGCGCGAGACTGGCTTCGAGGTCTGTCGTCGGCTCAAGCGAGATCCGCGTACGGCGCGCATTCCGGTGATTTTCGTATCCGCGCTCAACGATGCGAGGGATCGGCTCAAGGCGATCGAGGTGGGTGGGGACGACTTCCTACTGAAACCCCATAACCGGCATGTGCTCGGCGCGCGAGTACGGAGTCTCCTCAAACTCAAAGGTGCGACTGACGCACTCGAGGAGAGTCTCAAGCGACTGCGCGAACTCCAGAGGGCGCGCGACGACCTCATGCGGATGATCGTGCACGATCTCAAGACGCCGCTCACGAGTATGCTCGCCACGCTTGAGATGCTGCGCGATGGGGACTTTGGCTCGGTCGACGAGCGGCCGGCGCGCGCCCTCTCGGACGTGGAAGGAAAGGCCGAGGATCTTCTTGGGCTCATTCAAGACCTGCTCGACGTCTCGAAGGTCGAGGAGCAGTCGCTCTCCCTCACGCCCGAGCCGATCGCGCCTGCGGCGCTGCTCGCCGAGGTGCTCTTCGACTGGAAACTCCGGTTCCGGCAGGAACAGACGCGCGCCCGCACCGAAGTCGCCGACGACGCCCCGATCTTCCGGGCCGACAAGACGCTCCTCAAGCGAGTGCTGGCGAACCTCGTCCAGAACGCAATCACGCATTCGCCGGTGCCGGTGACGTTGACGCTGACGGCGCGACGCGACCCGACCGGAATCGTGCTCTCGGTGAGCGACACCGGCCCCGGGATCCCCGACGAGTATCAGGACCTCGTCTTTCAGAAGTTTGAACAGGTCCGCGCCGCCAACGCGCCGCGCGTGCGCAGCTCCGGCCTCGGGCTCGCCTTCTGCCGTATCGCGATTGAATCGCACGGCGGTCGGATCTGGCTTCGCAGCAAGGAAGGGGAGGGGAGCACCTTCCACATCGTCCTGCCGTTGGATCCGATCGAACACCCGGGCCGTCCGATGAAGTCGGGCGAGGACCTCGTCGAGGGTCGCACGTGAAGGTCCTACTCCGCACTTTCGGTTGTCGCGCGAATCAGTACGACTCGGAGCAGGTGCGCGCGCTCTGCGAGCGCGCCGGCATCGAGGTCGTCGAGTCGGGCGATGCCGACATCGCGGTGCTCAACTCCTGTGCCGTGACGCGTGAGGCCGAGGCCGATCTGCGGCAGGCGGTGCGGCGGATTGCGCGCGAACGCCCGGGAACGCGTGTCGTCGTCACCGGCTGTGCGGCGGCGCGCTCCGCCTTGGAGATCGCGGCGCTGCCGGGTGTGACCGATGTGATCGCGGGCGCCGATCTCGCGGCAGTCGCCGCGGCGTTGCACCTGCGCGCGCCAATGCCGACGAGCGAGTCGGGCGCCGACCAGGCGCCGAGCGCATTCACCGTGCTCACGCGCGCCTCGCGTCAGAGCACCGCGCGGGCGACGCTGCGCGTGCAGGATGGCTGCGATGAGCACTGTACCTTTTGCGCGACCACCCTCGCGCGTGGTGCACATCGCTCGCGCAGCGCAAAGGAAATTGTGGCCGAGGCGAGTCTCCTTGCGGCGCACCACGCAGAAATCGTACTCACCGGTGTGCATGTGGGATCGTGGGGACGCGAACACGGCCGTTCGATCGGCGCACTGGTGACGGCATTGGTGCGCGACGTTCCCACAGTGCGCTTCCGTCTCGCCTCGATCGAGGCGACTGAAGTTGACGCCGAACTCGCCGAGTGGCTCCGCGACGGCGGTCGGCGCGTCTGTCCCTACCTGCATGCACCGCTCCAATCTGGAAGCGACGCCGTGCTGAAGCGGATGGGGCGGCACTGGTACACGGCGCGCGAATATGCACGTGCGATCGATCGCCTCACCGCGGGGCGCGCGGTGTTCGGGCTCGGCGCCGACATCATGGCCGGCTTCCCCGGTGAGACCGACGCCGACCAGGCAGAGACTGTGGCTCTGATCCGCGAACTCCCGTTCACCCACCTGCACGTTTTTCCGTACTCGCCGAGGCCTGGCACTGCCGCCGAGCGGCTCGGACAGCCGGTACCTCCGCCGGTGGCCCGCGCCCGTGCCGCCGAGCTGCGGGCGATTGGAGCTGACAAGTCCGCCGCGTACGCTGCGAGCCGGGTTGGGGGCCGCGCTGACCTGGTCGTAATCGGCCCTGCGGTGGGTCCTGTGAGGGGGCCGGCGCTTCGAAAGGCCCTCACCGAGGACTATCTTGAAGTGCGGTTGATTGGCGACTTCCCGCGTGGCTCAAGGCTCCATGCGACGATCGAAGATGGAGCGATGGCGGTTGTGACGACCGCGCTGACCACGACCGCACCTACCCTGACCGCGCATCACTGATCGGACCCAACTTCCGTACCTCTGTTCTTGCGCCGCACTTCACGACACGCACATGCCCTCTGTATACATCGAAACCTACGGCTGCCAGATGAACGTCAGCGACTCCGAGCTGATGTACGGCAAGCTGCAGTCGGAGGGTTACACCACGCAGGACTCCCCCAAGGGGGCTGATGTGGTGTTGATCAACACCTGTGCGATCAGAGAAAACGCCGAACAGCGCGTGATTGGCCGCCTGGGTGAGCTCCGTCGCGAGCTCAAGCCGGGGGCGATCCTCGGCGTGACCGGGTGCATGGCCCAGCGCCTCGGCGCTCGGCTACTCGCGACCGACACCCGCGTCCAACTCGTGGTCGGCCCCGATGCGTATCGGATGCTGCCGGCATTGATCGAAGGTGCGCGCAATGGCGAACGCTTCAGCGCGACCGACTTCGATCTCGAAGAGCATTACGAGGATTTCACGGCGCGCCGCTTTGAGGGCGTGAAGGCTTGGATTCCGGTGCAGCGTGGCTGCGACTATCGGTGCACCTACTGCATTGTCCCCACCACTCGGGGTCCTGAGCGGAGTCGCAAGCTCGCCGACGTCGTGCGTGAAACGCAGGAAGTCGTGGCCCAGGGGATTTACGAGATCGTCCTCCTCGGCCAGACCGTCAACTCGTACAACGACGGCACGCACGACTTCGCCGACCTGCTCCGTGCCGTGGGCGCCGTCGAGGGGATCCGTCGCCTACGCTACACGAGCCCGCATCCCAACGACTTCTCCGATCGGGTGATCGCAGCGATGGCCGAGACGCCGGCCGTCTGCGAGCATGTGCACCTGCCGATGCAGAGCGGATCCACGTCGATGCTCAAGCGGATGCTTCGCCGATACTCGCGCGAGGACTATCTCGACTGCGTCGCGCGGCTCCGCACGGCGATCCCCGGGCTGGGACTGACGACCGACATTATCGTCGGCTTCCCTGGCGAGACCGACCAGGAGTTCGAGGATACTCTCTCGCTCTGCCGTGAGGTGCGGTTTGACGACGCCTTCACCTTCAAGTTCTCGGCGCGCGAAGGGACGCCGGCCACGAAGATGCCCGCCGAGTGGACGATCGCGAGCGAGGTCGTGGACCGGCGGTATGAAGCACTCGTCGCGACGGTGCGCGGAATCTCGCGCGAGAAGAACATGGGACGGCTCGGGCAGCGGAGGGAGGTGCTGATTGAGAAGGAAGCACGAAAGGGCGATCTGCTGCAGGCGCGCACGCGCGACTTCAAGACGGTGCTCGTGCCGGGGACGCCAGAGCTGATCGGCACGTACCTGACGGTCGAGCTCAGTGGCACGACCGGCGCGACGTTCACGGGCACTCCGGTGCAGGAGCGGCAGCCGCTGCCGATGGCGGGCTAGGGCGGCACTGTTTCGGCGGCCTCCGCCTGGCGCGACAGCTCCGGCCGCGGTCGAGCGTGTCGCTCCGCTCGAGCCAGTGCGTGTAGTACTGCATCAGGTCGCAGCCAGGCCCGGCGGCCGTGATCAGGCGGGCGCCAACCAGGATCACGAGTTGCAGCAAGCTCCGAACGGCCGTGCAGGGGAGCTCTGTTGGCGCGGCGCTCCCCGCGGCACCGCTCACCTGCGCCTCGAGCGGCGAAGCGGTGGGGCACGCCGTGCCGTGATGACGTGGCTCGGCACGGGCGGTGCGCACTTCGGGGCGTGCCACTCATCCTCGCTGCCGCGCTCACTTGGATCGCCGGCCTGATCGCCGGACTCTCGGGCGCTCCTTCAGCGCCAGTCGGCATCGTGGCCGGCGGTCTCCTCCTCGTCGCGATCGCGATGGAGCGCGCGCAGGCGCGCGCGCTGGCACACGCGAAGCCGAGGGCCCTGACGGCGGCCGCGCTCGCGCTCGTCTTCGCGACCGCCGTCGAGCTCGGCGCCGCAGTCAGTCGCGAGGACGCGGCCTGTCTTGCGCGCGCTCGTACCAGCGGCCCCTGGGAAGCAGAACTTCTCGCGGAGGCCAAGCCAGGCGCGTTCGTGCGCGCCGAGCTGCGCGCGGCGAACACGTCGGGACCGTGCCGCGCGTCGCTTGCGATCGCAGTGCGCCGCGGAGAGGCACCGGTCGGTTCACTCGTGAGGATCGACCGCGCCGAGCCGAGCGATGGTGAACGCGGCCTCTTGCTCCGCGAGGCGGAGCTCCGACTGCTCGCACCGCCCAACGCACTCGAACGCTGGCGCGCGCAGGTCGCGGCCACCCTCGACCGCCGCTTCGGTCCCGACGCGCCCATGGTCCGCGCCCTGCTCATCGCCGATACCCGCGGGCTCGACCCAGACCTCCGCGATCGCTACGCCGACGCTGGGCTCGTGCACCTGCTCTCGATCTCAGGGCTGCACGTCGCGATCGTCGGTGGCGCGTTGCTCCTTCTGATGGGTGCACTCCGACTGCCTGGCAACGCGGCCGCGGCGTCGGCCGTTGGAATCACCGCGCTCTATGTCTTGGCGATCGGCGCACCGCCACCAGCGGTGCGCAGCGTGACCCTCTTCGCAGCCGTGCAGCTGTCGCGCGCGCGACAGCGGCCGGTATCGCCCTGGGGGAGCTTCGCGCTCGGGGCTCTCTTGCCTCTCACAGACATCCGCACCGTCCTCGACCTAGGCTGGCAGCTTTCGGTCTCTGGCTACGCGGCGATCATCGTCGCGGGGCGCCTCGGGCGCCGGCTCCCCGAGGAGTGGCAGGGCTGGCGCGCGACGCTCGCGAAAGACCTCGTGGCCGGCGTGCTCAGCACCCTCGTCACGGCGCCGCTCGTCGCCTGGCACTTCGGCCGATTGAGTCTGATTGCCCCGCTGAGCAATCTCGCGGCAGGTCCGATCATTTCGCTCCTGCAACCGACGCTCTTGGTCGTGATGCTACTGCCCGACGCCCTCGGTGCGGGCTTCGTCGCCGATGCCGCCCGGCCGCTGCTCCGTGCCATGGACGGCGTCGCGTCAATCGCGGCGAGCGTGCCAGGGGCGACTCTCGTCGTGGCACCGACGGCCTTCGCCGCCGGGCTCGCCGGCATTGGCGTCATCGCGATTCTCGTCGCCGGTTGGTCGAGGGAATGGGGCAGGCCGCTGATCACTGCGACGGCGACCGTCGCGCTCATGGCGTGGCTGCCCGACGGCCCGTCAGCGCTGACGACGCACGGCGGCCTCGTCGAGATGCATCTGATTGACGTGGGTCAGGGCGATGCGATCGCGTTCCGATCCCCGCGTGGACGCTGGGTGCTCATCGACGCGGGTCGCTCCTGGCGTGCCGGGGATGCGGGACGCGCGACAGTGATCCCGTATCTGCGTCGTCGGGGCGGGGCGCTCGCGTTGTTCGTCCTCACGCATCCCCATGCGGATCATATCGGCGGCGCCGCGAGCATTGTGCGCGCACTGCGTCCGGCCGAGTTGCGCGACGCCGCGTTCGTCGCGGGCAGCCCGGACTATCGCGAGGTGCTGCAGGCGGTGGCGATTGGCACGCGATGGCAGCGCGTGCGCGTCGGCGAAGTGATCGACATCGACGGGGTCGCCGTCGAGTTTCTGGCCCCCGACTCAGTCTGGACAGTCGCGTTGCGCGACCCTAACGAGGCGAGCACCGTGGTGCGCGTACGTTACGGCGCGGTGCGCTTCCTGCTCACCGGAGATGCTGAGGCAGGGGAGGAGGCGTGGCTTCTCGCGCACGCGAGCGATCGGCTCGCGGCCGATGTACTCAAGATCGGTCATCATGGTTCATCCACAAGTAGCACGCCCGCGTTTCTTGACGCGGTCGCCCCCCGTCTGGCCCTCGTCTCGGTCGGATCAGGAAATCCGTACGGTCATCCGAGCCAGGACGTCATGCGGCGCCTTGTCGATGGCGGCGCGACCGTCCTCCGCTCCGACCAGCTGGGATCGGTGATCGTGCGCACCGACGGTGAGTCGCTCGAAGTCGAGGCGGCCGGGGCGCGATGGAAAGTGGCGCGGCCATTGCCTGAGATACCGTAGGACGGCCACCTTACGTCTGTCGGATCACTTTAGGCTTCCGGAGCTCCCCGCCGTGGTAAGAAACACGTATACGTCGGTCGTCACGATCGAGCGCTATATCATCGAACAGGAGCGGCTGCACCCGCAGGCCACGGGAGCGCTCTCTGGCATTCTTCAGGACCTCGCGCTCGCGGCTAAGATGATCGCGAGCAAAGTGCGCCTGGCCGGATTGGCGGACGTCCTCGGCGAACACGGGTCCGAGAACGTCCAAGGTGAGACGCAGCAGAAGCTCGACGTGATCTCCAACGATATCATCGTCAAGGCGATGGACCATGGCGGCCGCCTCTGCGCGATGGCCTCCGAGGAAGAAGAGGGAATCATCCCGATCCCGGAGAAGTTCAAGCGCGGCAGCTACGTCCTGCTCTTCGATCCGCTCGACGGGTCGTCGAATATCGACGTGAACGTCCCGGTCGGCACGATCTTCTCCGTCCTGCGCCGCCAGTCGAAGGGGAACGGCGTTGGCACGCTCGATGACATGCTCCAGCCCGGCTACAAGCAGGTCGCCGCCGGGTACGTCATCTACGGTTCGAGTACGATGATGGTCTATACCACGGGCCAGGGTGCCCACGGCTTCACCCTCGATCCGTCGATTGGCGAATTCCTCCTCTCGCATCCAGGCATCAGAACGCCCGAAGCGAGTCGATATCTGTCCGTCAACGAAGCATACGAGCAACATTGGGAGCCCAACGTGAAGGCGCTCGTCAGGCGCTATCGCGGCATGGACGGAACACGAGAGGCGTTGAACGTCCGGTATGTTGGCTCGCTCGTCGCGGACTTCCACCGAAACCTTCTCGGCGGCGGCGTCTTCGTGTACCCGGCGAATGCCAAGAATACCAGCGGCAAGCTCCGACTGCTCTACGAGTGCAATCCGCTCGCCTTCATCTGTGAGCAGGCTGGTGGCGCGGCGAGTGACGGCCAGCAGCGAATCCTCGATATCCAACCGACACAGCTGCACCAGCGCTCGCCCCTCTTCATCGGATCGAAGGCCGAGGTGACGACCGCCACCGAGATGCTCGCCTCCTCCTGATCCCGACGAGATGACCGACCCTCGCCAGCCCGACTCCACCGAGCGCCTCACGCCATCGGGCATTCCGGTCGAGGCCGTCTATCGGCCCACCGAGGGACCGGTGCCACCGTTGCTCGGCGAGCCGGGCGCCTTCCCGTTCACGCGCGGCGTGCAGGCGTCGATGTATCGCGGGCGCTTCTGGACGATGCGCCAGTACGCTGGGTTTGGAACGGCGCAGGAGACCAACGCGCGCTTCAAGCTGCTGCTCGCGGCCGGGCAGACGGGGCTCTCGACGGCGTTCGATCTTCCCACACAGATGGGCCTCGACTCCGACTCGCCGCGCGCGGTCGGCGAGGTCGGTCGCGTGGGCGTCGCGATTGACACGGTCGAGGACCTGCATCTCCTCCTCGACGGCATTCCGCTCGACACCGTTTCCACCAGCATGACGATCAACGCGACCGCCGCGGTGCTGCTCGCGATGTACGTCGTCGTCGCCGAGGAGCGCGGGATCCCGCGGGCGCAACTCAGCGGCACGATCCAGAATGACATCCTTAAGGAGTACATCGCCCGCGGGACGTATGTGTATCCCCCCGAGCCCTCGCTCGCGCTGATCGCCGAGACATTTCGGTTCTGTGCCGCCGAGGTGCCGAGCTTCAATCCGATCTCGATCTCCGGGTATCATATCCGCGAGGCGGGCGCGACGGCGGTGCAGGAGCTCGCATTCACCTTCGCGAACGGCCTGGCGTACGTGCAGCGCGCGGTCGACGCGGGGCTCGACGTCGACACCTTCGCTCCGCGACTCAGTTTCTTTTTCGCCTGCCACAATGATCTCTTCGAGGAGGTCGCGAAGTTCCGCGCCGCGCGCCGGATGTGGGCGACGCTCATGCGCACACGGTTCGGTGCCAGCGACACCTCGAGCAAGCTTCGCTTCCACACCCAGACCGGCGGTGTGACGCTCCAGGCGCAGCAGCCGCTCAACAATGTCGTCCGGGTCGCTGTGCAGACGCTCGCGGCCACGCTCGGCGGCACACAGTCGTTGCACACCAACGGGTACGACGAGGCGCTCGCGCTTCCGACCGCCGCGGCGGCGACGCTCGCGTTGCGCACGCAGCAGGTGATCGCCTACGAGAGTGGCGTCGCGCAGACCGTCGATCCGCTCGCCGGCAGCTTCTACGTCGAGGCGCTCACCGACGAGGTCGAGCGCCGGGCGCTCGCGTTGCTCGCGCAGGTCGAGGCGCTCGGCGGCTCCTCGGCAGCGATCGAGGCGAGCTTCTTTCAGGAGGAGATCGGACGATCAGCCTACGAGTATCAGCTCTCGGTCGAATCGGGTGCGACGGTGATCGTGGGGGTGAACAAATTCGGTGATGGCGAGGCGCCGCCGATCATTCCGGCGCCGGATTTCGCGATGCTCGAGCAGGGGCAGCGCGCGCGACTGGCGGCGGTGCTCGCCAAGCGCGACGCGAAGTCAGTCGAGGCGGCGCTTGAGGCGATTCGTGCCGAGGCGCCGAGGTACGCAGTGCCGGGCGCGTCACGCGGTCCGTTGATGCCGCTGCTGATCG
Source organism: Gemmatimonas phototrophica (assembly GCA_945869195.1). Classification (GTDB taxonomy): domain Bacteria; phylum Gemmatimonadota; class Gemmatimonadetes; order Gemmatimonadales; family Gemmatimonadaceae; genus Pseudogemmatithrix. The sequence continues at coordinate 213,462 of CAMBNV010000002.1, read as the reverse complement.
ACGCCGTGAAGGCGCGCGCGACGGTGGGCGAGATTTCGGACGTGCTGCGCGCGGTCTGGGGAGAGTACCGGCCGGGTTGAACCAGCTCTGGCGGGTGGCTAACTTTAGGCGGCTCCGCACGTTACGCCTTCCCCGCCAGATGCCGACATACGAGTACCGCTGCCCCGACGGGCACGATTTCGAGAAGTTCACTCAGAGAATGAGCAGCGCGCAGAGCGAGCTCCCCTGTCCGTCCTGCGGGATGCTCGCGGAGCGGCGCCTCTCGGCGGGGGGTGGATTCCTGTTCAAGGGGTCCGGCTTCTACATCACGGACTACGGCAAGGACGGGAAGAAAGACCAGCGCACGGCCGAGTCGAAGTCCGACGGGGCGAAGTCGGACGGGGCGAAGTCGGACGGGGCGAAGTCGGACGGGGTGAAGTCGGACGGGGCATCGTCAAGCGCGTCTCCTGCCGCGCCCGCGAAGCCGAGCACGTCCGCTGCCGCGGTACCTTCTTCCGCTCCCGCCACCCCGAAGTCCGGGCCCGACAAGTGAACACGGTCGAGGCGCTGCGCGACGCCCTCACGCGCGCCGCGATCGGCATCGGCGCTCCGGCGGACGTGCAGCCCAATCTCGAGCGTCCGCGCGACCCCGCGCACGGCGATTGGGCGAGCAACATCGCGATGACCCTTGCCAAGGCGCTGGGCAAGAATCCGCGCGACGTCGCCACCGCGCTCATCGCCGCCCTCGATCTCACGGCGGCCGGCGTCTCTGAAACGAGCGTGGCGGGGCCGGGGTTCATCAACTTTCGGCTCTCGACCGCCGACCTCGCTTCGGGCGTGGCTCGGATCCTGGCGGCCGGCGATGCATGGGGCATCGGCACTGGCGGCGGCGGGCGCAACGCGAATGTCGAGTTCGTCTCCGCCAACCCGACCGGCCCGCTGCATGTGGGGCACGGTCGGCAGGCCGCGCTCGGCGATGCGATCGCCGCGTTGCTCGGCTCGCAGGGCTGGAGCGTCACGCGGGAGTTCTACTACAACGACGCCGGCGTGCAGATCGCAAACCTCGCACTCTCGACCCAGGCGCGGTTGCGCGAGCGCGGAGGCGATGCGCTCGTGATCCCCGAGGGCGGCTATCACGGCCAGTACATCGCCGAGATCGCCGAGCGGTACGCGGCCGAGTTTCCAAACGATCCCCGCGGTGATGATCTGGAGCAGGTGCGCGCAGTGGCCGTGCGGGAACTGCGAAAGGAGCAGGACCTCGATCTCCGCGCCTTTGGCGTGAAGTTCGACGTCTACTATCTGGAGTCCTCGCTCTACACCGACGGCCTCGTCGAGAAGACGGTCGCTCGCTTGCAGCAGTCCGGTCAGACGTTTGAAGACGACGGCGCACTCTATTTGCGCACCACCGCCTACGGCGACGACAAGGACCGCGTCATGCGTAAGCGCGACGGGACCTTTACCTACTTTCTGCCCGACGTCGCCTATCACGTGACCAAGTTCGAGCGCGGCTTCTCGCGCGCGATCAACGTGCAGGGGGCCGACCATCACGGCACCGTCGCTCGGGTGCGCGCAGGTCTGCAGGCGCTCGACATGGGAATCCCCGTCGGCTATCCCCAGTACGTGCTACACCAGATGGTGACTGTCATGAAGGGCGGCGAGGAGGTCAAGATCTCCAAACGCGCCGGCAGTTATGTGACGGTCCGCGAGCTGATCGACGAAGTCGGTCGCGACGCCGTGCGCTACTTCTTCCTCATGCGGAAGGGCGACAGTCAGCTGGTGTTCGACGTCGATCTCGCGCGCTCGCAGAGCGAAGAGAATCCGGTCTACTACATCCAGATGGCGCATGCGCGCCTGAGCGGCATCTTCCGTGTTGGCGAGATCGACCCCGCGACCGTGACTGGCGAGGGTGTTGACTGGAGCGCACTCGACGAGCCCGAGGAGCGTGAACTCGTGAAGGCGCTTCTCGATTGGCCCGCGCTGGTGGCGAGCGCCGCCGACTCGGCCGAACCGCATCGCGTAGCGAGCTGGCTGCTCGAGACGGGGCGGATGGTTCACACCTGGTACCATAAGTGCCATGTGCTCGGCGAGGAGCCGCGGATCATGCAGGCGCGCCTGGCGCTGGCGAAGGCCGCACGAGGCACGCTGGCGAACGGGCTCGGGTTCCTCGGCATCAACGCACCAGAGCGCATGTAGGACGCCGCTCCTCACCCCTCACACCTTCTCATTCATGTCAGTTCTTGTGGTCGGTTCCGTCGCCCTCGATTCCGTTGAGACGCCGTTTGGTCGGGCCGACGACGTCCTCGGCGGATCGGCGAACTACTTCGCTGCCTCCGCCTCGCATCAGACCGAGGTTCAGCTGGTCGGCGTCGTCGGCAGCGACTACCCGATGGAGAAGCTCGAACCCCTCAAGGCGCGCGGCATTGACTTCGCCGGCCTCGAGCAGATGGAAGGCGAGTCGTTCCGCTGGCGCGGTCGCTACCGGCATGACCTGAACTCGGCCGAGACGCTCGAGACACGCCTCGGCGTCTTCTCGCACTTCAAGCCAAAGATCCCGGTGCAGTTCACCGACGCGAAGTACGTCTTCCTCGCCAATATCGATCCCCGCCTCCAACTCGAGGTCCTGCGTCAGGTCAAGGCGCCGACGTTGGTCGCCTGCGACACGATGAACTTCTGGATCGAATCGCGCCGCGCCGACCTCATCGAACTCATCAAGCATGTCGACCTCATCACGCTCAACGACGGCGAGGCCCGCCAGCTGACTGAGTGCTCGAATCTCGTTCAGGCCGCGCGCTGGATCATGGAGCGGGGTCCGAAAACGGTGCTCATCAAGAAGGGCGAACATGGCGCGTTCATGTTCATGCGCGACGAAATCTTCTTCGCGCCGGCCTATCCGCTCGAGTCGGTCTTCGATCCGACGGGGGCAGGGGACTCTTTTGCCGGCGGTTTCATGGGCTGGCTCGCGCGGACCAACGACCTGTCTACCGCCAATCTGCGCCGGGCCGTGATCGTTGGTTCGGCGATGGGGTCGTTCGTCGTCGAGGGATTCTCGATCACGCGCCTGTTGGAGATTTCCCGCGACGACATCGAACGTCGCGTCGCCGAATTTCAGCAACTCGTCTCGTTTGACCGGACCCTCAACGCGTGAGCGACGAGAAGCTTACCTACGCGAGCGCTGGCGTCGACCTCGACGCCGCGGAGAACTCCAAGCACCGGATCAAGCGGCTCGTGGAGTCGACGTTCACTGCGGGGGCGCGCGGAGCGTTCGGCGGATTCGGTGGCATGTTCCGGGTGCCCGAGGGAGCGAAGAAGCCACTGCTCGTCGCGAGTGCGGACGGGGTCGGCACCAAGATCAAGGTCGCGATCGAGGCCGACCGCCATGACACGATCGGGCACTGCCTCGTGAATCACTGCGTGAATGACATTCTCGTTCAGGGCGCCACGCCGCTCTTCTTCCTCGACTATGTCGCGTTCGGCAAACTCGTTCCGTCGGTGGTCGAACGCGTCGTCGCGGGTGTCTCCGCCGGATGCCGCGAGAACGGCGCATCGTTGATCGGCGGCGAGACCGCCGAAATGCCGAGCCTTTACAGGGCGCCCGACTATGACCTTGCGGGCTTCATTGTGGGTGTGGTGGAGGAAGACGCCGTTATCAGCAGCGCCGGCGTCCGGGACGGCGACGTGCTGGTCGGACTCGCCTCCAGCGGACTGCACACCAACGGCTATTCGCTCGCGCGTCGCATCGTCGCGGACCGCCTGAAGCTCGGACCACACGATCCGTTCCCAGAGGCAGAAGGCCAGTCGGTCGCCGATGTGCTACTCGCCGTGCACCGCTCGTATCTCAGCATCCTCGGGCCCGTGCTCGGAAAGATCCATGCGATGGCCCATATTACCGGCGGCGGGATTCCGGGCAACCTTAACCGTGCGCTCCCGTCGCATCTGGACGCCGTGGTCGAGACCACTTCCTGGGCGATCCCACCACTATTCGGGGTGCTCGAGGAGGCCGGCAGGGTGGACCGGGCGGAGATGTACCGCACCTTCAACATGGGCGTCGGGATGATTGTGATCACGGACACAGACAGCGCGGTTGCCGTAAGTGACTTTGCAGCTCGGGCCGGAGTCCAATCATGGAGTATCGGCCGCATCCGTCCTGGTTCAGGGCAGGTTCACCTCGTTTGACAAGGAGTTCACTTCAGATGCACCAGATCCTCCGTACCTCGTTTGTCCTCGCGGCCTTCGCAGCGCCGCTTGCCGCCCAGACACCAAACGCGAACTGTTCCGGCAGGAGCACCGCGACTCAGGACGCGTGCGAGAAGGCGACGGATCTCTTTAGTTTCATCATGCCGCAACTAGGCACCTCCCTGGCCGGCGGATCGCACACGCTTGGACTCGGCAGCACGCTCGGCGGCCTCGGGCACTTCGCGATCGCCGCCCGTATCAATGCGATTCGTGGCGACGTTCCCGCCCTCGGCAGTCTCAACGTCGGGGCGCAGGGTCGCTCGTCGTCCAACATCGAGACCAACAGTCAGTTCCTCGGACTTCCCGCGGTCGATTTCGCGCTCGGCATCTTCAAAGGCCTCCCGTTGGGTATCACGCGTATCGGTGGGGTCGACCTCATCGGTAGTGCCAGCTATATGCCCGAGGTCGCCACCGACGATGTCACACTCACTCCTGCGGATGGGGGGCTCAAGATCGGCCTCGGCGCCCGTGTCGGGTTGCTCGAGCAGTCGCTGCTCGTTCCCGGCGTCTCGTTCTCGTATCTCGTGCGCGATCTCCCCGTGACGAGCCTTGCGGCCTCGGCCGGCAACGCCGACTTCGCGATCAGCGACTTCTCGTTGAAGACCACCTCGTGGCGCCTCGCTGCCCAGAAGAATCTGCTCCTCTTCCAGTTCGCCGCCGGCTACGGACAGGACACCTACACCTCGGAAGCGGAGATCGACATTGATATCACGTCGCCCGTCCCCGTCAGCTTCGCCACTTCGGTCGGCCAAGAGATGAAGCGCACGACGATGTACGGGTCGTTCGGACTGAACCTGCTGATCGCGAAGATCGTCGCCGAGGTGGGTCAGGTAAGCGGAGGCGAAGTGGCGACCTACAACGCGTTCGCCGAGGCGGCCAACAAGTCACGGCTGTACGGCTCCGTCGGTGTCCGCGTCAGCTTCTGACCGATTCGTTGATAGATCTTGCTCCCACACCGGGCCCGTTGGATCGGGCGCGGATGCGCCGCGCGCTCGTACTCGCGCGCCGCGGTTGGGGGCGAACGGCGCCGAACCCTCTGGTCGGCGCCGTTGTCGTTCGTGACGGCGCGATTATCGCGGAAGGCTGGCACGCCGCGTTCGGCGGGCCACATGCCGAGGCTGTGGCGCTCGCGACCGCGGGCGATCGGGCGCGTGGTGCCGACGTGTATGTCACGCTCGAGCCCTGCGCGCACCACGGCAAGACGCCACCCTGTGTGGATGCGCTCATCGCGGCTGGCGTTCGACGTGTGATCGTTGCCGTCGCCGATCCGCATCGGGTCGCTGGTGGTGGAATCGCGACGCTCCGCGCAGCAGGGATCGCCGTCACCGAAGGAGTCGAGCGTGAGGCTGCAGAGGAGCTCAACGCGGCATTCCTCTTCAGGCACCGCGACGACTCGCGGCCCTTCATCACGCTCAAGCTTGCGCTCTCGCTCGATGGGGCGCTCGCCCCTGGCGATCGGAGTCAGCGTTGGCTGACGGGTGAGGCCGCGCGCTGGCAGGTCCACCGCCTCCGTTCCGGCGTTGATGCGGTCGGGGTGGGGATTGGTACCGCGCTCTCCGATGACCCCGCGCTGACGGTGCGACATGGTCGCCGTCCTCGGGTCCCGCCGGCGCGACTAGTGTTCGATTCGCATGGCCGACTCCCGCTCGAGAGCCAACTCGTGCGGACCGCTTTGCGCGTGCCCACCTGGGTGGTGTCAGACCTAATACCCGCCGCCACCGCGGCAGCGCTCACCAGGGCCGGCGTGCGGCTGTTCGCCGTCTCGGGACTCGCGGCGCAACTCAGGTTACTCCGGGAGGCGGGCATCGGGCATCTGATGGTCGAGGGGGGGGCGCGGCTGGCTGGGGCGCTGCTCAGCGGCACATTCGTCGACCGACTGGTTATCTTTCAGGCGCCGGTCCTTCTTGGGGCCGGGGCACTCTCCGCCTTTGGGATGGTGTCGCCGGGAATGGGTGCGCCGGAACAGTGGCGCGTTACGGACCGTCGCGAGTGTGGCGACGATCTCATGACCACCTACGCTCCCGCCGGCCGCTGATTCCACCGCTGTCCGCCGACGCATGTTCACTGGATTGATTACCGCCGTTGGAGTTGTGCGCGAGGTGTCCACCACGGCCGCCGGGCGCGAACTCGTCGTGGCGGCACCCTACGAGCGGGTCGTGACGGGAGAGAGCATCGCCTGCAACGGCGCGTGCCTGACCGTGCGCGAGCAGGGCCCCGGGTGGTTTCGAGTCGCTGCGGTCGTGACCACACTCGATCGCACCACGATCGGCGCCTGGGCGGTCGGCACCGCGCTCAATCTCGAGCGGGCACTCGCCGTGGGCGATCGCCTTGGCGGCCACATCGTCCAGGGTCATGTGGATGGCGTGGGCACCGTCGGTCAGCTTGAGCGCCGCGGCGACGCGCTACTCATCGACATCGCGCTCGATCAGAACGTCGGATCCGCCCTTGACGAACTCCTTGTGCCACTCGGCAGCATCGCGGTCGACGGCGTGAGTCTCACGGTCCATGCCCTCCCGCGTCCAGGCGTGTTGCAGCTGTCGATAATCGAACACACGGTCCGACACACCACGCTCGGGGCGCTCGGCCTCGGCGACCGCGTGCAGCTCGAAGCAGACATGATCGCCAAACATCTCAAGCGCCTCGCTGCGCCTCTCCTGACCAACTGACAATGTTCGGAACGATCGAGCAGGCCCTCGAGGACCTGCGCCACGGGAAGTTCATCGTTGTTGCCGACGACGAGGATCGCGAGAACGAGGGCGACCTCATCGGCGCTGCCGAGTCTATCACGCCGCAGATGGTGAACTTCCTCATGGGAGCAAAGGGGATGATCTGCGTCGCGCTCTCCCCGGATCGGGTGCAGCAGCTCGGGCTGTCGATGATGGGCGCGGAGAACACCGACGCACTCCGCACGGCATACACCGTCACGGTTGACGGGGGACCACAGCACGGCGTCACGACCGGTATCAGCGCCGTCGATCAGGCCACGACGATTCGTCTCTTGGCGGCAGGCGACACCCACCCCAGCGACCTGCGCCGCCCGGGACATCTGCACCCCTTGCGTGCCCGCGAGGGTGGCGTGCTGCAGCGCGTGGGGCACACCGAGGCGGCGGTGGACCTCATGCGTCTGGCCGGACTCAGCCCGGCGGGCGTCATCTGTGAGATTCTGACCGCCGACGGCAGCTCCGCCCGCCGGCCGCAGCTTGAGGAGTTCTCGCGCACCCACCGGCTCACCTTCGTCACGGTCGCCCAGCTCGTCGCCTACCGACTGCGCAACGAGCGACTCGTGCACCGCGAGGCCGATGTGCGGCTCCCAACCGCGTTCGGGGAGTTTCGCCTGATCGGATATCGCAATGACGTCGACCAACGTGAGCACGTCGCGCTCGTCCATGGCGACGTCGCTGGCGCCGAAAGCGTGCTCGTCCGCATGCACTCCAAGTGTCTGACCGGTGACACCTTTCACTCGCTGCGCTGCGACTGTCAGTGGCAGCTGCACGAAGCGATGCGACTCGTCGTCGAGTCGGGCAAGGGTGTGATCGTCTATCTCGATCAAGAAGGACGCGGCATCGGTCTCATCAACAAGCTCAAGGCCTATGCGCTGCAGGATGCCGGCGCCGACACCGTCGAGGCGAACGAGCGGCTCGGCTTCGCGCCCGATATGCGTGAGTACGGGATTGGCGCGCAGATCCTGCTCGACCTCGGACTCACCTCGATTCGGCCGATCACGAACAACCCCAAGAAGCTCGTGGGACTGGAAGGCTACGGTATCCAGCTCGGCGAGCGCGTACCCATCTACTCTCCGGCGACTCATGAAAATGCAGAATATCTCGAGACGAAGCGCGCCAAGCTTGGTCACCTGAGGGCGACCTAATGGCGGAATTCATTGGAGAGCCGGCGGGCCATGGTCGTCGTGTGGCCCTGGTCGTTGCACGATTCAACCTGGGCATCACTGAGAAGCTCGTCGAGGGCGCGATCGAGGCGTGCGTGCGTCACGGTGTGGCGTTCGAGGATGTCGATATCCTCTGGGTGCCGGGCGCGTGGGAACTTCCCCTTGCGGTCGCCAAGGCGCTGCAGACCGATCGCTACGATGCGTGCGTGGCGCTCGGCGCGGTGATACGTGGTGATACTCCGCACTTCGAGTTCGTCGCCGGAGAAGCCGCGCGCGGCCTGGCGCTGCTGCAGGGCGAGTTTAGTGTGCCGATTGGCTTCGGGTTACTTACCTGCGACACGATGGCGCAGGCCGAAGCGCGTGTCGGTGGCGCTCACGGCAACAAAGGCGCAGACGCCGCGCTCGCCGCGCTCGAGATGGCCGATCTGTTCGGCCGGCTCGACTTGGCCCATGGGGAGGAGGAGGATGCCAACGCGCCCTGAAACCCGTGGCCGCTCCCGCGCACTGCAGGCGCTCTACGCTTGGGACGTTCGAGGCACACCGGCTGATCTTGCCCGCGTCGCGGCGACGGTGTGGGACGACCTCGCGATTCAAGCCGACGAGCGGCTCTTCGCACACGCCCTGATCCAACTCATCGTCGCCCAGCGCGCGGAGATCGACGCGGAGCTCGCCGACGTGACAACCAACTGGCGTCTCGACCGTCTCGGACACATCGAGCGCTCGGTGCTGCGGCTCGCCGCGGCCGAGTTGATACAGGGCGGGACCCCGCCGCGCGTGGTCATCCAGGAGTGCGTTCGACTCGCCGAGCGCTTCGGAAGCGAGCAGAGTGCGCGCTTCGTGAACGGAGTTATCGACGCGCTCGCGCGCCGTATGGGTCGACTGACTTGAGGATCTGCGCCGTCAACTGGCAGGATCTCGACAATCCCCTGGGCGGCGGCGCCGAGACCCACCTGCACGAGATCCTCGAGCGCCTTGTCGCGATGGGACACGAGGTTGTGCTCCTGTGCGGCGGCTGGCCGGGCTGCTCGCCCCGCGGGTTGCGGAATGGCGTGGAGATCCATCGTGTCGGGACACGGACGTCCTTCGCCGTACTTGCGCATCGTTATTGGGAGCGCGAGCTCAAAGTGCGCGCCTTCGACGTCCTGTACGAGGATATCAACAAGACCCCCCTCTATACGCCCCGGTGGGGAGCGCGGCAGGTGGTGGCCGTGGTCCCGCATCTGTTCGGTGGCGCGGCCTTCCAGGAGCTCAGTCCGCTCCTCGCCACTGCGGTCTGGCTCGCGGAGCGCCCGATTCCCTGGTTCTATCGTACTGTGCCGTTCCAGGCGATCAGCCAGAGCACCGCCGACGACCTTGTGGCACGTGGATTGCGGCCGGAGCTGGTGACGGTGATACAACCGGGCGTCTCCACCGACTACTACACGCCGGACCAGTCGCGGCGTGCCAAGGTGCCGACCTTTGCCTACCTTGGACGGCTCAAGAAGTACAAAGGCGTGGATCTCGTGATCCGGGCGTTTGCGCAAATGACGCGCCCCGACGCCATACTTGAGATTGCAGGGGCGGGCGACTATCGCCCGCAGCTCGAAGGGCTCGTCCGTTCGCTTGACCTCGGCCAGCGTGTGCGTTTCCTTGGTTTTGTGAGCGAGGCGGAGAAGCTCGATCTACTGCGCCGGTCTTGGGCGGTGGCCCTGGCGTCCCCGAAGGAAGGGTGGGGACTGACGAATGTCGAGGCCGAGGCGTGCGGCACGCCGGTGGTGGCGTCGGACTCGCCGGGCATTCGTGAGTCAGTGCGGCACGGCGAGACTGGGGTGCTGGTACGCCATGGTGATGTCGCGGCGTTCGCAGCCGCGCTCGGCCGGATGGCAGCCTCGCCGACGTTGGTGGAAGAGATGGGCGTACGCGCCCGTGCGTTCGCCGAGACGTTCACGTGGGACCGATGTGCCCGTGAGACTGAAGCGCATCTACTCCGCGTGTCCAACCCAGGAGTGTGAATAGTGGACATCCATTTTCATGCACATCACGCGGACGTGTCTGACACCATGCGCACGCGGGCCGAACGCGCTGTTCTCAGGTCGGCGGAGCGTTTGCCGCGCGTCGTCGAAGCGATCATCCGGTTTGAGCGGGATGGCACCCTGCGCAAAGTCTCGGTCGCGTTCCGCGCGCCGAAGGGTCACGATCTCCTCGGGAGCGCCGCAGGCCGGTATTTCGGTCCCACGCTCACGCTCGCGCTTGCCCGCGTGAGCGCACAGGCCGGGAAAGAGAAGCGCGGACTGCCGAAGGGGCGCACGCGACTCATTGGCCGTCCGGTCGACTGATCTAGCGATGGCTCCATTCACGGTCGGGATGTTCTACGAACGCACGAAGGACTTGCTCGACCTCGAGGTCCTTGGGAGCTCCACCGGCTTCGCGCGGGAGATCCCAGCGCCGGACGCGTCGGGCCCCGGATTGGTGCTCGCGGGCTACGTTGGTCGCTTCGTCACGCAGCGGATTCAGGTGCTTGGTGAGACTGAGGTGAGCTACTTACGTGCGCTCGAGAGCACCGAGCGCACGCGCATCCTTGACACCTTTCTTGGCTACGATATTCCGTGCGTGATGGTCACCAAGGGACTCGATCTGCCGCTCGGCATGGAAGAGGCGGCGCATCGCGCCGGGGTGACCATTCTGCGCTCGCAGCTGAAGACACTGGAGTTCTATAACCGGATTACGCCGTTCCTGGCCGATGTTTTCGCGCCGTCGACGTCCCTGCACGGTTCGCTCGCCGACGTCTACGGCATCGGGCTGCTCTTTACCGGCGGAAGCGGGATCGGCAAGTCGGAGTGTGTGCTCGACCTGGTCGAGCGCGGACATCGCCTCGTCGCCGACGATCTCGTGATCGTGCGGCGAAAAGGGCCCGACGTACTCATTGGATCCGGGCACCAGCTCCAGCGGCATCACATGGAGATTCGCGGCGTCGGACTTATCGACGTCCGCTCGATCTTCGGTGTCAGATCCGTTCGTCAGCAGAAGCGTATCGAGGTGATCGTCGTCCTCGAGGAGTGGAAAGAGGGGGTCACGGTCGAGCGAACTGGGCTCGACACCGATACCGCTTCGATCCTCGGGGTTGAGATCCCGCGCATCACCATACCGCTCAATCCCGGCAAGAACATCACGGTGATCGCGGAGGTGATCGCGATGAACCACCTCATGCGTTTCAGTGGCCAAGACCCCGCACATGCCTTCAATGAGCGACTGAAGGGGCACCTGCGTGAGAAGGCGGATGTCCAACGGTATCTGCTCGACGATGACGAGTGAGATGACGAGGGACATCGTCGCTGGTCATGGCGGCTTCGCCGAGGGAATCCTCTCCGCGGTTGAACAGATCGCCGGACTGAGCCATCGATTCGTCTCGCTGAGTAATGCGGGGCTGGAGCCGGGCGCGATCGAGAGGTTGTTGCGCGACACGATCGCCGCCCACGGGACGAAGGTCATCTTCACCGACCTGCCGGCCGGCAGCTGTACGCAGGCCGCGCGTCGCGTCCAACGCGACCTGCCCGAGCTCGTGTTGGTCACTGGGGCTGCGCTCCCGACGATTCTCGCGTACGCCTGCGGCAGCGACATCGGTACGGCGGCAGAAAAAGGGCGCGCCGCCCAGATCGTCGTCGAGGGCACGCGTGACGCTTGAGATGTTTCGTATCGACGACCGTCTGGTGCACGGGCAGGTCGTTGTCGGATGGGGTCAGCCCTGCGCGCTGGGCTTCCTGGTGCTCGTCGACGACGCCGTGGCGCAGTCGGCCTGGGAGCAGGACCTCTACCGCATGGGGGTTCCGCCCGAGATGGAAATCATCTTCGACACGGTGGTGACTGCGACGGCCCGCCTGAGCGAGTACCGCGCCGACTGTCGCACGGGAATGCTCATCACTAGCGACATCGATACCATGGTACGCCTCGCGGCGGCGCTGCCAGACATTCGCAACGTGACGGTGGGTGGCGTCCACCACAAGCCAGGGCGTATCGCGCGGGCGCGGTACATCTACCTCACCCCCGAGGAAGCGTTACGACTGCAGGCACTCGCGGCGTGCGGCGTGACCGTGGTGGCGCAGGACGTGCCACAGGGGGCGGCGACACCGCTCGATGTATTGCTGCGTGGCGAGGGGCCGACATGATCTCCATCGAACTCGTGTCGCTCATTCCGCTCGGGGTCCTCGGCGCCGTTCTCGGTCTCGACGCGGTGAGCTTCCCGCAAGCCATGCTCTCGCGTCCGATCGTCGCGTCGACACTCTCCGGAGCGCTCATCGGACAGGCTGGCCGCGGCCTCGTGATGGGCGTCGCACTCGAGTTCTTCGCACTCGAGTCGATGCCGTTCGGAGCATCGCGGTATCCAGAGTGGGGCTCCGCGTCGGTTGTCGGCGGCTTCCTCTTCGCGCAGGCCGCAGACGGGATGGCCGGTGCGATGACCGTGGCAGTTCTTGCCGCCCTCCTCACGGCGAGCGCCGGGGGGGCGTCGATGGTGCTACTCCGACGTGCGAATGCCCTTGGGGTGCGGAAGCAACAGGCGCAGAGCGCGCAGGGCTCGAGGAACGCCGTGCTTGCGCTCCAACTCGGCGGGATGACGGCGGATCTCGTGCGCGGCGGTCTGCTGACGTTTCTCGCACTTGTCGTCTTCGTGCCGCTGCAACGTGCCGTCACGGCGACGGTCACGATGGCGCCGACGGTCTCTCGTGCGGGCGTTGTCGCGATCGCGTCGGCCGTGGGACTTGCGGCGGTCTGGAAGGTCGTGCACACCACGAACGGAGCGCGCTGGTGTCTGCTCGGCGGGCTTGGCGTGGGCTTCGGCATCGCGGCGTCTCTCCAGTGAGCTCGCGCAATCCCGAGACGACGCTCCCGTGGCGCGTCCGCGCTGCGATCCTGCTCCGTCTGTTCGCAATCCAGGGTGCCTGGAACTACGAGACGATGATGGGCAATGGGGTCGCCTTCGCGCTCGAACCGGCGCTTCGGCTCCTACCAGGCGGCCACCGAGGCGAACCGTTCCGGCAGGCGATGACGCGTCACAGCGGCTATTTCAACGCGCATCCGTATCTCGCGGCGGTAGCAGTTGGGGCTCTGGCGCGCGCGGAGCTCGATGGAGTCCCGGTGTCCCAGATTGAACGATTCCGGGTGGCGGCACCAGGGCCGCTCGGCTCTGTTGGCGATCGGCTCGTCTGGGCAGGATGGCTGCCGTTCTCCTCCTGCGTGGCCTTGCTCGCGTTCGGATTGGGGCTGTCTCCGGGTGGCGTGGTGCTTGTTTTCCTCGGCACTTTCAACCTCTTGCATCTCGGGCTTCGCATCTGGGGGCTGAACGCTGGATGGTCGCAGGGCCTTGACGTCGCGGCCACCCTCGCGAATCCGGTTCTGCGGCAGGCGCCGGCATATGTGGCTCGCGCGACCGCACTCGTCGCGGGGATGGCGTTGCCAGTCGCGGCCCACGGTATCATCGGGCCGGGCCGGGTCCTCTTGGGTGGGGTGCTTGCTTCAGTCGCGACGGGTGCTCTCATCGTGACGCTGTTGCACGGTCGGCTGGAAGGGTGGCGCCTCGCCACGCTCGCGCTCGCTGCTTTCGTCCTCTTCTCCATGGTGCGCTGATGCCAGAACGCGCGGTGCAGGTGGTCAACGCCAACGGAATCCACGCCCGCCCCGCCGCGGAGATCGTCAAAGTGGCGGGTCGGTTCCGCTCCGACATCACGATCGCACGCGACGACCTCGCGGTGAACGCCAAGAGCATCATGGGCGTGATGATGCTCGCTGCCGAGTGCGGGGCGACTGTCCTAATCCGCGCCCACGGCGATGACGCCGACGGCGCGCTCGAGGCGCTCTCGATGCTTATCGCCGGCAAGTTCGGGGAGCAGTAGCCAGATGCCCGCCACCCTCATCGGCGTCCCCGCATCACCAGGGATCGTAGTTGGGCCGGCACACCTCCTGCGGTGGGAGGTGCCTGAGGTGCGCGCGCGCGTCATCGAGCCACAGGAGGTGGACGCCGAAATCCAACGCCTCCACGTGGCAATCGATGCCGCCATTGATCGGCTGCGTGCCGTGAAGGTGCGCGTCGAAAAGAAGGCGGGCCCGGCTGAGGCGGCGATCTTCGACGTGCAGATCGAGATTCTGCAGGACGGGGAGCTTCGTTCCCGCGTGGAGATGCTCGTCCGCCAGAGCCTCTCCGCGGAGCGGGCGTTCGACCTCGTGATGCTTGAGTGGCGCGAACACTTCGGCCGTTCGACGAACCCGATGATGCGCGAGCGCGAGGGCGACCTCGTGGACGTGCACATCCGTCTCCTTTCGCTATTACTTAACCTGCCTGACCACGATCCCGTGGGACTCGAGCCTGGGTCCAACGCGATCCTCGTGACACACGACCTCACTCCGAGCCTCACGATTCAGCTCGATCGTCGTGCGATTGCGGGGATCGCCACCGACGCAGGGACGCGCACTTCGCACGTGGCGATCCTCGCGCGCTCTCTTGGCCTGCCTGCCGTGGTCGGTCTCATCGATGCCACAAGCAAGTTGCAGACCGGCGACTCGGTGATCCTCGACGGGACCAACGGCACGCTCATCCCACGGCCGACCGCCGCCGTCCTCGCGCAGTTTGCCGACCGCGCGCGTCGGGAGGCGGCGGCGCAGGCAGAGCTCGCGACCCTCGCCGATGCCGACGCGATCATGACCGATGGCACGCTCGTCACGCTGCTGGCCAACGTCGATCTTCCCGACGAGGCGGTACGTGCTGCCGAAAGCGGTGCCGTCGGCGTCGGACTCATGCGCACGGAGTTTCTAGTCGTCGGGCGTACCACGATGCCGAGCGAGGAGGAGCAGTACGAGGCCTACGTAAAAGTGGTGGCAGCGTTCAAGGGGCTGCCGGTCGTAATCCGTACGTATGACATCGGGGGCGACAAGCTGCCGATCGGTGGGTTTCCGCACGAGCCCAATCCGTTCTTGGGCTGGCGCGCGATCCGCATGTGTCTCGACGAGCCCGAGTTGTTCAAGGTGCAGCTGCGGGCTTTGCTCCGGGCAGCGGTCCATGGAGACGTCCGCATCATGCTCCCATTGGTCGTCTCGGTGGAGGAGGTGCGTCAGGCGCGGTACCTCTTGCAGGAGTCCGCGGCCGAGCTCACGCGTCGTGGTGTCCCGCACCGCTCCGACGTGCCGCTCGGCGTCATGGTTGAGACACCGGCGGCCGCGATGAGCGCGGATAGTTTCGTGAACGACGTCTCCTTCTTTTCGATCGGCACCAATGATCTCGTGCAGTACACTCTCGCGGTCGACCGCGGGAATGCCTCGCTCGTGACGCGCTATACGCCACTCCATCCGGCGGTCCTCCGCCTGATCGCGCGCACCGTAGAAGTCGCCCACGCCGCGAAGCTCGAGATCAGCGTCTGCGGCGAGATGGCCTCCCATCCGCTCATGGCGTACGCCCTTCTTGGCCTCGGCATTCGCACCCTCAGCGTGAGTGCGGGTGGTATTCCTGCACTGAAGCGAATTGTGCGCGGCGTGAGCGCCTCCGCGTCGGCCGCTGCAGCGATGGCCGCCCTAGCTGCCGCGACACCGCGCGAGGCGGAGCAGGCCCTCAGGACCGGCCTTGCCGGCGAGGTCGGCGAGGAGCTGATCGATGGGTTGCTGGGGCTCGCCTAGGGCCGCTATTCTTCACTACGGTAATAAATGCAGGGCCGCCGCGCCGGCCCTCCCTGTGTCCGACTCCTTCACTCCGCTCACGACCTATGCTGCATCGTCATCTATTTACGTCCGAGTCGGTCACCGAGGGCCACCCGGACAAGGTCGCGGATCAGATCTCCGACGCAGTGCTCGACGCGCTCCTCGCGCAGGACGCCCACTCGCGCGTGGCCTGCGAGACGATGGTCACGACGGGCCTCGCGACGATCTTCGGTGAGGTCACGACGGCGGCCTGGGTCGATCTCCGCGGCCTCGTGCGCGAGACCATTAAGAACATCGGCTATACCGAGGCCGGTATCGGGTTCGATTCTGACTCATGCGCCGTCCTCAACGCGCTCGGGCAGCAGTCGCGCGACATCGGGCAGGGCGTCGATACCGGCGGCGCCGGCGACCAGGGCATGATGTTCGGCTTTGCCTGCGACGAGACGCCCGAGCTGATGCCGCTTCCGATTACGCTGGCGCACCAGCTGACGCATGCCCTCGCCGATCGCCGAAAGGACGGGACATTGCCGTGGCTTCGCCCGGACGGAAAGTCGCAGGTCTCGGTAGTCTACGAGAATGGGCGTCCGGTCGAGGTCGACACGGTCGTGATCTCAACGCAGCATGCGGACTCAGTCAAGAACAAGGCGATTCACGAGGCGGTGAAGCGCGACATCATCGAGGCGGTCATCCCGGTTGAGCTGCGCGCCAAAAAGATGAAGCTCCACATCAATCCTACCGGCCGCTTCGTCGTCGGAGGACCCCACGGCGATGCGGGGCTCACCGGCCGCAAAATCATCGTCGACACGTACGGCGGGTACGGCCGGCATGGCGGCGGCGCCTTCTCGGGCAAGGATCCGTCCAAGGTCGATCGCTCGGCTGCATACGCCGCGCGGTGGGTCGCAAAGAACATCGTCGCGGCCAAGCTGGCGTCGAAGTGCGAGGTCCAACTCGCCTACGCTATCGGCGTGGCCAAGCCCGTGTCGGTGATGGTCGATACGTTTGGCACGAATACCGTGGACGAGCGCAAGATCATGCTGGCGGTCTCTACGATCTTCGACCTCACGCCCAAGGGGATTATCGAGGCGCTCGATCTGCGCAAGCCGATTTACGGCCCCACCGCCGCCTACGGGCATTTCGGTCGCACGCCGGTGAAGGTCGAGCGACTTGGCAAGAAGGTGTCGCTGTTCAACTGGGAGCGCACCGACAAGGTCGCTGACCTGAAGCGCGTCGTTCGCGGCGCCTGAGCGCTCGAGGAGGCATCGTGGTCGAAGTAGTGGTGACGCGACTGGGACGCGATGATTCCTCAGAGGCGTTCGTCGTCGTGCTCGAGGAGAAAGGCGGCACACGCGCCCTGCCAATCTGGATCGGGCGCCACGAAGCCGAGGCGATCGAGGCCCACCTGAATGGGGTGAAGCGTGAACGGCCCATGACACACGACCTCGCTCGGTCGATCATCAACGGCTTGGGTGGGTTATTGCGACGGGTGCAGGTCACGCGAGTGCTCGAAGGCACGTTCTTCGCTGAGCTCCACTTCAATAAGGGCGCCCACTCGATCGTGATCGACTCGCGGCCCTCCGACGCGATTGCGCTTGCCTTGCGCCTCGACGCCCCCATGTTCGTCGCTCACGCGCTCTTCGATAATGCCAGCGACTCCTCCGTATCTGGCCACGATCGACCCACCGCCGGCGAGGACGATCAACTCTCCGCCGACGAACTCAAGCGCCATCTGGCGCAGCTGCGGCCTGAGGAGTTCGGCCGCTTCTCGTCGTGAAGGAACTCGTCTGATGTTGAGCTCTCTGTCGAACCCGCTGTGGGTAGTGGCGGCCTGCCTTGGACTCACCGGTGCCGTCGGGGCGCAGGGGACGGAGCGGAGCATCGAAGGTCGGGTATCGCTCCCCGGTCCGACCTCCGCAGGCGTTCCGGTCGCTAATGCGTGGGCGGTGCTTCATCGGGTCGGCACCGATGTGGCGGGACCGCTCGACTCGATCCGTACGGCGGCGAATGGGCGCTACCGGTTCCGCTATCGCGTCACGGGAGATTCGCAGGCCGTCTACTTCGTCTCGACGAGCCGGGGCGGCGTCTCGTACTTCACCCCCCCGGTGCGCGAGCGAGTCGTGAGTGGCGGCCTCGCTGATCTGCTCGTATTCGACACGACGAGTGCGCTCATTCCCATCAGTGTGCGGGGGCGGCATCTCATCGTCACGGCACCCGACTCCGCCACGGGTCGTCTCCGCACGCTGATCGAAGCATTCGAGCTTAGTAACGACAGCTCGCGCACCCGGGTCGCCCGCGGCCGAGCGGGGATCACGTTCGATGCGGCGCTGCCCACGGGTGTCACTCGTATCACGCCGGGGCAGGGGGACGTGTCGAGCGATGCGATTCTTGCGGCCGATGGGCGCATGCGCCTGAATGCGCCCCTCGCGCCTGGTCTCAAGCAGGTCACGTTCTCCTACGACCTTCCCACGGCGACGGACCCAATCGAGATCCTCATCGAGGCGCCAACCACGGTGCTCGAGGTCCTCGTCGAGGATGCGAACGCGCAGGTCTCGGGCGCGGGCCTCGTCGGGGTCGAACCGGTGGAGATCGAGGGGCGGCCTTTTCGACGCTTCCTCGCGCAAGACGTTGCTGCCGCGCAGACCGTTAGCATCTCGATCCCGCCGGCCGGGTCGTCGCGACGGCTGCGCCTGATTTTCATTGTCACGGCGGTTGGTGCCGCAATGCTTCTCGGTCTGGGCCTGTTTGTGATGCGTGGCGGTCCTGGCGGATTCGCTCGTCGTGGCGATGAGAATCCGGAGGCACTCGCCCTCGCGGTCGCCGTGCTGGATGCCAGGTACGCCAACATCGCCAATCCATCCGAGCAGCAAAAGGCGGAGCAGTATCTGGCGCGTGCGCGGCTCAAGGGCCGCCTCTCCGGCGCCCTTGCCAAGCGCGACGGGCTACGGTAGTCTTCGCGATATAACTGAAGGCGAACGCGGGACACGGAAGTCGGTGAAATACCGGCGCGGCCCCGCCACTGTATCGGGCAAGTAGTCGAACGTCCGCTCAACACCGCCACTGGACCGCGAGGTCTGGGAAGGCGAGCGCGACGGCCCGGAGCCAGGAGACGACTCACGTTCGCGCCACATTTCCGGTCCCTCGGGGGAGGGTCGGTGGCGTCGTCGTGAGTGCGTCCACTGAGGGCGAACTCCGCCGCGTGCATCGAGGCTCCTTCGTATAGCAGAAGGAGCCTTTCGTGTTTCCGTGCCAACGTCGTTCGCCTGCCAGCGTCACTGTCCTCGTAATCGCCGCGGCGATTCTCGTCGGGGCATGCGAGCGTCCGCCGCAGCCGGTTCGCGAGGCGGCATCCACGATGTCCGAGATCGCCGTCGACGACTTCGGCCACGCGACCACGTTCGCGACGGCCGCCCTCCGTCTCGTGTCGCTCAATCCCGTCATCACTGAGTTGATCTTCGCTCTCGGCGCCGGAGATCGGCTGGTTGGCCGCACGCACTTCGACCTCTATCCTGAGGCCGCGCGGGCGGTCACTGACGTCGGCAACGGGATGATGCCCAACGTCGAGGCGGTGCTCGGCCAACGCCCCGACCTCGTGATCGTCTATGCGAGCGAGTCGAATCGCAGCGCGGTCACGCAACTCGAGCGCGCAGGCGTCCGGACACTCGCCTTCCGCACCGATCGCGTCGACGACCTGGCGCGCGTCACGCCAGTGATCGCCGCCGCGCTCGGCGTGACCGCCGTGGGTCAGCTCGTGGTCGACACCGTGCGCGCCAGTCTCGCCGCCGTACGGGCGCTTCCGGTCCCACCCAGACGGCGGCGCGCCTTCTGGCACGTCTGGGACGCCCCCGTGATCACGATCGGCAGCGGGAGCTATCTCTCGGAGTTGCTCGATGCGGCCGGCGGCGAGAACATCTTCGGTGATCTCGACGCGGCATCGCCGCAGGTGACGATCGAAGAGATCGCGCTGCGGGATCCGGACGTCATCCTCGCCGGACCGAGTAGCGCCGCGAAGCTGCGCGTCCATCCGGCCTGGCGCGCCGTGCGCGCCGTGCGAGAGGGACGGATCCTGATCATCGACACGACCCTGGTCGGTCGTCCTGGTGTGCGCATGGGCGAAGCGGCTCGGCATCTGCGCACGTTGCTCTATCCCGCTGGCACGCGATGAGCGTGCCACGCCGGCTCTGGTGGCTTCTCGGGCTGGCGCTGCTCGCCGTCGCGACGCTCGGACTCGCGGTTGGTGCGGTGCCGCTCACGCCGTCGGAGGTCTGGCGGGCACTCTCTGGCGTGGGTGATCCCGCTGCGATCGCCATCGTCACCGACCTCAGGTTACCGCGCGTCGTCCTCGGCATTGTCGTCGGCGCGGGGCTCGCGGCCAGCGGGACCGCACTGCAGATGACGCTGCGCAATCCGCTCGCCGAGCCCTACCTGCTCGGCGTCTCGGGTGGCGCGGCCGTGGGCGCGGTGCTCGCCGTTGTGCTCGGCGTCACCGCCCCGGGGGTCGTCCCCCTCGCCGCCTTCGGCGGGGCGATGCTGGCGGTGATGCTCGTGCTCCTGGTGGCGCGGGCCGCCGGTGGTCGGGCGGATTCGCGCGTTCTTCTCATGGCGGGCGTCGTCGTCGGCGCGTTCTGCACCGCCGCGATCATGGTGGCGCTCGGAACAGCCCCCGAGGGAACAGTGCGTGGCGCGCTCTGGTGGATGATGGGCTCACTGGGCGACGCCCAGTGGAGCAGTGTGCGGTGGATAGCGTGCTATGTGGTGGCCGGCATCGCCTGCCTCGTCTGGTGGGGCCGCGACCTCGACGTGCTTGCGCTTGGCGAGGACGCTGCCGCCTCCCTCGGGATCGACGTCGAGCGGGTCACGCGCCGTGTCTACTTGGGCGCATCGCTGCTGGCCGCCGCGACTGTCGCGGGCGCGGGCCTCATCGGCTTCGTCGGACTCATCGTGCCCGCGATCGCCCGCGCGCTCGGGACACGTTCGTCGCGCGAGACCGTCCTCGCCTCCGCGCTTGCCGGAGGAATTCTTGTCGTCGCGGCGGACCTCGTCGCCCGTACCGTGCTGCGTCCCACCGAGCTTCCGCTCGGCGCGGTCACGGCGCTCGTTGGCGTACCATTCTTCCTCTGGCGCCTGCGCGCTGGAGTCGCGCGATGATCCATTTTGACAACGTCGTCTTGCGTTACGCCGGGAGCCAGGAGCCGGCGGTGCAGGGGGTCACGCTCGAGGCGCTGGCGGGACGACTCACCGCCGTCGTCGGACCCAACGGCTCGGGCAAGAGCACGCTCGTGCGCACACTGCTCGGCAGGCTCGCGCCTGAAAGCGGCCGTGTGACGCTCGACGGCCGACCAATCAGCGACCTCACACGCCGCCAGGTGGCGACCACGCTCGCCGTGGTGTCCCAGCGCGAAGAGCCGGCTTTTCCGCTCCGGGCCCGCGACTTCATCGCGCTCGGCCGGTACCCGCACGGCAGCGCCTTCAGCGCGCCGTCCGCTGCCGACCGCGAGGCAGTCGCCAGCGCGATCGCGCGCGCCGACCTCGAGGCGCTGGCCGAGCGCAGCACCGACGAACTCTCGGGCGGCGAATGGCAACGCGTGCGGATCGCGCGCGCGCTGGCCCAGGGCGGCCGCGCGCTCGTGCTCGACGAGCCGACGACGTTCCTCGACGTTGGGCATGAGATGTCCGTCTTCGAACTGCTCGACTCATTAGCGCGGGCGGGGCAGTGCATCCTGCTCGTGAGCCATCAGCTCAATCTGGTCGCGCGCTTTGCCGATCAGATGGTCTTGCTCCACCGCGGTCTCGTCGCGGCCACCGGAAGGCCGGCGGACGTGATGCGCGGAGATGTACTCGAACGCGTCTACGAGTGGCCACTCGTCGTCACGCGCGATCCCGCCGTGGGTGCTCCCGTCCTCGTGCCCCTTCGCGGGCGCGGCACTCCCTGATCCCTCATCCTTCATTGGCTCTGAAAATGACATTGGCTCTGAAAGTGACTTCTCTCCTCGTCGCAGTCGCGGCGACGCCCCTGCTCGTATTCGCACAGCAGGCCAGCCCCGTCGTCTTGCCCGCTGAGGTCGTCACGGCGAGCCGCGTCTCGGCCGTGCTCGCGACGCCGACCGCCACCGCCACCGTCCTCTCGGGCGATGTCCTGCGGGCCGAGGGTGTGACGCACCTCGCCGACGCCTTGAAACGCGTCCCCGGGACCTCGATCGCGCGTTCGTCGTCGTACGGATCGTCGACGGCGCTGTTCATGCGTGGCGGACAGGCGAACTACGTGCGCGTGTTGATTCACGGTGTGCCGATGAATGAGCCGGGTGGCGTCCTCGATCTGGGCCGGATCACGCTGGACGACGTCGAGCGGATCGAGATCGTGCGCGGGCCGGTAAGCGTGCTCTACGGCTCGGAGGCGGTGACCGGCGTGATTCAGATCTTTACGCGCCGCGCCCGTGCGGGGACGCAGCAGGCGGAGATCGGCGGTGGGTCGTTCGGTGGACGACGGGCCTCGCTCGGCGCCGACGGTGTCGGCACGCGTGCCGGCGTCGCCTGGTCGCTGCAGGGTGATCACCATGCGGGTACCGGCATCCTCGCGTTCAATAACGCGTACCGCAATGACGGACTATCGGCATCGCTGGCGCTCGCGCCGAGCGACAAGCTGGACCTCCGACTGACGTCCCGCTTCAATGCCTCGAGCTACCAGTACCCGACCGGGGATGGCGGCGCCGTCGAGGACCACAACGCCGAGCGTACCGAGCATCGGCTCCTGATTGGGCTCGACGCCGGCCGACGATGGGGCGCCCGCAACGAGACGCGTGTACAGCTCACCGCCAATACGCTCCATCCGCGGACGAGCGACCGCTCCGACGACGCGTCCGACACGCTCGGCTACTTCGGGATTCTCACCCGCGGAGTCGTCACGCGCCGCGTCGCCGACGTCCGCCACACCATCCGCGTTGGCGAGACGCGGTACCTGACCGTCGGCGGTGAGTTCTCGCGCGACGTCGAGGAGTCCACCTCCCTCTACCTGGACAACATCTCTGTGATCCCCGACGTCTTCGAGTCCGCGCGTGAGACGAAGGCGCTCTACGCTCAGGCGCTCGGCGACGCCGGAGTGTTCTCGTACTCCCTCGGTGCGCGGCTCGACGACAATAGCGCGTTTGGCGTCTTCCCCAGCGTGCGCGCCGGAGCCGCCTGGCGCATGGCGCCGACGGCGCGAGTCCGGGCGTCGGTCGGCAATGCCTTCAAAGCGCCGAGTTTTTACGAGAACTTCGCCATTGGGTACGCCACTGGAAACGCCGCCCTCCGACCCGAGCGCGCGCGGTCGGCAGAACTCGGTGTCGAAGCGGTCGTGGGGACGCGCACCACGCTTCGGCTCACCGGATTCACCCAGCGCTTTCGGGATCTGATCCAGTACACCTACGCGCCGCCGGCACCCGGTGAGCCGAACTACTACAACATTGCGGCGGCCAATGCGGGCGGCCTCGAGCTCGAAGCGACGGTCGCCGACGTCGCGGGCTTTCACATCAGCGGCTCGTACACCTGGGCCGATACGCGCGTCGTGGACGCCGGCTTTGACTCCGGTGCGAGCGCGAACTTCGTCGCCGGAGGGTCGTTGATCCAACGCCCGGAGCATTCGGCGTCGGTGCAGCTCTCACGCACCGTCGCCAACCTTGGTTCCTTCAGCGCGGTCGCCACGCGCACGGGCGAGCGCGAGGACCGGGACTTCACGTCGTATCCTGCGATTCCGCTCATGCTCGCGCCCTTTACGACGATCGATCTCTCGGCCGAGCTCGAACTTCCGGTGCGACTCCTTCCGACGGCACGGTTACAACTCCGGGTCGACAACGTCGGCGATGTGCGCTACCAGCGGATTGTGGGGTTCGCATCACCGGGTCGCGCGTTCTACGTGGGAGTCAAACTGCAGCGCTGAGGGCGGAGCGGCCGACCGGCCGAGCGTCGGTGCATATTGTCGACGGCGCTCACCGCGCTTTACTCTTGCCTCCCGAGGGCTCCATGCAACCCGACCCTGTAGCAGCCACCGCGGCGTACATTGATGGGCTCGGCGCCGATAATCTGGCGCGCGCGTTGGCGTACACCACCGGAGGGCACTGGCTGCTGCTCTGGAACCTCCTGGTCTCCGGAGTGGTCTGCTGGGTGATCGTCCGCATGGGCCTGCTCGATCGGGTCGAGGCGAGATTCTCGGCTCGCGGCCCCGGCGTCAGATCGTTTGTGGTCGGCATCGTCTACTTCCTCTCCTCCGCGGTGCTCGCGTTGCCCTGGTCGATCTACTCGAGCTGGTGGCGCGAGTCGACTTACCACCGGACGGCCCAGCCGCTCAGCGACTTCCTCATGCAAAACGGACTTGGCACCCTGCTGGGGGCGGTCCTCGGGGCGCTCTTCTTCAGCGGCGTCTTCGCGCTGATGCGTCGCACCGGGCCGCGCTGGTGGATCTGGTCCGCCGGGTTGACCGCCGGCTCGGCGGCGCTGCTGCTGTTGCTAGCGCCGGTCGTGATCGAGCCGATGTTCAACGAGTATCGGCCTGTGCCCGCAGGGGAGGTGCGCGACGCCATCGTCGTGCTTGCCACCCGTGCTGGCGTCCCCGAAGACCGGATCTTTGTCTACGACGGCTCTCGGCAATCCAACAACTTCACGGCGAACGCGGGCGGCATCGGCGCTTCGGCGCGCATCGCCGTCTCCGACGTCGCGTGGAAGGGCGCCTCACTCGACGAAGTGAAGGCCGTGACGGGGCACGAGATCGGCCACTACGTTCTCGGCCACACCTGGCGTGCCTTCGGGATGATCACAGTTCTTGCGGTGCTCTTCTTCTTCCTGATTGATCGTGGGTTCGCCACGTTCGTGCGCCTCTTCGGCGCCCGCGCATCGCTTGCCTCGCCTGCCGGCCTTCCGGTGGTCCTCTTCATGGCGTCGCTCTGTGGGCTCCTCGGCACGCCCGTTGCGAACGCCTTCGGGCGGTTCGGTGAGACTGAGGCCGATCGGTACTCGCTCGACACGGTCGGTCTGCCAGACGCGCTCGCGTCGGCACTGGTGAAGACTGCGGAGTACCGATACCCGCGTCCGTCCGCGCTCGAGGAAGCCATCTTCTATGACCATCCGTCCGTCCAGCGGCGCGTGGGGATGGCAATGCAGTGGAAGGCGGCGCATCCGGTGCACTAACTTGCACCGGTGATCCAGACCGAGGCGATCGTCCTGCACGGCTTTGACTATCGCGAGACCTCGCGGATCGTCCGCCTGGCGACGCGCGAGGCCGGCGTGGTGAGCGTGATCGCCCGCGGGGCAAAGCGCCCCAGGAGTCGGTTCGGACTCGGGCTCGATCTCTTCACCAGCGGTGTGGCGCACCTCACGATCAACGCCGGCCGCGATCTCCATACGCTCACGGGGTTCGACGCCACTCGGTCGCGCCCAGAGCTCGCCGCCTCGCTCGAGCGATTCGCCGCGTCGGCCGCGCTCGGAGAACTCTGCCTGCGCTTTGCCTCGGAGGACGAGGGTGGCGCGATCCACGACGCGCTCGCGGCGGGGTTGGACGCGATTGGCGTCGCGGGCGACAGCGCGGTCGGAGGTCAGGCACTCTCGGCGGCGTGGCGACTCGTCGGCGAGCTCGGGTTCGCCCCGGCGCTCGACCGCTGCGCGGTCTGTCACCGCGCGCTCGCCGCCGATGAGGTCGTACGCTTCGGCCACCGCTCGGGAGGGGTACTCTGCCGTGCCTGCGCGGCGCTCGTGCCGGGTGCGCGCACGCTGCCGGCCGAGGCGCGACTCGCGCTCCTCAGCTGGTCGCGCGACGAGGAGGCGCCAGCACTTGATCCGCCAACGCTGCGCGCCCATCTGCGGCTCCTCCGTGAGTTTGTGGAGGAGCATCTCGGTGACGGACGCGCGTTGCGCGCCTGGGCATCGTGGGAGGCATCGCACCGGTGATTCTCGGCACCGCGGGGCATATTGATCACGGCAAGACCTCGCTCGTCCGCGCGCTGACCGGCGTGGACACCGACCGACTCCCCGAGGAGAAACGGCGCGGAATCACGATCGCACTCGGCTTTGCACCGCTCCAACTCGATGGCGTAGGCACCATTGGTGTCGTCGATGTCCCCGGACATGAGGCGTTCGTCCGGACGATGCTCGCTGGCGCCTCTGGAGTCGACCTCGCGCTCCTGGTCATCGCCGCCGACGAGGGGGTCATGCCGCAGACGCGGGAGCACCTCGCGATTCTCACACTCCTTGGCGTGACGGCGGGCGTCGTCGCGCTGACCAAGTCGGATCTCGTCGACGATGACTTGCGTGAGCTGGCTGCCGAGGAGGTGCGCGAGGCGCTCGCGGGTTCGTCGCTCGCCGAGGCGCCGATCGTGCCGGTCTCGTCGGCCACGGGCGCCGGTCTCGACGATCTGCGCGCTGCGATTCGCACGGCCGTCGCGCTCGTGCCTGCGCGCGCGCGCGACGAGCCGTGGCGTATGCCGGTCGATCGTGTCTTTTCCGTGGCCGGAGCGGGGACGGTCGTCACGGGCACCGCCTGGACGGGGACGATCGCGCGAGAGGCAATCGTGCGGATCCTCCCGATCGATCGCACCGCGCGTGTGCGCAGTCTCGAGTCCCACGGCGTGCCGGCGGGGGAGGTAGGGGCGGGGACGCGTGTGGCGGTTGCACTCGTCGGTGTCGACCGCGACGAGGTTGCGCCCGATGCGGTGTTGGTCCGGGAAGGCGACCCGTGGGAACCAAGTCGCGTGCTGCGTGCGGACATCGCGCTGTTGCCGCATGCACCGGTGATTGGCGCGCGTCGATGGTTGCGATTTCACCTCGGTACCGCCGATGTCGGCGCGCGCATCATCGCGCCTGGCGGCCCCCTTGGGCCTGGAGAGACGCGTGCGGTGCGATTGCGGCTCGATGCACCGGTCGTGATGCGGGCAGGGGACCGGTTCGTGCTCCGGGCCGGCGGTGACGCCGGCACCATCGGCGGTGGCGTGGTGAGTGATCCACTTCCCTCCAGTCCGCGGGCCAAGCCATGGCCGCACACCGGTGCGAGTGACGCGGAGCGGCTCGAGTGGATGCTCCTCGAGAGCGGCGCCAGCGGCCTACCCGTCGCGTCGCTCCCCCTGCGGCTCGGGTTGCGTCCGGTGCTGGTCGAGCGACTGCTCAAGGAGCTCACGAAAGTCGTGCGCATCGAGGAGCGTCTCGTGCGCCTCTCGGTGCTTGCCGCTCTGCGCACCACGCTCGTCTCGCTCGTGGAGGAGACGCACCTGGCACAGCCGCTTGCTCCGGGCGTCGATCGACAAGCCGCTCGCACCGCCCTCTCTCCCAATGCCGCGCTCGCTGACGAGGTCATTCGACGCGCCCAGCGCGCAGGACTCATTGTGGTGGAGGGCGCGACGCTCCGCGCGGTGGCCTTCCAGCCCGGCGCGAGCGCGGGTGCGACGTCGGCGCGAGATCAACTGCTCGACCGTCTCCGTGCATCGGGCGTTGAGCCGCCGAGCCTCGCAGAGCTCACGGTAGAGTTCGGGGCCCAAGTCCCCGCGCTCCTCAAGCTCCTCGACAAGGAAAAGCGGATTGTGATGGTCGCGCTCGATCGTCCATTTTCCCGCGAGGGCGTCACCGAGTTGCTCGCTCGGCTGCGACGCCACGTAAAGCCCGGAACGACCTATTCTCCCGCGGAACTGCGCGATGCCTTGGGCATCACGCGCAAGTGGCTGATCCCTTTTTTGGAATGGTGCGACCGCCAACGCCTCTCGCTTCGACGTGACGCCGGTCGCACCTTTGGTACCATTCCGGAGAATCCCTGACGTCCCAGCTGGGCGGGCTGGTCTATGTTATTCCGTACACTCTTCTCCCCCTGACATTGCCATGCTCTCCCCCGACCGCCTCACCGTAAAGTCTCAGGAAGCCCTGACCGATGCGATCGGCCAGGCGCGTCGGAAGGGCAATCCGCTCGTCCACGACACCCATCTGCTCGTCGCGCTGCTCTCCCAGGCCGATGGTATCGTCGTCCCCATCCTCCAGAAAATGGGTGTGACCGTCGCGCCGCTGAAGGAGCAGCTCGCGCGCGAGATCGCGCGCTATCCCAAGCAGAGTGAGGCGCAGCCCAATCTTGCGCGCGAACTCACCGCCGTCCTTGATCAGGCTGAGAAGGAGGCCAAGGCGCTCGGCGACGAGTACGTCTCGATCGAGCACCTGCTGATCGCCCTTGCCGACGTGAAGGGTGCCGAGACTGCAAACCTCCTCAAGGCACAGCGCGTCACCAAGAAGGGGCTACTCGAGGCGCTCCAAGTCGTGCGCGGCGCGCATAAGGTCACCGACCAGACGCCGGAGAATCAGTATCAGGCACTGGCGAAGTACACGCGCGATCTGACCGCGGACGCGCGCAAGGGGAAGCTCGACCCGGTGATTGGTCGTGACGAGGAGATCCGTCGCGTGGTGCAGGTGCTCTCGCGCCGCACGAAGAACAATCCGGTCCTGATCGGCGAACCCGGTGTCGGCAAGACGGCGATCGCCGAGGGTCTCGCCCAGCGGATTGTCAATGGCGACGTTCCGGAGTCGCTACGCAACAAACAGTTGGTCTCGCTCGACCTGGGCGCCCTCATCGCCGGCGCCAAGTTCCGCGGCGAGTTCGAGGAGCGTCTCAAGGCGGTGCTCAAAGAGGTCACGTCGAGCGACGGGCAGTTCGTGATGTTCATTGACGAGCTGCACACCATCGTCGGGGCGGGGAAGGCCGAAGGCGCGATGGACGCCGGCAATATGCTCAAGCCGATGTTGGCGCGCGGCGAACTCCGTGTGGTCGGTGCGACCACGCTCGACGAGTATCGGAAGCATGTCGAGAAGGATCCAGCGCTCGAACGTCGATTCCAGCCCATCTTCGTCGGCGAGCCCACGGTCGAAAGCACGATCGCCATCCTCCGCGGACTCAAGGAGCGCTACGAGTCACATCATGGCGTGCGCATCACCGACGGCGCGCTCGTGGCCGCTGCGATGCTCTCCAATCGATACATCGGCGACCGATTCCTCCCCGACAAGGCGATCGACCTCATGGACGAGGCCGCATCGCGGTTGCGTATCGAGATCGACTCCCTCCCGCAGGAGATCGACGAGGTCGAACGGCGCGTCGTGCAGCTCGAGATCGAACGGCAGGCGCTCGCGAAGGAGAAGGACCGGGCGTCCGTTGAGCGACGCACCGTGATCGAGCAGGAGCTCGGGCAGCTGCGCGAGCAGGGCGGGGCAATGAAGGCGCAGTGGCAACTTGAGAAGGACGCGCTCGGAAATGTTGGGAAACTCAAGCAGCAACTCGAGGAGGCCCGCATCGAAGTCGACCGCGCAACCCGCGCCGGCGACCTCGGTACGGCCGCCGAGCTCCAGTATGGCACGGTGCCAAAACTCGAGACGGAACTTCGGCAGGTCGAGGATCGCCTCACGGCGCAGAAGATCGGCGGGGCGCAGTTTCTAAAGGAGGAGGTCACCGCTGACGACATCGCCGAGATCGTTGCGCGCTGGACCGGCATTCCCGTCACGCGGATGCTCGAGTCCGAGCGCGAGCGACTCGCCAAACTCGACCAGGAACTCGCCAAGCGCGTGGTGGGCCAGGCCGAGGCCGTGACCGCCGTGGCAAATGCCGTACGCCGCTCGCGCGCGGGGTTGCAGGACCCCAACCGTCCAATCGGATCGTTCATCTTTCTCGGCCCCACTGGGGTGGGAAAAACGGAGACCGCGCGCGCTCTTGCTCATTTCCTCTTCGATGACGAAACAGCGATGGTGCGCATCGACATGTCGGAGTACATGGAAAAGCATGCGGTGTCGCGTCTCGTCGGAGCGCCGCCAGGCTACATCGGCTTCGAGGAAGGCGGCCAGCTCACGGAGGCCGTGCGGCGCCGTCCCTACAGCGTCGTGCTCTTTGACGAGATCGAGAAGGCGCATCCTGACGTGTTCAATATCCTGTTGCAGATGCTCGACGACGGCCGTCTCACGGATTCGCAGGGCCGCACGGTCGACTTCCGCAATAGCGTCATTATCATGACGTCGAACATTGGATCGTCCTGGATTCTCGAGACTGGGACCGGCGACTGGGCGCTGGTGGAGACGCAGGTCACCAACGCGCTGCGCGGCCAGTTCAAACCCGAGTTCCTCAATCGCGTGGACGACATTGTGATCTTCCGTCCGCTCGGCGAGGCACAGATTGGCCACATCCTCGGACTGCAGCTACAGCGCCTCGACAAGCTGCTCGCCGATCGCAAGCTTGCGCTGACGCTGTCCGACGAGGCGCGCGCGCTCATTGCGACCGAAGGGTACGAACCGGCTTTTGGTGCCCGTCCGCTCAAGCGCGCGATTCAACGACTCCTGCAGAATCCGTTGGCGCTCTCACTCCTCGAGGGTAAGTTCAAGGAGGGCGACTCGATCGTTGCCTCGGTCGCGGGAGACCATATCGAGTTCGAGGTGGCGTGATCCGCGTTCCGGCAGGCCGCGTCGTGCGTAGAGCGCTGGGGACGATCGCCATCCTCGGCGCCTTCGGTTGTGGTGGCGTCGATGCCACGAGTGACGGCGGTGCCACGCCGCCGCCGACTGGCCCGGTCCAGACGCCTGCCCCTCTCCCTGTCCCGCCGCTCGACGTGAGTGCGTGGGTGACGGCAAGCGACGGCACGATCCCGCTTATTATCGTCGCTCCGCACGGTGGCGACCAGACCCCGACCTCGCTGCCCGACCGCACCTGCACCGGCTGCGAAACGCTGAACGACGCCAATACCCGCGCGCTGGCCGCCGAGATCTCCGACGCGTTCGACCGCCGCATCGGGAAGCGCCCCTTCGTGGTCGCGAACCTGCTTAGTCGACGGAAGTTTGACGCAAATCGTGACCTCGCCGAGGCGACCAGTGACTACACGCCACTCGCACCGCTCTGGACGCTCTTCCACGGGCACATCGATAGCGCCAAAGCGCGCGCGGTGCGTGTGCATGCCCGCGCACTCCTCGTCGACCTGCACGGCCATGCCCACGTCGTGCCACGCCTCGAGCTAGGGTACCTCCTCTCTGCCACGAGTCTCCGTCTCACCGATTCTCTCCTGACGCCGCTCTTGAGTGCGAGCAGTATCGCGCGTCTGAGCAGCGTGGCGACCTCGGGTGAGTCCGGCGCTACACTCCTGCGAGGCCCACGTGCGCTCGGCACGAGGCTCGCCCAGGCGGGCTACGCGGCGGTGCCGTCCGCGTCCGATCCGTCGCCCCTCGTCGGCGAGCTGTACTTCAACGGGGGATACAACACCCAGCGCCACGGATCACAGATCGCCGGTCCGGTGGACGCGATTCAGATCGAGTGCAACTACGCTGGCGTGCGCGACACCTCGGCGTCCCGGACGGCATTCGCCGAGGCCTTTGTAACGGCGATGCTCGCTTTTCTCTCTGACCAATACGGCTGGGTGCCGGAATGAAGAGTGGGCCCGTGACCTTCGCTACGCGCGTCGAAGAGGACTCCTTCTGGATGGGTGAGGCGCTCGCCGAAGCGGTGCGCGCGGCCAAAGCCGGCGAGGTGCCTGTGGGTGCCGTCATTGTGCACAATGGCGCCGTCGTTTCGCGCGGCGGCAACGCGATGGTCTCCAGCAAGGACGCCACGCAGCATGCGGAGATGCGCGTGCTCAAGGCCGCCGCCTATGCCGTTGGGGATACGCGACTCACCACCGCAACACTCTACGTCACCCTCGAACCCTGCGCGATGTGCGCTGGTGCCATCGTCCTCGCGCGGGTGGGGCGCGTGGTCTTCGGCGCCTGGGATGACAAGGCCGGAATGGCAGGCTCGGTCTCCGACATCCTGCGCCATCCGAAGCTCAATCATCGGCCGGAGGTGCAGGGCGGGGTGCGCGAAGAGGAGTGCGCGACGGTGCTGAGGGAGTTTTTTCGCTCACGTCGCCAGTAGCGCGTCTGCGGCCAAATATTCCGCGTTTTCTCTGGTATCCTCCCGTTGCCCCTCTGCCATCAGCCCTCTAAATTCTCTCATCTGTACGGAATGGGCAGATGGCTGAGTGGTTGAAGGCACCGGTCTCGAAAACCGGCGTACCGGCAACGGTATCGTGAGTTCGAATCTCACTCTGCCCGTGCAGCACCCGATGCGCTGGCCTCGCCGGCGCTTCGTCATTTGGAGGGGTGTCTGGCCCTGCGCAGCTCCCCGGACGAGTGGCTGAGTGGTTTAAGGCGCACGCCTGGAAAGTGTGTGTACGTTTACGCGTACCGTGGGTTCGAATCCCACCTCGTCCGTCGAACGGCAGGCCCCGGTCCTGGGGGTCTGCCGTTCTGCATTCAGTACCGCGTCGTGACGTCACCGAGACCTGTGTGGGCCAACCTTCCTCTGCTCCCCGGTGTCAAAACGGTGAACAGAGGAGACTGCGAATGGAACCCACGGTGCCACGACCGTCCGACGAACCACAGATCCAGCTCCTTGACGAACGGGGCCGCCTGATCGGCGTCATCACCCGCCCAGTCGAACCCGACGCCCTCGGACCGGGCCGCGAAAAGGTCTACCTCGCGCGCTACGGGTCTGAGCGGGCTCCGAGCGCCGCCTGAGCGCCGCGACCGGACGCTCCCGCGGGCGAGTGCGGCAGAGCATATTTCCGGACGATGAGCGACGCCCCTTCCGTAGCCCTGAACGCGCGCGCTGTAGCGCGCACGATCTCCCGCATGGCGGACGAGATCCTCGAACTCAATGACGGCACGGATGGCCTCGTGCTCGTCGGCATTCACCGCCGCGGCGTGCAGATCGCAGAGCGCCTCGCCGAGGTGATTCGCGAGCGCGAGGGGATCGACATCCCGCGCGGCGCGCTCGACATCACGCTCTATCGCGACGACCTGCAGACCGTCGGTCCGCGGCCAGTCGTCGGCAAGACCGTGCTCCCCGTGCCGATCGATGGCATGGTCGTGGTGATCGTCGACGACGTGCTCTACACCGGCCGGACGATTCGTGCGGCGCTCGACGAACTCGCCGACTTCGGTCGGCCGGCGCGCATCATGCTCGCGGTCCTCGTCGACCGGGGCGGCCGGGAGCTGCCGATTCAGCCCGACGTCGTTGGCAAGCAGGTCGAGGTTGGCACGGGAGGAAGAGTCGACGTCTGCGTTTTGGCGCTCGACGGTCGCGACGAGGTCGTGGTGACGGGTGTCGGGAGCGGCGCATGACGATCCTTGGCAAGGACCTCATTGGGCTGGCGGGGCTTACGCGGGAGCAGATCACCACCATTCTCGACGTCGCAGAGCCGCTCAAAGCCATCTCCGAGCGGGCGATCAAGAAGGTCCCGACGCTGCGCGGCATGACAGTAGTGAATCTCTTTTTCGAGCCGTCGACGCGCACGCGCATCTCCTTCGAGTTCGCGGAGAAGCGCATGTCGGCCGACACGGTCAACGTCGCGGCCGCCGCCTCGAGTGTGTCGAAGGGCGAGACCCTGGTCGATACGGCGCGCAATCTCGAAGCGATGCGGATCGACATGGTGGTCATTCGCCACCCGGCCTCCGGTGCGGCGCGATTTCTTGCCGAGCGCATCGAGTCGAACGTGATCAACGCCGGGGACGGGACGCACGAGCACCCCACCCAGGGCCTCCTCGATCTCCTCACGTTGCGCGACAAGCTCGGCTCCCTCGACGGGAAACGCATCTGCATCGTCGGTGACGTCCTCCACTCCCGCGTGGCGCGTTCCAACATCTGGGGACTGCAGGCGATGGGCGCCGAGGTCGCGGTCTGCGGTCCGCGATCGCTGCTCCCGAATGCCATCCGAGAGATGGGCGTGCAGGTGTTCGACCGTATCGAGGCGGCGATCGAGTGGGCGGACGCCCTCAATGTGCTCCGCCTTCAGCTCGAGCGGATGCAACTCGGGTATATCCCGTCGCTCCGCGAGTACAATCGAATCTTCGGCGTCACGCGCGCTCGCCTCGAGCGCGCGCCACGCGACCTTCTCATCCTCCACCCCGGCCCCATGAACCGCGGCGTCGAAATCGACTCCGACGTGGCCGATGGACCGCATTCCGTGATTCTGCACCAAGTCACCAACGGCGTCGCCGTGCGGATGGCCGTCCTCTATCTCCTCGCCGGGAACAAGGCCTCCCTCGCCGACGTCGCCAAGGGCGGTGCCGCATGAGCGCCCCCCTCCTGCTCACCGGCGGACGCATCGTCGATCCCGCGCAGGGGATGGATGCCGTCGGCGACCTGCTCATTATCGACGGCAAGATCGCGTCGGTGGGGGGCACGATCCAAGGCCCCGACGGGGCACGCAGGGTCGACTGTTCGGGACTGGTCGTCTCTCCCGGCATGATCGACGTGCACGTCCACCTCCGCGAGCCTGGGCGTGAGGAGGTCGAGACGGTCGCCTCCGGTGCCCACGCCGCCGCCGCCGGAGGTTTCACCGCGGTCGCTGCGATGCCGAACACGAAGCCCGTCACCGACAATCAGGCCATGGTTGGCTTCGTGAAGCGGCAGGGTGAGGCGGCGGGATTCGCCCGCGTCTACCCCTACGGCGCCATCTCCGTTGGCCAGATGGGCGAGACGCTTGCCGAGTTCGGTGAGATGGTCGCCGCCGGTGCCGTCGCGGTGAGCGACGACGGTCGGCCGGTTGAGAACTCCCACCTCATGCGCACGGCGCTTGAGTATGCGCAGACCTTTGGCATCCCGGTGGTCGAGCACTGCGAAGTGATGTCGCTTGCCCACGGTGGCTCGATGCACGAGGGGGTCATCTCGGCGCGACTCGGACTCAAGGGGATCCCGAGTGAAGCGGAGGAGATTGACGTCATGCGATGCATTCTCCTTGCCAAGCTCACGGGGGGACATATCCATCTGTGCCACCTCAGCTCTAAGGGCTCGGTCGAACTGGTGCGCTGGGGCAAGGATCAGGGGGTGAACGTCACGGCCGAGGTCTGTAGCCACCACATTTCGTTGACCCATGAGGCAGTAGAGGGGTACGACACCAACGCCAAAATGAATCCGCCGCTCCGGACTCAGCGAGACGTTGAGGCGCTGCAACAGGGTCTCAAGGACGGGACCATCGATCTCCTCGTCACCGACCATGCGCCACATCACTACGATGAGAAGGAGCGCGAGTTCGCCGACGCCCCCAACGGGATTGTCGGTCTGGAGACGGCGCTCGGCGTAAACGTCACCTGGCTACTTGAGTCGGGCGTGCTCACCCTGTCGCAGCTGGTTGACCGGATGGCCTGCCTGCCCGCAAAAGTCTTCCATCTCCCCGGCGGAACGCTCGCCAAGGGCTCGATCGGCGACGTCACCGTATTCGACCCGTCGCGCGAGTGGACCGTGGACCCGGCGCGTTTCAAATCGAAGGGCCGCAATACTCCGTACGGCGGCCGGAAGCTCCGCGGTCAGGCGGTTCGTACCATCGTGGGCGGTCGGATCGTCTTCGAGTTGAACGGGTGATGCGCACGCGTCTCCCCAACTGAGGATGTCGATGGCTAAGTCTGAGACGTCACGCATCGAATCGCTCGACGCCCTCCTGGCGGAGAAGCGCAAGTATGAGGGGTTTCTCGCTAAGCTCGGGGAACGTCGGGAGTCGACGCCGACGAACGTATTTGAGCGGCTTCGCGACGAATATCTCGGCAAACTCACCGACGCCCAAGTCCGGGCCGCCATCGAGGCCGAGTCGCTCGGCGAGGGGCTCAGGGACCATGAGGTCGCCGTCACCGAAATCGAGACGCGGCTCGCGGCAATGACCGAGGAGCGCATCGAGGGTGAGCTGCGCGCCGCGGTCGGCGAGTACGATCCGAAGGAGTGGGCCGAGCGTCTGAAAGCGCTGACAGCAACCCATTCGAAGGCCGAGAAGGAACGCGACGTAAAGATCGCCGCGTTCGAGCGCACGCGTCATCTGCTCCTTGAGGCTGGCGCCGCGCCGATGGTCGCAGGCATGGCGGCCAGCGTGGTGCGGGTGTCGTCGCCTCCGGCCTCGCCTCCGAAGGTCGTGAACGCTCCAGACGCCCCAGGCGCCCCAGGCGCCCCAGGGGCTCAGGACGCAGCGTCCGTCGCTTCTGCTGTCGGTTCTCCGATCGTCGGCGGTCCGACTTTTGGCGAGATCGCGTTCGGCAACTCGGTTCTCGGGAGGGCCTCCATCCCGGCGGCTGCGCCAGTGCATTCTCCGCGCACCACAGCCGCGACTGTCTCGCTCGGCGACGTTGACCCCAACTCGACGGGGCGCCCGGCCCCGCGAAAATCGCCGGCGATCAAGACGCTGAAGTGTGCGGAGTGCTCCACCCTGAACTTCCCAACCGAGTGGTACTGTGAGCGGTGCGGTGGAGAGCTTGCTACGCTGTAGGAGACGGTAGGCGCCGTGGAGCCGAGTCTGGCCTGACTCCGTCCCTCAGCGATTCCCTCTTTGTACGCTAAACGACGAGACCGCCGCGCTCCCTCAGGAGCGCGGCGGTCTCGTCGTTTACCCTACAAACGTCTGCTTACTTCGCCTTCGCGAGCCGAGACTTCTGGCGAGCGGCAGCATTCATATGGATGAGCCCTTTCCGCGCGGCTCGGTCGAGGAGCTGCACGGCCTTGAGCTTGTCGGCGGGTGACGACGCTTCCACGTTCGCGACTTTCATGGCGGTCCGTAGGGTGGCACGCTGCGCCCGGTTACGGACGGTCGCTGTACGGGTCTTGCGCATGTTCTTCTTCGCGGACGCGATTCTCGGCACGAGCTGTTCTCCAAGGGTGGGATCCAGGGGCGAGTTCACTCGCTCCGTAGGAGCAGAAGCCTAGATAGGAAAGGCCCCTGAGTCAAGGGAACACCATGCTTTGACTCCGCCGCCGCGGGCGTCTACCTTTCTTCCTGACTGCCCGTGACGGGCCTCACTCCAGCCGCGCCGCGCTTGCCCCAGTATTTGATGAGTCCCCTCCTGACATCGGCGTGGTCACTGTGACCGCACTCGCGCCATCGTCGACCGACGCAGGCTTCGTCGTCGATATCGCCGGATTTAACGGCCCTCTCGATCTCCTGCTCTCGCTGCTACGCGACGAGCAGATCGAGATCTACGACATCCCGGTCGCGCGCGTCTGCGAACAGTTCCTCGGCCGCATGCACGCGCTGAAGCTCAACGAGGCCGCCGAATACCTCGAGATGGCCGCGCGCCTAATCCGGATTAAGGCGCAGATGTTGTTGCCGCGAAAGGACGGCGAGGATGGCTTCGACGACCCCCGCGCCGAACTCGTGCGTCGGCTCCTCGAGTATCAGCAGATGCGCGAGGTCGTGGACGTCCTCGAGAAACTCGGCGAGGATCGGCGCAATCGGTTCGCGCGCTCGTTTATGCAACAGGCGGCGGCCCCGCCGCTGGCTCCGCTCGCCCTGTCGCTCACGGACCTCTTGGTCGCGGTCGATCGCGTGTTGCGCGCCTCGCGCAAGGCAACGATCCACGACGTCATTCCCCGCGCCCTCGACGTCGACGGGGCGATGTTTACCGTGCGAGCGATGCTCGCGCTCCGGGCCCAGGCTCGTTGGCGCGATGTCGTGCGTGCCGATGCCGAACCGTGGGAGATCCTCAGTGGCCTCCTCGCCCTGCTCGAGCTCGCGAAGCGTAGCGAGCTCCACCTGACACAACCCCGACCGTTCGCAGACGTGGAGATTCGCCGTGAATTCGCTGTCGAAGCTGCTTGAGGCCGCCCTCTTCGCGAGCCCGAGACCGATTCCCACCGAGGAGCTTGCCGCGCTCGACCCCGAGGCGTCACCGGCCGCGGTGGCATCGGCGATCGACGAGCTGCGTGAGCACTACGACGTTGACGGGCACGCCGTCGGACTCGTGGACCTCGGCGGTGGCTGGCAGATCCTGACCCGCCCGGAGTACACTGAGGCGATCGAGCGTGCGCAGATGGCCGTCCGGCCGACGCGACTCTCGGCCGCCGCGTTGGAGACGTTGGCGATCATCGCCTATCGCCAGCCGATCGGGCGAGCCGCGGTCGCGGAGATCCGCGGCGTCGATGTCGGTGCGGTGATCAAGTCGTTGCACGAGCGAGGACTGATCGACGTGGTGGGGCGCGCCGAAGGGCTAGGCCGTCCGCTGCTCTACGGTACTACGCCGGCTTTCCTTGAACAGTTCGGCCTGCGCCATTTGGCCGAGCTCCCGCGAGTGGACGAGCTCGCCATCGCGCTGCGAAAGGACGGTGCCGAGGCGAACGTATCGGCGGCGATCGAGTCCATGGATTCGGTCTCGGACGAGAGTGGTTCCGAGCTCCCGGGTGTACTCCCGGACGGAGTCACTGTCGCGACCGCAGACGTTTCCGAGGGGGCGGGGC
Organism: Gemmatimonas phototrophica; assembly: GCA_945869195.1. Classification (GTDB taxonomy): domain Bacteria; phylum Gemmatimonadota; class Gemmatimonadetes; order Gemmatimonadales; family Gemmatimonadaceae; genus Pseudogemmatithrix. Next base: position 175,504 of record CAMBNV010000002.1, on the reverse strand, counting down.
TGGAGACGGCCACCCAGCCCCCATGAGCAGCGAGGAGATGCGGATCCATCGCGCACTCGCCCGGGCAGGCATCGCGTCGCGACGCAAGGCGGAGGAACTCGTCGCGGCCGGTCGCGTTTCGATCAACGGCGTGGTCGCCCGTACGGGGCAGAGCGTCGACCCGTTGAAGGATGTCATCGCGGTGGACGGTAGGCGCGTCGGTCAGGTGTCGCAGACCCGACGCTGGTACGTCCTCAATAAGCCAGCGGGCGTCCTGACGACGAAGTCCGACCCCGAAGGTCGTAAGACGGTGTTCGACTACGTTCCGCCCGAGCCTGGGCTCACGTACGTCGGCCGGCTCGACTACATGACCGAAGGGGTGCTGCTCCTCACGACCGACGGTGATGCGGCGCACCTGCTCACCCACCCAAGCACGGGCGTTGAACGAAAGTATCTCGCTACGGTCCGTGGTCCGGTAAAAGTGGCGGCCGCGGCGATTAGGGAGGGTATCGAACTCGAAGACGGGTTCGTCAAACCCGAGTACGTCGACGTCTCACCGTCAGAGCAGCCGCGCGCGTTCGACCTCTCGCTTACGATCCGCGAAGGGCGCACGCGCGAGGTGCGCCGCCTCTGCGAAGCGGTGGGACTCGAAGTGCTTCGCCTCGTTCGCACCTCGTTCGGTCCGGTCCACCTCGGCGCGCTCGAATCGGGAGCATCGCGCACCCTCTCGGCCAAGGAGCGCGACCTCATCCTGGCGCTGACACACGCCGGCAACGCCTGATGCCGCCGTCCAGCCTCACGCAGGACATCCTCGATCAGGTCGCGCAGCGAGTTGTCGGACAGCAGGCAATGGTCGAACGGCTCCTCATTGCGTTGGTCACGGGCGGGCATCTCCTGTTGGAGGGCGTGCCAGGGCTCGCCAAGACGCTGACCGTGCCTACACTGGCCGAAACGGTGAGCACCACCTTCAGCCGCATTTAGTTCACCCCTGACCTGTTGCCGGCCGACGTCGTCGGCACCGAGATCTTCGATCAGCGAACCGCGACCTTTTCGGTGAAGCGGGGACCGATTTTCGCGAATATCGTACTCGCGGACGAGATCAATCGCGGGCCAGCCAAGGTCCAGGCGGCCCTGCTCGAAGCGATGGAGGAGAAGCAGGTCACGATCGGGGGCACCAGCTTCCGCCTGGACGAACCGTTTCTCGTGCTCGCAACGCAGAACCGGATCGAGCAGGAGGGCAGGTATCCGTTGCCCGAGGCCCAGGTTGACGGATTCATGCTCAAGCCGACTCCAGTGCGTACGTGCCCCCCCCCCCAGGATCGTGGCGCGGCGAACGTCTGGCAGTTCCCTCCGCTTCCGCTGGCCGCGATCACTCTCGCGCTCTGGTTCGCGGCGGGGATGGTCCTCGCGCTCGCCGGGCGGCAGGGTCCCGTCGGTGGTCGTTGGCTGCTCCTTGCGCCCTCGGTCCTGCTCCTTGCCGTCGCCGCGTACGCGGAGGCGCGACTGCGAGCCGATGACCTGTTGGTGATCGCGAGTGCGGCCCGGCTGCGGACGCTGCCAGCGCTCGGGGCTGAGTCTGGGTCAGTGCCGTTGGTCGGTGAAGTCGTGACTATCCTCGAGCGCCGAGGCGTCTGGGTGTTTATCGCGCTAGACGCCGGGCGTGAAGGGTGGTACCCCACCGAGCGAACCTACCCGCGCGCGCGATTGACCTGTTCCACGCGTTCACAGAGATTGTGGAGGTGAACCCCGCCTTCACCCTGCCCACCATCTCCGTGCTCGCGAGCGACGTCGCCGACCGCATCGCGGCTGGTGAGGTCGTCGAGCGGCCGGCGTCAGTGGTGAAGGAACTCGTGGAGAATGCGCTGGACGCCGGCGCGACGGCTGTGGACGTCGATATACGGGAGGGCGGTCGTGCATTGATCCGCGTGAGTGACGACGGACATGGGATGGACCGCGAGAATGCAATGCGGGCCGTTGCGCGTCACGCCACGAGCAAGATTCGTGATGCGGAGGACCTCGTCGGCGTTACGAGCTTCGGTTTTCGAGGCGAAGCGTTGCCAGCCATCGGCTCGGTGTCACACCTGATGATCGAGTCGGCGACGGACGACGGCGGGGGCGTCACCGTCGAGGTGTCGGGCGGGATGCTCGCGCCGCCGCGCGACACGGCGCGCCAGCGCGGTACCACGGTGTCGGTGGCTTCGCTCTTCTACAATACGCCAGCGCGGCAGAAATTTTTGCGCGGCGCGCGTTCCGAGTGGCGCGCGATTTCCGATACCCTCACCACGCTCTCCCTTGTGCGCCGCGACGTGCGTTTCACCGTCCATCATGATGGCAAGGCGCAGCTGCGCCTGCCGGTGGCCACTTCGCTGCGCGTGCGCCTCGCGGCGCTCTTCGGCACCGAGGTCGCCGAGCGGCTCGTCGATGTGGACGACGTCTCGGGCGCGATTCGCGTGTCGGGACTCGTTGAGCGCCCTGTCGATGTCGGTACCTCGGGCCGCCGAGTGTTCGTGATGGTCAACGGGCGCGCGGTGCGCGACATCGGAATCGTGCGCGCGGCCGAGGCCGCGTACCGGACCACGATCTCGGCGGGCCTGCGACCCAGCATCCTGCTCGAGGTGGAACTCCCTGGCCCCGACGTCGACGTGAACGTGCATCCGGCCAAGGCAGAGGTGCGGTTCCGAGATCGCTGGACGCTTGAGCGCGCGGTGGAGCGCGCGGTGCGTCGCGCGCTCGGCACCGAGGACGCGACGGCGACCGTCGGGCACGTGCGTCACGTGCTGCCGATGGAGACGAGCTTCGGTCGTCCACTCGGTGTCGAGGCGTTGCGCCACGCGTCGGTGCTCGATGCGGTGGCGACCGCGTACCAGGAAGGCGACGGGGCTCTCCCTGCGACAGTGGATCGAGAGTCCGCGGCCAGTGCGCAGCTCCTCGTGCCCATCCTGACGCAGTTCCACCGCACCTACATCACGTTCGAACGGCCTGACGCGTTGGTATTGATCGACCAGCACTCGGCCCATGAACGTGTCCTGTACGAGCGCTTCATGCAGGGGTTTGAGAGTGGTCAATCGTCGTCACAGCGCCTGCTTTTCCCATTGACCCTGCATCTTGTCCCAGTCGAGGCCGAGGCGTTCGACGAGCATCGCAGGCTTTTTGCGCAGCTCGGCTACGAGGCCGAGGCGTTCGGCGGATCCAGTATTGTCGTACAGGCGGTGCCCGCACCGCACCCGCGCTTCGACGCCGAGCGTTGTCTGCGCGATACGCTTGCGGCCATGACCGGCGACCGATCGGCGAGTACGCTATCGAAGCACGAGCGTTTGGCCGCCACCGTCGCTTGCAAAGCGGCGATTAGGTCGGGTGATCTTCTGGCCCCCGAAGAGATGCGCGCGTTGTACATCGCGCTCGCGCGCACGACGCTTCCGGCGCACGACGTGCACGGACGTGCGACGATCCTCCAACTCGGCTGGGATGAACTCGATCGTCGATTCGGCCGACGCTGAGGCGCCGGTCCGCATCGTCGCCGGGCCGACCGGGGCGGGGAAGTCCGCGCTTGCGATCGCGCTCGCGGTGCGGCATGGCGCGCTGATTATCAGTGCCGACTCACGGCAGGTCTATCGTGGCTTCGACCTCGGGACCGCCAAGCCGACGTCCGCAGAGCGCGCGCGGGTCCCGCACGAGGGGATTGACGTCGCGGCGGCGCACGAGCGGTGGTCGGCCGTCCGGTGGGCCGCGGCCGCGGCCGCGTCAATATCGGCCGCCGGGTCGCGGGGTCAGGCGGTTCTGGTCGTCGGTGGGACTGGTCTCTGGCTACGGGCGCTGATTCAGCCACTTGCCTCCGTACCGCCGATGGATCCCGATCGGCGCCTCGCCATGCAGGCCACGCTCGGTGCTTTCGATACGCCCACCCTGCGTCGTTGGGTCGAGACGCTTGATCCCCCCCGCGCTGCTCTCGGCCGCGCGCAGCTCCTGCGCGCCGCGGAGGTTGTCCTCCTCACCGGGACCCGGCTCAGCGATCACCATCTCGCCGGCGCGCTGCGGCCCCGTCTGGCCGCGCGCTGGGTGATTGTCGATCCCGGTGAGGCGCTGCACCCACGCCTCGCCACGCGACTGGACACGATGCTCGCGGCGGGCTGGGCCGACGAGGTCCGTGCCCTCAGGGCGACGGTGCCCGCCGATGCGCCGGCGTGGAACTCGTGCGGGTACCGGGAGATTCGTGACTGGGTGGAGGGAAGGATCGAGCAGGCGGCGGCACGCGAGGCGATCCTGATTTCCACGCGACAGTACGCGAAACGCCAGCGCACCTGGTTCCGTAGTCAGTTGGCAGGCGAGTCGCGTGTGCTCCGAGTCGATCCGCGCGATGCCGACACGCTGGTGCGCGCGGACCGATGGCTCTTTGACGAGGAATCTCCGTGAAGATCGGTATCACCTGTTATCCGACGTACGGCGGGTCAGGCGCCGTCGCGACGGAGCTCGGCATCGCGCTCGCGGCGCGAGGACACGAGGTGCACTTCATCTCGTACGAGCACCCGTTCCGGCTACCGCACTTCCTGCCGAGGATTCACTTTCACGAAGTGAACATCGGGAACTACCCGCTGTTCGAATATCCACCGTACGACCTCGCACTCGCGGTGCGGATGCACGACGTCGTGCTATCGCATGGCCTCGATCTCCTGCACGTGCACTACGCCATCCCGCATGCGACCAGCGCGTGGATAGCGAAGGAGATGTTGCGCGAGCAGGGACGCACCCTGCCGGTGGTCACGACGCTCCACGGGACGGACATCACGATTGTTGGCCAGGACCACTCGTATCAGCCGATCACGCGCTTTAGCATCGAAAAGTCCGATCGTATCACTGCGGTCTCCGAGTGGCTGAAAGACGAGACCATTAGGACGTTCGGATGCAGCAATAGCCGCGTGGATGTCATCCCCAACTTCGTCGATCCGACGATTTTCGGCCGCGCGCTCTACGGCGATGGGTTGCGCAATGAACTCGGCGGCGGCCGGCCGGTCCTCATGCACATCTCGAACTTTCGCCCGGTCAAGCGGGTGTGCGACGTGGTGCGTGTGTTCGCCAAAGTGCGCGAGCGGGTCCCGTGCGTCCTCGTCATGGTCGGTGACGGAAATGATCGCGCCGCCGCGGAGGAGGAGGCACGTCTCCTCGGGGTCAGCGGCGATACGCGATTCCTTGGCAAGATCGACGTGGTGGCTCCACTGCTCGCCGCCGCAGATGTGTACCTCTTTCCGTCCGAGAGCGAGAGCTTCGGGCTGAGCGCGTTGGAGGCGCTCGCGAGCGGCGTGCCAGTGGTCGCGACGCGGGTCGGTGGCCTGTCTGAGGTTGTGCGGGACGGCGTCACCGGTGCGCTGCTACCGCTCGGGGATCTAGACGGTATGGCGGAGGCTACGCTGGCGTTCCTCGATCCCGTGCGGTGGGCTGTGGCGAGCAGCGCCGCGCAAAAGGACGCGCACGCACGGTTTGCAACCGCAGATGTCGTCGCGGTTTACGAACGGATCTACACTGAGGCGCTGGCGCAGGTCCGTTGACGCCGCGGTAGCTTTGGGGATGACCGAACCGACCATCTTCCAGGCATTCGTCCTCGGTGCGCTGCAAGGACTCACGGAATTTCTTCCGGTCTCAAGCTCGGCCCATCTCGCGTTGGCACCCTGGATCTTTGGATGGGAGCCTGCGGGACTCGGGTTCGACCTCTCGCTGCACGTCGGGACGCTCGTCACGCTCGCGTGGTACTTTCGCGCGGAATGGCGCTCGCTCTTCTTCGGCGGCGTCACGTTGATACGTCATCGAGCCATCGTTGATGACCCGTCGCGTCGCGCCTGGTTCATCATCCTTGCTACGATCCCCGCCGCGATCGCGGGGGTGGTGCTCGAGCCGTACGCTGAGACCGTATTCCGCGCGCCGATCATTACCGCGATCGCGCTGATTGTCATGGGGGCACTGCTCTGGTTCGTCGACGCCCGGTGCACCCAACGGCGGGACCGTGGCACGATGAGCTGGCGGGACGCACTGCTGGTAGGCTGCGCGCAGATCCTCGCGCTCGTTCCCGGGGTCTCTCGCAGTGGTGCGACGATCACCGCTGGTCGTGCACTCGGCTTCGACCGCTCCTCCGCCGCCGTGTTCAGCTTCCTGATGTCGATGCCGATCATTCTTGCTGCCGCCGTGCTCAAGGTGCCCGATGCGGTGCGCGAGACCGGTTTCACGCCGTCGCTGTTGGTCGGCGTCGGCACCGCGGCGGCGTCGAGTTGGATCGCAATCGCCGTGCTGCTGCGCTATGTCTCGCGCCGCGGCTACGCGGTGTTCGCCGTGTATCGATTCGGGCTCGGCGCCGTGATCCTTGGGCTCATGGCGACGCGAGGTGGCTGGTGACCTGGCGTGGGCTCGACGACGCGAGCCTCGCCGGGCGACTCGGATTGCCTCGTGTCGCTGGTCTCGCGAGCGTTGGCAGCACCATGGACGTCGCGCACGCGCTCGCGGTGGAGGGGGCCGAGGCCGGCACGCTCGTCGTGGCGGAGGAACAGACGGCGGGGCGCGGTCGCGCCGGCCACCACTGGACATCGCAACCGGGTGACGGCCTGTTGATGACCCTGGTTGAGCGTCCGCGATCCGCCGATGGACTCGATGTACTGTCGCTCCGCCTCGGGCTGCACCTTGCACCCGTGCTGGAGCGTTGGACGAGCGCCCCCGTCTGCCTCAAGTGGCCCAACGACCTCTACGTCGGGGGGCACAAGCTCGCTGGTGTCCTGATTGAGGCGCGTTGGCGTGGTGCCAATCCCGACTGGATCGCCATCGGGCTAGGGATCAATCTGGTGGGGCCCGTCGATGTCCCCGGCGCGACCGGACTCCAGGGCGCGACCGCCGAGGCGGTGCTCTCGGAGGTCATTCCCGCTGTGCGTGCCGCCGCGCGTGCGCGCGGACCGCTCACGCCGGAGGAGTTGAATGCGTTCGCGCAACGCGACTTCGCCGTCGGACGGCGCGCTTCGCTTCCAGCCGACGGATTCGTGCGGGGGATCTCATCCGCCGGCGAGTTGCTGCTCGAGACACCTACCGGCGTCGCGGCCTTTCGCACCGGTTCACTCGCCTTCGCCATCACCTGAGGATTCCCTGATGCTGCTCGTCGTCGATGTGGGCAACACCGAAACTACGCTCGGGCTCTGCGTGGGTGAGAGCGTGACGAATCACTGGCGCCTCTCGACGGAGTCCGGCCGGACGCCTGACGAGGTCTTCGTCATCTTGAACACCCTTCTCGCGGCCCATGGCGTCGCCGCCGCGAGTGTGACCGCTGCTGCGATTGGCTCTGTCGTGCCGAGCGTGACTGGTGCGCTTACGGAGGCGGTGGCGCGGCTCACTGGGAGCGTCCCGATCGTCGTCGACTCACGCTCTCCGATCGGCATTACACTCGCGGTCGACGAGCCGATGACCGTGGGGGCGGACCGAATCATCAACACACTCGCGGCGAGTCGCATGTACGGCGTCGACTGCATCGTCGTCGACCTCGGGACCGCGACGACCTACGATTGCATCACGGGAGACGGCGTTTTCCTTGGCGGCGTGATCCAGCCCGGCGTGCGCACCTCGGCAGAGACGCTCTTCCGTCGCACGTCTAAACTCCCCGCAACCGAACTCATCGCACCGCTGAAGGTGATTGGCACGCGCACTGAGGAGTGCATCCGCGCGGGGGTTGTGTACGGCGCGGTCGACTCGGTCGACGGGATCGTTCGGCGGATCAAGGGCGAGTGGCCGGGGTCCCAGGTGCCGAAGGTCATTGCGACCGGCGGCCTCGCCGGGGTCATCCGACCGTACTGCGCCGAGATCGAGATCGTCGAGCCCGACCTTACGCTGCACGGCCTCCGCCTCGCCCATGCCATGTTGTCGGCGCGCTGATTAGCCGCGCGAGCCGCTCAGGTCAGCGCGCGCGCTCGCGCGCCCATGGCGGAGCCACGAGGCGATCACGCGGTCGGCTTCCGCTGGCCGAACTGCCTAGTGATCATGCCAACGCGTCGGAAAGACAGCCAAAACGACATGAAAGCAGGCTTTAAAGGGTGCTGTCGCATAAGGCTACTCCGAATATTCAGTACGGTTGCCGAGCGTTGACTGGCCCGATGCTCCCCTCTAGATTTCCTCCCGTTAGCACTCGTGGGTGCTGAGTGCCAGAATCGCTCAGCTCTATATATCACCCAACCCTGGTAGGAGGATTCATACCAATGGCAGCGAAGACGGTAGCCGCAAGCAAGGTCGCCCCCCTTTCCGATCGCGTGGTCGTGAAGGCGTCCGAAGAGACGGAGCAGATGCGTGGTGGGCTCTACATTCCCGACACGGCGAAGGAAAAGCCGCAGCAGGGTGAAGTCCTCGCCGTCGGTCCCGGTCGCACCGAGGACGGCAAGCGTGTCGCGATGGAAGTGAAGGCCGGCGACAAGGTTCTGTACGGCAAGTATTCCGGCACGGAAGTCACGATCGAGGGCCAGCAGCTCCTGATCCTCCGCGAGAGCGACATTCTCGCGATCGTGAACTGAACATCAGACGGTAAGAGGGAGGAGGGAGGGCGCTCGACAGGCCCGACCACCTACACAGACTCTCCGACCGCCCATCACCTCACTACTCCCATTAAGGAACTCACATGGCTGCCAAAGAACTCCATTTCAACGTCGAAGCGCGCGCGGCTCTGAAGCGCGGCGTCGATCAGCTCGCCGAGGCGGTGAAGGTCACCCTCGGTCCGAAGGGCCGGAATGTCGTCATCGACAAGAAGTTTGGCGCCCCCACGATTACCAAGGACGGCGTCACGGTCGCCAAGGAAATCGAGCTCTCCGATCCCATTGAGAACATGGGCGCGCAGATGGTAAAGGAAGTCGCGACCAAGACGTCCGATCTCGCCGGCGACGGCACGACCACCGCGACCGTGCTCGCGCAGGCGATTTTCCGTGAAGGACTCAAGAACGTCACCGCCGGTGCGAACCCGATGGCGATCAAGCGCGGCATCGACAAGGCCGTCGCCGCCGTGGTCGAGGAGCTCAAGAAGATCTCCGTCCCGACCTCCGGCAAGAAGGAGATCGCACAGGTCGGCACCATCTCCGCGAACAATGACCCGGAGATCGGCAATCTGATCGCCGAGGCGATGGAGAAGGTCGGCAAGGATGGCGTCATCACGGTCGAAGAGGCGAAGGGCCTCGAGACGACGCTGGAGACCGTGGACGGTATGCAGTTTGACCGCGGCTATCTCTCGCCCTACTTCATCACCGACCCGGAGAAGATGGAAGCCGTCCTTGAGGACGCCTACATCCTCATCCACGACAAGAAGATCGGTTCGATGAAGGACCTGCTCCCAGTGCTCGAGAAGGTCGCGCAGACGGGCAAGCCCCTCCTGATCATCGCCGAGGACATCGAGGGCGAAGCCCTCGCAACGATCGTCGTCAACAAGCTCCGTGGCACCCTGCGCGTCTGCGCGGTAAAGGCGCCGGGCTTCGGTGACCGCCGCAAGGCGATGCTCGAGGACATCGCGGTCCTCACCAATGGCAACGTCATCTCCGAGGAAGTCGGCTTCAAGCTCGAGAACGCCGTCATCACGGACCTAGGCCGCGCCAAGCGCATCGTCGTCGACAAGGACAACACCACAGTAATCGACGGCCACGGTGAAGACGACAAGATCAAGGGTCGGATCAAGGAAATCGATGTCGCGGTCGAGAAGTCGACGAGCGACTACGACAAGGAAAAGCTCCAGGAGCGCAAGGCAAAGCTCGCGGGCGGTGTGGCCGTGATCAACGTCGGCGCGGCGACGGAGAGCGAAATGAAGGAGAAGAAGGCGCGGGTCGAGGACGCGCTCCACGCCACCCGCGCGGCCGTCGAGGAAGGGATCGTCCCGGGCGGCGGTGTCGCGTTGATCCGCGCGCAGAGCGCGCTCAAGACGCTCAAGCTCGATGCCGAAGAGCAGATTGGCGTCGACATCATCCGCAAGGCGATTGAAGAGCCGATCCGCATGATTGTCCAGAACGCTGGCGGGGAAGGCTCGATCGTCGTGGAAAAGGTGCGCGCGTCGAAGGACAAGAACTTCGGCTACAACGCGTACTCCGATTCCTACGAGGACCTCGTCCTCGCTGGCGTCATCGATCCGACCAAGGTGACCCGCACGGCACTGCAGAACGCCGCGTCGATCGCCTCGCTCCTCCTCACCACGGAAGCGCTCATCGTGGAGAAGCGGGAAAAGGAATCCCACGCGCCGGCACCGCAGGGCGGTGGCATGGGCGGGATGTACTAAGGGGAGTTGTAAAGATGGGAGCGGAGATGTGAGGTCTCCGCTCCCTTGTCAGGCAGACCGAGGCCCCCGTCGCTCACGCGGCGGGGGCCTCAGTCTGGTCTGGTCGCGTCAGGTGGCGTCGCCCCCCCCCCTTGCTCACGTCTTCGGCAACAACTCCATCGCCTTCTCGGTGCTGTCGACGGCCTGGACGACCTGTTCAATCAGCCCCGACCCGATGTCGTACACCCAGCCGTGTAGCATCGGTCGCCGTCCGCGCTTCCACGCGTCCAGGATGATCGGGGTGCGGCTCAGGATCCTGACCTGTTGCAGCACGTTCAGTTGTGAGAGCCGATGGAGTCGCGTTTCGCCGTTGGTGCACCCGTCGAGCTCGTGCTGATTCCAGCGCATCGTGCTCCGGATGTCCGACAGCCAGTGGTCGAGGACTCCGTGGGCCGAGTCGGCAAAGGCGGACTTCAGCGCGCCACAGTTGGAATGCCCACAGATGATCACATGCTCCACATCGAGCACATCCACCGCGAACTGGACCACCGACAGGACGTTCATGTCGGTCTCCCACACCTGATTGCCGATGTTCCGGTGCACGAACATCTCGCCTGGCATCGCGCCCGTCATCAGCTCAAGCGGCACGCGGCTGTCGGAGCAGCCGATGATGAGGTGATGCGGGGTCTGTACCTGCTCGCGCTTGGTAAAAAAATCCGGGTCCTGCGCGACCATGTCGCGCGCCCATTCGGCGTTGTTTTCAATCAGTTTGCGATAGTGCTTCACAAGTCGTTCCTAGAAAGAGGAATTCGGTCAAACACCGAGGGTGAGTTGCACGCTGACCTGTGCGCGGGCGGTCAGCGCGAACGCCACCCCCGCACTTCGGCGAGGCGCCGCCCGAACGGGTCCACGAAAATTGGCGCGCTGCAGGCCTGCCGTGACCGCCTGCTCCGCTTTCGCGGGGGTGTTGTTCACCTCGCTCAGGTGGAGCAACGTCACCGCGCGCAACGACGGGCCCGCGAGGGCCGCCGCGAGCGCGGCGCAGGTATCGTTGCTGATATGTCCGCGTCCGCTTCGGATTCGCTCTTGGAGCATCCGTGGATACGGGCCGGTCCGCAACATGTCGACGTCATGGTTGGCTTCCAGGCACAGCGCATCGCATCGCGCGAATGCGCCGACGAGCGCGTCCGGCACCGCGCCGAGATCATGCGCAATGCCGACGCGGGCTCCGCTCGCCTGCGCCGTCAGCACGAACGCCATCGGGCTCACGGCGTCGTGGGGCACCGCAATCGCGTCGAGTAGAAATCCGTCGAGTACGGTCGTGCTGCCGGCGTCCACCGGTTGGCGCCAGCGCGTCTCGATCTCTCGAAGCGTGCCGAGCGTTCCGGTCGAGGCGTAGACGGGCCACCGATACTTCTTCTGTGCGCGCTCTGCGCCGATGGCGTGATCACTGTGCTCGTGCGTGAGCACGAGTGCGCTGATCGACTCCGGCGCGACTCCGATCGCCTTCAGGCGCGTGACGATCGCGCGAGGACCGAATCCGCAGTCGATGAGAATCCGGTGTGCGCCACTCTCGAGTAGCAACGCATTGCCGGAGCTTCCACTGCCCAGGGTCCACGCCTTCATGAGTTACTCACGAGGCCGGTCACCGGCCGGTCACCGGCCGCTCGGGGCGCGCACGACCACTCAGACCGTCCAACGCGCCGCATGCGCCGCGCGAAGGCACTCACGCATCCGCGGGGAGAGCGCGACGTCGCGGCGCGCCATCACTCGTTCGGCGACTTGGAGGAACTTGTCAAAGACGAACTGCGCCCAGGCGGGCGCTTCGCCCCACGCGAACGGGGGGACGGCTTTCGGCGGCATCGCACTGCCGAAGAGGTTCGCCCCCGCACCGAGCACGCATCCCGTGGGGAGTCGCGTGCCGATCCCGGTCTTGACGTGATCACCGATCAGACTGCCGAGGAACTGCAGCCCGGTCACCTCGACACCGCGAGGTGTCCAGAGTGAGATCGCTCCGTACGAGTTCTTGAGATTGCTCGTCACGGTATCTGCGCCAAGATTGGCCCAGCGCCCAATCACCGAGTGCCCAACAAAGCCCTCGTGCCCCTTGTTGCAGTGTCCGATCATGATGGTGGAGTTCATCTCGCCATTCACCTTCACGTGCTCGCCAATGCTACTGGCGGCCACTCGACCGCCACTCACGATGGCATCTTCGCCGATGATGCAGGGGCCGACCAACCGAGTGAAAGCCTGCACCGTCGCACCACGCCGGATGAGCACCGGACCCGCGGTCGCATCCACCACGACGAACGGCTCGACGTGGGCGGCCATGTCGACGTGCACGCGGTGCGATCCGAGCACGGTGAGCTGCGCAGGCACCTCCGCACGATCGGGAGCGAGTGCGATCGCGTCCGACGCGAGCATCGGCGAGAGGTGACGGATGAGGTCCCAGACGGCGTCGAGCCACCAGCCGTCGAGTACCACCGACGCACGGGAGCCAGCGAGGAGTTCGAGCGTTGCCTGACCCGACGCGAACGCCTCCACTGCCATCGGCGACGTGAGGCGGATCGCCGCCACTCGGTCGGCGACCCGAATCACCTGCGCGTCCGACGGAACAGCGCTACCGAGCGCGGGCGCGCAGCGGGCGTTCACGATCCAGACCCCAGTGTCGAGGATCCCTGTCGCGGCGCTCGGCGAGTCGAACTCGTCAAACGCCGCGAGATGGGGTGCTCCGATGAACCCGAGGGCAGGGGTGCCGAGCACCCGAGTCCAGCGGCGGCGGATAATCTCCCCGCCCGCACGGAGCTCGCCCGCCGGCCGCGTGAGCGCAAACGGCTCGAACCCGCGGGCGATCTGATCGTCGTAGAGAACAATGCCCATCACATGAGCTCCCGAAGGTCGGCGGCGAGTGCGTTCACAAGCGGTTTGAGGTCGGCCGACCGCTCGACCGTCGTGACGAGCGTCACTCCGTCCCGTACGATGACCACGAGGTCGTGGACGCCGTAGAGCACGACCGTGCTTCCCTCGGCATGCACCACGTTGCCGCTGGCCTCCTGCGCGTGCACGCGGCCATGGGTGGCATTGCCCTGAGCATCCAGCGCACGAACCCGCCGCAATGCGCCCCAGGTACCCACATCGTCCCACCCGAAGTCTCCTGGCAGTACGACGACGCGTCGGCTACGCTCGAGAACACCGACGTCGATGCTCAGGTCGGTCGTGACGGCCGCGAAGAAAGCGGCCGCGCCCTGCGGCACCGCGGCCAAGGCATCCGCGAGTTCTGGCGTAACCGCGCGCACCTCGTCGAGGAGACATTGCGCGCGCCAGGCAAAGATTCCTGAGTTCCAGAGAAATCCGTCGCGGACCATCGCCATCGCCCGCTCGCGGTCGGGCTTCTCGACGAACCGCGCGACCGTGCGCGAGCCGTCGTCGTGGAACTCCCCGGGCTGGATGTATCCAAAGCCGGGGTCCGGTCGTGTCGGCACGATGCCTACCGTGGCCAGCGCGTCGCGCGCCGCGGCGACCGCTGCGGCCTGCTGGAGCGTATCACGAAATCGCGCCGCGTCCCCGATCGCCCAGTCCGCATGGACACAGATCATGCGCGCATTGGGCCCACCACGGGCCACGACCTCTGCGGCCGCCCAGGTTAAGGCGGCCGCGGTGCCAGCGGGCCGCGATTCGAGGAGTAGTTGGTCGGCCGATATTGCCGGAAGGGCCGCGAGGATCGCGTCGCGTAAACGCGCGGTCGTGAGGATCAGGACCCGGTCGAGCCCGACCAACGGTTCCAGTCGCTCGATCGTCTCGCAGAGCATGGCGGCGTCGCTGATCAGCGGCAGCAGCTGCTTGGGGCGCTCGGGTGTGCTAAGCGGCCAGAACCGCGAGCCGACTCCTCCGGCGAGGACGACCGCGTAAAGGGGCGCGCTCACGCCCCCTCCACGCCGACGAGTGCGAGTGCACGGGCGAGCAGGCGTTTGGGGCTGAACGGTTTCGTCATAAAGTCGTCGGCACCACGACGCCGGGCCTCTACCTCTTGGTGGTCTTGGCCGGCGGCCGTGAGAATGAGGCAGGGGAGCATGTTCCAGCGCGGATTGGTGCGCACGCGCTCGAGGACCTCGAATCCCGTGACCTGGGGCATCATCAGGTCGAGGATCAGGAGGCTGACGTCGGGTGACCGCTCCAACTCGGCAAGTGCCTCCGCGCCGTCGTACACGAGGGTGACGGAAAACGGTCCCTGCTCGAGCTTGGTCTTGATAATCCGGCCGATGTGTGGCTCGTCGTCTGCGACAAGCACATGGAGTCGGGTCGCGTGAGCGTGGGAGGCCACCACCGCAGAGGAGGTCAGACCAGGGCCGCGATGCGCGCGCGATGGCGGCGCGGGTCGAACAGCAGCGCACCGAGACCGGCCGCTGGGCGCAACCGCACAAGGCAAATCGCGTCGGTGGAGATCGCGCCTCGAACAACGCGGCCCTGGGCCTCGGACTCGATGCCTGCGCCTGCGTCCGTCTTGGCCTGATGATCGATGAGACGGCCGTCTCGGCCGAGCACCACGGCGGCATCGACGTCATCACGCCGCCGGATGGCCGCGACAAGGTCGCGAATGGTTGGCACCGCCCCTCCGGGAAATGTTTCCGAAGTGTACGCTCGGGAGTGGGTAAGTCAAGCATGTATCGCTTGTTACGGCACCCCTCTTACCGTTAGTGTTAGAGACTGTGATGACCCTGCCGATTTTCTTCACGCCGCGCTCGCGCCGCGCCCTCGTCGCCCTCGTCGCCGTCGTCCTTGGGACGAGTAGCTGCGCGGACCCTTTTCAGATTCAAGCCAGTCGTCCGAATATCGACGCCAGTTTTGAGCTCTGGGCGATGTCGGGCTCTCCCGCGGCATTTCCCGCGGGGCTGCTCGTGCCACAGGCCACCGTCGTGCGCCTCGATGCGGCCGGCTCATTCGATCTCGCGTTCGACATCGACGCAGACGGTCGTCTCATGGTTTGGCCCGTCGCTAGCGTCGTCTCGCCAATCGCGGGCACGCGGCCGATTGCCTTTCAGCGCGCCCTAGGTGTCTACAACGTGCTAGCCGAGGCTCCGGCCACCGGGTGGCAGGACGATTCGTTGATGCTGGTGAACGAGGGGCAGTCGTTCTTCGTCAAAGTGACCACCCAGTTTTGTCAATACGACCTTCGAAAGGATATCTACGCCAAGTTCCTGGTCGATTCGGTCATCCGGTCCGAACGGCGCATCAAGCTGTCGGCGCGCGTGAATCCCAACTGTGGGTTCCGTTCGCTGAGCTCGGGCATCCCGGAGTTCTGAGTCGTGCACGATCTGCGGATGGTGCGCGATCAGGTAGCGCAGCTGCGTGAGGCGATGCGCCGCCGCGGCAGGCTCGGCGTACACGGCCCCGAGATCGATGAAGCGGAGGCGCTCGACCGCACGCGCCGAGCGGCGATCGCCGCAGTCGAGGAAAAGAAGGCCCGCCGGAATACCCTGACACAGGACGTTGGCCGCCTCAAGAAGTCCGGAGAGGCCGCCGACACCCCGATCGCAGAAGCACGCGCCCTCGGGGACGAGATCGCCGCGATCGAAGCCGACCTCGCTCCGATGCAGGCCCGCCTCGACGAGCTGCTTCTCGGTATTCCCAACCTGACGCTCGCGGATGTCCCAGAGGGCGACGAGTCGCACAACCGCATCGTGCGTAGTTGGGGCACGCCGCGCCCGGCCGAAAGCGTGAAGCCCCACTGGGAGGTCGGTGCCGCGCTGGGGCTCCTCGACCTTGAGCGTGGCGCGAAGGTCGCAGGCTCGGGCTTTGTCGTCTATCGCGGCAAGGGCGCGCGCCTGATTCGTAGTTTCATGAATGCCATGCTCGACCTGCATGCGGATGAGTTCGGCTATGAGGAACTCTGGGTACCTGTCATCGCAAATCGCGCGACGATGACCGGCACGGGCCAGCTGCCGAAGTTCGAAGACGACATGTACGCCCTCCGAGACGAGGACCTCTTCCTTATTCCGACGGCGGAGGTGCCGATCACGAATCTGTATCGGGATGAAATCCTCGCGGCAGCAGACCTCCCGAAAGCCTTCTGTGCCTATAGCCCCTGCTTCCGGCGTGAGGCGGGCTCCGCCGGGAAGGACACTCGGGGCATCCTCCGCGTGCACGAATTCGACAAGGTCGAGCTGGTGCGCTATTGCGCGCCAGAGCAGAGTGAAGCAGAGCTGGAGCGACTCGTTGGTCATGTGGAGACTGTGCTCCAGCGGTTCGGGCTCCCGTACCGCGTCGTGCTCCTCTCAGCCGGCGACACCGGATTCTCCAGCGCAAAGACGTACGACCTTGAGGTGTTTTCTCCTGGCGTGGGAAAGTGGCTCGAAGTGTCCTCTTGCTCGAGTTTCAGCGAGTTCCAGGCGCGCCGCGCGAACATTCGGTATCGACCAGAGCCCGGGGAGAAGCCTCGCTTCGTGCATACGTTGAACGGGTCAGGTGTCGCATTCCCGCGGATTTTCGCCGCGATCCTCGAGCACTACCAGCAACCGGATGGCTCCGTCGAAGTTCCCGAGGCGCTGCGCCCCTGGCTGGGCGTGGACCGCCTCGTTTGAGGAGCACACTCAATCCGGCGCAGCGCGAGGCGGTCGAGCACGGGGAAGGTCCCCTCCTCGTCGTCGCCGGCGCCGGTTCCGGCAAGACCCGCGTGCTCACGACGCGCATCGCTCGGCTGATCGAGGTGCACGCCGTCCCGGCGCAGGCGATTCTCGCCGTGACCTTTACGAACAAGGCCGCCGGGGAGATGCGCGACCGTGTCGGTCGTCAGCTCGGCCGCGAGCCGGCGGGTATGTGGATCGGCACCTTCCACGGCATTGGCGCGCGCCTGCTGCGCATCCATGGCGCGCATGTCGGTCGCACCGCGGAGTACACGATTTACGACGAGGACGACTCGCTCGCCGTCGTGAAGCGGCTCATGGGGCGCTGCCGGATTAGCGTCAAGGAGTTCGCTCCCAAGGCGATCAACAGCGAAATCTCCTCGGCGAAGAACGCCCTCGTCGATCCGCCCGAGTATCAGGCGCTTGCGCGAACTCCACTCGCCAAGGCCGCGGCGCAGATCTACAACCTGCTCGAGGCGACGCTGCGGGGCGCGAATGCGGTGTCGTTTGACGATCTGCTCGCGCTGCCGGTGCGCATCCTGCATGAGCAGCCCATTGTCCGGGAGCAGCTGCAGCGCCGGTTCCGGCACGTGCTCGTAGACGAGTATCAGGACACCAATCGCGCGCAGTACGAGTTTGTGCGCCTCATCGCCGCCGCCCACGGCAACCTCGCGGTAGTCGGTGACGACGATCAGGCGATCTATGGCTGGCGCGGCGCTGATATCCGCAACATCCTCGACTTCGAACGCGACTTCCCGTCGGCGCGCGTCGTGCGCCTCGAGGAGAATTATCGATCCACCGCGCCGATCCTCTCGCTCGCGAACGACGTCATTGTGCGCAACGCCGCACGTCGCGGAAAGACGCTGCGCCCTACGCGTACCGGGGGCGAGCCAGCGGTGCTGCTCGAGTGCGCGGACGATCGCGACGAGGCCGAGGCAATCGCCGACGCCGTACAGCAGTGGCGCACGTCGCGCGGCGCCCTACGGGACTGCGCGGTGCTGTATCGCACCAACGCACAGAGCCGGGCGATGGAAGAGGCGATGCGGCGCGCGGCGATTCCGTACCGGCTCGTCGGAGCGGTCCGCTTTTACGACCGACGCGAGATCAAAGACCTCGTCTCCTGGTTGCGACTCATCGCCAATCCCGCCGACGACGAGGCCTTCCGCCGCGCCGTGGGAGCGCCCAAGCGCGGGGTGGGGGAGACCACACTCGAGCTGCTCGGCCTCGAAGCCCGCGAGGCATCGATTCCGTTGCTCGAGCAGGCCCGGCGTATCGACACGATCGGCGGCATCCGGCCAGCGACGCGTACCGCCTTGCTCGATCTGGTCGCGACCGTAGACCGCGTCCGCGCGCTGGCGGTTGACGCGAGCGTCGACCAGCTGCTCGTGCAGCTCATCACGGCAATCGGGTACGACAACGCATTGCGCAACGAGGGACCAGAGGGTCTGGATCGCCTCGACAACGTCCGCGAACTCGTCACCTCCGCGGCGGAGGTCATCATCGATGACGGGGGTGAAGTCGGGCTGCGGCCGCTCGATCACTTCCTCCAACGTGCGATGCTCGTGACGGGGCTTGACCAGTTGGGGCCCGAGGCGGACGCAGTCACGATGATGACGGTGCACACGGCCAAGGGGCTCGAGTATCCGATGATCTGCGTCACGGGTCTCGAGGACGGGCTCTTTCCGCTCGCGCGCGCCTTCGACGACCCCGCCACACTCGAGGAGGAGCGGCGGCTGCTTTACGTGGCGATCACTCGCGCCGGCGAGCGACTCTTGATCTCGTGGGCGCACCAGCGTCGCCGCAACGGCGAGCTGCTCCCGTGCACCCGGTCGAGTTTTCTCCGCGGCCTGGACGTCGCGCACTTCGAGAAGCGCGCCACGCTCAAGCTCCGGGGTTCGGCGCGACTGGCGTCGCCGAACGCGTCGCTCTTCTCGTCATCGGGGAGCGGGCGATTCACGAACGAGGACCGCAACTTCAAGCCGCGGCTGCCGGCCTGGTCGCCCAGGTCCAGTGAGCAGGTCTCGAGTTTTATCCAGGACGAAGACGCGTCGCAGGATACACCGAGCTTCGTGGCTGGCGAGCGCGTGCGGCATGCGAAGTTCGGCTCGGGCGCCATCGCCGAGGTCAGCGGGGGTGGAAAAGACGCGAAGGTGACCGTGGACTTCGACGACGAGAGCGTCGGCCGAAAGCGCCTCGTCATCGCGTTCGCCGGGCTCCGGCGCGACTTCGACTAACGGCGGTTAGCCGCGCGCGGTGCCTCCGACGGAGACGGAGGAACGATCCCGTTGCGCAGGCGAGCATCGCGCCCCCTCTCCCCCCGCCGTGCGCCTCAGTCCCGGCGGCGCAGTCGCGGTCGTTCCGGCGCCTCGGGAGTCGCGGCTTTCTTGGCCTTGCGCCCCTTACTCAATCCAAGTGCGCGCGCCCCGAGTGTGATCCCCGCCACCGCGCTCGTCGCCGCCGCGGCGACCCGTTCGGCGGAGCGATTTACGCGCCCGACAATGTCGCTCATCTCGTCGACCCGGTCGGTGAGTGCGACCACGGATGATCGGACGCGCTCGTTGACCACGCGGACGGTGTCGCGCGACTCGTCGACCATCTGGTTCACGTTCTTCGCGACTTCCCGCACGTCGTCGGACATCGCGGTGGTGTTGCGGGCCATGGGTCTGAGCTCGACCAGGAGGGCTTCGAGCTGCTGAAGCACCTCCGTCGCGGTGGAGCGCATCCGGAACAGCCCGACGACCAACAAGAGGGCCAGGAGCAGGGCGAGGATGCTCGTCAGACCCGAGGCGACGAAGACGATCTGCTCGAATGCCGTACGGGTTGGCACCACGTTGCGGACGAGTACGGTGTCGGCGATGGCAGCGAGTTGATAGATGACCATCTCGAATGGTCTCTCGTCGGCGAGGTATCGTCAAGCGTATATTCCCCGACATGACCTCACCTCACTTCATCGTCGAAGGCGGTCGTCGCCTGTCCGGCACGATTCGTCCTTCAGGGAACAAGAACGCCGCGCTACCAATTGTCTGTGCGGCCCTGCTCACGGACGAGCCGGTGACGCTGAAGAACGTGCCACGGATTCGCGACATTGAGAGTCTGTTGCAGCTCGTGCGCCAGACCGGCGCGAGTGCCGAGTGGACGGCCGAGAATACCCTCGTGATTACGGCGAAATCCGTCCGCGGCGACGGACTCGACCCCGCACTGTGCCAGCGGATCCGCGCGTCGATCCTGCTGGTCGCGCCACTCCTCGCGCGCTCCGGCAGCGTGACGCTCGCGCCGCCCGGGGGAGATGTCATCGGCCGCCGGCGTCTCGACACCCACTTTCTCGCCCTTGAGGCGATGGGAGCCGAGCATGTCTTTGCTGAGCGGATCACCTTCCGGACGAAGGGGCTCGTTGGGGCGGATATCTTTCTCGACGAGCCGAGTGTGACTGGCACCGAGAATGCCATCATGGCGGCCGTGGCGGCGAAGGGGGCTACCGTCCTCCATAACGCCGCTTCAGAACCCCATGTGCAGGATCTCTGCCGTCTCCTCGTAGCCATGGGCGCGAGCATTCGAGGTATTGGGTCGAACGTGCTGTTCATCGATGGTGGCGCGCCGCTCAAGGGGTGCACCCATACCATCGGTCCTGACCACATCGAGGTCGGTTCGTTCATCGGCCTCGCCGCGGTGACCCGATCGGCGCTCCGCATCGCCGACGCCGGCGTGGAGCACCTGCGCTCGGTGCGGCTTGGTTTCGCGCGGCTCGGCGTCGCGACCGTAGTCGACGGGACCGACCTGTTGGTCCCTGCGGAGCAAGAGCTGCGGATCCGCTCCGATCTCGGTGGCGCGGTGCCGAAGCTCGAGGATCAGCCCTGGCCGGCCTTCCCAGCGGATGTGATGTCGATCGCTATTGTCACCGCGACACAGTGCGAGGGGATCATCCTGATGCACGAGAAGATGTTCGAGTCGCGGATGTTCTTCGTGGACAAGTTGGTCGGTATGGGCGCACGCATTGTGCTCTGCGATCCCCACCGCGCACTCGTGAGCGGCCCGACCGAACTCCGCGGCGCCACCGTGGAGAGTCCGGACATCCGTGCCGGTATGGCGATGCTCATCGCCGCCCTGTGCGCGAATGGGACGAGCACCCTCAATAACATTGGGCAGATCGACCGGGGATACGAGCGGATCGACGAGCGACTCAACGCATTGGGTGCGTCTATCACCAGGGTGGCATGACGCGCCGATCCCGCTGATCCCGAGCGTGGATGTGACGGAGAGCCTCCTGCCGCCCCATCTGGCGATTCCATCGCTCGCGGCGATCGGTGTCTGCGCGTTCGTGACCACTCGCCTGGCCGGCTCATTCGGTCTCCCGGAGCAGGGTGCAGATCCGGAAGCCACCGCCCGTTGGAACGCCCTCCAGATTGCACTTGTTCCATTGGGGGCCTCCCGGCTCGCGTCGGCGCGGCAGGTGCATGGCACGCGCGTACTCATCCACGGCGCCGGTTGGAGTGGCTGGGTGCGTGCCGACGGGGCCGACGGGCACCTTCTTACCGCGGGCGGAGCGGCGGCGGTGACCATCGCCGACTGCGTCCCAGTTTTCATCGCGCATCCGTCGGGCATGGTCGCGGTCGTGCATGCGGGCTGGCGCGGCGTCGCCGGGGGGATTCTCGCAGAGACTTTTCGCGCATTCGCGGTTAAGGGAATCGCCGTCGCCGAGCTCGTGGTGCACCTCGGGCCCTCTATTTGCGGTCGCTGCTATGAGGTAGGGAGCGACGTATTCGAACGCCTCACGGGGTGGCCGACGACCCGCCCGCGCCAGGTGGACCTGCGCGCACTGCTCGCGGAGCAGGTGCAACAGGTCGGGATCAGGCGCTGGACCGCGAGCGGGGAGTGCACCAGGTGCGACAATGAGGTGTTCTTCTCGCATCGGGCGGGAGACACTGGACGGCAGGTGGCAGTCATCGTCGCGAGTGCTCCGCATCCTTGACGCCCCCCCCGCCGGCCAGTAGCTTTACTCTCGTGAGCCATTCCGAAATGCGGTAATCGGAGTGTGGGGGAAGGTCTCCCCACACTTTTTTGTTCTCTACGACCCTCGGGACGCGCAGTGAACCAGGCGATTGAAGCCCTTATCATTGCTGAACTTACGCCGCTTGGGTACGAGTTGGTGGAAGTCCGGCAAGGTGGATCCAAAGGACGACCGGTTTTGGATGTCCGGATCGACCGTGCCGACTTTGAAAAGGTGCAGGTAGGGGACTGCGAGAAGGCGTCGCGCGCAATCGAAGCCCGGTTAGATGCCGAGCCGACGTTGATCGCGTCGCGGTACGTTCTCGAGGTTTCGTCGCCCGGAATGGAACGATCGTTACGCGGTGCGGCCGATTGGAAACGATTCGTGGGGCGGCGCGCGGCGGTAAATGCGCTGGTGTTGCACGGACGGCACGAGATGGAGATTGTCGCGGTGGACGGGGAGGCGGGGTCTGAGGTCCTCCGGCTGCGAGACGGTAAGGGTATCGAGCAAACAATCGCGCTCTCGGATGTCACTGACGCCCGGCTCGCGTTTCACTGGAAACCGTAGGCTTTCTTTTCGAGGGAGACCGGGATGGCCGGTTCGGCTGAAATTCTTATTGCACTTCGCGAGCTCGCGAACGCGAAGCAGATTGAGCGCACTGAATTACATGACATGCTCAAAGACGGCATTCTCGCCGCGCTCGCCAAGAAGCACGGAGTCTCCGTGCAGGCGGAAGTGGAGATTGATGACGTCAAGGGCACGATTCGCATCGTCATCCTCAAGAAGGTCGTTGAGGAGGTACTGGATGCCGTGGGCGAGATCACGCTCGAGGAGGCCCGGTACGAGGATGCCGACTACCAAGTCGGGGACATCATGGAAATTCCTGTCGAGTTCGCCGAGTTCGGGCGCAGCGCGGTGCAGGCGGCAAAACAGCGCATCGTGCAGCGTGTCCGCGAGGGCGAGCGCGCCAAGATCCGCGACGAGTTTGCCTCGCGCGTCGGCGACCTGCTCTCGGGTGAGGTGCAGCAGATCGAGCGCGGCAAGATCGTCCTCATGCTGAATAAGTTCAGAGAGGCCGAAGCGATTATCCCGTACCGCGAGCAGAATCATCGCGAGACGTACACGCAAGGCGAGCCGGTCCGTGCGGTCCTCAAGAAGATCGAGGAGACGCCCAAGGGGCCCCGCCTGATCCTCTCGCGCGCCGACGCGATGTTCGTGCAGGCGCTGTTTCGACTCGAGGTCCCCGAGATCCAGTCCGGCGTCGTTGAGATCCGTGCATCGTCGCGCGAGGTGGGAAGCCGCACCAAGATTGCCGTCGTGTCCAAGGACGACGGGATCGATCCGGTGGGCGCCTGTGTCGGCCTCAAGGGTTCGCGAGTCCAGGCCGTTGTGCAGGAGTTGGGCGGCGAGCGGATCGACATCGTTCCCTGGTCGGCTGACCCCGAGCGGTTCGCCAAGCTCGCGCTGGCGCCTGCCAAGGTCGCGCGGGTCTTCAGCGAACCCTCCACCAAGACCATCCAGGCCGTCGTCGACGAGGATCAGTTGTCGCTGGCGATTGGACGCAACGGGCAGAACGTGCGCCTCGCGTCAGAGCTGACGGGCTGGAAAATCGACCTTTATTCGAGCCGCGAATGGCTCGAGAAGGGTGGCGATGTTCCGCTCTTCGCACCGCTCCCGGATGACGAAGCGGCCGACATCCCGCTCGCCGACATCGGCGGACTCGTCACCTCGACCATCGCAGTGCTTGAGGCCGGTGGCTACCGTACGCTCAACGACATCATCGACCTTGAGCGCGACGATCTTCTCAAGCTCGCCGGCATCGCGCCGGACGAGGCGGATCGGATCATGCAGATCATCACCGAACTGACCGAGGACGGCACGGAAGCCTCCGGCAGTGACACTGCCGCCCCGGACGGTCAGTCGGAGCAGGTATAGGTGGAGACGACCGACCGCCGTCGCCTGCTCGGGTTGTTAGGGCTGGGGCTGCGAGGTCGGCTCGTCGTCGTCGGTGTCGACCGGGTGCGCGAAGCAGCGCATAAGGGCACGCTGCGAGTGGCGGTCATGGCATTGGATGCGGCACGGAATAGTCGGGAGAAGGTCGAAGGACTCATCGCCGCCAAGGGCGTTCCATTGCTGACGGTCCCGTCCGCAGCGGAACTCGGTGAGGTGGCGGGACGCGAGACCACGACGATCATCGGCGTGGTGGACGCGCAACTTGCGAAGGGGATACTCGCGCTCGCCGGTTCGGCGGACGCGCTGCAGAAAGGCCCAAGGGGGAAGGTTTGACGAAGCTTCGAGTAAGTGAACTGGCGAGAGAGTTCGGCGTTCCCGCGGAGGAAGTGATGTCCATGCTTCGCTCGATGGAGATCGTCGCGCGCAATCAGGCGTCGCCGCTCACGGATGACCAGGTCTCCCGGGCGCGTCTGCGCTGGGAGCGCGAGAAGCGCCTGCGAGCTGTCACCGCGGCCCTTCCGGTCGCGCCGGCGAAGAAGAAAAAGATCGCCGCGCCCCCCGCCGCCGCGCCCGAGGTCACGACACCTGCGGCCAAGAAGCCCGCGGGGAAAAAGAAGGTCGTGGAGGTGCCCGTCGTTGTCGAAGTCGTCGAGGAGGCAAAACCCTCCACGCGTCGTCGGCGCGCGGCCGATGTGGCCCAGGCGGAGGCCGAAGCGACTGCCCACCTCGCTGCCGAACTGGTTGCCGCCGAACTTGTGGCCGCGGAACGTGCCGAGAAGGCCCGCATCGCCGAGGAGCGCGTCAATGCCGAAGCTGCCGAGCGCGAGATTGCCCGCGCGCGTGCTGCAGAGGAGACTGAGCGTCCGCGTGCCGCCCAGGCGGCGGCTCGCGCCGCGGCCCCGCCGTCCAGTGTCGACCAGGTGGAGACGAGCCCGCTGACACCGGTGGCTAGCGCCACGCCGTCGCCAGTTTCCGTCGCTGACTCGCGCCCGCGCCCGCGTCCGATCGTGCCCAGCGCTCCACGCCCACGTCCGGTGACGAGCGGCATGTCCATGCCGCCTCGCCCAGTGGCATCTGCGTCGCCGGGCGGCGGTCTCGGGGGCGGTCGTCGCGAAGATCGCCGCCCGACCACGGCCCCACCGGGCGGCCAGACCGGCGCGCCCTCCAGCGGCCCGCCCTCCAGCGGCCCGCGTCGTGGCAAGAAGGGCAAGCGCGTCGACCAGGAGGCCGTGGCCGCCAACATCTCGCGCACCATGCGCCAGATGGGTGGCGCCAGTGGCAAGCGTCGCGATCGGATCGATACCAGCGCCCGCGAAGAGCTCGAGGCAATCCGCGCCGAGATGGCGGAGCGTGAGAAGAAGACCGTGCGCGTGAATGAGTTCATCACGGTGAGCGAGCTCTCCGAGATTCTCAAGGTGCCTGCGACCCAGATCGTTTCGTTCGCCTTCAAACATCTCGGGTTGATGGTCACCATCAACCAGCGCATGGACTTCGATCAGATCGAAATGATCGCGGCGGAGTTCAGCTATATCGCGGTACGTGAAGAGGACTACTCGGCGGCGACCGAGGTCGTGGAGAAGGACGCGGCGGAGACTCTCAAGTTCCGTCCGCCGGTGGTCACGATTATGGGTCATGTCGACCATGGCAAGACCTCGCTACTCGACTATATCCGCAAAGCGACCGTCGTTGCCGGCGAGGCCGGCGGTATCACGCAGCACATCGGCGCGTACAACGTTGCGCTGCCCAATGGCCGGGCGATCACCTTCCTCGACACCCCAGGCCATGAGGCGTTCACCGCGATGCGTGCCCGCGGCGCACAGGTGACCGACATCGTCGTCCTCGTCGTGGCGGCGGACGATGCCGTGATGCCGCAGACGATCGAAGCGATTTCACACGCCAAGAATGCCGGCGTTCCGATTATTGTTGCGATTAACAAAGTTGACCTTCCGACCGCCAACGCGATGAAGGTCCGTCAGGACCTGCTCCAGCACGGCGTCGTCCTCGAAGACTTCGGCGGGACCACCCTCGCGTCGGAGATTTCGGCGAAGAAGGGGACCGGGGTCTCCGCGCTCCTCGACCAGATCCTCCTACAGGCCGAGATTCTCGATCTGAAGGCCAATCCCGATCGACGGGCGACTGGCTCGGTCGTCGAAGCCCAGCTCGACGCCGGTAAGGGACCGGTGGCGACAATTCTTGTGCAGAACGGCACGCTCAGCGTCGGCGACGACTTCATCTGTGGCCTCTTCTCGGGCCGTGTCCGCGCCCTGCTCGACGAGCGCGGCAAGAAGGTGACGTCTGCCGGGCCGGCGACGCCGGTCCAGGTCCTCGGACTCAGCGGCGTGCCGATGGCGGGCGACCAGTTTATCGCAGTCACTGATGCCGCCGAAGCCCGGGAGATCGCGCAGCGGCGCGAACGGCTCGACCGTGAGGCCCGCAGCCGTCGTACGGCAAAGGGCGCGGTCTCGCTCGAGGACTTTATGGCCTCGTCGGGTGCCGATGGCAAGCGCCAACTCAAGCTCCTCATCAAGGCCGATCAGGGTGGTCCGGCGGAAGCACTCGCCGACGCGCTGCAGCAGCTCAGCAATGAGGAAGTCCAGGTCGAGGTCGTCGCGCGCGCGGTGGGTGCGGTCACCGAGAGCGACGTCCTCCTGGCGCGCGCGTCTGGGGCCATCATCATCGGCTTCCATGTGCGCCCCGACATCAAGGCGCGGGCAATGGCCGAGCGCGACGGCGTCGAGATCAAACTGTACAAAATCATCTACGAAGCGGTGGCCGATGTCCGGCTCGCCCTCGAAGGCATGCTGCGGCCGGAGCAGAGGGAAGTCATCGTCGGCGAGGCCGTCGTGCGCGAGATGTTCAAGGTGCCGAAGATCGGTGTCATTGCCGGTTGTATGGTCCGCGCCGGGCTCATTAACCGGCAGGGTCGGTCGCGCATCGTTCGCGATGGCGTCGAGGTCTACGACGGCACGATTGGGTCGCTGCGTCGTTTCAAGGATGATGTCAAGGAAGTGAAGGAAGGGTACGAGTGCGGCATTGGCATCGAAAACTTTAACGACCTCAAGGTCGGCGACGTGATCGAGACCTACCGCACCGAATCGGTGGCCCGCACCCTTCAACCGGCGCAGGCCTGATGACGCAGCGTGCTGCGCAGGCGTACGATGCCTCCGCGTGATCCGCGCCGCCCAGATCGCGTAGGTGAGGCGGTGCGCGAAGAGGTCGCGTCGTTCCTTGCGCGCGACGTCAAGGATCCGCGCATCCTTGGACTTGTGACGGTGACCGCGGTCGACATGACGCGCGATCTGCGACACGCCAAGGTCTTCGTGAGCATCATGGGCACGGAGTCCGAGCGCGCCGCGACCTATGATGGACTCCGTAGTACGGCGAGTTTCCTGCGCAGCCGCATTGGCAAGGCGCTGCAGCTGCAGTTCGCCCCAGAGATCGCCTTCAAAATCGACGAATCGATCGCGCGCGCCGCCCACATCGAGACACTCCTCGCCGGGCTTCGAGTACCGCCCTCACCTGCCGATGGGACGCCGGACGACCGGGACGGTTGACGGCCTCCTGCTCGTCGACAAGCCGGCCGGCGTCTCGTCCCACGACGTGGTCAGCGTCGCCCGGCGAGCGCTCGGCGAGAAACGCATCGGGCACAGCGGGACGCTCGACCCCTTCGCGACGGGACTGCTGGTTCTCCTGATCGGCCGGGCCACACGGCTACTGCCGCACCTGCCCGGAGAGCCCAAGGTTTACGAGGCAACCATCCGCTTCGGAGCCGAGACCGATACCGAAGATCTCGATGGGACGGTCGTCCAGGAGCGCCCCTTACCGATGCGCGACGCGTTGCTCGCCGCACTCCCCGCACTGACCGGCGCGATCGCGCAAGTCCCGCCCGCCTACTCTGCCAAGCGCGTCGATGGCCGTCGCGCGTATGAACTCGCTCGGGCCGGAGTGCCGGTCGAGCTGAAACCCGTTACCATCCAGGTGCATCGATGGGATCTCCTGACGCTCACCGACCCTGATGGCCAGGAGGTCGATCCCGGCACGGTATCACCCGATGGGCCCGTGCAATCGGCGCGCGTGCGTATCGCGTGCGGCGGCGGCACCTACATCCGCTCGCTCGCCCGCGACCTCGCCCGCCTCGCCAGCAGCGCCGCACACCTAACACAGCTACGACGGACCAGCAGCGGACCGTTCCGGGTCGAGGATGCGCTGACCACCGCCGACCTCCTCGAGGGCCGCGCGCGCGTGCGACCGGCGCTTGATGCCCTCCCGGGCGTACCGGTCCAAGAGCTCACCGACGACGACGTCGTTCGGATCGTGCGGGGGATCGACGTCCCGGCGCTGGTGGATGGGTCGTGGGGCGCGCTGACCACACCGGCGGCCGGCCTCCTCGTCGCCCTCGCCGAGCGTCGAGCGGAGCGATGGCAGCCGCGGGTGGTGATGCGTGAGGCCTGACCTCGAATTCGGCCTTCCGTCCGGTCTGGACGGAACGGTTTGCACTGTCGGAACATTCGACGGGGTACATCGCGGCCACCGCCTCGTACTCGAACGCCTTTCCGCCTGCGCGCGAGAACGCGGGCTGCCTGCCGTCCTTGTGACCTTCGATCCGCATCCCCTCGAGGTCGTGAATCCGGCGGCCGCGCCGCCGCTGCTGACGATCGGCATTGAGAAGCAGGAGGTGTTGGCGGAAAGTCCGATCGACCACGTCGTCGTCATCCCCTTCACGCCGTCTCTCGCCGCATATGGGGCGAGCGAGTTCGTCGACCTGGTTCTGAGGGAGAAGCTCGGGCTGCAACACCTGCTTGTGGGGTACGACCACGGATTCGGCCGCGGCCGTTCGGGTGACGCGAGCGTGCTCCAAGAACTCGGAGCGACCCGGGGCTTCGGAGTGGACGTCGTGCCGCCGGTGCACGGCAGTGACGGGCGGCCAATCTCGTCGACGACGATCCGTCGCGCGGTAGCGGGCGGGGACCTGCAGCGCGCGGCCGACGGATTGGGACGGCCCTATAGCGCCAGCGGGCGGGTAGAGGCCGGTGCCGGGCGCGGGCGCACGCTCGGTTTTCGCACGATCAATATCGCGCTGCCTCCCGCCCGCAAGCTGCTGCCGCCGGAGGGCGTCTATGCCGTGCGGGTGCAGACGCCGCAGGGCGCGTTTGGTGGCATGCTGAACCTCGGCCCACGGCCCACGTTCGCCGAAGGGGAGTCACGCCTCGAGGCGCACCTGTTCGATGTCGACGGCGACTTCTACGGCGCATACGTCCGGATTGAATTCGTTGGTCGCATCCGGGAGACTCGGAACTTCGCTTCCGCGGATGAACTGCGCGCACAACTGCAGCGGGACGACACCGCCGCCCGGCGTGCGCTGATGAGCTGAGGACCCCGCGCGGAGGCGCTCGCGGGCGCTACGCTGGTCGACATCCACCACGTTGAGTTCGATTGACTTGAGTCTCCTTGGTCAGTAGTTTTCGAGGTTCCGTTGGACCCCTTTGGCCGCCACGATCCCCCTCTTCCTGTGCTGGCATGTCCAACCTCAAGTCACGCCTGTTGCTGATCGGCGCGATGGTCCTCGCCTCGGTCTGGGCGCTCTTCCCGCGCACCGTCATCGAGCGCGTCAAGCGCGACGGCGTATTCGTGCAAGACACTGTCCGCCGCATCCCACTGAAGCGCGGGCTCGACCTGCAGGGCGGGATGCACCTGATGCTCGAAGTCGATCAGTCGAAGCAGGCGGTCGCCGACGTGAGTGACGCGATCGATCGCGCGCTCAAGGTCGTGCGCGTGCGCATCGATGAGTTCGGGGTCGCCGAGCCGGTGGTGCAGAAGGTCGGCACTGACCGGATCATCGTCGAGCTTCCAGGCATCGACGATCCTGACCGCGCCACCGCGATGGTCCAGCGCGCGGCTTTCCTGCGCTTCCAGATCACGGATGAGACACAGGCGCTTGAGCGAGTGATTCCCCGCCTCGACGGGATCATCAAGGAGCAGAGCCTCGCGATCGGTGCCGAGACGCCCCTCGCCGGCGCCGACACCGCGCCCGCCAACGCCCTTGGGGCCCTCCTGCAGGAGGCGGACTCCACCACGGGCGGTGACACCGCCGGCACTGCGATCGACGGTCCGTTCCGCCGCTCGGTCTCGCCCGGCCAGATGCCGGGCCAGTACCTCGTAGCGAGTGCGGACTACGGCGCGATTGACACCTACCTGCGCATGGATGCGCTCCGCGGGGCCCTGCCCCCGGGCAAGGACGTCCGCTGGGGCACCGACTCGATTGTCCTCGGCTCGATTACCTATCGCACGCTCTATGTCCTCGATTCGCGAGCGATCATCGACGGCACGTACCTCAAGGACGCGATCCCGAATCAGGATCCGCTCGAGGGCGCGAAGGTCGACTTCGTCTTCAGCACCGAGGGCGGCAGCCGCTTCCGCAAGGAGACCGCCCGTCACATCGGTGACAACATGGCGATCGTCCTCGACGACCGCGTGATGAGCGCCCCCGTCATCCAGAGCGCAATCGGCGCCCGCGGGCAGATCACGATGGGTGGCCGTGACCTGCAGGCTGCGCAGGATCTCGCGCTTGTGCTCCGCGCCGGCGCGCTGCCGGTGCCGCTCAAGGTTGCCGAGACCCGCACCATCAGCGCCAGCCTCGGCGCCGATGCAATCAGCCAAGGCCTCTTCTCGGGCGCCCTCGGAATCGGCCTCGTCATCGTCATCATGGTCGGCTACTACCGCTTCTCGGGCTTCATCGCCGTCTGCGGCCTGCTCTTTTACGTCCTGGTGACGCTCGCGATCCTCGCGACGTTTGACGCGACGCTCACGCTCCCCGGCCTCGCCGGTTTCGTGCTCTCCATCGGGATGGCGGTTGACGCGAACTTCCTGATCTTCGAGCGCATCCGTGAGGAACTCGACGCCGGGCGCACGATCCGCCTCGCGATCGACGAGGGCTTCGACCACGCGTGGAGCGCGATCATCGATACGCACGTCACGACCGCGCTGACGGCGGCGATTCTCTATCAGTTCGGCACCGGCCCGGTCCGCGGTTTCGCCGTCGCGCTGCTTGCCGGTATCTTCGCCTCGCTCATCTCCGCGATCTTCGTGGTCCGCACCCTCTTCCTCTTGTGGCAGTCGCGTAACACGACCGCCCAGACCCTGAGCATCTGATGCTGCGCATCCTCCATAACACGTCCTGGGACTTCCTCCGCCAGTGGCGCCTCGCGTTCATCAGCGTCCTCGTCTTCGTCGTGCCGGCGCTGGTGCTTGTCCCGGTGAAGGGGTTCACGTACAGCATCGAGTTCACCGGCGGCACGCAGATGGAACTCATCTTCAAGGACGCGCCGGCGATTGCTGAGGTCCGCGGCGCGCTTGCCGCGGTCGGCCTCGAGGATGCCGAGATCTTCAACTTCGGCTCGCCGAACGACATCGTCGTCCGCGCGCAGGAATCGGATCAGGTCGCGGAACTCGCGACCGGCGCGGAGAACGTCGCCCAGCGGATCGAGCGCACCCTGCGGGAGAAGTACGGTGCCGACGCCTTTACGGTCGGTCGCACTGCCGCGGTCGGCCCGCGCGTTGGCAGCGAGTTGCGACAGCAGGCGAGCCTCGCGACGCTGATCGCGTTCGCGCTCACCCTCGTCTATCTCGCCTGGCGCTTTGAATGGCGCTTCGGAGTCGTCGCCGTCCTCGCGACGCTCCACGATCTCGTCGCGACGCTTGCGTTCACTATGTACATGAACCTCGAGGTGTCGGTGTTCGTCGTCGGCGCGGTGCTGACGGTCATCGGCTATTCGATGAACGACACGGTCGTCGTGTTCGACCGCGTGCGCGAGAACCTCAAGATGCACCGCAAGGAGTCGCTCTACGACCTGCTCAACCGCTCGGTGAACGAGACGCTCCCGCGGACGGTCATGACCGGTTCGACGACCCTCGCCTGTCTCCTCGCGCTGCTGATCTTCGGCGGCTCGGTCATCCGGCCCTTCGCCTGGGTCCTGACGTTCGGCATCATCGTCGGCACCTTCAGCTCGGTCTTCATCGCGGCGCCGCTGCTGCACTGGATCGAGCGCAAGTATCCGCGCCCGAACGCAGCGCGGTCGCCGCAGGCGTCGGCGCGGGCCTGAAGTTGTCGGACGCCCACGTTGCGGGGCCCCGGCGCGATCTATGCGCCGGGGCCTCGTTCGTTTCCACACCAAGCGTTCCGTTCATCGATTCGCACGCCCATCTGGCCGGCGAGGAGTTCGACGCCGACCGAGACGCGGTGCTGGCGCGTCTGTCCGCGGCGGGCGGCGTGGGCGTGATCTGTATCGGCGAGTCGCTGGTGGCAGCGGCGGGGGCCCGCCGCGTGGCGCAGGAGCGGCCCGGCGTCGTCTGGTGGACCGTCGGGGTCCATCCGCACGATGCGGCCTCCTACGACCCTCCGGGCGACGGGGCGGCCCTCCGAGAAGCCATCGCGCTCGGCGCTGTCGCCGTCGGCGAGTGTGGGCTCGACTACCACTACGATCATTCGCCGCGCCCACAGCAGCGCCGCGCCTTCGCCGACCAGCTCGCGATCGCGCGCGAGACCGGCCGCCCCGTTGTCGTCCACACCCGCGATGCCGAGGACGACACGATCGCTATGGTGCGCGAGGCGGGGGACGCCGGCATCACGGGTGTTCTGCACTGCTATACCGGATCACACGCGCTGGCCGAGGTCGGACTCGCGGCTGGTTGGTGCATCTCGTTCAGTGGGATCATCACGTTCAAGAAGTGGGACGATCTCGCGCTGTTGCGTGCGGTGCCGGATGACCGCGTGCTTATTGAAAGCGATAGTCCGTACCTTGCGCCGGTGCCGTATCGTGGCAAGCGCAACGAGCCTGCCTGGTGTGCGTATACCTTGCAGCGCCTCGCCGAGGTGCGCGCACAGGAGGTCGGTGCCCTTGGTGCGCACCTGCTCGAGAACACCCGTCGACTTTTCCGTCTGGACTGACCTGCCCCTCGTTCCACTCCACGTACTCGAGGTTTAGCATTCCGGTATGAGCGTTCCCTCCGACATCGCGATTGCGCAAGCGGCCACCATGCGCCCCATCACCGACGTGGCGGCCGACATCGGCCTCACGCCCGACGACATCGACCTCTACGGCAAGTACAAGGCGAAAGTCTCCCTTGAGCTCACGACGCGCCCAGCGAAAGGCAGGCTCGTCGTCGTCACCGCGATCAATCCAACCGCGGCCGGGGAAGGGAAGACGACGACATCGGTGGGCCTTGCGCAGGCGCTGCGGAAGATCGGGACCAATGCGGTGCTCTGCATTCGTGAGCCCTCGCTCGGCCCCGTGTTCGGCGTCAAGGGTGGCGCCGCTGGCGGCGGCTACGCGCAGGTTCTGCCGATGGACGACATCAACTTGCACTTCACCGGCGACTTCCACGCGATCTCCTCGGCCCACGCACTACTCTCAGCACTGCTCGACAATCACCTGCAGCAGGGCAACCCACTCAATATCGATCCGCGCCGTATCACCTGGCCGCGCACCATCGACATGAACGACCGGGCCCTCCGCAAGGTGATCATCGGCCTCGGCGGCCCGGGCGAAGGCGTCGTGCGGGAAGAACGATTCGTGATCATTCCGGCCTCGGAGGTCATGGCGATCGTTGCCCTCGCCACCAGCGCCGCCGATCTCGAGGAACGACTCGGCAACATCATCGTCGGGTCCACCTATGGCGCGGATCGTACGCCGGTCCGGGCGCGCGATCTCAAGGCGAGCGGCGCGATGGCGATGCTGCTCAAGGATGCGATCCGCCCGAATCTCGTACAGACCCTCGAGGGCGGTCCGGCGTTCGTGCATGCCGGTCCGTTCGGCAACATCGCGCATGGATGCAACTCAATCCTTGCGACCCGCGCGGCCCTCGCCGTCGGCGATGTCGTCGTTACCGAGGCCGGGTTCGGCTCCGATCTTGGCGCCGAGAAGTTCTTCGACATCAAGTGCCGCTTTGGGGGGATCAAGCCCGAGGCCGCGGTGCTTGTGGCCACCATCCGCGCGCTCAAGATGAATGGCGGTGCCAAGAAGACCGAGCTCGCCACCGAGGATCTCGCGGCCCTCAAGAAGGGGGTCGTGAACCTCGAACACCACATCAAGAACGTGCGGCAGTTCGGCATGGAGCTCGTTGTGGCGATCAATCGGTTCGGCAGCGACACCGAGGCCGAGATCGCGATCGTCCGCGAGGCGGCAGTCCAGGCGGGTGCTCGCGTTGCGCTCTGCGAGGTCTTCGCCAAGGGCGGGGCCGGGGGGGAGGCGCTCGCGCGCGAGGTGCTCGACATCCTCAAGGGCGGCATGTCCGACTTCAAACCGATCTACGACGCCGCGCTTCCGATCAAGGAGAAAATCGACACGATCGTGAAGCAGGTGTACGGTGGCGACGGTGCCGACTACAGCGCGAAGGCAGAGCGCGCGATCGCCTACCTCGAGAGCATCGGTCTCGCCGAGACGCCGATCTGCATGGCGAAGACCCAGTATTCGCTCTCCGACGATGCGACCAAGCTCGGACGCCCGACGGGCTTTCGCGTGACCGTCAATGACGTCTATCCCCTCGCCGGTGCAGGTTTCCTCGTCGCGCAGTGCGGTGAGATCATGACCATGCCGGGCCTGCCCAAGGCCCCGGCCGCAGAAAAAATGGCCATTCATCCCGATGGCTCTATTTCGGGCCTCTTCTAGGAGTACGCTGTGACCGTTCAGATTGTGAGCACCGACAAGGCCCCCGTGGCGATCGGCCCGTATAGCCAGGCGACGATCGCCGGCGGCTTCCTCTTCACTGCCGGTCAGATCCCACTCGACCCGGCAACAATGGAGATTGTCTCCGGCGACATCGTGCCGCAGAGTCGCCAGGTCATGGCGAATCTCGCCGAGGTCCTCGCGAAAGCCGGCCTCACCTGGAGCGACGTGGTGAAAACGACCGTGTTCCTGCATGACATGGCGGATTTTCCTCGGTTCAACGAGGTCTACGCCGCCGCACTAGGCGAGGCGCGCCCTGCACGGTCGACCGTGCAGGTCGCCGGGCTCCCCCGCGGCGTGAGCGTCGAAGTCGAGTTGATCGCGAAGCTTCCCTGAGCCGACGCTGGTGGGGCATTGGAGCAGGGACGATGCGGCGCGCATCGCCCTGCGGACTTCAATCCTCTCCCGTCTGCTTGCTCCCGTCTCCCCTCCGCCCCTCGTGACTAAAGACGATATCGTCCGTCTCACGCAGTACGCTCGCGGCGCCGGCTGAGCGTCAAAGATGGGTCCGGGTGACCTATCCGCCGCGCTCGCGCCGCTGCCGCGTGAAACTGATCCCCGCCTGCTCGTTGGTCGAGAGACCTTCGACGACGCGGGGGTCTTTCGCCTGTCCGACGAACTCGCGCTGGTCCAGACCCTCGATTTCTTCGCGCCGATTGTCGATGATCCCTATCGGTTTGGGCGGGTCGCCGCGGCGAACGCGCTCTCGGATGTGTATGCGATGGGTGGGGAACCGCTCACCGCGATGAACATCGTCGGTTTTCCCGTCAAGACGCTCCCGCTTTCCGTCCTCACGGAGATCCTGCGTGGTGGGCAGGACGCGGTCCACGAGGCCGGCGCGCGAATCGTGGGTGGTCATACGGTCATCGACGACGAGTTGAAGTACGGCCTCGCGGTGACCGGCCGCGTGCATCCCGACCGCATCCTCTCCAACGCGAACGCGCGCCCCGGCGACGTTTTGCTCCTCACCAAGCGGATCGGCACTGGCATCCTCGCGACCGCACAAAAGGGTGGTGCGCTCGCTCCCGAGCACGCCGAGGCCCTCTACGACTCGATGCGCACGCTCAATGCGGCGGCGTCGCGTGCCGCCGTCGACCTTGGGGCACGGTGCGCGACCGATGTTACCGGATTCGGACTGCTCGGGCACGCGCTCCACATCGCGCGCGCGAGCGATGTCCGGCTCGTCTTCGATGTCGCGTCGGTGCCCTGGCTGCCCGGAACGCGCGAAGCGCTCGTGGCCGGTTACCTTCCTGGAGGGGCACGCCGCAACGCGGACTGGGTCTCGGCCGAGGTCGACTGGAATGATGTCGGGGACGAGCTCCGGGCGCTGCTCACAGACCCGCAGACCTCTGGCGGTCTCTTGGTTGCCCTCGCTGCCGATCAGGTGGAGACCTACTGTGCCCGCGTGCCGTCGGCGGTGGTCGTTGGCGCCGTGCAGAGGAGCGATGGTGGGGTGCGGATCGCGCTCGCCTGAACCCCGGCTTGGCAGATTGGCTGGCTGGACTGAGGGAAATGAGGGAACGGATGGGGTCTGGTGGTCCCCGCGGTCTTCAAAACCGTAGCGGCCTGACTACGTCGGGCTGGGTGGGTTCGATTCCCACACGCTCCCGCCACCCCTCTCACCGTGCCGCCGTGGGGACGGCCTCCCCGCTCTGCGCTGAGGAGTATCTTCCGCCGGTGTCCCACTGCCAGCGGAACCTTGAGGGTCCTCACGGGTCGCACCCGCCAATGCGCACGCACCTTTCCTATTTTCTCCATGAGCTCCTTCGCGCGACACGTTGCGGCGTCCCCCACGGTCTGATCGGGACCGGCCTGCTCGCCTTCGGTGCTTTGACTCCGGCAACGGTTGATGGGCAGCAGCGTGACAGCGTACGCGCGGGTATCCAGCTTCCGGCGCGAGCCCTCCCCGCCGTGGTGACGGCTGATCCCTCGGGGGCGGCAGGTCCCGTCCCTGCCGATCCACTCGGTCCTCCCATCACGCCGCGGCGAGCGTTTCTCTACTCGCTTCTCGTGCCCGGATCTGGCCAGGCGAAGCTCGATCGAGCCTATGCCGGTGGACTGTTCTTCCTAGTCGAGGTATCGGCGCTCGTCCTCGTGCATCGTTCGGCCGAGGACTACCGCATCGCACGGCGCTTCTCCGGCGACTCAATCCCGCTGCGATTCAACCTGGACGCCAGTACGGGGTCGCCGATCCGCGATGCCAACGGGAGCCCGGAAGTTGCGGCCTGGAGTGTGCCCCGGTACGACGAGGAGTATGTGCGGACGCGACGCCTGCATTACGAGGACTGGCTGGCCGTCATGGTCTTCAACCACCTATTCGCGGGAGCCGATGCGTTCGTCGCGGCGCAGCTCTGGGACCTTCCGACGAAGGTGGCGGTGCGACCGACGCCCCGCGGTCCGGCGGTGCAGGTGTCACTCTCGTTCCGCTAGAGCACGCGCTCCAACGCATCCTCGACGGTGCTGCCCTCGGTGCTCCAACGGCGCAGTTCAATCCGTTCCGGCACGATGCGCAAGAACCGAGGCGCATCCATGAACGCGCCGGGATTGGCGAACACGCCACGGTGCACACGCTCGAGTGTGCTGAGGTGCGAATGACCAAAAATCAGCAGGTCTGGCGCCCCGGCGGTCCCCAGTCGGGCGTGCGCGACCTGTCGTAGCCCCTCTCCACCGTCGCGCGGACGCGTGTGGCGACTCGTGTGAGAGCACTGCCGTGCGATCCAGGTCCCGACGTCCGGATGCAGCCAGCGAAAGAGCGTCACCGACCATCGATGCCGGATCACCGCGCGCAGCAGGCGGTACGGTGCATCCTCCTTTTCGCGCAGACCGTCGCCGTGCTCGATCACCGCGTCCCAGCCACCCACCTGCCCTCGCCACGGACCCATGTGGTAGTCGAGGCCGAGCTCGTCTCGAAGGACCGCGCCGCCGCCAAAATCGTGGTTCCCGGCAATCCAGAGCACCGGTATACCACTCTCGCGGATCCGTGCAAGCTCACCGAGTACCCGCACGCCGGCCCGTGGCACGGCATGGCGCCACTCAAACCAGAAGTCGAAGAGGTCTCCGTTAATCACCAGCGAGCGTGCGTCTCCCGGCAGGGAGCGCAGGAGTCCCAATAGGTCGCGCTCGACGTCTGCGGGTGCGACACCCAGGTGGGCATCGGAGAGGACGTAGCAGGGAGAAGGGAGCATCTCGGAATGGTATGTGGCTCCACACCCTTTACAAGGGGCGTCCGTCTCCGGTAAACTCGCCCCCATGATGACGGCATCCGAAGTGCGCGTGCGCTACGCTGAAACTGACCAGATGGGCGTCGCCTATCACGCCAACTATCTCGTCTGGTGTGAGGTCGGTCGCACCGACCTCATTCGCCACCTCGATATCACCTACGCCGAGATGGAGCGCCAGGGCGTTCGACTCGCGGTCGCCGACGCACAGGTGCGCTATCAGGCGAGCGCGCGATACGACGACGTCGTTCGGGTCGAGACCCGCCTCACCTCGCTGCGCTCGCGATTACTGACCTTCCGGTACGACCTCTTCCGCGTCCCGGAACCTGGCGCCTTCGAGGGCGAGCGATTGGCGACGGCGTCGACGACACTGATTTCCGTCTCGTCCGAAGGTCGACCGGTCGCGATGCCACGTCACCTCCGTGACATCCTTGGCCAAGCGCTCCTCGGGAGCGATTGACCCCCAGTGCGTATTCGGTGAGACTTCAACGCGTGACACGCTTCTTCTCTCGCGGCCTCGCCGCCCTGGTCCTCGGACTATTGCCTCTGCTCGCCGGGTGCCTCTACGGCTTCGCGGGCGGCGGACTGCCGCCGCACGTGCGGACCGTCGCGGTCCTGCCGATGGAGAACGAGACGTCGTCACCCGAGTTGCCGCGAGAGTTGCAGGATGCACTTCGTCTGGGCCTGCACGCACGACTCGGACTGCGTGATGCGCCTGAGGAACGGGCGAACGCGATCGTGCGGGGCACGATCACGCGGTACGACCTCGACATGGCAGCCGGCTATTCCGCCAACCCCAACCAGGCGACCTCGGCGCGCCGGCGGTTGCGTGTCTATGTCAATATCGAGATCGTCGATCAGGTCACCGGGAAGGTTCTCTGGACCCGCACCGGTATCCAGGCCGACGGCGAGTACGCCGATCGCGGCGAAGCGCTGGGTCGGAAGCAGGCGATTGACCGAATCGTGACGGACGTCATCGAAGGAGCGCAATCGCAGTGGTGAAATCACGTGCGGGCGGGGGTACGCTCGGAGCAATCCTCACGGTGGTCGTCATCGTTGCGCTCTCGTACTACAGCTGGGAGATCGGCGGCACGTACTGGAAATTCTACCAGTTCCGTGACCGCATGCAACAGGAGGCACGCTTTGCGGGGCTTCGCAGCGACCTGGTGATCAAACGACGACTTCGAGCCGTGGCGGACTCGCTCGCACTTCCCAAGGATGCGGGAAAAATCACGGTGCGTCGTCGTGTCGGGTCGATCCAGATCTGGGCCGAGTACTACGAAAGCATCGAGTTCCCCGGCTTTGTCCGTGAGGTTCACTTCCACCCCGCCGCGAAGGTGACGTTCTGAGCGCTCCACTCGATCCGCGACTGAAGGTCCTGACCCGCTCCGACGCGAAGCGCTGGCGTTCGTCGCAGGCCGGAGCGGTCGTGTTCACCAACGGGGTTTTCGATCTTCTGCACTCAGGCCACGTCGACGTGCTCACCGGCGCTCGCGCTGAGGGCGATGTGCTCGTCGTCGGCGTGAATAGCGATGCCTCTGTGCGCCGACTCGGCAAGGGGGAGGACCGTCCCGTGCGTTCCGAGTCCGAACGTGCATACGTTCTCGCCAGTCTCGCGGCGGTCGATGCCGTTGTCATATTTGACGAAGACACACCGCTTGACCTCGTCACCGCCCTGCTGCCGGACGTGATCGTTAAGGGCGGTGACTACGCACCTGACACCGTTATCGGCGCCGATCTTGTTCTCGCGCGCGGCGGACGTGTCGTCATTGTTCCGTTGACGCCCGGCCAATCCACTACGTCCATTATCCAACGACTCCGTGCCTGACTCCAAGCCCCATGCCCGTCCTGCGGGCCGTGCTACGAATGCCCTGCGGCAGATCTCGATGACACGCGGTGCGGTCCCGAACGCAGAAGGAAGTTGCCTTGTCGCCTTCGGCAATACGCGCGTTCTCTGTGCCGTGAGCGTCGAGGATGGCGTCCCTGGCTGGAAGAAGGGCAGGGGCGAAGGGTGGCTTACCGCGGAGTACTCGATGCTCCCACGCGCAACGCACACCCGCACGCAGCGCGAACGGGGACAGGTTGGCGGACGCACCCAAGAAATCCAGCGGTTGATCGGCCGTAGCGTCCGTGCGATGCTCGACGACTTCGCATGGGGCGAGTTCACACTCAAGGTGGATTGCGATGTGCTCCAGGCCGACGGAGGTACCCGTACCGCGGCGATTACTGGTGCCGCCCTGGCCGTCTGTGATGCCTTCGACTGGATGGTGGCGACGAAGCGCGTGAAGGTGTCGCCCGTGAAACGCCGGGTCGCGGCCGTCAGTGTGGGGATTGTGAGCGGTACACCGGTCCTCGACCTCGAGTACGAGGAGGATGTGCGCGCCGCGGTGGATGCGAACGTCGTCATGAGCAGCGAAGGGCACTTCGTCGAGGTGCAGGGCACGGGGGAGAAGGGGACGTTCGCGCGCGGCGAGCTCAATACGCTGCTCGACCTTGCCACCGACGGAATCCGCCTCCTTGACGGTGCACAGCGCGCAGCGCTTGGCCTCGCCTGAATTGACTGCTGCGCGGTCCGGCCGGCCCGTGCGGATCGTCCTCGCGACGCGCAACGCCGGGAAACTGCACGAGTTGTCTCGGATGTTCCGCGACGCGGGCTTCGCACTCGATAGTCTCGCGTCAGTCGGATTCGCCGACGAGGATCCCGAGGAGGATGGGCTCGAAGCATTCGCGACGTTTGAGGAAAATGCGCGCGCGAAGGCGCGGTGGTTCGCCGCCCGACTCCCCTGCACGATGGTGGTCTCCGATGATTCCGGACTGGAGGTCGATGCGCTCCGCGGTGGGCCGGGCGTTCGCAGCAAGCGGTGGTCCGGGAGTACCGCAAGTGGCGCCGCACTCGACGCCGCGAACAATGCGCATCTCACGGCGGTGCTCGGCGACTCGGCGCAGCGCTCGGCGCGCTACGTGAGTGTGGTCGTCTGCACCGACGGCACACGTGAGTGGAGCGCGCGAGGAGAATGTAGCGGTCGCATCCTCGCGGTCCCGAGTGGCAAGGGCGGATTCGGCTATGATCCGCTCTTCTGGAGCGATGATCTTCAGTGCACTTTCGCCGACGCAACGCCGGAGGCAAAGGGACGCGTGAGTCATCGGGGACAGGCGTTCCGTCGCATGTTGCGCGCGCTTTCGACGGCAGGGGGGCCGACGGCGTGAATCACCCCAGCGAGACAAATGTCAACGGGCAGTTGACCGGACGCCGTGGGCCGATTAAGGTTCCACTCTGTTCACGGGGCGTAGCGTAGCCCGGTATCGCGCCTGCTTTGGGAGCAGGAGGTCGCCGGTTCGAATCCGGCCGCCCCGATTTGGTCGCGAGAGGTGAGTGCAGGAGTGACACGGCAATGTTTGAAGCGCCAGTAGCTCAGGTGGATAGAGCAACAGC
This sequence comes from Gemmatimonas phototrophica, assembly GCA_945869195.1. Classification (GTDB taxonomy): domain Bacteria; phylum Gemmatimonadota; class Gemmatimonadetes; order Gemmatimonadales; family Gemmatimonadaceae; genus Pseudogemmatithrix. The sequence continues at coordinate 134,359 of CAMBNV010000002.1, read as the reverse complement.
CTTCTAAGCTGTGGGTCGGGGGTTCGAGTCCCTCCTGGCGCGCCTCACGTGGTTGATAGAATCGCGCGCCCTTAGCTCAATTGGCAGAGCAAGTGACTCTTAATCACTAGGTTGAAGGTTCGATTCCTTCAGGGCGCATGACGAAGGGCCTCGGCGCAGCAAGTCGAGGTCCTTCTGTTTTTCAGAGGAGAACGCGTGTGCGGCGTTGTGCGACGCAGCGTTGCGCGAGTGATTGGCGATACGCCGGCGTGAGTAAGGAGTGGGAGTCTCAGTGCCCCTTGCAATCGCGACTTTGGTGCGCTACTGTTACAGTCTTCCCCTAAACGGGGAGGTAAGTGGATCGGTCGGGAGAGCAGTGATGTTCTCGCGTGAATCGGGGCAAAGGGTTAGTTTGCCCACTTGACGTCGCCTGATTTACTGAGTATGCTTAAAGGCTGGCATGGAAATGATGCCGAGCAAACAAATGCTGATTGAAAATCGAGTTGAGAGAGATATCGCAAAGTGTGCGAGGCAAACTCATTGATCCTGGTCCCGTTCGGGGGCCTGGGGAGAGTTTAGACCTGAACTATATTTTGTGATTCCGAATAACGCTGTCATGCGTGACAGCGTGACAGCGATTCGGGAGAGCCTATTGGATTCTCTATTGGAGAGTTTGATCCTGGCTCAGGACGAACGCTGGCGGCGTGCTTAACACATGCAAGTCAAGGGGGCCCGCAAGGGCAACCGGCGAACGGGTGCGTAACACGTGAGCAAGCTTCCGATTTGTGGGGGATAGCCGGCCCAACGGCCGGGTAATACCGCATACGTTCACTGGACGGCATCGTCTGGTGAGGAAACCTCCGGGGCAAATCGAGGCGCTCGCGGCCTATCAGCTAGTTGGCGGGGTAATGGCCCACCAAGGCTACGACGGGTAGCTGGTCTGAGAGGATGGCCAGCCACATTGGGACTGCGACACGGCCCAGACTCCTACGGGAGGCAGCAGTGGGGAATATTGCGCAATGGACGAAAGTCTGACGCAGCGACGCCGCGTGTGGGATGAAGCCTTTCGGGGCGTAAACCACTGTTGCCCGGGACGAAACTCCTTTTTCGAGAGGATTGACGGTACCGGGTGAGGAAGCACCGGCTAACTCTGTGCCAGCAGCCGCGGTAATACAGAGGGTGCGAGCGTTGTCCGGAATCACTGGGCGTAAAGGGTGCGTAGGTGGCAAGGTAAGCGTGTGGTGAAAGTCCGGGGCTCAACCCCGGATCTGCCGTGCGAACTGCCTAGCTTGAGCAATGTAGAGGCAGGTGGAATTTCGGGTGTAGCGGTGGAATGCGTAGATATCCGAAAGAACACCAGTGGCGAAGGCGGCCTGCTGGGCATTTGCTGACACTGAGGCACGACAGCGTGGGGAGCAAACAGGATTAGATACCCTGGTAGTCCACGCCGTAAACGATGGGTACTAGGTGTCTGGGGGAGCGACCCCCTGGGTGCCGGCGCTAACGCATGAAGTACCCCGCCTGGGGAGTACGGCCGCAAGGCTGAAACTCAAAGGAATTGACGGGGGCCCGCACAAGCGGTGGAGCATGTGGTTTAATTCGACGCAACGCGAAGAACCTTACCTAGGCTTGACATGCAGGAGAAAGCTCGCAGAAACGTGAGCCCCTCTTCGGAGTTCCTGCACAGATGCTGCATGGCTGTCGTCAGCTCGTGTCGTGAGATGTTGGGTTAAGTCCCGCAACGAGCGCAACCCTCACTCTTAGTTACCAGCGGGTAATGCCGGGGACTCTAGGGGGACTGCCGGTGCCAAACCGGAGGAAGGTGGGGATGACGTCAAGTCATCATGGCTCTTACGTCTAGGGCTACACACGTGCTACAATGGGCCGGACAGAGGGTCGCCAACTCGCGAGAGTGAGCCAATCCCCAAACCGGTCCTCAGTTCGGATTGTAGTCTGCAACTCGACTACATGAAGCTGGAATCGCTAGTAATCGTGGATCAGCTACGCCACGGTGAATACGTTCCCGGGCCTTGTACACACCGCCCGTCACGCCATGGAAGTTGTGAGCGCCCGAAGTCGGTGTCGGAACCCGCAAGGGACCAAGCCGCCTAAGGCGAGCGCAATGACTGGGGCGAAGTCGTAACAAGGTAGCCGTAGGGGAACCTGCGGCTGGATCACCTCCTTAACGGAGCAGCGAGTAGGCCCCATCAGGGTTAACCCTCTGGTGACGGCACGAAAGCGCTACCGGATAGTCGCTTGCTTCGTACACTGCGCGATTTCTCTCTCATACTCGACTTTATAGCAGTCTGGCCTCGTCCTTTAGGGATGGGGCGCACGACCCGCTTATTGACAACGGAAGATGGTAGTGTTCGTGGGATAACGAATCACACTAGTGACACGATTTCGACGAATTACAAAGGCTCGACTGGGTAACCAGGCGAGTCCACCGATATCAGATCACTCGTTGTAGATCGCGCGTGCTCTGCTGGACTAGATTTTGTGGTCAAGCGAGCGAATGCAAGTCGGGGATGCCTAGGCACACGAAGGCGATGAAGGGCGCGGTAAGCTGCGATAAGCTTGGGGGAGCGGCACACACGCTTTGATCCCAAGATGCCCGAATGGGGAAACCCGGCCGTCAGGAATGGCGGTCACGGCGAAAGCCGAGCTAACCCAGGGAACTGAAACATCTAAGTACCTGGTGGAAAGAGAAATCAACCGAGATGCCCCAAGTAGCGGCGAGCGAACGGGGTAGAGCCCAAACCGAGGTCCTTGTGGCCGCGGTGTTGTAGGACCCACAGACGCGTAAGGCGACGTCAGCCGAAGTGCAACTGGAACGTTCCGCCATAGACGGTGAAAGCCCGGTAGGCGAAGACCATGCACCTTACGTAGTGGAGTTCCTGAGTAACGCCCGACTCGAGTAATCGGGCGTGAAACCGGGGGGACCACCCTCCAAGGCTAAAGACTCTCGTGTGACCGATAGTGAACGAGTACCGTGAGGGAAAGGTGAAAAGCACCCCAGTGCGGGGAGTGAAAGAGATCCTGAAACGACTTGCATACAAGCGGTAGGAGGCTGGGCACGGGCTTGCTCGTGTCACGGCTGACTGCGTGCCTTTTGCATTATGATCCGGCGAGTTACTCCTCAGGAGCGAGGCTAAGCTGTTATGCAGCGGAGCCACAGCGAAAGCGAGTCCTGTAACGAGGGCGCTTGAGTTCCTGGGGGTACGACCCGAAGCCAGGGCGATCTACCCATGAGCAGGGTGAAGCTGAGGTAACACTTAGTGGAGGCCCGAACCGGTGTGGGTTGAAAACCGCTCGGATGACTTGTGGGTAGGGGTGAAAGGCCAATCAAGCCTGGAGATAGCTGGTTCTCCCCGAAATCTATTGAGGTAGAGCCTCGAGGAATTGTGTACAGGAGGTAGAGCGACTGGATGGGCGCGGGCTGGCGTAGCTGGTACCAACCCCAACCAAACTCCGAATACCTGTTACATGTATCTCGGGAGGCAGTCGTTGAGCGATAATGTCCAACGGCGAGAGGGAAAGAACCCAGAACCACAGCTAAGGCCCCAAAGTGGCCGCTGAGTATAGCGAAGGATGTGTTCCTACACTGACAACTGGGAGGTTGGCTTAGAAGCAGCCACTCCTTTAAAGAGTGCGTAATAGCTCACCAGTCCAGTGGGAATGCGCCGAGAATGGTCGGGATTAAGCGGCCCGCCGAAGCTTGGTCTTCATACGTATGTATGAGGGGTAGGGGAGCGTTCTGATCGCCTTGAAGCGACGGTGGAAACCAGTCGTGGAGCGTTCAGAAGTGAGGATGCCGGAATGAGTACGCGCAAATGCGGGTGAAAACCCCGCACACCGTAAGCCCAAGGATTCCTGCGCCATGGCAATCAGCGCAGGGTGAGGCGGACCCTAAGACGAGGCCCCAGAGGCGTAGTCGATGGACAATCGGTCAATATTCCGATCCCGTCTGTAGTGTGTTAGCAACCCCAGGGGGACCCTGGAACGAAGCGCAAGCGGTCTTGTGGACTGACCGTGAAAAGGTGTAGGGAAACCGAGACCCAATGACGAGTGGACGGGGCAACCCAGAAGCGAGTTGCGTAGAGTCGACAGGCAAGAAAAGCCCTGGTGGGGAATGCTGCAGACGTCCGTACCGTAAACCGACACAGGTGGGCAAGGCGAGTAGCCTAAGGTGAACGAGTGAAACCGGGTCAAGGAACTCGGCATAATGATCCCGTAACTTCGGAAGAAGGGATGCCGATGAGGGTAGGCAGCTTCGCGCTGTTCGCTCTTATTGGTCGCAGATAATCGGCCCAAGCGACTGTTTAGCAAAAACACAGGTGAGTGCCAAGCCGCACAAGGCGCCGTATACTCACTGACTCCTGCCCGGTGCCGGAAGGTTAAGGGGAGATGTTAGCCGCAAGGCGAAGCATTGAGCCGAAGCCCCGGTAAACGGCGGCCGTAACTATAACGGTCCTAAGGTAGCGAAATTCCTTGTCGGGTAAGTTCCGACCTGCACGAATGGAGTAACGACTTGGGCACTGTCTCGACCCGGTGCTCGGCGAAATTGCAGTCTCGGTGAGGATTCCGAGTCCCCGCGACAGGACAAAAAGACCCCATGCACCTTTACTGCAGCTTGTCATTGGACGTCGCATTAGACTGTGTAGCATAGCTGGGAGACTTTGAGACTCGGGCGCTAGCTCGGGTGGAGTCAACAGTGAAATACCAGCCTGGCTCATGTAACGTCCTCACCACGCTCGGGAAAACCCCGGCTGGGACCGTGGCAGGTGGGCAGTTTGACTGGGGCGGTCGCCTCCGAAAGAGTAACGGAGGCGCGCGCATGGTTCCCTCAGCGCGGACGATATTCGCGCTCAAGAGTGTAACGGCATAAGGGAGCCTGACGGCGAGACCGACGGGTCGAGCCGCCACGAAAGTGGGCCGTAGTGATCCGGTAGCCCGGTGTGGATCGGCTATCGCGCAACGGATAAAAGGTACGCTGGGGATAACAGGCTTATCGCGCCCGAGAGTTCACATCGACGGCGCGGTTTGGCACCTCGATGTCGGCTTATCACATCCTGGGGCTGGAGAAGGTCCCAAGGGTCCGGCTGTTCGCCGGTTAAAGTGGTACATGAGCTGGGTTCAGAACGTCGTGAGACAGTTCGGTCTGTATCCGTCGTGGGCGTTGGAGAGTTGAGGGGTGCGGACTCTAGTACGAGAGGACCGAGTCGGACGACCCGCTCGTGTCCCGGCTGTCACGCCAGTGGCACCGCCGGGTAGCGAAGGTCGGCACAGATAACCGCTGAAAGCATCTAAGTGGGAAGCTGTCCCCAAGATGAACTCTCCCTGGGACCTTGAGTCCCCTGAAGGGCCGTGGGAGACCACCACGTCGATAGGTCGGAAGTGGAAAGCCAGTAATGGCCTACGAGCTAACCGATCCTAATCGCCCGTGCGGCTTGACTACTCCCCCTTTCTTCACAGTCAGGGGTTGGAAAACAACCGCAGAGCAATCGCACGATCTATATACAATAGATTCGCAAACACACGAACACTACCATCACTCCGTTGTCACCTCTTTGTAGGTGATTCGTAGGTGATTTACCAGCTTTTCGCTGGCGACTAGAGCGTAGGGGCCACACTCGTTCCCATCCCGAACACGATCGTTAAGCCCTACAGCGCCGATGGTACTCCGTCCGCGAGGACGCGGGAGAGTAGGCCGTCGCCGGCACCCCTGGGAAGCCCCAGCCGTTTACTCGGCTGGGGTTTTCCTTTTTCTGCCCATTCCGATCCCGTTACTGCACTGAACGTTCTCCCCCAGGTATCATCCAGCATGACCAAGAGCGGCTTCGTCACAATTGTGGGCAGGCCGAACGCCGGTAAGTCCACTCTCCTCAACCGCCTGGTAGGGGAACGTCTGGCGATCGTCTCGCCGAAGCCGCAGTCGACACGCGATCGCGTCGTAGGAATCCTCAGTGACGACACGACGCAGATCATTCTGCTCGACACTCCTGGGCTTCTCGAGCCGCGGTACAGTCTCCACAAGGCGATGCAGCATGCCGCCCAGAAGGCGATCGCTGATGCTGACGTGCTTGTGTACCTGGTTGATGCCTCTGAGGATATCCCTGGCGACCTGGTCGCCCTCGCGCAGCTGCCTCGGGCGCCGAAGGCCCCGGTGGTTCTCGTGCTGAACAAGGTTGACCGTGTGGACGACCAACGTCGGGCGGTACTTGCGGCGAGGTATCCTACGGCCCTGTTCCTCGCCGGGGGACACGGTGAGGGGGTCGACGCGCTACTCGCCGCCATTCGTTGTCTCCTTCCCGCGAGTCCCTTCCTCTACGACAAGGAAGATGTCTCCACGCAGAATCTTCGCTTCTTTGTGGGCGAGTTCCTTCGCGAAGTGGTACTCGAACAGCTCGATGATGAAGTGCCGTATGGGATCGCAGTCGAAATCGAGGAGTTCCGTGAAGGTCGCGATCCAGTGTACATTCGTGCGGTGATGCATGTCGAGCGGGAAAGCCAGAAGCGCATCGTGATCGGTGAGGGTGGGAGCCGGATCAAGGCGATTGGCCAGGAGGCGCGCAGTCGAATCGAACCGCTGGTGGGAGCAAAGATCTTCCTTGATCTCTGGGTCAAGGTTCTTCCGAACTGGCGCCGTAACGCTGCCGCACTCGCCAGGCTTGGTTACCGCCTTCCAGAGGAGAGGTCATCGTGACCGTTCCAAACACGATACGCGAGCTGCTCGCCTGTCCCGCCTGCCACGGGTCGCTGATTGATGAGCAGGGGGGCGAGCGACTACTTTGTCCAGCCTGCTTGCTCCGATTTCCAGTGCGTGACGGGATTCCTGTGATGCTGCGAGATCGGGCTGAGCGTGTCGTGGTGTAGTGGGTGCCTGCGTGTCGGTATCGCGGATCGGTGGGGCGACCGCCCCGCGAGTGCGGGCCCGAGCACCCCGGTATCGACTTCTCAATTGAGGGAGACTCGTTGAACGTCAATTGCGTCGCATGTCAGTCGGTCTTCCGCGTGGATCCATCTAGGGTGCCACCGAACGGAGTACGCTCCCGTTGTTCAGTGTGCGGTGCGATTATCCCCGTCGCCCGGCCCGGCGTTTCGGCGATGACGCCCGCTCGCGCGTCGGGTCCTTTGGCCGCGCTGGGATGGGCCTGGACCGGGCAGGGCGGGGACGTGATGGAGTCAGCGGCTGAAGCGGCACCAGAGGTGCTCGAGCGGCTGAGGGGGCCGCTCAGTCCAGCGTCATCTGCGTCGTGGCCAACGCCCTCCCCCGTGGCGAATCCACCCGTGGCGCCTCCGTCGATCGTTTCAAGGCTTTCTCCTTCCAACTCTGGTGTCGCGCGAGCGCCAGCGCCGCCGCGGCGCTCGACACAGACCCAACCGCCGCTGATTGTGCCCCAGCAGAATGTGGCGCCGAGAGTCTCGGCTACCGCCACCGCCATCATTTGAGGCAGGCCATCGGCACCGCTCGGCCACTCGTCTCGGACGTGAAGACGTCCTTCGAAACGACCGTAAAGGTCCTGCTGCTTCGCGGCGAGAAGATGTTCCAATGTCGAGTGCCTCTGGACCGCACGTCGGGCTATCTTTCCCTCGTGCACCCCGCGAGCTGGTTCCGCGAGCTGGATTCGCTCGCTTTGGCATCCGCCCACCTCCTACGATCCCATGGCTGACTCTCCGCATCTGCACTCCCTTCGGCACGACGCCGCGAGGCTCGATGAGCTCCGGAGGTACCTTTGACCTCGATCGCAAGCGCGAACGGCTGAACGCGCTGGAAGGCGACATGGCCGATCCGGCATTCTGGAACGCACAGGAACGGGCCCGCGGAGTGGTGCAAGAGGTCAAAACGCTTAAGGGGTGGGTCGATCCCTTCGACAAGCTCATCGGTCGGATCGCCGGTGCAGTGGAACTCGCTGAGCTGCTCGCGGTGGAGTCCGACGATGAACTGGAATCGGAGCTTGCCGGTGAGGCGAGTGCCGTCCGGGAGGACGCCGACGCTTTCCAGCTGCGGACCCTTTTGCAGGGACGGGATGATTTTCGCGACGCGCAGGTCGAAATCAGTGCCGGCGCCGGCGGTACGGAGGCGCAAGACTGGGCGCAAATGATCATGCGCATGTACACGCGCTGGGCGGAGCGGAAGGGATTCACGGTGGAGATCATCGACCTGTCCGAGGGCGAGGAGGCCGGGATCAAGGGCGCTGTGCTCGAGGTCAAGGGCGAATACGCCTTCGGCTTCCTGCGTCCAGAGGCTGGGGTGCACCGACTCGTGCGCATTTCGCCATTCGACTCGCAGGCGCGCCGTCACACGAGCTTCGCGTCGGTGTTCGTCTATCCGGTGGTGAACGAGGAGATCAACATTGAGATTCGCGACGAGGACCTGAGGATCGACGTCTATCGCGCGTCCGGTGCTGGCGGGCAGCACGTGAACAAGACGAGCTCTGCCGTGCGCATCACACATCTTCCGACGGGACTCGTGTGCGCCTCGCAAGCGGAACGGTCCCAGTTCAAGAACAAGGCGACGGCGATGAAACAGCTGAAGAACAAGCTCTACCAACGTGAGGCGGACAAGCTCGCGGCGGTCAAGGCGGCGCTTGACGCAACCAAACAGGACGTATCGTTCGGCAGTCAAATTCGGAGCTACGTCTTCCAACCGTACACGATGGTCAATGACCATCGAACCGAGCTGAAACTCACAGATGTGCATAAGGTGATGGACGGTGCTATTGACCCGTTTATCGAGGCGTACTTAAAGCTCTCGGGTGCACCGCCCGAGACGTCGTGATGCAGCGCCCCGTGACCAGGAGAGGCGGACGATGAGCGACGAACTGAATTTTGTTATGAAGGCGCGGCGCGAGAACCTCGAGGCTCTGGTGGCGGCAGGGGTCGAGCCGTTTGCGTACGGCTTCGACCGCACGCACGGCTGTGGCGCGCCGCCGCTCCTGCCCGAAGGTGAAGAGCCCGGGCCCGTCGTACAGTTGGCTGGCCGGATCGTTGCCTGGCGTGGGCATGGCAAAACGATCTTCGCGCACCTCGCTGACGATACCGGGCGGATTCAGATCTACTTCCGTAAGGATCAACTGGCCGACGAAATCTTTGCCCGACTGGCCTTCTTCGACCTTGGCGACGTGATCGGCGTGCACGGTCCGCTCTTTCGCACGCGCACGGGCGAGGTGACGGTGCGCGTGGACGCGGTGACGATGCTCGCGAAGTCGCTTCGTCCGCTGCCATTCGGCAAGGACGAGGTCGTCGACGGCAAGACGGTGACGCACTCGGGCTTTGCCGACGGTGAACAGCGGTCGCGTCAACGCTACGCCGACCTTGCCGTTCATCCAGAGGTGCGACGGCATTTCGCCGCACGGTCACGGATGACGACGGCGATTCGCCGCGCGCTGGACGATCTCGGCTACCTCGAAGTGGAAACGCCGGTACTGCAGCCGCTCTACGGCGGCGCAGCAGCGAAACCATTCGCGACGCATCACAATGCGCTCGATATCCCGCTCTACCTGCGGATCGCTGACGAGCTCTATCTGAAGCGGCTCGTGGTCGGCGGCTTCGATCGCGTGTACGAGATTGGACACGACTTCCGGAACGAAGGGATCGATCGGACGCACAATCCCGAGTTCACGATGCTCGAGTTCTATGAGGCATACACGGACTATACGGGGATGATGGGTCGCGTGGAGCAGCTGTTGATCACGGCGTCGACCGCGGTCCGTGACGTGCTGGGCGCGGCGCCGCGGGAGCGGTTCGATGGAGGGGAGGCCGCGCCAGTGCCGGTTTTTACCGTGCCGTTTCCTCGCGTCGAGTGGCTGCCATCACTGTCGAAGGCGCTCGGAGTACAGGACGTCACGGCGATGAGCGATGCGGAGTTGCGGAAAGCGGCGGAGCGCGCCGGTGTGAACGATGCCGGGAGGCTCTCGCGCCCGAAGCTCATGGATGAGCTCTTTCAGGAACATGTGGAGTCAAAACTCGACGGCCCCACGTTTGTCATCGACTACCCGGTGGAGCTCTCGCCGCTGGCAAAGCCACACCGGACCAAGCCTGGGCTCACTGAGCGGTTCGAACTCTTTGCCAAGGGGAAAGAGATCGCCAATGCGTTCTCCGAGCTCAACGATCCGTTGGATCAGCGCGCGCGTTTCGAGGCGCAGGCGCGTCTCAAAGCAGCGGGAGACGAGGAGGCGACTGGGGTCGACGAGGACTATCTGCGCGCGATGGAGTATGGCATGCCGCCGATGGGCGGAGTGGGCATCGGTCTCGATCGACTCTTTATGTTCCTGACCGATACCCCGCATATCCGCGACGTGATCCTCTTCCCACTCATGCGCGCCGAATGAACGGCTTTAGTCGCTTGGAGTTCTCGATCGCGTGGCGATACCTGCGTAGTCGTGGCGGGTCACGCCTCTTGTCGTTCATCTCGGTCATCGCCGTGGCCGGTGTGGTGGTCGGCGTGAGTGCGCTGGTGGTAATCATGGGGGTGATGAGCGGACTGCAGACCGACCTGCGCGAAAAGATTCTCGTGGGCAGTCCGGATGTGCGGGTCCTGACGTACGGCATAGATCTCCGGATGGCCGGCTGGCGTGAGGCGCTCGAACAGGTGCGCGCGGTCGAGGGCGTCGTCGACGCGGCGCCGTTTGTGGTGCACCAGGGGTTGGCGACCAGCGGCAGCAGCTACTCGGAAGCGATCTCCGTGGCGGGGATCATTCCCGGTGACTCGGGGTCGCCACAGGTGACATCGATTCGTGACCATGCAACGGTTGGTGACTTTTCGTTCGTCACGGCCGCCGGTCATCGCCGCGGTGCCGTACTTGGCGCGCTGCTCGCGTCACGACTGAACGCGGTGCCGGGCACCGTGCTGACGCTCGTCACGGCGAGCGGTACGCTGAACCCCATGCTCGGTGTGGTGATCCCGCGCTACAAGGAGTTTGAGGTCACGGGCATCTTCGAGACGGGGATGTATGAATACGACAACGGGTACCTCTTTGTCGATCTCGATGAGGCGCAAGACTTCGCTGGACTCGACTCCGCGGTTACGGGTATCGAGGTGAGGACCACCGATCGCTGGGCCGCGCCTGATGTGGCGGCGCACATTGATAGCGTGATGGGAGCGGAGTACTTCACCCGCGACTGGCAGCAGCAGAATAGTTCGCTGTTCCGCGCGCTCAAGCTCGAGAAGTTCGCCATGGCGATCGTGCTCGCGTTGATCATTATGGTCGCGGCATTCAATATCGTGAGCACCCTCACGATGGTTGTGCGCGACAAGACGCGTGAGATCGGGATCCTCAAGGCGATGGGCCTCCGGGCGGAGTCGGTTCGCGCGATCTTCCTCTTACAGGGGCTGTTCATCGGCGTCGTCGGGACGAGTCTCGGGCTCGTGCTCGGCGTCGGGACCGGGCTCGCGCTCGATCGGGGACGCCTCATCACCCTCGACCCCTCGGTCTATTTCATCGACCACCTGCCGGTGCAGCTTGAACCGTTCGACATCGCGCTGATCGCGTTGCTGAGCGTGGCGGTGGCAGTCCTGGCGACGCTCTATCCGGCGGCCACGGCGGCGAAGCTTTACCCGATTGAGGCGATCCGCAGCGAATGATCGAATCCGAGAGCGGCCTCGTGCTCGAGGCGACCGGCGTGGAGAAGGCGTACCGCGGCGGCGACGGCAGCCTGATTCGCGTCTTGGATGGTGTCGACCTCACCATCGCGCGAGGTGAGATGGTGGCGGTGGTCGGGGCGAGCGGTGCGGGGAAGAGCACCTTCCTGCACGTCCTTGGCGCTCTTGATCGACCCGACGTCGGCGAGGTCAAGTTGTTGGGGCACTCGACGCGTACGGCCGGCGACGAGGTGCTGGCGGAACTCCGGAGCCGGACTGTGGGTTTTGTCTTTCAGTTCCACCACCTGCTCAAGGAGTTCTCCGCGCTGGAGAACGTGATGATGCCGTTGTGGATCGCCAACCTGCCGCGCGCCGAGGCGCGTGAGCGCGCCGAGGCGCTATTGGACCGGGTCGGACTCTCGGCGCGCCGGCACCACCGGCCTTCCGAGCTGTCGGGAGGTGAACAGCAACGCACCGCCGTCGCCCGCGCCCTCGCGGCGAATCCGCCCCTAGTACTGGCGGACGAGCCGTCGGGGAACCTCGACCATCACAATGCCGAGCGGTTGCACGACCTTTTCGCCGAGTTGACTGCCGAGTTCGCGGTCGCCCTCGTGGTCGTGACGCACAATCGTTCGCTGGCCGCCCGCGCGTCGCGCGTTTTGCACCTCGAGGACGGCCGCCTGCGACCCGTGAGCGCGTCAGAGAGGGGCGTCTGATGGTCTGCGACCAGTGCGGCGAGCGCGATGCGGTGGTGCATCTCACGCAAATTGTCGAGAACGCAGTCACGCAGGTACATCTCTGCGAACGGTGCGCGGCCGAGCGGGGAATCGAGACGACGGTCGCCGAGCCCAAGCACCCGCTCGGCGACTTTTTGCAGGCGGTGCAGCAGCAGGCAGCGCAGATGCCAGGGGACGCGGCGCGTTGCGCCTACTGTGGGACGTCGATCCGTGAGTTTCGCGCAAGCGGGAGATTGGGCTGCGCGCGTTGCTACGGGGCGTTCGAGCAGAGTTTGCGCGAACTGCTTCGGCGCGTCCACGGGTCGACAAAGCACGACGGATGGCGGTATGAGACACGGGACCCTGAAATTGTGACTCGCACGGAGACGCTCCGCGACCTGCGCGATCAGCTGCAGCGGGCGGTGTCGGATGAGGCGTTCGAATCGGCGGCCACTCTGCGTGACCAGATCCGGGGGCTCGAGTGAGCCTTGACCTGAGCCTCGTGCCAGACGGCGGCCTCCATTGGCTCAGCGCGTCAGGCGAACATGCGGGGATCGTTCTTTCGTCGCGGATCCGACTCGCTCGGAACGTAGCGGGGTATGCCTTCCCGCTCCGGGCACGCGAAGGGGAGCGACTTCGCGTGTTGCATCAGATCCGGGAGGCGGCGTCACGCGTTCCGTCACTGCGCGATTCAGCCTTCGTGCGCGTCGATGAATGCGCTCCGCAGGAGCGGTTGCTGCTGCACGAGCGACACCTGGTGAGCCGGGAGCTCGCGGGCCTCGATCAGGGCGCGGCGACGCCAAACGCCGGCGCCGTCTTCGTCAGCGGTGATTCGGGGCTGATGGTGAACGAGGAGGACCACCTGCGCCTGCAGGTGTTCCGGTCCGGGTTCGACGTCGCGGGTGCGCTGCGCGACGCCGAACGTATGGATCGGGAGTTGGGGTCCGAGGTCCCGTACGCCTGGCATCAGGAGTTCGGCTTTCTCACCGCCTGCCCGACGAACACCGGTACCGGGATGCGGGCATCAGTGTTGATCCATCTGCCGGGGTTGGTGCTCACGCAGGAGATCGGCAAGGTGCTCCAGGGATTGCAGCACATGGGGCTCACGTACCGGGGGCTCTATGGTGAGGGGAGTGACGTTCTCGGCAACTTTTTCCAGATATCGAACCAGACGACCCTCGGCCGCGGCGAGGACGAACTCGCCGATCAGCTGACGCGCGTCGTACGCCGGGTCATCGAGCGTGAAGAGGAGGCCCGGCGTGTCCTGTTGCGGGACGCTGGGTATATTATTGAAGACAAACTGTGGCGGGCGTACGGCACCTTGAGCCATGCGCGCAACCTGCCGGCCGATGAGGCGATGAACCTGCTGAGTGGGGTCCGGTTGGCTGCGGGTCTGAATCTCGTGTCGGGAATCAGTACGTATACGCTTAACAAGCTCTTAATCTTCAGCCAAACGGCACATCTCTCCCACGCCGCGGGGCGGATACTGACAGAAGGCGAGGCGAACTTGGCGCGCGCGAAGTACGTGCGCACGGTACTCGCCACCGAAGCGAAGCTCCCCGGCTAATCCGGCAAATCGAGGCGTCCGATGAACGGATACAATTTCACCGAGCGAGTGCGGAAGGTCCTAGCGATGGCGCGCGAGGAAGCCGCACGCTTGCATCACGAATACGTGGGCACAGAGCATATTCTGCTCGGCCTCATCCGCGAGGGTGAGGGCGTGGCGGCCGCCGTGCTCAGCAACCTGAGCGTCGACCTCGAGGATATCCAGCAGAAGATCGAGGAGACGGTAAAAAAGGGGAAGGCCGCCCAAGCCGCCGGCCCTGATCTGCCGTACACGTCGCGCGCCAAGAAAGTACTCGAACTCGCGATGGGCGAGGCCCGCGAGTTGAATCACAGCTATGTGGGGACGGAACACCTGCTCCTTGGGCTATTGCGCGAAGAGAAGGGCATCGCGGCCCAGGTGCTGTCCGAGGCGGGGGTCAACCTCGAAGCAGCGCGCGCCGAGACGTTGCGCCTGCTTGGGACCGAGATGCCGCAGGGCGGCACCGCGGGAGCGCCCAACGTCGTGCAACAGCCGACGGTTGCGAAGGGAGAGAAGAAGTCCAAGACCCCGGCCCTGGATCATTTCTGCCGCGACCTCACGACGCTCGCGGCTGACGGGCAACTCGACCCGACGATTGGGCGCTTCAAGGAGATTGAGCGCGTGATGGAGATTCTCTCGCGCCGCAAGAAAAACAATCCGGTACTGATCGGCGAACCCGGGGTCGGCAAAACCGCGATCGTCGAGGGTCTCGCGCAGATGATCGCGAACAACACCTGCCCGGACTCGCTCCGCGATCACCGCGTGCTCTCGCTCGATATGGCGGCCGTAATTGCTGGGACGAAATATCGCGGCCAGTTCGAAGAGCGGCTGAAGGCAGTGATGAGCGAGATCGCGCAGAATAAGCGGATCATTCTTTTCATCGACGAACTGCACACGCTCGTCGGTGCTGGGGCGGCCGAGGGTGCGATCGATGCGAGTAACATGCTCAAGCCGGCACTCGCGCGCGGTGAGCTGCAGTGCGTGGGCGCATCGACGCTCAATGAGTACCGGAAGTACATCGAGAAAGACGGAGCGCTCGAGCGCCGATTTCAGACGGTCGTCGTCGATCCCCCGTCCATCGACGAGACGGTCGAGATCCTGAAAGGGCTGCGCGCGAAGTATGAGGACCATCATCGGGTGACACTCCCTGACGAGACGCTCGTGCTCGCGGCCAAGCTCTCGGAACGCTACATCACTGATCGGTTTCTTCCTGACAAGGCGATCGACGTCATCGACGAGGCCGGCGCGCGCGCGCGGCTTTCGGCACAGGTGCCTCCGCCAGAGGTTGCCGATCTGAAGGCGCAGCTCGTGGCGGTCAACGCCGAGAAGGACGCATCGGTTCGTGACCAGAACTTCGAACGCGCGGCCGCGCTCCGGGACACGGAGCGCGAGCTGCAGGGGCAGATCCGCGCCCGCCAAGAGGAGTGGGAAACGCGCCGTCAGTCGGTCCGGCCGGTACTTGGCGAGGAGGAGATTGCGTTTATCGTAGGGCGGTGGACGGGGATCCCGGTGACCCGTTTGCAGGAGGCAGAGACGGCCCGTCTGCTGCGAATGGAGGAAGAGCTGCACGTGCAGGTGGTCGGGCAGGAGGCCGCGATCAAGGCCATCGCCCGGGCAATCCGTCGGAGCCGGGCGGGACTCAAGGATCCCCGCCGTCCGATCGGGTCGTTCATCTTCAGCGGCCCCACCGGAGTGGGGAAGACTGAGTTGGCGCGTGCGTTGGCGAAGTTTCTCTTTGCCGACTCGGCGGCGCTCATTCGCGTCGATATGAGCGAGTACATGGAAAAGTTCTCGGTGTCTCGACTGATCGGTGCGCCTCCGGGCTACGTCGGATACGAGGATTCAGGGGCGCTCACGAAGGCCGTGCGCCGCAAGCCCTACAGCGTGATCCTGCTTGACGAGATCGAGAAGGCGCACCCGGACGTATTCAACATCCTGCTGCAGGTGCTCGACGAAGGGCATCTGACGGACAACTACGGCCGCGTGATCGACTTCAAGAATACGGTCGTCATCATGACCTCCAACGTGGGCGCGAAGGATATCACCAAGAACCGGACGCTTGGTTTCGGGACGACGGACTTGGTCTCGGACTTCGCCAGGATTTCCGAGAAGGTGAAGGAGGAGTTGCAGCATGCGTTCAATCCGGAGTTCCTCAACCGCCTGGACGACGTCATCGTCTTCCATCCGCTCAGCCGCGAGGACATCGGGCAGATCGTTACGATTCTGCTCAAGGAAGTGCAGAGTCGGCTCGGTGACGAGGAGCTGACGCTCAAGCTGACCGATACGGCGATCGACTTTCTTGTCAAGCACGGATACGACGTTGCCTACGGCGCGCGACCGCTTAAACGGGCAATCCAACGCTGGATTGAAGACCCGCTTTCTGAAAAGATCCTTCTGGCGGAGTTCAGCCGCGGGGACGAGATCGAAGTGGACGTCTCGGGCGATGGCGAAAAGCTCGAGTTCCGCATCCCGGCCAGCACGCCCAAGGTCTGAGCCCCTCCACGACCCTTTAAACGAAAATCGGGGTCGGACTGAACCGTCCGGCCCCGACCGTGTATATTCCTTACATGTATCGAGTTACGAGCGTGGTGCTGGCCGCCCTCCTTGCGGCAGCGCCCTTGGCTGCACAGGACCAACCGTCCCTTTCGGGGCGCTGTCTGACTCCCGACTCCATTGATGTCCGGGGGAATCAGCGCGTCTCCCGCGAGGCGGTAATCGCGTCGTCGGGCTTGGTGGCGGGGGAAGTGCTCAATTTCCCGTCGATCCAGCGTGCGATCCGTGACCTCTTCGAGACGGGCGATTTCGATGATGTCGTGATCAACTGTGACGTCGAAAGCGCTGCACGGTCGACCCTCCTGCTCATTCTGAAGGAGAGACCGCTGCTCGGAGCCGTCTCGGTGGCGGGACCCCGCCGGGTCTCCGAGCGTCAGGTCCAGGACCGCGTGGAGTTATTGATCGGTCGGCCAGTTGATCCAGCGGAGATCGCGAAGGCGATGACCCGGATCGACTCGCTGTACCAGGCGAACGGTTACTACCTCGCTCAGGTGCGACCAGAGACCACGGTTGTCGGCGACCGGATCAGCCTCACGTTCCGCGTCGATGAAGGGCGTCGGCTCGCGATCGCTGGCGTCAACGTTGACGGTAACGCGGACATCTCAGACGCCGAGATCGCCGGGGTGATGAAAACGAAACCGGAGGGCTTCCTCTGGTTCCGCCGGGGAGACTTCGATGAGGATAAGTTCGCGACCGACCTCGGCGAGCGAATTCCGACCCTCTTCGCGGAACGGGGCTACGCCGATTTTCAGTTGGACCACGACACGCTCGTCGTGGACCGAGAGCGCGGGAAGGCGACGGTCGCGCTCAGTATCCGTGAGGGACCGCAATACCGCGCGCGCGGCTTCGACGTGGTGGGCAACCGCCGGTTTCCCACCGAGCAAATAGCCGCCTACTACCCATTCACCGATCGCGCCCCCTCGCTGACGGAGCGTGCCCGGGCACTGGTGAAGCGTCGCGCGCCGGCCACCAATATTTTCGACCGAACCCGCTGGGAGGAGGCGACCCAGCAGGTCAGCACGCTGTACAATAACGAGGGGTACATCTACGCCCAGGTGCGCCCGGTCGTCGAGCGTGATCCGACGGACTCGCTGGGGTTCGTGCGTCTGCGGTGGGACATCGTCGAGCAGTCGCCGGCGATCATCAACCGCGTCGACATCCTCGGGAATGACTTTACGATCGAGAACTGCATTCGCGACCAGTTGGTGATTATCCCTGGCGACGTATTCAATCAGGAGCGGATGATCCGGAGCTGGCGGAGCATCTCGAATCTTGGATTCTTTGAGGCGCCGCTGCCGTTCCCTGACGTGCGGCCGGCGAACGACGCGGGCGACGTGGACATTGTGTTCCGCGTGAAGGAGAAGCGGACGGGGAACGTGAACTTTGGCGCCTCGGTCGGGCAGGGGACTGGGCTTGGCGGGTTCATCGGACTCGAACAGCCGAATCTGTTCGGCAAGTGCAAACGCGGTTCGGTCCAGTGGCAGTTTGGTCAGTTTATCAATGATTTCAATTCGTCGTATACTGACCCCGGCATTCGCGGATCGCTGATCTCGGGACAGCTGAGTGCCTATCGTTCGCAGGCGCGTTATCGGATCGCCGATCTTGGGCGATCGACCCGGACGGGTTTCTCCCTCCGCGCCGGCTTCCCGTTCCCGCAGAGCCGATTCACTCGCGTGTTCACGACGTACGGGCTCGAGTCCGTGCGCTATGGTGAGGATGGTCTGCTCGGCTCGGTGACGTCGAACTCGTGTGCCGGCTGTCTCCGCAGCACGATCGGGTTCGACGTGACGCGTGACACCCGGCTCGACATGCCGTTTCCGACCGAAGGGCAGTTCCAGACCGTGAGCGCGCAGTTCAATGGCGGCCCGCTCGGCGGCAGCGCGACGTACCAGCGTGTCACCAGCGAGTTCCGGTCGTACACGGTACTGGCACGGCTTGGTGGATCGAAGCCGGGGTCGCAGCCGTTGCGCCTGACGTTCGGGCTCTCGGCGCGCAGCGGCGCCCTGTTCGGTGACGCCGGGGACTTCTTCTGGTCGCAGCAGTTCTCGCTTGGCGGCGTGCAGTTCGGCGAGATGCTGCGCGGGTACCCGGAGTTCTCGATCACGCCGGCCGGGTACCTTGGCGGCACGGGAACGTACAACGCGCAGCGCGAATCGTTCGGCAGTGCATTTTTCGCGTCAACAGCCGAGATCGGGTTGCGTTTCAATCAGTCGGTCTACCTCAATGCGTTCTACGATGCTGGCAATCTCTGGTTGCGTCCGAGGGATTTCGATCCCACACGACTCTTCCGTGGTTCCGGTGTCGGTGTGTCCACCGTCACGCCACTCGGTCCACTCGGGATTGACTATGCGTACGGTTTTGATCGCCGCGACGCCAACGGGATGCTGGCACCCCGTTGGCAGATGCACTTCCGTCTTGGACAAGTCTTCTAAACCTCGGAGCCTATCATGTTTGTCCGTTCGCGCGGCCTCCTCGCCGCCCTCGTTTTCGTGATCGCCGTTGCACCGCTGGAGGCCCAGGGCAAAATCGGCTATGTCGACTCACGGAAGATCCTCTCGGAGATGCCAGGCCGTCAGCAGGTTGAGGCGAAGCTGCGCACCGACCTCGATGTGCTCGCCGGCCGTGAGAAGAAGATGGTTGACTCGCTCAACGTCCTGATGGGTTCGTTCGAGAAGGATTCGGCGACGCTATCCCCAGGCGATCGGACGGCCCGCTTCACCTTGCTTCAACGGTACGACGGTCAGTACCGCGATACGTTGCAGGCGTTGCAGACGGAAGCGCAGCAGGTACAGGGTGAGGCGATGCAGCCGCTGTTCGATCTCATCAAAGTGGCCCTCGACGACGTGCGCGCGACCGACGGCCTTGCTATGATCTTCGATATCGGGGCCCAGTCGAACCCGATCGTGGCGATGGATCGGAACCTCGATCTCTCCGATAAGGTGATCGCTCGCCTCCGAACGATGCCGTCGCAGCGTCCCGTTGCGGCGCCGGCGCCGGCCCGTGCGACACCCGCCCCCGCCCCCGCGGCGCGACCGACTGGCCCGGTCACTGCCCCGGCGGGCGTGCGTCGGCCGTAAGCGGCGCCCATCGGACTCCCACCCCCGATGTCCGCGGCGCCTCCCACCGCATTCCGTCTCGCCGACGTCGCCCGTGCCGTCGGCGGGACGGTTGTCGGTGACGGAGAGGCACTGGTCAGCGGGATTGCGTCGCTTGATCGAGCGACGCTCGCCGACCTGACGTTTCTCGCGTCGTCGAAGTATTCGGCATTGCTCCTAGACAGTAAGGCGGGCGGCGTGCTCGTCAGTCCAGAACTCGCTGACTCACCGGGACGTTGTCGAAACCGTGTGGTCGTCCAGAAGCCGCACGAGGCCATGCTCGCGCTGCTCCCGCGATTTTACCGGATGCCCTCGCGCCCCTTCGTCGGCGTACATCCATCCGCCGTCGTCGATCCGACCGCGCGGGTCGACGCGGAGTCATGCATCGAGGCGCTCTGCGTCGTAGGAGCAGGCGCTGTGGTCGCCAAAGGGGCCTGGATCGGCCCTCACTGTGTGCTGGGTGCTGGGGTGACGGTGGGTGCCGACTCGTGGCTCGTGAGCCAGGTGACGCTCTATCCCGGTACGGAGGTTGGCGCCCGCGTGGTGCTGCACGCTGGCGTCCGTATCGGAAGCGACGGGTTTGGGTTCGTATACACCGAGGGCGCCCATCGGAAGGTTCCGCACGTCGGCCGGTGCCTGATCGGTGATGACGTCGAGATCGGTGCGAACAGCACGATTGATCGCGGCAGCATCGACGCGACCGAGATTGGCGCGGGAACCAAGATCGACAACCTCGTGCACATCGGGCACAACGTGCGCGTAGGGCAGCTCTGTCTCTTCGCCGCCGGGGTAGCCATCGCCGGGAGTGCGCGTATTGGAGACGGGGTGATGCTTGCCGGACAGGTCGGCGTCGCCGGACACATTACGATTGGGTCCCGTGCCATCATCACCGCGCAGTCCGGAGTTCTCAAGAGTGTTCCCGCGGGTGAGACGTGGGGAGGGTTTCCGTCGCGCGCGCATCGGGCGACGCTCCAGGGGTACGCCGCGGTGAATAAACTCCCCGACCTCATCAAGCGATTGGAGCGACTGTTGTCGCGGGACCCCACAGCGTGAGCGGGCGAAGGACGATATCGCGGCCGGTAACGGTGTCTGGCATCGGGCTCCATCTAGGCCGCCTGTGCGCGCTGACGTTTGAGCCGGCGGTGGTTGGGAGCGGGATTCGATTCCGGCGGACGGACCTCGCGGGCCACCCTGAGACGCGTGCACACGTTTCGATGGCGATCGCCGCCGAACGGCGAACACAGCTGGGCGACGGTGACGGCGCACTGCACACGATTGAGCATGTGTTGGCCGCTGTCGCGGGGTTGGAGATCGATGACCTCTGGATTGCGATGGACGCAGC
This sequence comes from Gemmatimonas phototrophica, assembly GCA_945869195.1. GTDB lineage: Bacteria > Gemmatimonadota > Gemmatimonadetes > Gemmatimonadales > Gemmatimonadaceae > Pseudogemmatithrix. The sequence continues at coordinate 113,505 of CAMBNV010000002.1, read as the reverse complement.
AGAACCACCGATTATGGATGGCTCGGCGGAACCCTTCCGCGTCGCCCTGCTCAGCGCTGAGCCCCGAGTCCATGGCGGGACGGTGGATCTGCTGCGGATCAAGGAGTCGGTGCGCGTGGTCGACGGCGACTCCGTCTATGTGGCGCATCCTGCCGATGCGCTCGAGCTGGAGGTGCTGATTGACTTCGCGCATCCGCGAATAGGCGTGCAACGGGGACACTATGTTGTCACGCCAGAATCGTTTTCGCGCGAACTGTCTCCGGCGCGCACATTCGGTATGCTGAGTTGGGTGCAAGAGTTGCGGGATAAGGGACTCATCCAGGGGGCGTCGACGGAGAACACGATCGTGCTCGACGACTGCGATGTGGTTGGTACAACGCTCCGCTGGGCGGATGAGTTTGTCCGACATAAGGCGATGGACGTGGTCGGTGATTTGGCGCTGTCTGGGATGCGCGTCGCGGCGCGCATCACGGCGACCAAGCCGAGCCATCGTGGGACCGTGACGCTCGTGCGTGAGATGCTTGCGCACGCACTGCCCGTACAAACGGAGGTACGAGTGCCGCTGGGAATCGACGAGATCATGAAAATCCTTCCGCATCGCTATCCATTCCTGCTCGTGGACCGGATCGAGGAGATGGAGGAGAAGAAGCGCATCGTGGGGATCAAGAACGTTTCAATAAACGAGCCGTTCTTTCAGGGACATTTCCCGGGGCATCCCATCATGCCGGGCGTGCTGATCGTCGAGGCAATGGCGCAGGTGGGTGGCGTGTTGCTCATGGGCACCGTTGATGATCCGGAGAGCAAGGTTGTGTACTTTATGTCGCTCGACAACGTGAAGTTCAGGAAGCCAGTCAGGCCGGGTGATCAGCTGCGGATTACGGTCGACCTCGTGCAGCTGCGCAATACGGTCTGTCGTATTAAGGGGGTTGCAAAGGTTGGCGACGTTGTCGTCTGCGAAGCTGACATGGCGGCCGTGGTACGCGATCGATGAGCGTGCGCATCCATCCCACGGCGATCATCCATAAGGACGCACAGCTCGCTGAGGACGTCGAGGTCGGTCCGTGGGCCTACATCGGTCCGCACTGCACGGTCGGAGCCGGCAGTGTGATCCAGATGCGTGCGACGCTCGAGGAGCACGTCCACCTCGCAGCGCGTGTCAGCGTGGGCGTGGGAAGCGTCCTCGGCGGCCGCCCCCAGGATCTAAAGTTCAAGGGAGAGGTCACGACGGTCGAGGTTGGCGAGGGCACGACGATCCGCGAGTACGCGACGATCAACCGTGGCACGTCGGAGTCATTAAAGACGACCGTCGGCGCGGGGTGCTTTTTGATGTCGTACGTGCACCTCGCGCACGATTGCCATATCGGCGATGGCGTCATCATCTCGAACGCGACTCAGCTCGCCGGGCACGTCAAGATCGCCGACCGCGCCATTCTTTCGGGCCTTTGTGCGGTGCACCAGTTCGTGAAGATTGGTCGGCATGCTTTTGTCGGTGGTAGTTCTCGTGTAGTCAAGGATGTCCCGCCGTTCGTTAAGGCGGTGGGAAATCCGGTCAAGCTCTATGGCCTCAATTCGGTCGGATTGCAGCGAAGCGGCTTTTCGGACGCAACCCTTGCGGAACTCAAGAAGGCGTACCGGCTCTTCTTCCGCTCGGATGTCAATATCTCGCAGGCGATGGAACGGGCGAGGAGTGAGCTGCAACCGTTTCCCGAGGTGCAGGCCTTTATCGCGTTCGTCGAGGCGAGCGACCGGGGCATTGTCACATGACCGAGCCGGTGCGGATCGGCGTCGTCGGGACGGGGAGCCTTGGGTACCATCATGCGCGACTGCTTCGGGAGATCCCCGGGGTGGCATTCCGCGGATTCTTCGAGGCCAACCCTGAACGAGCGAGGACGGTCGAAAGCGAACTCGGCGTCCACGCCTATCCCACGCTGGCCGCACTGCTCGATGATGTCGATGCCGTTTCGATCGTCGTTCCGACGCCGAAGCACCATGAAGTCGCGATCGCCGCTCTCGCAAAGGGTAAACACCTCCTTATCGAGAAACCGATCACGGTGACGCTGGCCGAGGCCGACGAGGTGCTGGCGCTGGCTGAGCAGCAGGGCGTCATCGTACAGATTGGGCATATCGAACGCTTCAACCGCGCCATTCGCGCCGCGTTGCCGCACGTCGACCGTCCGCTCTTCATCGACAGTGACCGACTCGCGCCGTTTAATCCGCGTGGAGCGGACGTCGCGGTGGTGCTCGATCTCATGATCCATGATATCGATCTCGTGCTGACACTCACCGGCTCGCCGGTGCAGGGCGTCTCGGCGGCGGGACTGCCGGTGCTGACGCATTCGATCGATATCGCCGACGCGCGAATCACGTTCGCGAGTGGGGCGGTCGCGACAATCACGTCGAGCCGCGTCTCGAAGGATCGGATGCGCAAGTTGCGCATTTTCCAGCGCAACGGTTATCTCTCGCTCGATCTTGCGGCTGGCACGGGCGAGATGTACCGACTGCGAGGCGATGTGGATCTCACTACCCTCGCACGCCAGGCGCAGCCGCTCGACGCATTCGTGGAGCGTGTGGCGATCGACGCCCCCGAGGGGGAACCGCTCCGGCTCGAGCTCGAGAGCTTTGTCGCGGCCCTCCGCGGCGAGCAGCCAGTCGCCGTCACGGCGCGGGCTGGGCGCGACGCGCTCGCGGTAGCGCTGCGCATCGTGGCCGATATCGAACGGTCACTCCCGGCGCTCGACGCGCCCCCGCTCGGCCACGGTGCGTGAGGTCCTGATTCTCGCCGGCGAGGCGTCAGGCGACCTGCACGGGTCGATCCTCGCCGAGCGGGTGCGGGTCCTGCGCCCGGATCTTGCGGTCGCTGGAACCGGCGGGGCGCGCCTGCGCGCGGCCGGCGTCGAGATGATCGCAGAGCAGCATGGCGTCGTCGGCTTCGTTGAGGTCATTCGTCACATCCCGTCGCACCTGCGGTTGTTCGGCCGGATTAGGCAACGATTAGCGACCGGGAATGTGGCGCTCGTGATCTGCATTGACTATCCCGGATTCAATATGCGCGTTGCGGCCGCTGCAGCGGCACGCGGGATTCCCGTGCTCTACTACATCACGCCACAGGTCTGGGCGTGGCGCGCCGGACGGATGCGCACCATGGCGCGGATCATCACGAAGGCGGCAGTGATTCTGCCGTTCGAGGAGCCGCTGCTGCGCGCGGCCGGAGTGGATGCGACGTTTGTGGGACATCCGCTCCTCGACCGGGCTGCAGCGATGCCGACTCGCGCGGAGGCGCGCGCCAAGCTCGGGTTCAGCGAGGCGGACGATGTCCTTGCGCTCTTCCCCGGCAGCCGCACCGAGGAAATCCGACGGCACCTAGCGGAGTTCGTGGCGGTAGCGCACGAACTCCAGGCGAGGCGTCGGGGACTCAAGGTGGTGATGAGTGTCGCACCGACCATCCAACTGCGCGACGATGAGGTGCCGTTCGCGCTCGTGCGATCGGCATCGTTCGATGTACTGCGTGCGGCGGACGTCGCGCTGTGTAAAAGTGGAACGAATACGCTCGAGGCGGCGGTTGCAGGGTGTCCGTGCGCCATTGTGTACAAGACGAGCGCGATCTCATATGCGATTGCCCGTCGGCTAGTTCGGATTGAGCACATCGGGCTCCTGAACATCGTGGCGGGCCGCACGGTGGCGCCCGAGTTCGTTCAGAATGCATTTCAGACCGACCCGGTCGCCAGCGCGCTCGAACCATTGTTCGACCGCGACGGCGAGGCGCGTCGCCTGATGGAGGCCGGGCTCGCGGAGGTGCGCGCGCGGCTTGGCGAGCCGGGGGCGACGCAACGTGTGGCGGCGATGGCCGTAGCGATGGTTGGATGAGCGCCGTGTCCGTGGCTTCTGAGCGTGGCGTCAGGACGGCGGCGGCGGAGCGACGCATCCGGCGGTTGGTGCGCTTGGGAGCGCCTTTGGTGCGGCTTCTGGGTTGGACGTGGCGTGTTCAAGAAGTGGGTGAGTCACATCGGCGTCGACTCCGAGAGGCGGGTAGGCCATTCATCGTGTCGCTCTGGCACGGCGAGCTCCTCCCGATCTGTTGGTTCCTCCGGCGTGACCGTATGTCCGTTATGGCTAGCGAGCACAGCGATGGCGAGATCATCGCACGCATCTTGGAACTGTGGGGCTACCGACTGATCCGTGGCTCTACGTCGCGCGGGGCAGGCCGCGCGCTCCTCGGCATGGTTCGCGAACTCGAGGCGGGGCGCGAGTTCATGATTACGCCTGACGGCCCTCGTGGCCCGTCCGGAGTCGCGCAGGCCGGGGCGCTGCTCGCGTCGCAGCGCTCGGGTGCGCCGATTATTCCGATGCGGGTTGAATGCAAGAGTGCCTGGCGCTTGAATAGTTGGGACCGATTCATGATTCCAAAGCCATTCGCGCGTCTGGTCGTAACGTTCGGGGAGCCGTGGGTGGCGACTGGCACCGACGCCGCCGCGCGTCGTGCGCTCGACGCGCGCATGGGGTCGGTGCTGCTGGCATCAGCTGCGGCGCATCGATGACCCTGACCCCCCCCCGCAGTATCAACGCGCTTTGGATACGCGACGGGGTGGGCGCAAGGAGCTTGACCCCTCTGTCGTTGATCTTTGGAGCGGTCGCTGCCTTGCGGAACCGGGCGTACGATCAGGGACTGCTGCGGTCACATCCGCTCGGACTCCCGACCGTGAGCATTGGGAATCTCAGCGTGGGTGGAACTGGCAAGACGCCGATGGCGGCCTGGATTGCGCAACGTCTCCTCGCCCGTGGTATTCGGCCGGCGATTCTGCTGCGAGGCTACGGCGGCGACGAACCCATGGTGCATAAATGTTTGACACCCGAGGCGATCGTCGTAGCGGACCCGGACCGAGTGCGTGGAGCGATAACGGCGCGCGCACGCGGCGCGCAGGCCCTCGTGCTCGATGATGCGTTCCAGCACCGACGAGCGCGTCGTGACCTCGACATCGTCTTGTTGGCAGCCGATCAGCGGGGCTCGTCGCGACTGCTGCCGGCCGGACCGTTTCGCGAGCCGCCCTCGGCGTTGCGGCGCGCTCGGGCACTCGTGATCACGCGCAAGAGGGCCTCGCTGGCAGAGGCGGAGGTTGTTGCGGCCCGATGGAGTGCTGAAAATCCGGCGGCGACGGTCGTCATCGCAGCTCTAACCCCTGGCGAGCTCGTACGCGTCGGTGGTGATGAGCGGTGCGCACTTGCAGTGCTGCGCGGGCGCTCGGTTCTAGCGATCTCAGCGATCGGCGTGCCCGCGGATTTTGAGGGGCAGCTTGCCGCCCTTGGCGCGACGATCCAGTCGGCAGCTTTTGTCGATCACCACGCATTCTCGCCCGCAGACGTCTCGAAAGTCGTGATGCGCGCCGCCGCGACTGACCTGGCGGTGTGCACGCTCAAGGATGCGGTCAAGTTAGGGGGACTCTGGCCTCGCCAAGGCCCCACGTTATGGTATCTTTCCCAAGCGGTCACCGTCGAGCGCGGTGCAGGGGAGTTGACTGACCTGCTGGCTCGTTCGGTACCGGACTCGCGATAGCCCATCTAACCTGATCCGCCAGCCATCCGCTGGCGATCTTTCCGATTCCCATGGCTGACCTCCGCCTTCCCACTGATACGATCGTTCGCCCCGACAAGGACCGTTTCCTCAACGAGGAAAACCCTTTCGAAGCGATGATGTCCCGCCTCGATCGCGCCGCCAAGCTACTCGACCTCGAGCCCGGCATCTACAAGGTGCTGCGCAGCGCCGAGAAGGAGATTACCGTCTCGATTCCCGTGATGATGGATAACGGCGAGGTCGAGGTCTTCACCGGCATCCGCGTGCTACACAACACGTCGCGCGGTCCGGCGAAGGGGGGCATTCGCTTCGATATGAATGTCACGCTCGACGAAGTGAAGGCGCTCGCCGCCTGGATGACCTGGAAGTGCGCGGTGGTGAACATCCCGTTCGGCGGGGCGAAGGGTGGGGTCATCTGCGACCCGCTCAAAATGTCAGTCGGTGAGCTCGAGCGCGTCACGCGCCGGTACACCTCCGGGATTATCCAGACGCTCGGACCTGATTCAGACGTTCCTGCGCCTGACGTCAACACGAACGAACGTGTGATGGCGTGGCTTATGGACACCTACTCTATGCACGTTGGGCATACCGTCAACGCGGTGACGACGGGCAAACCGGTGGAGATGGGTGGCTCGCTCGGCCGCCGCGAAGCGACCGGCCGGGGCGTCATGATCACGACGGTGCAGGCACTTGAGTATCTGAAAATGAACGTCACGGGTGCGACCGTCGCTGTCCAGGGCTTCGGCAACGTCGGATCGATCGGTGCCCAACTGCTACAACAGGCCGGGTGCACGGTGGTCGCCGTGAGCGACCGCACGGGCGGATGGTACAACCCGAAGGGCATCGATGTCGACGACGCGATCGCGTATGTCAAGAAGCACAAGACGCTCGACGGTTACGGTCACGGCGAGGCGGTCACGAACGCGCAACTGCTTGAGCTCGACGTCGACGTCCTCGTACCCGCGGCGCTTGAGAACGTCATCACGACGAAGAACGCGAGAAACATCAGGGCGAAGGTTATCTGTGAGGGAGCGAACGGCCCAACGACCGCCGTTGCCGAAGAGATCCTTGACGAAAAGGGGATCTTCGTGATTCCAGATATCTTGGCAAACGCGGGTGGCGTCACCGTGAGCTACTTCGAATGGGTGCAGAACCGCGGCGGCTACTACTGGACCGAACAGGTGGTCAATGATCGCCTGCGCGACATCATGGTCAACAGCTTCCGCGACGTGCTCAAGCTGTCCACGCAACACAGGGTGAACATGCGCACGGCGGCATACATGGTCGCGATTAGCCGCGTCGCGACGGTCCATCGTCTGCGCGGCATCTATGCGTAGCCCGGTCGTCGCCCTGCTGGGTTGGGGGCGGCGGTGAAGGTCCAGATGGCCGTCGTTGGCAAGCCGCGCGACGCGGTGCTCGCGGCGGCCATTCGTGAGTACGAGAATCGGGCGGCGCGCTACTGGCCGCTCGAAGTCATTGAGGTGAAGGAAGAGTCGGGTCGGGCCGCGAGCCCGGCTGTCGTGATGCGAAAGGAAGGGGAGCGATTGCTTGAACGAATCCCACCCGGGGCACGGCTCGTCCTGTGCGACTCGGGCGGCGAGTCGATGAATTCCAAAGCATTCGCGGCGATGGTGCAGGAGCACCGCGAACGTGCGCTCGACGTTGCGTTCGTGATTGGCGGCGCGCACGGGATCGGCGATGTATTGCGGGAGAGAGTGCACCGACGGATTGCGCTGGCCCCATGGACGCTTCCGCACGAACTCGCACGTGTTGTGCTCGCCGAACAGCTCTATCGCGCCGGCACGATTGGCCGCAACGAACCCTATCACAAATGACTCGACGCACACCGAAGCGCCTGCCCCCCGAACCGATCCACGGCCATGCCGCGTTGTCCCGGCTGCCGGCGGGGTTCAGATGAGCGCGCCTCGGATTGTCACGGAGTCGCTCGGAGGCGGTTCGCTCTCACGCGCCGTGCAGGACGGACTGGTGCCGGCCGAATGGTGCCGCGCGCGGCCGAGCGGTGTCGCCGCGTGGACGGCGCACGCCGAAGCGGTGCGTGCGGAGTTCTCGTCGCGTCGATGGTTGGCCGCGCTGCGACCGGCCTTCGCCGCGTCTGGGACAGCGGCCGACCGCCTCGAGCGAGTTGCCACGGAGAACGGGATCGTCGTGACCACCGGTCAGCAACCGGGATTGTTCGGCGGTCCGTTCTACACCGTACTGAAGGCGTTTTCTGCGCTCGCCCTCGCCGACCGGATCGAGCGCGATACCGGTATCCCGACTGCGCCGGTCTTCTGGGCGGCAACAGATGACGCCGACTTCGCTGAGGCATCGTGGACCGCCGTCGCAGAGAAAGGAACGGTTCGTCGGTTGTCGATCGCGAGACAGGGGCCGGATGGACTCGTGATGGCCGAGATGCCGCTGGGGAACACAGCGGCGCAACTCGAACAGTTGCTGGCTGCAGCCGGATCGGCGCCGCACGCCGGCATCTTCGATGCGTTGCGCGCCGCGTACGCTCCCGACGCGACCGTTGGATCGGCGTACGTACGATTCATGCGCAGTATTCTGGAACCACATGGCATCGCGGTGCTCGATGCCTGGCATCCGGCGACGCGCGCTGCGGCCCGTCCGACGCTCATCCATGCACTCCGTCGCGCTGCGGCGGTCGACGAGGCAATCGGACTGCGCGGGGTGGCGATTGAGCGCGCGGGCTTCCGCGCACAGGTGGCGCGGGTCCCGAAGCTCTCGCTGGTGTTTCGCGGGCTCGCGGGGGTGAAGGAGCGGATTCCGATGTCGCAGGCACTCGCGGTGGCCGAAAGTGCCGATTCGGTGCTCTCGGCGAACGTGCTCCTGCGCCCAATTGTTGAAAGGGGGATTCTCCCCACCATCGCCTATGTGGGCGGACCCGGGGAGATCGCCTATTTCGCCCAGGTCGGCGCGGTCGCGGAGGCGTTGGGAGTGCCAGCGCCGCTCGCTGTGCCTCGGTGGGGTGCGACCGTCGTGGAGCCGAATATCGATCGGCGACTCGGACGACTCGGCATGGTGCTCGACGACATCCGTGCGCCGCACGACGCGGAGCGTCGCCTCGGTGACCGCGCGGTGCCGGCCGAGATCCGTACCGATCTGGAGGCGCTGCGGGAGAATCTCGCGCGCCGTCTCGATTCCCTTCGGGATGTGTCGGCGGCCCTCCACCACCTCGTACCCGAGCGCGTGATCGAGGGCGCTCGCCACCAACTGCTGCATCGCGTGGACCGATTGGAGCGTCGCCTTCGCGCTGCGGCACGCGCTCGGGAAACGGATGCGGTCGACGATCTCGCCGCGGTACGCGCCGCGCTGCTTCCGGAAGGACAGCGTCAAGAACGTCGCCTGAATCCAGTGCCGATGTTTGCGCGCCACGGCGACCTTCTGCTGGCGCAGCTGAAGGCGGGAGCCGCGATGCACGCGGGGATGCTGGTCGGCGCGTGAGCACCTGGGGTGGGGCCCGGCTCGTCGCGGCTGGAATTCTGCTAAGCCGAATCTCCGGCCTTGTTCGACAGAAGGTCATCGCCTGGTTCCTCGGCGATGGCGACGCCGCTGACGCGCTGGCGTCGGCGTTCCGCATTCCGAATCTGCTTCAGAACCTATTCGGCGAAGGTGTGCTGTCGGCGTCGTTCATCCCAGCGTACTCCAAACTGGTGGCCGACGGCAAGCGTGAAGAGGCCGGGCGCCTGGCCGGTACGGTCTTCTCGCTGCTCGCACTCACCTCCGCCGTGATCGTCCTGGTCGGCATGCTCAGTTCTCCTCTCCTTGTGGATCTGATCGCGCCCGGATTCGAGGGAGAGAAACGCGCTCTCACAATTCGGCTTGTCCGGCTCGTCTTTCCCGGGATGGGGCTGCTCGTGCTCAGCGCCTGGTGCCTCGGCGTCCTGAACTCGCATCGACGGTTCTTCCTATCGTATGTCTCACCGGTGCTCTTCAATGCGACGATGATCATCGCGTTGCTGGTGGCCGGATCGGGCCACTCGCCGGAGCAGATTGTACTGATCGCGGCGTGGGGCAGCGTGGCGGGTAGTCTGATACAGTTTATCGTCCAGTTGCCGACGGTGCGGCGTCTCGATCGAGGATTGGTGTTTCGTCCCGCTGCGTCGCCGATCGTTCGCGGTGTCGCCTCGCGATTCGGTACCGTCCTGGTCGGTCGTGGCGTCGGGCAGATCAGCGCCTTCGTGGATACCGCGATTGCCTCCTTGGTGAGTGCAGGGTCCGTGGCGACCCTCGGCTATTCCCAGGCGCTGTCGATGTTGCCGATCTCACTGTTCGGCATGTCGATCTCGGCCGCTGAGCTTCCGGCGATGGCAGGCGAGCCCGGGAGCGAAGAGGAGGTGGCTCAGGCGCTGCGTGCGCGCCTCGATCGCGGCCTCGCGAAGATCGCGTATTTCGTCATTCCATCGGTCATCGCGTTTTTGATGCTCGGGGGCGTGATCGCCGGGGGCCTCTACCAGGGCGGCGCCTTCTCCGCCGAGAGCGCGCGATGGGTATGGGCCGCGCTCGCAGGCTCAGCGATCGGGCTGCTCGCCGCCACCATGGGCCGTCTGTACGCGTCGACCAGCTACGCGCTGGCTGACGCACGCACGCCGTTCACATTCGCGATTGTGCGGGTGTCCCTCGGCGCGGCGCTCGGCTGGCCGCTTGCCCTTGCAGTGCCCGGGTTGCTTGGGATTGACCCGCGGTGGGGCATTGCGCTGCTGACGGGAGCCTCGGCGTTTGCCGCCTGCGTGGAGTACCAGTTGTTGCGTCGCGCGATTTCGCGCCGGATTGGACCCACCGGCGTACCGATCGCGCGGCTGATTCGACTCTGGGGATGTGCGATCTTAGCAGGACTCGCGGGGTTGGGCTTGGCACAGGCGATGCGAGGGCAGTCGGCGATTATCGTAGCGGTCGTCTCTGTGCCGGTGTTCGGCGCGCTATATCTGGCTCTCACGCGACTCCTCCGAGTGGACGATGCGCGACGCGCCTAGGGCCCTCGCTCAAAAGATCACACACCTGCCGGAGACGCCCGGCGTCTATCTCTGGAAAGATGCCGACGGTGTGATTCTGTACATCGGCAAGGCGAAGCGCCTTCGGCCGCGGGTGCGCAGCTACTTCGGGTCGGACCACGTTGAGTATCCGAAGACGCGCCGGCTCGTCGAGCAGATTGTCGATGTCGACACGATCGTCGTACCCGACGAAGCGAGCGCCCTGCTTCTTGAGCAGAATCTGATCAAGGAGCACCGTCCGAAGTACAACGTGATGCTGCGCGACGACAAGACGTATCCGTATATCAAGGTGACGACGCAGGAGCCGTATCCGCGCGTCTTCGTCACACGGCGAGTCCAGAGCGACAGCGCGCGATACTTCGGCCCGTACACCGACGTGACCGCGATGCGTCGTGCGCTCGATGTCATGAAGCGGATCTTCACGGTGCGCTCGTGCAAGTACAATATGCCGACCGAGATGCCGGAGCGAGCCTGCCTGGACTATCACATCGGCCGCTGCAAGGCGCCCTGTGTGGGACTCCAGTCTTTGTCGGATTACAATGCAATGGTGGGCGAAGTGGTCGCGTTCCTCGATGGCCGCACGGACAATGTCGTGCGGCGCGTGACGGAGCGCATGGAACAGGCGGCCGAGGCACTCGATTTCGAGCGAGCGGCCGAGCTGCGTGATGCAGTGCTGCGACTCCAGCGGCTCGAGGAGCCGACCGTCGTCATGGAGGTGGAAGGAGGTGACCGTGATGTCGTTGGCTATGCGCGCGACGGTGACGATGCCGCCGCCACGTTGCTGCGCATCCGCGGCGGCAAGCTCGTGGCCCGCGAACACCGTTTCCTCGAAGGGGTCGAGGGCGAGTCGGATGGCAAAGTCTTGTTGGTCTATCTCGTGGGTAGCTACCTCAACACCAATGCCCGAGCGCGCGAGCTGCTGATCCCATTCGACTTCGAGGATCGCGAGCTTTTCGAGCAGGCGCTGTCGGGCGAGGCGAAGATACTCTTTCCGCAGCGCGGCCCGAAGCGCGATCTCCTCGATCTCGCTGAGCAGAACGCACGGCATCTGCTTGAGGAGTTCAAGCTGGCAGAGCAGGAGACCGACGAGCGCGCGGCCGACCCCGTGTACGAACTCGGTCAGCAACTCGGCTTGGAGAAACTGCCTCGTTCGCTGGTCTGCTTTGACAACTCGACCGCGCAGGGCAAGGACTCGGTGGGGAGCATTGTCTGGTTCGAGAACGGACGACCGCGGCGCGCTGAGTATAGGACCATGCGCGTGAAATCGGTGGAAGAGGCGGCCGGGCCAGACGACTTTCAGTCCATGCGCGAGGTCGTGGGCCGTTACTTCCGGAGGCGCCTGGATGAAAAGAAGCAGCTCCCCGACCTCGTCGTGGTTGATGGCGGGAAGGGCCAGCTCAGTGCGGCCGACGAAGCGCTGCAGGCGCTCGGTCTTGGGGCACTGCCGTTGGTGAGTCTCGCGAAGCGCGAGGAAGAGATTTTCGTGCGGGGGCGCGCTCAGCCGTTGCGGCTTTCGCGTCGCTCTCCGGCGCTACGCCTCCTACAGCAGGCGCGTGACGAGGCGCACCGCACCGCGGTGGGCTACAACCGCAAGCGGCGCACCATGCGCACCATCACAAGCGAACTCTTGCGCATTCCGGGGGTTGGTCCGAAAAGGCGTACGTTGTTACTCGCGAACTTTGGATCGCTGCAGGGTGTGCGCGACGCCACCGTGCCGCAGATCGCTGCGCTCGACGGGTTCAGCGAAACGAGCGCGCGAGCAGTATTGCAGGCGTTAGGCGTGATGTCGGCAGATGTGAAGTCCAACGCCACTTCGTAGTCATTCACCTTTCAGCGTTCCCACATCATGAGTTGGTCGCTTCATTGCTCAGTCTGTTCCTACACCCAGGCTGACGGGTCAAAGCTCGCGTCGCTCTGCCCGGACTGCGGGCAGCCGTTGATGGTCCGGTACGCCACGCCCGTTCCGCGGAGCGCGATCACCGGAGCCGCCAGCCTCTGGCGCTACGCCGCCGCGCTCCCGCTCGCTCCAGGCGAAGCGGCCGTCACGCTCGGCGAAGGGATGACGCCGATGCTTGAACTGCCGGATCTCGCACGCGAGGTGGGTGTCCGCCGGCTGTGGGTGAAGGACGAGGGCATCAATCCCACGGCGAGCTTTAAGGCGCGTGGACTCATGATGGCGGTGACGCGCGCGAAGGCGCTTAGACTGCCGGGTGTGTGCGTGCCCACGGCCGGGAATGCGGGGATCGCACTCGCCGCGTACGCGGCAGCCGCGCAGATGCCGTGTCGCATCTTCGCGCCGGAGACCACGCCACCGCCGATCCTTGGTTCCATTCGCGCACTAGGTGCACAGCTGGAGCTGGTTGCCGGGCACATTGGCGATGCGGGGAAGGCGACGGTGGCGTTCGCGAAAGAGAGCGGATTCTTCAACGTTGCCACGGTTCGCGAGCCGTACCGAGTGGAGGGCATGAAGACGATGGGCTACGAGGTCGCGGAGCAGCTTGGGTGGCGCCTCCCCGATGCGATTGTGTATCCGACCGGCGGCGGGGAGGGCACCATCGGTATCTGGAAGGCAATGTCCGAGATGCTTGAGTGGGGATGGCTCCCGGCTGGCACGGCGAAACCACGAATGATCATCGCACAGGCAGATGGCTGTGCCCCCCTCGTGCGCGCCTTCCGCGAGGGTACGGAGAAGGCGACCCCTTGGGAAAATCCGACCACACACGCCAGCGGGTTGCGGGTTCCGGGTCCGCTCGGCGATCGCCTCACGCTGCGGACGCTGCGCGAGAGCGCTGGCGATGCGGAGGCGGTAAGCGAAGAGCGCATTCGCTCGGGCACATTTCTTCTTGCCTCCCAGAGTGGTATCGACGCGGCTCCCGAGGGTGGAGCGGCGCTCGAGGCGACGCGACAGTTGGTGGCATCGGGACGGCTGAATGCCGACTGCGAGGTGGTCGTGTTTAATACCGGGTCGGGGGCGTCGTACCGGTGGTAGGTGGTCAGAGGTCGAGGGAGAGTCGACCTCTCCTTCCGACCGTTTGGGTTCTATCTTCTAACTATGCGCATCGCGATTATTGACCCGTTCTCCGGCATTTCCGGGGATATGTTCCTTGGCGCACTGCTTGACGCGGGTCTCGAGGAGTCGTTCATCACGACGCTCCCGGAGACTCTCGGGATTGCGGGTGTGACCACGCGCGTGACGAGTGTCTTGCGTGGGCAGATCGCCTGTCGCAAGGTCGACTTCACGATTCCGCCGCAGCCGCACGGTCGTCATCTCAAGCAGATCAGGGCAATCGTTGAGGCAACGCCCGCGCCAGACGCCGTGAAGGCAAAGGCGATGCAGGCGTTCACGCTCATTACCGAGTGCGAGGCCGCGATTCACGGGACGACCGTCGAGCGAGTGCACCTCCATGAAGTCGGGAGCGTGGACGCGATCCTCGATATCGTCGGATGCATCTGGGGACTCGAGCGGCTCGGCGTGACGGAGGTGTTCTGCGGCACGCTCTCCTTGGGCGACGGGTACGTCGACACGCAGCACGGGCGGATGGCGGTGCCCACCGCGGCGACGCTACGTCTCCTAGAGGGGCTGTCGGTCCGCCCGGGGCCAGACGGGGCGGGCGAACTGGTCACCCCGACAGGTGCCGCGCTGGTACGCGTACTCAGCGCCGGCGCCCCTCCAGCGGAATACGTCCCGCGGGGGAGCGGATTTGGCGCGGGAACAAAGGACTTCGCCGACCGAGCGAATGCGCTTCGGTTGGTTCTGGCCGATGCGACCGAAGCGGCCGTGGACGCGGCGCGCGGTGGGGTGACGGCAACCGCAGGCGTCGAGTCGCTCGTGATGCTCACCGCCGATATCGACGACGCTACCGGGGAGCAGATTGCCGCCCTTGCCGAGGCGCTCCGACGCTCCGGTGCTCTCGACGTGACGCTGCTTGCAACGGTCATGAAGAAGGGCCGTCCAGGGACCCGGCTCGAGGTCCTGAGCGCTCCGGACCAGGCGAATAGTCTGGAGCGCCTTCTACTGATCGAGAGCACGACGATTGGCGTGCGACGCCACCCGCTGAGCCGCCGCGCGCTACCGCGCGAGTCGCGCGAGGTGGAGGTGGGCGGCGAACGGGTGCGAGTGAAAGTCGTGACGCTTCCCGACGGAACGCGGCGCGCCAAACCCGAGTTTGACGACGTACGCCTGGTCGCCGCAAAGCAGGGACGCTCTCTTGCCGACGTTGCCGCTGAGGCGCTGTTGGCTCTAGGTGTTCTCTAGCGGAAGTCTGTGTGATTCATTGACTTCGGCTCGCTCGCTTAATAGGTTAAGTGAGCCGCGGTCCGCGGTTTTTTCGCCGTTGTCGTCTTCTGCACCGCCGCTTGATGATCCGCGTCCTCCGCGTCCAACCTGAGAGTATCGCTGCCGAACTCGGGATTGTCCCGGGGACGGAGTTGATCTCGGTTGACGGCCGTGAACTCGAGGACTTCCTCGATTGGGAGTTCCTCACGGCGGACGATGCGTTCGAGCTCGAGGCGAAGCTCCCCGACGGCGAGCACATCGTCTTTGAGATCGAGCGCGAGGGCGGGGATCCGATGGGTGTCGAGCTCGAGCCGCCCAATATTCGGCGCTGCGCCAATCGGTGCGAGTTCTGCTTCATTGAAGGACTGCCCAAGGGACTGCGCAAGAACCTCTACGTGCGCGACGACGATTACCGACTCTCGTTCGCTTACGGGAACTTTGCGACCCTCTCCAACCTCAAGGAGCGGGATTTCGCGCGCATCCTCGAGTACCGGCTCTCGCCACTCTACGTGTCGGTGCATGCCACGCCTTGGGAAGCGCGAAAGAAGCTCCTGAACAATCCCCGTGTTCCGAACATCAAGGCACAGCTCACTCGGCTGACCGAGGGCGGAATCCAGTTCCACGGCCAGATGGTGGTCGTCCCAGGACTCAATGACGCCGAGGTACTCGAAGAATCGCTGGAAGACCTCTATGCGTTTGGCGAGGGGTGCCTTTCGGTCGCCCTGGTCCCGGTAGGGCTGACGCAGTTTTCGCACATCTACACTGGCGCCTCGATGGACGTGGCCAACGCCAGGAGCATCCTCGAGTCCGTTGATCGCTGGGCCCTGCGCGCCGAACGTGAGCGTGGTGAACCCTGGGTGTATGGCTCTGACGAACTTTACCTTCTCGCCGGCCGGCCGCTCCCGCTGGCTGCGCACTACCGGGACTTCGCTCAGATCGAGAATGGCGTTGGCGCCGTGACCTCACTGCGTGACCGCGTCCGCGACGGCGTCTCGCGACTTCCTCGCCTGGAAGGGAGGCGGATCGGTGTCGTGACCGGTTCGGCGATGGTCTCCCTGATGCCCGAGCTGCTCGACCAGCTCACCGCCGCGACTGGCGCGTTCTTCGACCTGATTCCCATCGTGAATACTCTGTTCGGCCCGACCGTTACCACCGCGGGCCTGCTCGTGGGCGCCGACATCTCGCGCGCCCTTGCTGAGCGTACTGACCTCGACTTTGTGCTGATTCCGGCCGAGACGATCAACGACGCCGGCCTTTTCCTGGACGATCAGTCCTTTGTCTCCGTTCGCGAGTCGTTGCCCATGCCCGTCTATCCTTCGTACGATTTCATCGACGTTCTCGCCCACGAGGCGCAGCTGTCGCGCTCGCTCGCAGGGAGTGCGGTCCATGTTTGATATCCCAGTGGTCGCTATTGTTGGCCGGCCCAACGTCGGCAAGTCCGCGCTCTTTAACCGAATCATCGGGGACGACAACGCGATTGTGAGCGACGAGGCGGGCACCACGCGTGACCGCCACTTCGCCCTCGCACAGTGGCAGGGCCGTGATTTCTGGCTCGTTGACACCGGCGGCATTATCGAGGACTCCGATCTACCGATGGACGTCGCGATCAAGCGTCAGGTGAAGCAGGCAATCGCCGAGGCCGACTTGATGTTATTGACGGTCGACGCCAAAGCCGGCCTGCATCCAAGCGATGCGCGCCTGGTCGACCTGCTGCGAAACTCGCGGAAACCGTGGTTGCTCGTGGCGAACAAGGTCGATGATCCGCGCAGTGCAGATTACTTCGAGTTCTTCAACCTTGGCGCCGGCGATGTGACCCCTGTTTCCGCCACGAATGGCAAGAACTCTGGCGATCTGCTCGATCTCGTCGTCAAGAGCCTGCCGGCCGCGAGCGGCGAGGCACTCACGGAGGCGTTACGGATTGCCGTCGTCGGACGGCCAAATGTCGGAAAGTCGTCGTTCATTAATCGCCTACTCGGTGAGGACCGGCTCGTCGTCTCGGAGATCTCGGGCACCACGCGTGATTCGATCGACACGCCGTTCACGTTCCACGGCAGAGAGTTCATCTTTATCGACACGGCGGGCCTCCGTCGGCAGTCGAAGATCGACGACGGCATCGAGTTCTACTCGTCGCTGCGCACGCGCCGGGCCATTGATCGGTCGGATATTTGCATCCTGATGATCGATGCGACCGAGGGGCTCCAGAACCAGGACCTCAAGATCGCTACACTCGCGTGGGAGAGCGGGCATGGTCTGATTGTCGTGGTCAATAAATGGGACCTCAAGGAGAAGGACGATAAGACGTCGGCCAAGTTTGCGAAGGAATGCGCGGAAAAGGCACCGTATTTCCGTTGGGTGCCGTTCTTGTTCACCTCCGCGCTGACGGGTCAGCGCGTGAACAAGGTGCTTGAGGTGGTCCTTGAGGTCGAGGCGGAGCGCTCAAAGCGAATCAATACGTCTGAGGTGAATGAGGCATTGCAGGAACTGCTTCAGCGCCGTCAGCCGCCGCAGGCCGCCGGGCATGAGATCAAGCTGAACTTCGCGACCCAGGTGGAAACGGCGCCACCGGCGATTGTGGTGTTCGGCAATAATCCAGAGCTCTTGCAGGAACATTATGTGCGATACCTGCACAATGGTTTCCGCGACAAGTGGAGCTTCACGGGCAATCCGCTGAAGATTATTTTGCGCAAGAAGGGGAAGAAAGACGAATGAATCCGGCGCTCGCCGTGCTGATCGCATACGTCGCGGGATCGTTCCCGTCGGCCTATTTGGCCGGGCGAGCGTTGAAGGGCGTCGATCTCCGCACCGTGGGCTCCGGGAATCTCGGAGCGACCAATGTGTATCGTGCGCTCGGGGCGGGGGCCGCCTCGGCGGTGTTGCTGCTGGACGCGATGAAGGGAGCGCTTCCCGTCGTACTCCTGCCCGCCGTCATCGACGGGGCGTACCGCAGCGGCGCGAACGCCACGCTCTGGTGGGGACTCGCGTGCGGAGTGGCGGCGACGGCGGGTCACGCGAAACCGATTCTCCTGCTGTGGCGAGGGGGAGGGAAGGGCGTCGCGACCGCCGCCGGTGTCTTTGGTGCGCTCGCTCCCGTGGCGCTCGGTGTGGCGCTCGTAGTCTTCGTCGCCACCGTGTACCGCTCACGCCTCGTCTCGCTCGGCTCGATCAGCGCAGCACTCACGATGCCGCTCGCCGTCGCGGGCACTCATGGCGCCGGATCGCCGGTCTTCGCAGTCGCATGCTTGATGGCCCTCTTTGTGGTCTGGACGCACCGCGCCAATATTCAACGACTTCGCGCCGGTGCCGAGCCGCGGATCACTAGTCTCCCGGTCGGTGGACCTCGATGAAATGCACAGTGATGGGCGCCGGAGCGTGGGGCACCGCGCTCGCGAGCCTGCTCTCGGAGAATGGCCATGAGGTCATGCTCTGGGCCTTTGAGCCTGACGTGTCCGAATCGATCAACGCGACTCGTGAGAACCGGCGCTTTCTCGCCGGGGTCTCGTTGCACCCGGAGCTCCGCGCGACCTCGAGTATCGAGCAGGCCTGCGCCGGTGCGGAGTTTGTGCTGTTCGCTCCGCCGTCGCACGTGATGCGCCACGTCGCCGCGCAGTCGGCGCGCTGGGTGGCGCCGTCGGCGACGGTGGCGGTCGCGAGCAAGGGGATTGAGCGCGAGCGTCTCGCGCTCATGACTGAGGTGGTCGAACAGGAGATCCCTGGACGCGCCATCGTCGCGCTCTCGGGCCCTAGCTTCGCGCTCGAAGTCGCGAATCATCAGCCGACGGCGGTGGTCGCTGCCTCCAACGAACCAGCGGCAGCGCTCTTGACGCAGCAGACGCTCAGCACGTCGGTGTTTCGTGTTTACACGCAGCGTGATGTGGTCGGTGTCGAGCTCGGGGGTGCCCTGAAGAATGTCATGGCGGTGGCGACCGGCATCGCCGATGGCTTGCAACTCGGATTTAACGCCCGCGCCGCACTAATCACACGCGGCCTCGCGGAGATGACGCGACTCGGCGTGAAACTCGGAGCCGATCCAGCGACATTTGCTGGGCTGGCCGGCATCGGCGACCTCGTCCTCACCTGCACTGGATCGCTCTCGCGGAATCGCGCGGTGGGTCTTGAGATCGGACGCGGTGCGACGTTGTCAGAGGTGCTGCAAGGCAAGGAGACGGTCGCCGAGGGTGTCGCCACCACTGAGAGCGCCAGAGCGCTTGCCGAGCGCGAGGGCGTGGATATGCCGATCATCGATGCGGTCCATCGAGTGCTGTTCGAGCGGAAACCAGCGCGTTGGGCACTCGTCGAGCTCATGACGCGCGATCTGAGGGGCGAACACGAATGAGCACACCCAAAGCGGAGCCCGTCCGTGAGTTCTTCTCGATCGGCGATGTCTGTGAACTCACCGAACTCAAGCCGCACGTGCTCCGCTATTGGGAAAGTCAGTTCCGTGTGCTGAGTCCAGCGAAGAACCGCTCAGGCAACCGCGTCTATACGCGCCGTGAAGTGGAATTTGTTCTGCTGGTGAAACAGTTACTCTACACGGAGAAGTTTACGATCGAAGGCGCGAAGCAGCGGCTCGAGGAACACCGCAAGGACGGTGGCGTGCGGCCGGCGGCGCGACGAGGACTAGACACGGAGACAGTGCAGCTCCTCGAGCAGGACCTCAAGGGGATCCTGGAAATCCTCGAATCCCACGACTGACCTGACTCGCCATGCGCCTTCTTCTCAGTAACGACGACGGAATCCTAGCCCGTGGTCTTGAGTGTCTCGAACGGGCCGCACGTCCGCTCGGCGATGTCTGGGTTGTTGCCCCGGACCGCGAACAGAGCGCGACGAGCCACTCCCTCACGCTGCATCATCCGCTACGGCCGGTGCAGCTCGGTGAGCAGCGCTGGCAGGTGGATGGCACGCCCACCGACTGCGTTATGCTTGCTATCGAGGCGCTGCTACCGGAGCGGCCAGACTTCGTGATCAGCGGAGTCAATCATGGCCCGAATATGGGTGAGGATGTGCTCTATTCGGGGACGGTCGCCGCGGCAATGGAGGGGCTGGCGTTGGGCGTGCCGGCTATTGCCGTCTCCTTCGCCGGACGGGTGTTGCGGTCGGACGATCACCTGCTCGAGGATCACATCCCGACGGTAACGCGAGTGCTCGACCACCTCATCAAACTCTCGGCATTTCCTGAGCACACGGTGCTCAACGTCAACATTCCTGCGGTGCCGGCGTCGGAGGTGAAAGGCGTCAAGCTCACGCGCCTCGGGCAGCGCATCTTCTCCGACTCGATCAAGAAGATGAAGGATCCGTGGGGGCGCGACATCGTCTGGATTGGCGGCGGTACCGTGACGTGGAGCGGGGGGGTAGACTCCGACTTCCGCGCAGTCCAAGATGGCTACGTCTCGATCACACCACTGCACCTCGACCTCACCGCGCGTGATCGGCTCGACGATGCGGCACGCTGGTGGCAGACCTGGTGATCGCGCAGTTCGGCGGGGCCCGTCGTCGCCTGATCGAAGAACTTGTGGAGAAGGGAATCGGCGATGTGAGCGTCCTGAAGGCATTCGACGACGTGCCGCGGCACCTTTTCGTCCCGTCGGGACTTCATCACCGCGCGTACGATGATGCCCCGCTGCCGATCGGTTTCGGACAGACGATTAGCCAGCCGTGGGTGCACGCGAAGTACCTGCAACTTCTCGCGTTGACCGGAACCGAGCGCGTTCTCGAGATTGGGACCGGATCGGGCTTCCAGACCGCGCTGCTGACGCGGCTCGCGGGTCAGGTTTTCTCGATCGAGCGGATTCCGGAACTTGCCGACGAGGCGAGGCAGTCGCTTCAGTCCGCGGGGATCGAACAGGTCGTCCAGCGGGTCGGTGACGGTACTCTCGGCTGGCCGGAGCACGGACCGTTCGACGCGATCCTCGTGGGTGCGGCGTCGCCTGACCTGCCTGGACCATTGCTCGATCAGCTCGCGGTCGGCGGGCAGTTATTGGTCCCGGTGGGCGGTCGCGACGAGCAGAGCCTCGTGCGTGTGCGTCGAACCGAGACGGGGTTTACGCGCTCAACCCTCGATGTGATGCGATTCGTGCCGTTGATCGGCACGTATGGCTTCAAGGAATAGGTCATGGTCACCCCTGATGACCAGGCCCTTGCTGGTGACCTGGCCCGCACGATTCTCGACGTGCCGGATTTTCCGAAGCCCGGAATCAGGTTCAAGGACCTCACACCCGTGCTGCATGACGCGGCGCTTTTTCTCCGAACGACCACGGCCTTGGCCGCAGCATTTCGTGAGGCGCGCGTGTCGCACGTGCTTGGGATAGAGAGTCGAGGCTTTATCTTCGGTGCGCCAGTGGCGCAGGCGATGGGCGCGGCGTTTGTGCCCCTGAGGAAGCCAGGAAAGCTTCCTCGCGATCGAGTGACGGAGCGGTACGAGCTCGAGTACGGGACGGATGCGCTCGAGGTCCACCGCGATGCCATCGGCGCCGGCGCCCGGGCCCTCATCATCGATGACGTGCTCGCGACAGGCGGGACCGCCGCGGCAGCGATTCGGCTCGCCGAACGGTGTGGTGCGACCGTTGTCGGGGTCGGGGTGGTGATCGACCTGAGCTTTCTGCCGTGGCGTGACCGTCTCCAGGGCCGTATGATTACTTCGTTGGTCAGTTTTTAAAGAGGGGCGGAGGGGGGCTTGAACAGGTGGAACGGTCCGGGACTCTAGGGGTATATAGGGAACTTCCCACGGAGGTCGGTGCTATGCGCGGACGCTCGTCGAACAGGATCGCCGTGACGGCGATCACGCTTTTCGTTCTGCTCGCCGGAGCCGGCGGCGCGGTGCACGCCCAATCTGGCGCTGGAGACGGGTTTCTTTTCCGGTCACCCAAGGCATCGTTGACGGTCCATGGCGGCTATTCCCAGCCGATTGCGACTGGCGGGGTGTTCCATTTGGCAACGAGTGAACTCACGCTTGGCCGCTCCGACTTCGGGACGGGCAACATTGGTGCCGATCTGGCCGCCGCGGTCGCCCCACGCGTCGAAGTCGTCTTGGGTGTCTCGGGCGCGCGTAGCACCACGGTGTCAGAGTACCGAGAGTGGCTCGACAACAACGACCTCCCCATCGAGCAGACGACGTCGTTTCGGCGGCTCGCTGTCACTGGAAGTGTGCGATACTACCTCGCCGACCGGGGTCGCAACATCGGATCAATCGCCTGGATCCCGACGCGCCTGGTGCCCTTCGTCTCGTTGGGTGGGGGCTACATGCAGTACCGGTTTGAACAGGTCGGTGACTTCGTTGATAGCCAGACGCTGGCGGTCTTCAGAGATCGCCTCGACGTCGAGGCGTGGCGGCCAGTCATGCAGGGGGGGGCAGGGGCGCAGTGGAGCCTGAGCCGGCGCCTCAATCTCACCGGTGAACTGCGATACACCCACGGCTCCGGCCCGGGCGATGCCCACGGGGGATCGTTCTCCGGTTACCAGGTGAATCTGTCGGGTGTCAGTACTACGATTGGCCTCACACTTCGGCTTTAAGAGAGGATCGACATGCGAACTTCCTGGATTCTCGCACTCGCGTTCCTTGGTTCTGCACTCGCGACGCCACTCGCTGCACAGCGTTCGCCAACGGAGGGCCCCCGTGGACTTGCGTGGGTCGGCTGTTGGCAGGCCGTCGACGGCATCGCATCACAGGGACGTGTGTGCGTGATTCCCGGCGCTGCTCACGTCCTGCGAATCGTCACCATCGATGCGGGAACGGAGTCGGAGTCTGCGCTGATCCTGAGCGGCGAGCGCGTTCCTGTCGCCGCTGGTGAATGCACCGGTTGGGAGCAGGCACGGATCAGCAATGACGGTGATCGTGTCATCGTTGACGCGCAGCTCCAGTGCGGAACGTCACCGCAACGGACGACCTCGACGGCCTTCACTATCACCCCCGCAGGCTACTGGCTGCAGGTGAATGGTGCCGGGATCGGCATGGTCGCGAACGCTCGGATACGACTCTACCGCGCCGTGGAATCGTACGAGGAGGTCCCTGCCGATATCCGTGCCGCTGTTGGCGCGTACGCTTCCGATGCAGAGTCTGCTCGTGCGGCCATGAGCTATCGGGCCGTCTCGGCCGGAGACCTCATCGAACTCGAGTCGATGGGTGTGTCGACGCCCGTTCTCGACCTCATCGTGGCCGCCTCCTATCCGCAGTCGTTCGTCATTGACGCCGAGGGCGCGACGTCGTCAACGTTTGGCGCCGAAGGCGTTGCGACCGCCGACCGATCGTTGACGAACTCTCCGTTTTATTTCAATGGATTCCCGCTGATGTCGGCGTACGACATGGAGAGGCTCCGTAACTGCTCGCGGATGGGGCGGATCTCCTGCTCGTGCAGCGGCTCGACGCCAGGCTACTCATCGCTCGGCTACTCGTCAGTCGAGGATCAGGGGTGCGGCCTGGGCTACTACGGGGCGAACGGGTACTACGGTGCATATCCAGGTGGTGGCTACCGTGGTGGCTACGGTGTCCCCGTGGTGATTCGCCCGGTAGTATCCGAGCGGACTGACGCGTATCCGGGTCGTGGCCGGGCCGTCAAGGGGCAGGGCTACAGCGCAGGCGGCGGCGAGACGAGGACGCGGGTCGCCACTCCTCGCTCGGGTAACAGTGGGTCGACGACGCGTTCCGATGGTTCGTCGGGATCGTCGACTGGCTCCAGCTCGGGCGAACGAGGCAGCTCCAGCCCATCGACCGAGAGGACCGCGAAGCCCCGCAAGCCCTGACCGTCCGCGGTGCAGCGCCTAGCGCAAGCGCGGCTTGACGGTCAGCGTGCAGCGATGAACGCCGGCGGATGGCTTGGACCCTCCTTTGCCCTCGGTTGTTTCTTCCCCATGGGCTGCGCCCCTCTTCCCCTTTGGGACGGCAGTAACCTACCTCATCGCTGCAAATAGCGGGGTGGATCTTCCTGGGGAAAAGCAGCTCGAAGTTGTCAATAAGCCAGCCGCAGATAAAGAGGAACACACCACAAAGCGTTCTCGGACGAGGTTCGCCGGAAGCGAAAGAGCAGCTCACTCCGTGGCGGACTTCTTGGCACAGCGGCGCTCGTGCTGATGGGAATAGTAGCGTTCGTTGGTTCTGAGGACGGATTCACATATGAGCTGGCCGGAATGGTCTGCTTGGCCCCTCTTTTTTCCTTGCAACCCGAGATCTTAGCGTGTCCTATCTAACGTTGCGTTGCAGCAGACAGCCGAGTTTCGGCATGCGATCGCTGCTGCTGCCTTGGCGGCTGGGGTTGACCTTACTGTTTGGCGCCAGCGCGGGCCCCGGCCCGGCCACGACAGCGGCAGCAGTGCCCGTCACCCTGTTCGCGTTCAACCGGGCCGACGAGGCATCGTGGGAGGTGGTGAACGACGGAGTCATGGGCGGCCGTTCGGCGGGCTTCGTGGTGGTGCAGGATGGCACTCTCCGCTTCACCGGCACGCTAGTCACGCAGGGCGGCGGCTTCACCTCGGTCCGGGCGCGACGCCCGGTCGACCTGACGGGCGCAGTGGGGATTGAGCTCCGCGTCCGCGGCAGCGGGCGCCAGTTTGAACTCGAGGTGGACGACGGGCTCCGCCGCTACGCACGGAGCGTCTCGCGCCGCGCCCAGTTTTCCACGACGGCGGAATGGACATTGGTCCGTCTCCCCTTTAGCGCGCTCCGCAGCACCATCTTCGGACAGGCGGTTAGCGCCACACCGATCGACTTGGCGCAAATCCGTGGCGTGGGGCTGTACATGGCCGATGGCCAGGACGGGCCGTTCCGCATCGAGGTGGACTACATCCGATCGTACGCCGCGGGGGAGGCAGCCCATGACCCGGCCGCGGCGGCGGGCAGTGCGCCATGAAATGCGTAAGTCGAAATGCGCATCAGAGCATCTCCCCTATCGCCTGAGCCATATCCACATCGCGCTTGCTTAGCCCGTTCGCGTCATGCGTGGTCAGCGTAATATCCACCCGGTTCCAGACATTCGCCCACTCCGGATGGTGATTCACTTTCTCAGCCAGCAGCGCGACCCGGGTCATGAAGGCAAAGGCTTCGCTGAAATCCGCGAACTTGAAGCGGCGCATGATGGCAAGGCCATCGTCACGCAGCGACCAGTCTGGAAGACCGGCAAGTGCCGCATCGCACTCGGCATCAGTGAGCTTGGCAATCGGCATCGATTCGTTCCTTCCCATCTCCGCTTCCCCTGAGCTTGTCGAGCCGAAGGCGACCGCGCAGGTCTACGGCTGCACTTCTCTTGGTGCCCCATGCCCAACCCCAAGAGCCAGAACAGCCCTTCGACCAACTCAGGGTAGACGGATTTGAGTTTGGAGCGCTCTCCTTGGCACGTCGCTAAACATCCCCTTTCGCGCTGTTCCATGCAAGTGTGCACCTTCACTGCCAGCGATCCCGCCTGCCGCCGGGGGGATCGCGTGCTATTCAGGGGCCTGTCGCTGGAACTGCGCAGCGGCGAGGCCTGCCAGATCATCGGAACCAACGGCAACTGCAAATCGAGCCTGATCCGCATCGTGGCCGGTCTGCGGGGGTTGGGGCAGAACGCTCCATCCGAATCAGTCAGGCGCAGATCAAGGGCGACGACGCCTGTGAGTTTCCGCTGGCCGGCGCTGCGGAGTTGCGCACCCTGCTGCTGGACCGGCTGTGCGCGCGTCAGGGCCTGCTGGTATTCCACCGAAAGGGCAGGCCGGTCGGCGACTTCCGAAAGGTCGGGGCGCGAGCGACCAAGGCGGCTGGCGTCCCTGACCGGCTCTTTCACGATCTCAGGCGCACGGCCGCCCGCGACTTCTGGCGCACCGGCGTGCGCGAAGGCGAGATAATGCGCCTTTGCGGATGGAAGACCCGTGATATGTTTGACCGCTACAACATCATCGACGCCGCCGACCTGTCCCGCGCTGTCACCAAGAGATTCGAGGACAACGGCACAGGAACGGCACAGTCGGCGAATATTGGAAGAGCGGTTGGGTAGCTAAGTTCAACCGTACCAACCAACGCCCCCGTAGCTCAGGTGGATAGAGCGACGGTTTCCTAAACCGCAGGTCGGCGGTTCGAGTCCGCCCGGGGGCATGGAGCGCCTTCTGCTACAGACAGTGTCAGACTAGTTTTCGCAGTTCGCGAGCCGCGCAGATTGCCGGCGCGCGCCAGACCCCATACCCGAAAATGCCCGCATGACCAAGACCGGAGAGGCGGCACGTCCGATGCCGACCATCGAGCCCGAGAACTTTGCAGAGACGTGGCTGATCTACAAGAAGCAGATCATCATCGGCGCGATCGTGGTCGCCGCGGCGGCGGGCGGACTCATGCTCTGGAGCCGCTCCGGGCAGATTCGGGAGGCGAGGGCTGGCACCGCGTTTCAGGGAGCGGAGTCGACCTTCCTTTCGGGAAATAAGTTCCTGGCCCAGCCAGAGCTCGAGAAAATCTCGACGCGTTACCGCGGCACCACCGCGGGCACGCAGGCGACGATGCTGATCGCACAGGTTCTTTTTGAGCAGGGCCAGTACGTCGAGGGAATCGCGCAACTCGAAGCGATCGTCGGCGGCGCTCCACGGGCTCTGCGCTCAGGCATTCGTGCGCTCATCGGCGCGGGGCTTGAGTCGACCGGGAAGCCAGCGGAGGCCGCGGCCGCGTTCGCCACTGCCGCCTCGGACGCCGCCTTTCCGAATGACCGAGACATGCACCTTATGGAGCAGGCCAGAAATCTCGGATCGTCCAACGACATCTCGGGCGCCACGAAGCTGTATGACGCGATTGCACTTCGCGAGGACTCACCGTTCGCGGGCGAAGCGAAGGTCCGGCGTGGCGAGTTGATCGCGAAGCCGTAGTCGACCGCAGGGCAGAACCTCAGATATCACTTTATCGAAGGGCCCGGCCGTTAATGCCGGGCCCTTCGATTATCGGGGAAGGAATGGTCCGCTCGGTGCCGGCGGAGGGGAGTGGCCGTGACTACCGTCGCCGGGCCAGCATACTACCGATAATATGTATTATGTAAACCACTACTCCTCAAAGACTGTGGATATTTGGTCCATGAATGGTCTTTTTGTACTGAGAAGCGACCTCCGATCACCCACGGAGCCCACTCAGCCCTCGTTGAGCACTCCCTCGAAGACCAGGCGGCCTTCGCCGGCCAACGAAGGCAGGAGCTCCTCGGGTGTTTTGCGGAGCGTGACCGTGAGGATGTGGCCGGACCTCGACTGCAGTCGCGCTATTTCGCCGACCTCTCCCCAGGCAGCCAGTAGAACGGCGCAGGCGACTGCCCCAGTCCCGCATGCTAGCGTCTCTGCCTCCACGCCCCGCTCGTACGTCCGCATCCTCCACGCGCCGTCTGTCGACGGAGAGACCCAGTTGACGTTGGCGCCGGCCGGTAGAGACTCGTGGTAGCGGAGCTCGGGCCCCCGCACGCTGAGTTCGACTAGGTTGGCGTCCTCTGTACGTACGACCAGGTGCGGTACTCCGGTATTGACCAGGCCGATCCTGGTTTCTCCGAGGAGCTTGGAGAAACCGGCGTCTGGGCGAAGGCCGGTGGGCGACTGCAGGTCCACCTCTGGTTGGCCGTCCCGAATCCGGCCCCGTACGACCCCGGCTTTGGTGGCAAATGTGAGGCCGGCTGGGTCGGCAATCCCCAACTCCACAGCGAGCCGCGTCGCACAGAGTGAGGCATTGCCACAGAGCTCTCCAACGCTCCCATCACGGTTGAGGTATGATAGCGTAAAGTCTTGAGCAGCAGCATGTTGAATGATTGCAAGCCCGTCTGCGCCGATCCCGGTATGTTGGGCGCAAATCATTCGAACGAACTCTGGATCGGCGGCGCGGCGACCAAGGAGATCATCCTCGCGAGCGTCCACGAAGACGAAGTCATTGCCCGACCCAGACATCTTCCAGAACTTCATACCCGGCCTATGATCGACCACCAGCGCAGTCGCCAGACCATGGTGATGGCCTCGCGGACGATGTGGCCGCTCATCTTGCTCTCCCCCTCAGTCCGGTCGGCGAAGACAATCGGAATCTCGACCGGCACAAATCCCTTTCGCATCGCGCGAAACGACATCTCGATCTGGAATGCGTATCCGTTCGACCGGACGTCGTCGAGATCTATTGCCGCCAGCACGCGACGGTGAAAGCACTTGAACCCGCCGGTTGCGTCCCAGAGCTGCATTCCGGTGACCCATCGGGCGTAGATATTGGCCCCGTAGCTGAGAATGAGCCGGGAAATTGGCCAGTTCACCACCGTCACCTTCCCGTTGAGGTACCGCGACCCGAGGACAAAATCAGCACGCTCGGCCGCCGAGAGAAACTCACTCAGGTGGGACGGATCATGGCTGAAATCGGCATCCATCTCGAAGATCAGTTCGTAGTCCCGCTGCAGGGCCCAGCGGAAGCCGTCACGATAGGCGGTGCCAAGCCCGAGTTTTCCGGGACGCCGTAACAGGTGGACGCGGCTGTTCGTCGCGGCGATCCGGGCGATAATGTCGCCGGTGCCGTCGGGAGAGTTGTCGTCGACGAAAAGAATTTCGAGCCGCGGATCCTGCGCAAGCACTCGCTCGACAAGCACCACCACGTTGGCGCGCTCGTTGTAGGTCGGCGTAATAATGAGGGCGCGCTCAGACATGACGTGGCCGAGAGGCGAGGGTCCCTGCCCCGATCGCCAGCAGTGCCAGCGCGATCGCGACGAGGGTGATCAACTTACCGCGCTCGAAGCTAGGACTCGTGAAGATGAGTTCGATCTTCGTCGCGCCAGCGGGCAGCGGCACCCCCATCAGCGAGAGGTTAGCGCGATGCACCGCGGCAGGCTTTCCGTCGATCGTGGCGGTCCAGCCCGGGTAGTAGTTCTCAGAAACCATGAGCGCAGAGCCTGCCGGCGCCGGCTCGCTGAGTTCGACGACGATGTGTCCCGGGTCGTAGGTCGGAACGCTGGTCCGGATGCTCAGCGAATCCGGAGCCTCCGTGAGGGCCTGACCCTCGACCGGAGCGTCGGGCGCGAAGAGTGCGATGCTGGCGGCCGGAAATCGCGAATCGTTGAGAGCCGACTCCACCACAGCGTCCGGCTGCTTCATGATCGCTGGAGTGACCCAGGCGGCCGGGTTATCGCCCGGGACCTTGAAGAGCCAGACGGGCGTACCAGCCGCATTAAGTACAGGCCCCATGACGCGTTCGAGCCCAGGGATAATCGGCGTGGAGTCGTTGTAAATCATCCAGCGCACGTTCGCGATCTTCCAAAAGACGGGATTGGCGATGTTCGACAGACCGCGGTCCGCACCGTAGAGCCTGTCGTACCGCCCAATCTGGTTGCCATGATAGCCGGTGACCAGTCGGATGCCGTGCACCATGTAGGCGTCACCGCCGAGGAACGGGTCCCGACCTGCCGGTGGCGCGGCTACGAGGGTAGCGAAGGTGCGTCCGGGCTCCGGCTGCGCCCTGATGTAGTCGATGATCGGGTCGGAGGCGTACAACTCTGAGGCCGGCGCGGAGAACGTCCAGTAGAGCCGCTCGACGCTCCAGAGATCGACGACGAGCAGGGTGGCGAGTGCCGCCGCCGCTAGCGTAACCGCAATCCTCCTGCTGGCGAGCAACAGGGAGAGACCGACCAGTGCCAGTACCACGAAGAGCGAACGAATGGCTCCCACGCTCATCGCGGCGCGCGTCGCAGGGTTATTGAAATCCTCCATCCGTCCGTCGGGCACCAGGGCGATGAAGATCTCGCGCAGGGCGCCCGTCACGGCGAGGAGCAGTATGGCCGAGCCAAAGCCAATCCACGCGTAGAGGTACCTCCGGGAAAACCCCTGTGACAGCAGCTGTTCGGTCCCGCGTGCAGCGAGGACAGCGAGCGCAAACATCGCGAGGTAGAAGAAGGTACTTGGCGCACGGAAGAACTGCGCACCTGGCACGATCGCGTACACGATCCCATAGAACGGTGTAAAGCCGCCGAGCGACCAGAGCACCGAGACAATGAGAAAGCCGAGCCAGAACCGCGCCTCGGCACGACGTCCCCAGAAGAATCCAGCGACTGCGAGAAACAGGACGGTGACGCCGATATAGTCGGAATGGAAGTGAATCCCGTTCCGTCCCCAATAGTCGTTGAGGATACCGGAAAACTGTGGGAGATAGCCGTTAAGGAGTTCTTCCGGCGGCATTGAATAGCTCACGGCGTGGTCCCAGCCCTTTCCGCCCGCACGTGGCGACCACGGGATGTACTCGAAGACGGGTAGGTACTGGATCGCGCCGATGAGCCAGCCGAGCAGAATGCCGGCGAGAGCCATTGCGAGTCGGGCGATGGCGGTCGACGTCGGAATCTTGGTCTCTCCGCCGAACGCGAGCATCAGGCCGTAGGCCCCCGCGCCGAGGAGCATGTACTGGTATAGCTGCGGATGCGGCGTGAGCACACCCAATCCGGACACCAGTGCAAGGACGCCCCATGCCCAGTGTTTGCCGTCGCGCACGCCCCAGTTGAGCGTCAGCAACATCAGCGGGAAGAGAGCGGAGATGAAGAGTTTGCCGTCGTGACCTGGCGACACGAGTCCGGCAATAGGGCCGCTCAACATGAAGGCGAGTCCGCCCACGAGCGACGCCCAGAACGAGAGGCGGTTGGAGCGCAGAAATGAAAAGGTGAACAGACCGCAGAGGAATAGATGAAGGATCATCCCCCACGTCATGCCCGCGTCGACCGGCAGCAGGAGGCGGAGCAGAAAGGTCGGATAGAAAATGTCACCGTGCATGGCCGCGATGTACGGCATTCCCCCAAAGAGATAAGGGTTCCAGAGCGGAAATCCCCCCGTCTCGTTCATCACCTGCGCTGCGAACGATCGGACCGGGAAACCGCCGATGTATTGATCGCTAATCGGGCTCACGAGGAAGCGACCCAAGAGGGCGGGCCAGGCGAGAGTGAGCGCCGATACGGCATACACCGCCGACGCCCAGAGCAGCGCCAGACGGGGGGGCTGGAGAGTGGTGGTTTCTGAATGCATGCGAGAAAAATGCTCCGTTCGAGTGCTGCTGGGAATGGGAGCGCGCTGTGAATTCTGTGACCGCGGCCGCGGGTCCGCCCCTAGGACCGTGTAGCGCGCCGGTACAGTGCGGCGTACGTCGCGGCCACTGCCTCAGCGCCGAATCGCCGAAGCGCGAATCGCCTCCCTTCCCCACCGAGGCGCGCCGCCTCGGCCGGGTCGTCAATCAGGCGGTCGATCGCGGCCGCGAGTCGATCGACGGCTCGCGGTGGAACGAGGATACCGGTCTCTCCGTCGATGATGGTGTCGACCACACCTCCAGAGGCGAAGGCGATCACTGGCGTCTGCGAAAGGGCGGCTTCGACTGCGGTGAGGCCAAGGCCCTCGTCGATGGCGGGAATCACGAGCACGCGTGCTTCGCGGTACCGCACCGCGAGATCGGCCTGCGCGAGCAGCGGCGTCCAGGTAATCCGATGCGCAAGGCCTAGCGCCAATGCGCGGTCGCGGAGCGCGCGGTCGTCAACGCGGCCCGCTCCGACGATTTCAAGTGTCGGACGCGTCTGGCACTTGGCCATCGCGTCCAGCAGAAAGTGCAGGCCCTTCTGTTCCGTGAGCTTGCCTACGAACAACAGCCGTGGGCCGCGCGCCGCGGGTCCCGGCGGAAAGTCCTCGGCGCGCACGGGCATAGGCGCAACCGTGACAGCCATGCGGTTCGTCGTCGAGTGGTCCGTCGCCGCGGCGCGCGCCGATAGCCACGACGAGACGGCCGTGAGCGCGCTCGATCGCGCGGCGACCAATGGAAAGAGTGTCCGCCCGATCCCGGAATCCAACAGGCGTACGTCGGTACCATGCATCGTGGTGATCAGGGGCGTGCCTCTGATCGCGTTGACGGCGGCGCCGACCACGCCACCGGGAACCCACCAGTGGGCATGGACCAGATCGGCACCGATCTGGTCCGTGAGCCGGAGTGCGTGTCGTAGCCCGTTCCCGAGCATCCCCGCAAAGGCCAATCGCGAGCCCCAGCCGGAGCGCACCTGCTCGGCCATGGTGCCGGAGTAGGCCAGTGTTTCGTTCGCGCGTGCGGCATAGCGATACCGGTGGACGGCGATGCCGGCGAAGGTATCCTGCGCAGGAAGCCCTGGAGCACTCGGCACGAGTACGGTCGTATCGATTCCCTCGTCACGCAGGGCGACGGCGAGCTGCGCGACGAAGAGGCCCACGGGGTCGTCCGGTGAGCGCGGAAAGGCGTGTGCCAGCGCAAGCACGCGGAGCCTCCTGCTCATGGCGTTGCCACGGTCGCGCGGAGCGTGCCCTGCCGATCACAGACGCGGAAGGAGGCGCCGGCGAATCGCAGCACTTCCGGTGCGCCGACCATTGTGGGGACGCCCTCCGGACTGACGTCCATTGCGCGGAGCGACCGCCGAGCGACACGCCAGCGGACCACCGCGTCGAGCGGCGCGAGCCAGGCGCCGCGGCTCGAGAGCTCGCGCACTAGACGCGCATACGCCGCAGGTGCACCGGGAAAGCCCAGGGCGGGGATAAGATTCGGATGCCAGATTCCGCACCAGAGCCCCCCGACCGTTTCGCTCCGTCCTGCGAGTTCCAGCGCGTCATCAATCCAGCGGTCGGGTGCCTCGATGCCCTGATACTTGCTCAGCGCGCGGTCCATCCAACAGAAGGGCGCTTCTTCGATGGAGAGTGCGCCGCCCGTGCTCTCATCCCAGACGGGGAATACGTCGGCGAGTCCGGAACGGAAACCGTTGCGATCGGCGAAGCCGCAGGTCGAGTCGTACGCGAACCCGGCATCCCCCATGGCGCGTTCCGTCACACCGACCGCGCGACGCAGAAAGTGTTGCCGAACTCCCCGCGCCGGACGCCCAGTGAGTGCTTCCAGGCGACCCCGCTGCGCCTCGAACCGCCCACCATCGCGCACTGTCTCGAGACTGCCGTGGAGCCCGACCTCGTGTCCTTCGGCGATGAGCCGCGCGAGGATCTTCTTCACGCGCCTGCTCTCTGGCGAGTAGGTCACATCCCCGTTCAGGAACGAAGCGAAGGTGGGCGTCCCGCAGATGATGAACCAGGTCGATCGCGCGCCGACCGTCACCTCGGCATCCAGTACGGTATCGACACCTTCACGAATTGGATCGGAGAGGAGTCGGCCCGCGGCGCCGCCGAGCACGCTCAGTAGGCGACGGATGTCGCCCTTGGCTGCGAGTTCCACGAGACGCAGACCGGTGAAGGCAGGCCAAAGGCTCGCGACGTCGAGGTCGTGAGAGAGCGCAGCGGCCCAGCGCTTTCCATCTGGCCAGGGCGCAATGGTGAAACAGGGGCGGGCGCCCGCGGCCGCGACGGTCGCGTCATGGATGCCGCGCGCGAGCAACGACAATACGGGCCAACGCTCGACCTCCGCACGCACGAGGGTGTTCGCGGTACTCACCGGGCGGCCGTGAATATCCCGAGGGGCGCTCGCCCCGTCGTGGCGCCTGGTGAGAATGTCGGCGGCCAGCGTCAGCACTGTCCGCGGGAGGTGGAGCTCGCCGTCGCGGCAGAGGAGCTGGACGGGGGCCTGGGCGCGGAGGAGGGCCTCGGCTGCGGCTCCGCTGAGCTCGCCGGGGGTGAGTACGAGGCGCACGGCCTGAGCGCGCGCCGCTCCCTCGGCGATCAGTAGCCCCGATGCGTCCACGAGGCAGGCGAGCGTATGGCGTTCGCGCGCCTCAAGCGGCGTCGAATCAGGAAGGGCGATCATCAGTGGGGAGAGAGTGAAGTGAATCTACGGGAAGGGTTGCGGGGTGCGCCACAGGCGGCGCATCCTTCGACGTCCTCACTGGGAGCCTTTCCTGACGTCCCTCGTCCCGCGCGCACGACTGCCGATCGCCCACCTGCTGCTGTTCGGCTGGATGCCTAGCCTGCTACGTCGAATCGCGTACCGAGTGCTCCTCGGCTACCGGATCGGCCGGCGGGTGAAGTTTGGGATCGGGAGCGCGCTTGTTGGGCGCGACGTGCAGATCGACGACGACGCGGAGATCGGTCTCTTCGCGGTCGTGCAGGGCCGGTCCATCCGCCTCGGTCGGCACTCTAGCATTGGCATGATGAGCTATGTCAGCTGCGAGCGGATTGAGATTGGCGAGGACGCGCGCATTCGGGAACAGGTCTTTGTCGGGGGCCCTGCCCTGCCAGAGTCGCTCTTCAAGTTGGGCAACCGCACGATTGTATTGCAGCACACGAATATCAACGCGACGAAACCCGTTGTCATCGGCGACGATTCGGGTATTGGTGGGCACTGCCTGATCTTCACACATGGCGCCTGGCTCAACCAGATGGACGGCTATCCCGTCACCTACCAACCCGTCACCATCGGCTCGAGTGTCTGGCTACCGTGGCGCGTCTTCGTGATGCCCGGCGCGACCATCGGCAGCGGATCGGTCATCGGCGCAAATTCGCTCGTGGTTGGCGAGATCCCTCCATTTTCGCTCGCGGTTGGTAGCCCGGCGAAGGTGATCCGCTCGGCGCCGCAGTTCCTGGCGGTTCCAGACGCGGCCGGGCGCACCGGAATGGTCGCCGTGATGCTTGTGGAGTTCGAGCGATACCTCGCCTACAAGGACGTGCGTATCACCGCGGGTGATCTCCGGGAATATCGCGTTGGCCGCAGAACCTATCGGATGCTGCATCTCGGCGCGGGGAGCGGACCGGTACACCTTGGCCTACGCACCGGCGACACCGTGCTCAGCGAACGCCCGCTCGACGAGCGCGAACGGTCTTCTCTGCGCACGACGGGCGTGCACTGGCTCGATCTCTCGGGTCGCACGCGAAGCCGTCACGGCTCGGCGCTTACCGAAGAGTTGGCGTTGTTCCTGGGGCGCTACGGAATCCGACTGCCGCGAGACGGCTGAAGCGCGAGAAAGGCGAGTCCGGGTGCGATCTCGAGCGTGGTGCGCCAGAGACGCGTCAGCACCGAGATGACGATTGCCTCTCCGGGAGTCGCCATGCCGCCGGCGCTCAGGAGCGCCACCAGCGCCCCATCGGCCACGCCGATGCCGGCCGGCGGACCGAGGGAGAGAAAACCGGCGAGATACGAGGCCGCGTAGATCGCGATCGCGGCCGCGAACGACAGGTCAACCCCTGGCAGTGTCCCCGCGACGAAGAGCTTGAACGCGGCGCCATACGCGAGCCAGGAAAGTACAGATCCAACAGTCGTCACGCCGAGCAGGCGGGCGCTCAGTGCGGGTAGGCGCAGCGCACGTCCCGTCCGTGCGCCAATCCAGCGCACCACAGGCGGCGCGACCCATCGGAGTGCGGCGAGCCCAGCGACTCCGACGAGGACCGGGAGCCACGTAGGGACCGGCGCAGAGGCCAGCGCGTTACCGAACACGAGCACAACAGCGAGACCGGAGAGCGTGTGTACCACGGTCAGCACGAATGCGGCGCTCGTGGCGGCTGTGGCCGACGTCCCCTGGTGTCGCGCGAGGGCGGCGAGTGCACCCATCTGCCAGAGCGCGCCCGGGATGTAGCGCGCGAGATTGGAGACGAACCAGATTCGCGCACTCTCACTGAGAGGGAGCGATGCACCGGTGTCGGCGACACAGGCGCGCCAGGTGACGACCAGAATGCCATAGGCGCCCAGCACGATCGCCCCGGAGACTATGACCAGGCCCCACTCGATGTCGAGGGTGCCGGCCAAGACTGAAGCGGCGCGCCATTGCCCGCGCAATGTCCACAGTGCCGCCGCACCAATCAGGGCGCCTCCAAACCACGCGAACCAGGCGAGCCATCGCCCTGCGCCGCGTCTGCCGCCTCCCTTGCTCACGGCGTCCGTTGACGCGCGATGAACTCATCGAAGCGCCGGCGAAGTTCCGCCTGCTCGGCGCGGGTAGCGGCGATCTGCTCACCGAGCAGTCCGGTTGCAAAAAAGATCGACCCGAGCAATAGGCACGTCTGGATCAATGTCCATACCCAGCGCAGTCCGACACCCATGATCAGGAGTTCGGTCACGGCCACGAGCCCCGAGAGCACGCCGAGCGCAAAGAGACCGGCCCCCAGCATGCCGAATGCGAGCAGTGGCTTCTGGGCGAACCGGAGCTCAAACCAGACCGCGAGCAGGTCGAGTACGCCAACCGGAATGCGCGAGAGCCCGAACTTGGACTTCCCCGCGTGCCGGGGATAGACGGGGACCGGCACCTCGGACACGGTGTACCCCTTCGCATGCGCGAGCACGATCATGAACCGGTGCCAGTCGGGACGGACCGGCTGCTCGTCCATGATGATTCGACGGTACGCCTTGACGTTGTTGAGGTCGCGGACGGGTACGCGGAAGAGCGCGCGCGACAGGCGATTGTAAATCCCCGAGACGAATGCCTTGTCGTAATGCCCCTGCTTGTAGCCGGTGACCATGTCGGAGCGGTCGTCCAGGATCGGCGCGACAAGCCGCGGAATATCCTCGGGCTTGAACTGCAGATCAGCCGGATAGAAGACGAGAATGTCGCCGCGCGCTTCGTGGTAGCCACTGCGGAGCGCGTCGGCGATCCCCCGGCGCGCGCGGTGTCGGACCGTGCGCAGGAACGAGTACCGCCGGATCAGCTCCGCGAGCACGGTGGGCGTCGTGTCGTTCGAACCATCGTCGATGATGACGAGCTCGTACGGGACCGATTGCGCCGCAATCATCTCGGCGCAGAGCGCGACGAAGAGCGGCAGGTTCTCAGCCTCATTCATCGCGGGGACGAGGATCGAGACGCGCAATGTCGCGGCCGGCGAGAGTGGATCGGGTCTGTTAGTGGTAGTCATATCGGTCAGAATCGTTTGCGCATCCGCGCCGGGAGGACGTTCAGCTGGTCTCGATACTTTGCGACGGTACGGCGCGCGATTTGGACGCCGTCCCGTTCCAGTAACTCCACGAGCGCCTGATCGGTCAGCGGGCGCTTGGGATTTTCCTCGGCGACGAGCTTCTCGATCGTCCCGCGAATCGCCCGCGCCGAGACATCCTCGCCGGCTGAGCTCTTGAGGGCGCTCGAGAAGAAGTACTTGAGTGGAAGCACCCCACGCGGCGTCTGCGCGAACTTCTCGTTGGTCACTCGCGAGACGGTCGACTCGTGCATTCCAATCGTCTCTGCGACCTCACGCAGCGTGAGCGGGCGCAGCCACTGCTCACCCTTCTCGAAGAACTCCCGCTGGCGGTCGACGATGGCGTGCATCACCTTGAGCATCGTCTGTCGGCGCTGTTCAATCGCCTGAATCAGCCACTGGGCGGCGCTGAGGCGGCTCGTAATGAACTCCTTGCTCTCGGCGTCGAACTTCTTCTTGTCGCGGGCGATCTCTTGGTAGGCACGGCTCAGTCTGAGCCTGGGCAGATGCGCGTCGTGGATGAATACGAGATACTCGTGCTCGACCTTTTCCACGATGAGGTCAGGGGTGACGTAGTTGTCGCTGCCCTCGCTGAATGCGCGCCCCGGCTTCGGGTTGAGTTTGGCGACAAGATCTGCCGCCAGCTGCACCTCACCCGGAGGGACGCCGAGTTTGCGACCGAGCTCGACCCAGCGATGTGATCCCAGCTCGTGGAAGTGCTCGCGCACCAGGCGTTCCGCCAGAGTTCCGACGAGGCCTGAATCCTTGAGTTGGAGCACCAGGCACTCCTGTAGCGACCGGGCCCCTACTCCCTGAGGATCGAGTGATTGGATGATTCCCAACATCCGCTCCACTTCGAGCATCGTGAAGAATGGCGCCTGGCGGTCGTCCTCGCGATCGTTCGTGGCGCGCCGAACCACGTCGTTGATACCCGCAAGAAGCTCCTCGAGGGACCCCGCGAGCCATCCGTCGTCCCTGATATTGCCGATGAACTCCTCGGCGAGGAGGTCGTCGCGATCCGATAGGTCGAGTAGCCGCACCTGCGATCGGAGATGATCATCGAGGCCCGTCGTCGCCACCGTCGTTGGTTCGTATGGCTCCCGATCATCGTGCTGCTCCCGCACCCCACCCACATCGAAGCCGTACCGAAGGATTTCATCCCATTTCGACGCATCATCGGATGTGGTCGGTTCAGGGGCATCGTCCGCAGTCGTGCCTGGCTGCGAGTGGGACTCTGCGGCAGCCTCGTCTCCCGACTCCGCCTCCTCTTCGTCCTCCTCGATGAGCTCGAGGAACGGATTCACCAGGAGTTCCTGCTTGAGATGTTGTTGTAAGTCGAGCAAGGGCATGTAGAGCATATCCATCGCCTGATAGAGGCGTGGATTGACTTTGAGCTCCTGCCCGAGACGCGCCGACTGATGCAGGCCAGGATTCATGACCCAGCCTTTGGCGCGGTGTCGGGATGTTCGTTCTTGAATCGCTCACGCAGCCGTGCCGTGAGTGTGGGTCCGAAGTAGACTTTCGAGACCGTTTCGTCGAAGATCAGTTCACGCACCGGTCCCGAGACCTTTACCGCTCCATCGAACATGATGTATGCACGGTCGACGATGTCGAGGGTCTGCTCGACGTTATGGTCGGAAATCAGTACGCCGATGCCTCGGTTCTTGAGCGAGGCGACGATACCCTGGATGTCGTGCACGGCGATCGGGTCGACACCGGCGAACGGCTCGTCGAGCATCATGAACTTCGGCTCAGTCACGAGTGCGCGAGTGATCTCGAGGCGGCGGCGTTCGCCGCCCGAGAGCGCATACGCCTTGCGGTCCCGGAGATGCTTGATGCTCAGCTCGTCCAGGAGCAGCTCGAGACGTCGTTCGCGTTCGGCTCGCGCGATGGGAAGCGTCTCGAGAATGGCGAGGATGTTCTCCTCGACGGTGAGCTTGCGAAAGATCGACGGTTCCTGCGAGAGGTATCCAATGCCTCGGCGCGCGCGCTTGAACATCGGCATGCGCGTGATATCCTCGCCGTCGTGGCGGATGCTGCCAGACGCGGGGGGAATCAGGCCGGCAATCATGTAAAATGTCGTGGTCTTGCCTGCGCCGTTTGGCCCCAGCAGTCCGACAATCTCGCCTTGGCGCAGTTCGAGGTCGACTCGGTTCACCACATTCCGATTTGCGTAGGTCTTTACGAGCTGATGTGCCGAGAGCACGCTGGCGGTCGGTACCGTTAGTTGCCCAGTCGCGGCGGTGCGGCGCGGGGCGACGGGGTGCTCGTCCGTCAGTCTGAGCTGCGCTTGAAGCCCGGGCGCATCGGATGAATGCCGCCCGCGGAGCGCACCGTCGAGCTGCAGCCGCGCTTCCGACTGGTGGCCACTGTCCTCCACCACCTCGATGGCACCCGTTGCGATGAGGCGTGGGAGTACCACGCGACGGAGGTGGTCCCGCACTTCGTCGAGCGAGAGTCGTCCCGCTTCGACTGCCACGTCGCGGCCCTCCCTGCGCATGAGGTCGAGATGGTCGTCGCGGTAGGCGATTGCGACCTCATGAAATGCGGCTCGACCATCGCTGTCAGCTCGTTGGCAGATGGCGAGAAGGCAGAGCGCCGTCGAACGGTCACCGCCAGTAAGGCGGGCGAGCAGCTCGCGATCCGAGTCGGGAGCGGGCGTCGAAGTATTCAAGGGCGCAGTGCCGGAGGCTTGGGCGAGGTGGTGCGGGCGGTGTCGGAGGGGACCGGCTCGAGGAGTAGCCCTGAAGCGCGCTCCCGGACGGCCACGGTCGAGACGGCTCCGTTCAAAAACGAGACGACAATCTCTCTCCCGCGGTTGTAGCTGACGTTTGGACGCCCTCGCCCGCCGCCCGCCGCTGGCATCTGATAGAAAGCGCGGGCGCCACCGGAGGCGGTGACTTCACGCATGCGGCCACTTGAGGTCGTATCGCCGGTGGCCGTGCTGTCGAAAAGCGCGACGATGGTGTCGCCCGAGATCCAGTCGCGCTCGGTGCTTGCGATGCGCAAAGTGTCGACCCGCGTATACGCCATCGCGTGCCGGATGGCATGGAGTTCCTGCACACGCTGGCCTGGCATGAGAATGTCAAGAGAATCGGCCTCGAGCTGCTGCGGCGGCGTGACGGCGGAGGCCCGCCTGCCCCACGCAAAGATCCGTTCCATCTGCTGATTCGCGATCCGAAGGTCAATGGTGTCGCTGGAGAGCGTGAGCGAGTCGCTGAGGACGCGGGCGGTGCCGTCGGCACGAACCCGTTCGATGCGCTGTGATCGCGACCAGAGGTCGATCACCTTCCCGGTCAGCGTGAACGGCCGCTCGCCTCGTCCGCGGATCGACGGCCCCTTGAGCAGTCGTGCGAAGCCCGTCCCCTGATCCATTGTCGCCGAGTCCGCCGTGGCGAGCAGATCGGGTCGCTGGAGTACCACCGTGCCGACGGCCCAAAAGAGCGAATCGTTCTGCGAGATCACGACGTCGGCGGTGAGGTCGACCGAGTCAGACGGCGCGTCAGATGCCCCCCTGGGCGCGGCGGGTGGTGTGCTGTCGCTCGGTGCCATCCGGACAAACGGTCGGCCGGGAGCGCGCCAACGCGGCGCCTCGCGCAGGCCAGGCTTCGCGCGAAAATACTCGAGCTCCGGACCGGTGAAGCGCGTGCCCGTGCTCGTCTTGCCGCGTACGTTTCCGGACGCCAGAAGCCGTTCGTCACCTGTGAAATACACCATGCGGTCACTCTGCATGTTCATTCGCGGTTCGGAATAGCGCACGCGGCTGATCAGGATCAACTCGCCCCGGTCGGCGTAGTGCTCGGCACTGTCTGCGAGGAGCCGGTTCCCCTGGCCCTCACACGTCGCATCGACGCCGCCGCCGATGTAGGTGTAGCGGGCGCCATTCGCGGCGGTGACGTAGCGCGCCGCGGTGGTGTCCGCCCCCTGCGCCACCCCGGTGAAGACGAGCACGCATGGCTTCTGGTCCTGCGCATCGACAATCGTCGGCACCCCGCAGGTCAGTACGCAGGCCATGGC
This sequence comes from Gemmatimonas phototrophica, assembly GCA_945869195.1. Lineage (GTDB taxonomy): Bacteria > Gemmatimonadota > Gemmatimonadetes > Gemmatimonadales > Gemmatimonadaceae > Pseudogemmatithrix. Next base: position 72,878 of record CAMBNV010000002.1, on the reverse strand, counting down.
CAGAGCGTAACGCACGGTCAGCCGCCCCCCGGCACGCGGAAGGTGCCGCCGCGCCCGCTGCGGACTTTGAGCACCTCTACGGCGTTCAGGCTGGGGTCAGCCCGAAACCCCACGCCGCTGATCACCTTCTCGCCCGGCTCACTCAGGAGGAATGCCGAGTCCGAGGTCACCTGGTTCTGTGACTGGATGTAACGGATCATCGGCGTCTTCAGCACGCGGCCGTCGACCGACGTGATGACGACGTCGCCCCAGGCTTCGAGCACGTTGGTGCGGGTATCGAGATTGCCAATGCGCGCGGTGAGGGTGGCCTCTTTCGCACCGGTCGCACCGAAAAAATCGCCGTGCACTATTCGCAGCGATGCGCGAGTGCTCTGATCGAAAAAGATGGCGGTGTCCGCAAAAATTTCTGCGCGCAGTAACCCGCCGTCCGTGACGAGTGTGCGGAATCCAAAGGCGATCTGGTCTGCTGAATCAAGAAGGCTCGGCTCCGCTCCGCCGATTGTCTGCATCTCTCCTCGTCCGGAGCAGGAGCCTGCGGCGACAATGACTGAGAGCGCAACGCCAACCACAAACGGAGAAGTGCGGCGCATGGTCAGACGGCTCCCGCACGCAGGAGGTCGTGCAGGTGCACCACGCCGACAATGTGTTCGTCGACGTCGAGCACCGGCAGCGCGATGATCCGCTTTGTCTCCATGAGATGGACCGCCGCGCTCGCGAGCTCATCGATATGTATCGATTGTGGAGTACGATTCATCACACCGTCGACGAGGATGGGGAAAATGTTCTCCTCTCGCTCCATAAGGCGCGAGAGATCGCCGGTGGTGATGACGCCGATGAGTCGGCGGTCTGGCGCCACGATCATGCACAGGCCACGCCGCTCCGCCAGCAGTACGACCGCCTCACGCATCGTCGCCGCAGAGGCGAGCAGAGGTAATGCGTCGGTGACCATGACATCCCGCACCCGCAGCAACAGCCGGCGTCCGAGCGAACCGCCGGGATGAAAGCGGGCGAAGTCCTCGCGGCGGAACCCCTTCTCCTCCAAGAGCGCCACCGCGAGGGCGTCGCCGAGCGCCAGCGCGAGTGTAGTGCTGGTCGTCGGGGCCAGGTCGTGTGGGCACGCCTCCTCGCGTATCCACGCGTCGAGTGCGACGGTGCACTGCTTCGCCAATGTCGAGCGAGCGTCTCCGGTAATCGCGATGCATGGTACCCCGAGACGCGTGAGCTGTTCCAGCAACGGAAGCAGTTCAACCGTCTCCCCACTCTTCGAGAGCAGGATCGCGACGTCGTTGGCGCCCACGATGCCCAGGTCCCCGTGCACGCTTTCGGTCGGGTGCAGGAAAGCCGCCGGCGTGCCGGTGCTTGTCATCGTCGCCGCGATCTTTCGTGCGATCAGTCCTGATTTGCCGATGCCCGAGATAATCACGCGACCGGTCGACCCCTTGATTAACTGAACCGCCTTCGCGAACTCCTCTCCCAGGCGTTCCGCTGCGCCGCCGAGCGCCTCCTGTTCAAGGCGGAGAACGCGGCGTCCCCGCTCCACGATACGTTCCTGACTCACGATGCCTCCGAGCGGCTCGTAACATAGGCATCGACCTGAACGTCCCACTCACCGCGTGCGCGCAACAGCGTCTCACAGAACTCACGCACCGCCCCGGCCCCGCCACATTTCGTGAGCAAGAGTGTGGCGGCCTGACGCGCCTCCGGAACTGCATTGCCGACGGCGACCGAGAGACCGACGAGTCGCATCACTCCGAGATCGGGAAGGTCGTCTCCGACGAACGCCACCTGATCCCAGGTGAGCGCGTGCTTCGCAAGCAGGCTCCGGAGCGCGGGCACTTTGCGTGCCTGATTGTCCTGTATGCAATCATCGACCGCTAGCTCCAACGCGCGGAGCGCGACGCTCACCGACTCGCGACCAGTGACGATCGCGATGAGAATCCCTGCCTGTTGCAGCATCTTGATGCCGAGCCCGTCCTGGATGTCGTACTGCTTGAGCTCCACGCGCGCACCCGCCACATCGCCGAGGATCACCCCACCGTCAGTGAGAACGCCGTCGACGTCGAAGCAGACGAGGCGGATCTGTGCCGCAAGGGCCGGTGCGAGAGAGCCTGCAGGCGCAGCCAGGGTCATCGGCGCGCAATCTCCCAAGTGGAGATGCACTTCGCGATGAGTGCGTCGAGCTCGTGCAATGGGACCATGTTCGGACCATCGCTCGGCGATCGATCGGGATCGGGATGCGTCTCGAGGAACAGGCCATCCGCCCCGGCCGCACAGGCGGCGAGCGCGAGCGGGGGGATGCACTCACGAGCCCCACCGGACGCACCACCCTGCCCGAGTCCCGGACGTTGTACGGAATGCGTCGCGTCGAAGATCACCGGGGCAGCGCACGATTCACGCAGGCGGGCAAAGTTGCGCATGTCGACCACGAGATCCCCGTACCCAAAGAAGCTGCCGCGCTCGGTTACGGCGACGACACAGTCGCCTTGGGACTCGCGCGAGGCCGTTGGATACGCGGCGCGGATCTTTTGCACTGCACCCGCCATCCCCTCCGGATGCATCCATTGCCCCTTTTTGACATTCACCGGTTTGCCGGTAGCAGCGGCCGCCTCGAGCAGATCGGTCTGCCGACAGAGGAAGGCGGGGATCTGCAGGACATCCACGGCGCCGGCCACCATGGCGCACTGCTCGGGCAGGTGCACGTCGGTAATCACGGGAAGTCCCGTGCGCTCGCGCACGCGGACCAGGGCGGCCAGCCCCTCCTCAATTCCAGGACCCCGATGGGCGCCGACGTTCGAGCGGTTCGCCTTGTCGAAACTTGCCTTGAAAATAACGCCACCCGGCACACGCTCAGCGAGTCGTGCCAGATGGTCGGCAATACGGAGCATCAGGTCATCGCCTTCGATGACGCACGGACCAGCGATAAGGAACAGGCGATCCGTCGGGAAGGTCGCGGCCATTAGGTAGCCTCAGCGAGCTCTGGCGTCGCGCGTTCTGCGCGGCGAGTAGCGGTCGCACGCTGCGCGGCGGCAGCGACGAATGCGGAGAAGAGTGGATGGGGTCGCGTCGGACGCGACTTGAGTTCGGGGTGGAACTGGCAGGCCACGAAATAGGGGTGGTCGGCGAGTTCGATGATCTCGACCAGTGATCCGTCTGGCGAGAGCCCGGTGAGACGCATCCCGTGCTGCTGGAACGTCTCGCGATATTGGTTCGAGACCTCGTACCGGTGTCGATGCCGCTCGCTGATTTCGGGCTGGCCGTAGATCTCCGCCGCCTTCGAGCCGGGCTTCAGGCGACAGGCGTACGACCCGAGACGCATCGTGCCACCCATGTCCTTCACGTGCTGTTGCGATTCGAGCAATGACACCACGGGATTGGCACATTCGGGCGCAAATTCGCTCGAATTGCAATCGTCGATCCCGCAGACGTGGCGAGCAAACTCGATGATTGCAATCTGCATACCGAGGCAGATGCCAAAAAAGGGCGTGCCACTCTCGCGGGTGGCGCGGATTGCAGCGATCATCCCCTCGACCCCGCGCACCCCGAATCCGCCCGGGACAAGCACCCCGTCGAACTCTTTCACGAGTGCTGCCGCCTCGGCAGCATTGGTGAAGAGGTCGCTCGACGTCCAGGCGATCTCTACGCCAACGTCGTTCGCAATGCCGCCGTGGATGAGGGCCTCCTGCACGCTCTTATACGAATCTGCGTAGTCCGTATACTTGCCCACAATCGCGATCTTTACCTTGCGCGGCGGCGTCAGTACGCGGTTCACCAACGTCTTCCAGGTCGAGAGGTCGGGATTCTTGGTCTCGATTCCGAGCTTTCGGCAGACGAGATCGTCAAAACCTTGATCGTGGAAAACGATTGGGATCTGATAGATCGTCGGCACATCACGCGCCTCGATGACCGCGCCGAACTCGACATTGCAGAAGAGGGCGATCTTCCGCTTCACGTCTTCGGCGAGTGGGCGTTCCGTGCGACAGACGAGAATGTCCGGCTGGATGCCAAGCTCCATGAGGTCGCGCACGGAGTGCTGCGTCGGCTTCGTCTTGACCTCACCTGCGGCTGCGATCCATGGCACGAGTGTCAGGTGGACGAAGAGCGTGTTCTCACGCCCGACGTCGTGGCGAAACTGACGGATCGACTCGAGGAACGGTAGTGACTCGATGTCACCCACCGTGCCGCCGACCTCCACCACCACCACGTCATTCTCCGGCGCGACGCGACGCACGGCACTCTTGATCTCGTCGGTGATATGCGGAATCACCTGGACCGTCGAGCCGAGGTATTCCCCGCGACGTTCCTTGGTGATCACGTTGGAATAGATGCGACCGGTTGTGATGTTGTTCGCCTGCGTGAGCGGTCGGTCGATGAACCGCTCGTAATGTCCGAGGTCGAGGTCCGTCTCGGCACCGTCGTCAGTGACGAACACTTCGCCGTGCTGGAACGGCGACATCGTGCCCGGATCGACGTTGAGGTACGGGTCGAGCTTCATCATCGTGACGCGCAGGCCGCGCTCGACGAGGAGGCGCGCCAGCGACGCGGCGGCGATTCCCTTGCCGAGCGATGAGACCACGCCGCCCGTGACGAAGACGTATTTCGGGGAGGAGTGCGGAATGTTTGGCGTCATTGCGTGGGTCTGGTGGTGAGGGTCGCCCAGTGGGAATTTGCGCGCACGAGGTCGTCCTCAGTATTCACTTCGCCCCACGAGGGGGCGTCGACAATGGCAACGCCCATGGCCAGTCCGGCGGCGAGGGCGCGGAGTTGTTCGAGCTTCTCGATGAGCTCGAGCGGATGCGGCGGCAGCGAGACCCATCGCCGAAGCGCGTCACGTCGGGCTGCATAGATTCCCATGTGCTGCAGCACCACACGGTCGCGGATGGCCGCATCCACGCCGTCCCGAAGGAAGGGGATTCCAGCTCGTGAGAAGTAGAGCGCACGACCGTCGTCGGCTCGGACGACCTTGACGCAGTGTGGATCGCTCATGATCTCGGGTCCACGCCGACCGGCGGCAGTGCCCAACGCGAATCCGTGGTCTCGGACCATCGCGATTGCGCCCGCCATGGCGTCGCCCCGCATGAAGGGTTCGTCCCCCTGCACGTTGACGATCACGTCATGGTGCGCGAAGTCTGGATGGTCGGCGACCTCGGCGACGCGGTCCGTCCCGGACGGATGCGCTGCGCTCGTGATCATGGCGGTCCCGCCGGCCGCGCTCACGATGTTCGCGACCTCCTCGGACTCGGTCGCCACGACAACGGCGTCGGCGAGCGCGAGGCTCTGAATGCGATCCAGCACCCGAAGAACAAGGGGAATCCCGCCCAAAAGGCGGAGCGGCTTTCTTGGAAGGCGCGTGGCGCCGAGCCGAGCCGGGATGACGGCGAGCGTGCTCATTCGGAGCTCACCTCATAGGGTCGTCCTGACGCAAAATCCACGCCAGTCGAATCTATGGCCCGCGCAACGGTCTACAAGTGGGCATCACAAAACTGATTTTCTGGGAGCGAGAACCCCGCTCATCTGGCTTGGTATCCGGTGGCTCACCCCGTCGGCCGGACGATTCTGAGGAAGTTGTGGAGGAGACGCTGGCCGTCCGGTGTCCCAATCGATTCTGGATGAAACTGCACACCGTGCACCCGGTGCTCCCGGTGCCGCACGGCGTGGATTTCCGCTGGGTCGTCGACGGCCCAGGCCGTCGACTCAAGGACGCCGGGCAGCGAGCCGTGCTCCACCGCCAGCGAGTGGTACCGCATGACCTCCAGCGGAGTTGGCAGCCCCTGGAAGAGACCAGCCTCAGCGTGGCAAATCAACGACGTTTTGCCATGCATGACACCGCGCGGCGCCAGAATGACCCGCCCGCCGTACGCCTCGGCGATCGCCTGATGGCCGAGGCAGACTCCCAAGATTGGAATCGTTGCGCCGAACCGTCGGATCACCGAGACGGTGATCCCCGCCTCACCTGGCGTCCCTGGGCCGGGGCCGAGCACAATGGCCTCGGGCGCCAAGACGGCGATTGCGTCGAGTGTGATCGCGTCGTTGCGCACGACGACCGGGTCTTCCCCGAGCTCGCCGAAGTACTGCACGAGATTGTAGGTAAAGGAATCGTAGTTATCGATGACGAGGATCATAGAGTGCAAATCGAAGAGTGATGCGATTCCTTCCAGTTACCCGCGCGGATGGAACTGTTTGTGCACCTGTCGCAGATGCTCGCGATCGACGTGCGTGTAGATCTGCGTCGTCGAGATGTCCGCGTGTCCCAGCATCTCCTGGACGGCGCGCAGGTCGGCCCCACCCTCGAGCAGGTGTGTCGCAAAACTATGCCGTAAGGTATGCGGAGTCACCGCCTTCTCAATTCCGGCCTTCTCGACGTATTTTCGCAGAATCTTCCACGCGCCCATCCGCGAGAGCGGCCGGCCCCGTCCATTCAGAAACAACCTCCCTTCTCCGGCGCCCTTTTCCAGCACCGGGCGGAGCTCCCGCAGATACATCGCGAGGGCGCCAGCCGCCTTCCTCCCGATCGGGACTAGTCGTTCCTTTCCCCCCTTCCCGAGGACGCGGACCACGAGTTCCTCGAAGACGACATCCCTCGACAGGATCCCGATCCATTCACTCACCCGCAGCCCCGCCCCGTACGCCAGTTCGAGCATCGCACGGTCGCGAAATGCGAGGGGTTCGTCGAGCGAAACGGCGTCCATGATGCGTTCGATCTCTATTGCCGTGAGCACCTCCGGCAGCAGGCGCCACTTTTTCGGCGTCTCGAGTTGCTCGCTCGGATCCTTGGACACCACGCCTTCCGTGAGCAGAAATCGATACCAGGTGCGTATCGCCGAGATCCCTCGGCGGATGCTGCTCGGCGCGAGTCCGAGGTCGTTCAGCTGATACACGAACTCGCGGAGATGGGCCGGCGTGAGTGCTGCCGGTGATCCGACCTGCCTCCCCGTCGCCCAGGTGGCCAGGCGCAGCAGATCGCGGCCGTAGGCCTCGTTGGTACGCACGCTGCTACCCCGCTCGAGCGAGAGGAACTCGTCGAATCGTTCGAGGAGAAAGTGGCGAGCGCTCTCGTCGGCCGTAAGAGTCACGCGGTGGGAGACGCCTTCAAGCGCGTGGCGCGGCGGCGCCAGAGCTTCCAGCCGATGAGCACCATCACGAGCGCCACACCGATGGCGCCGATTCCCACATTGCGCGCGACGACCTCGAGCGTTTCGCGGACCGTCTCCCAATCCTCGCCTACGCGGAACGCGATCCAGCAAATAATCCCGTACCAGCTGCCAGAGGCGATCGTGAAGATCGCGGTCACCTCCCAGAGCGGAATCCGAAGCGCCCCTGCTACCGCCGGAACCACGGCGCGCACACCGGGGAGGAATCGGCTCACAAAGAGCGCCATCCACCCATACTGCCTATACGCGATCTCAACCCGGTGCTCCGCCGCTTCGATCCGCTGTTCTGCCTTCCCAAAACCCAAGCGACCGATCCGATGCGCAAGCCACTCCGCGCCAAAGCGGCGTCCGATCCACCACATGACGATTCCGCCGAGCACGCTGCCGACGGTGACTGCGGCGATGGTCGGCGCCAGATGCCCGCCGGCGCGAGCGGCGAAGAAGGCAAGGAGTGCCGTGGCGAGATCGCCGGGCATCAGCGGTAGGACCCCCTCGATGAACGACGCCACGAAGATGAGCCAGTAGATCGACTCGAGCGAAGCGCCCGAGAGCCATCCAGTCAGCGCGTCCATGTCAGCCTTCGACGATGCGCGACAGCGTGGCGACGACAACGCACGCCAGGCCTTCGCCGCGACCAATCCAGCCCATCCCTTCGTTCGTTTTGCCCTTGATCATGACGTCTCCGTGCGCGACCCCAATCGCCGCCGCGAGTCGCTCGCAGATCGCCGCGCGATGCGGCCCGACCTTGGGTGTCTCGGCAATCACAGTGATGTCAACCTGCGCCGGTGCCCAGCCGGCGGCGCGCACGCGGGCCACAGCAAGCCTGAGCATCTCCATACTGTCGCGGCCGGCATTCTTGGCGTCGGTGTCAGGAAACATCTCGCCAATGTCTCCCACGCCAGCGCCCCCGAGGATCGCGTCGGTGAGCGCGTGGCAGACTGCGTCGGCGTCCGAGTGGCCGGTGGACCGCACCAATGCGGGGATGAGCACGCCGCCGAGCAGGACGCCATCCCCTTCGGCAAAGCGATGGGAGTCGTACCCGATTCCAACGCGGAGATTAAGACTCATCTCGGCCTCACACGACCGCACAGGTAGTATCCGACGCGATGACGCTGTAGTCCTGTCGCCGGCGCTGCGGCGTGAAGCCTGCTTCGCGGATGAGCTGTTCCATCTCGTCAATGCTCGTGCGGTGGGTCGTATTGGCGGCTGAGACGACGTTCTCCTCGAGCATCAGCGAACCGAAATCGTTGCAGCCGTAATGCAGCGCAGTCTGACCGACCTTCATTCCCATGGTGACCCAGCTGGCCTGGATGTTCGGGATACTATCCAGCACGGTGCGCGCAAACGCCGTGGTGCGGAGATACTCTACCGCATCGGTCTTCTGCATGTGGCTCATCGTGGGGGTGTTTTCCGGCTGAAGAGGCCAACAAATGAAGGCGGTGAATCCATGCGTGCGGTCCTGGACCTCCTTCAGTCGGAGCAGGTGTTCCACACGCTCCGCCAGTGTCTCCCCGATGCCGTACATCATCGTGCATGACGTCTTGAGGCCCTCGTTGTGCGCGATTTCCATCACTTCGAGCCAGCGGTCGGCCCCCGCCTTCTTCTTGGCCACTTGGTCGCGGACCCGCTGTACGAGAATCTCGCCTCCGCCGCCCGGAATCGAGTCGAGTCCGGCCTTCACCAGTTCTTGGATGACCGTGCGCGCATCCATCCGGTAGAGGGTACTCCAAAAGTCCACCTCGCTCGGCGAGAAACCGTGCACATGGATCGGATGGTTGCGTTTGATGTACTTGAGTAGTTCGAGGTACCACTCGAACGGGATGTACGGGTTATGCCCGCCCTGAATGAGGATCTGCACGCCACCGATGGCCTTCACCTCGTCGATCTTCTCGCCGATCTGTTCGTAGCTCAACGTCCATCCCTGGTCGTCCTTGGGGCGGCGATAGAATGCGCAAAAGCCGCAGTCCGCGACACAGACGTTCGTGTAGTTGATGTTGCGGTCGACGATATACGTGACGACGGGCTCTGGATGCAAGCGTCGGCGCATGGCATCAGCGGCCGCACCCAGCTCAAGGAGCGGTGCCCGCGAGTAGTAGTCGAGAAGGTCGGATACGTGGGACATGGAGACGGCAGGTGGGAGATGGGCGAGGGTGAAGGGAGCGACGACTCCTACTATCCCCTTCGACCCGCAGCGGGAAGGAACGCGAGCTTGCCCTGCGGGACGCGACCGGCAAGTTCGAGACGGCGGAAGAACTCGGAAAGACCCTCTAGTTCCTTAAGCCCCAGTCGCCAATCGAGGCCGTCGAAGTAATGTCGACACTCGTGGATCGGTACGTCCGTGGCGCGCGAGGCCTGCGCGGAGAGTTCGGCGAGGTGAGTTACGCCCCAATTTCGCGAATCGATCAGTGAAGCGTGGACCGCGAGCGCGGCGGTCACCGGTGTCGTGCGCTGGGCGACCCAGACCGCGAACACGAACGGGAGCCCCGTCCAGGTCTTCCACTCAGCACCCAGGTCGTACACGTGCGCGTAGGCCGCACCATGTACGCGCGCGAGGGGGTGCTCAGCGCTCTGCAGCATGAGGGCCGCGTCTCCGATCACGAGTCGCGCCCCGAACTCCTGCTGTCCGTCGCGCGAGAGCGCGTCAGCCTCTGCATCGCCAGGAACGAACACCGGTCGTGCCCGCCACACGTGCTCGAACAGCAGCTCTAGGAGGTGCACACTCGTCATCGAGGAGCGGCTCACGAGCACTCGCTTTCCCGTCAGCGAATCAGCCGGCTCGTGCGAGAAAAGCATTACACTGCGCACCGGGCCATCAGAGGAGATCGCGAGGTCTGGCAGAAGCAGGTAGCGCTCGCTGTCGCGCGCATACTCCACGGCAGACACGACCGAGACGTCGAGCGCGCCATTGGACATCATCCGGTTGAGCGCCGTCGGAACGCCATCGACGAGCGTTGCTGCCATCGGAACGATGCCCCTGTCCACCGCCCCGTAGACAGGGAAGCAGTTGATATACGGGATGCGTCCGACGCGCACGGCTACGCCGCCTCGGACTGCTCGAATGTCCGGAGCACATTGTAGAAACTGTCGCGTTCGGCAGGAATCTTGCCCGCGCCGCGGATCAGCCGGAGGATCTCGGGTAACGACATGGCCTGTTGCGTCTGAGCGCCGACGGCGTGGTAGATCTTCTCGCGCACTACCGTCCCTTCGAGATCATTGACGCCGTAATGAAGCGCAATCTGCGAGAGCGCGGGACTCACCATGATCCAATGACTCTTTACGTGCGCGAAGTTGTCAAGGAAAAGCCGCCCGACCGCGAGATTCTTCAGGTCGTCTACCCCAGACGTGGCGATGCCCTGCCGCTTCAGCCGTTTGCCGAGTTCGTTGTCATCAGGGTGATAGGCCAGGGGGATATACGCGAGGAACCCCCCCGTCTCATCCTGTAGATCGCGTAGCATCTGCATATGCTCCAGGCGGTCAGCAAAACTCTCGACATGACCATAAAGCATTGTGCTATTGGAGCGGATGCCGAGGGCATGGGCAGCGCGATGCACGCCGATGTAGTCAGCGGCACCGAGCTTCTTGCTCGCGATCGCCTCGCGCACCGCCGCACTGAAGGTTTCGGCCCCTCCGCCAGGCATTGTATCAAGCCCAGCCTCCTTCAGCGCCGCGAGCACCTCCGACCAGCCGATCTTTTCAATCCGCGCGATGTGCGCGATCTCAACCGCAGTGAGTGCCTTGATATGCACGTGCGGGAGTTCGGCCTTCAGCGCGCGAAACATTGAAGTGTAGTACTCCAGTCCCGCCTGCATATCGAGCCCACCGACGATGTGAAACTCACGCGTCATCCCATTATTGCCCGTGCGCGCTTCCGCCATCACCTGGTCGAGCGTATACCGATACGCACCCTCCTCCTTGGGAAGACGTGCGTAACCGCAGAAGACGCAGGTGGTGCGCAGGGTGCAGATATTGGTTGGATTGATATGCTGGTTCGAGGCGAACGTGACCACATCGCCATGCTTCGCCCGATTCACCGCGTCAGCGAGGAGACCGATGCCGGTGAGGTCCGGTGACTCAAACAGCGCAACGCCGTCCGCCCGACGAAGGCGCGTCCCGCTGGCCACCCGCTCGGCGATCGCGCGCACTACGGGGTCGGCGATGCGCTCGAAAGGGATCGTCAACGCGTTCGCCGTCATGCGCTCAACCGATGACACGTCGCAGCGCGATACTCACGTTGTGTCCGCCGAAGCCCGAGGAGTTCGAGAGCGCCGCGTGCACGTCACGCTTCACCGGTACGATCGCGGTACAGTCGATGTCGCATTCGGGGTCGGGCGTCGTCAGATTGATGGTCGGCGGGATGACGCCGTGCCGGATCGCCATTGCCGTAAAGATCGCCTCAACGGCACCCGCCGCACCGAGCATGTGCCCAGTCGATGATTTGGTTGAGCTCACGTTGAGGCCCGTGGCGTGCGGCCCAAAGACCTTCTTGATCGCCCGGATCTCGTTCGGATCGTTGAGCGGTGTCGACGTACCATGCGCGTTAATGTACTGAATATCTGCGGGGGTGAGACTGGCGTCCTCCATCGCTCGGCGCATCGCACGCTGCAGCCCCTCGTGGTCCTCGGGCTGCCCCGTCAGGTGGTACGCGTCGCCCGTGGCGCCGAATCCCACAACCTCGCAGTACATAGTCGCGCCGCGAGCCTTGGCGTGTTCGTATTCTTCAAGGACGACACTGCCCGCCCCCTCTCCGAGGACGAACCCGTCGCGGGTCTGATCGAATGGACGCGAGGCGGTCTCCGGCGAGTCGTTCCGCGTCGACAGGGCCTGCATGTTCCCAAACCCCCCGATCGAGACGGGCGACACCGCAGCCTCTGAGCCGCCAGCAATAATGACATCGGCATCGCCGTACACGATCAGGCGAAAAGCGCTGCCAATCGCGTGCGCCGACGTCGCGCAGGCCGATTGCGTAGCGTAGTTCGGCCCCTTCGCGCCGAATCGCATCGACACAACCCCCGCGGCGATGTCGCCGATGAACATGGGGATGAAGAAGGGCGAAATCCGGTTCGGACCATCACGCTCATAGATCCGACACTGCTCCTCGAACGTCGCAATACCGCCGATCCCAGACCCGATAATCACACCCGTGCGCTCTGGGGTGTATCCCGTTTTGTCCCCGAAGCCAGCGTCCTGCATCGCCTGCACCGACGCTGCCATCGCAAACTGAGTGTAGAGGTCGGTGCGTTTCGCTTCTTTACGGTCCATGTACTGGGTGACATCAAACCCCTTTGCCTCGCAGGCGAAGCGGACCTTGAACGCCGATGCGTCGAATCGCGTGATGGGGCCTGCACCCGACTTACCGTCGAGCAAAGCCTGCCATGCGCTGGCCACATCGTTCCCAACCGGCGTGATGCACCCGGCCCCCGTGATGACAACCCGGCGCCTCAAGGCTCCCATCTCAGACGCCGATCTTGGCGTTCAGGTAGGTGGTCGCGTCGCCGACGGTCCGGAGCTTCTCAGCGTCCTCGTCAGGGATGTCGATATTGAACTCTTTTTCGAACTCCATGACGAGTTCGACGATGTCGAGCGAGTCGGCGCCAAGATCCTCGATGAAGCTGGCTCCGTCCGTGAGCTTCTCGCGCTCGACGCCGAGCTCCTTCTCAATGATGTCCTTCACCCTCGCGGTATGGTCGGCCATGCGATTGTCTCCGTAGAAGTGGGACTGCAACGACACCACTAAATATATGCGGCGGAGCGTGAATGGCTATTCTGGAGCGACCCCCCAGATGGGCCCGGTCACATCACCATGCCGCCGTCAACGCTGAAGACCTGACCGGTGATGTATGCCGCCCGGTCCGAGGCGAGGAACGCAACCACTCCGGCGACGTCCTCGGGTGATCCAAGCCGCGCTAGTGGGATCTGCGCCGACAGGGCGGTCACCGCCTCCGGACTCATCGCGTCGGTCATATCGGTCCGGATAAATCCGGGAGCCACGACGTTACAGAGTATGTTGCGGCTCGACAGTTCCTTGGCGACCGACTTGCTGAGACCGATAAGACCGGCCTTGCTCGCCGCATAGTTTGCCTGCCCCTTGTTGCCGATGATCCCGACCACCGACGCGATATTGATGATCCGCCCCCAACGGCGCTTCATCATGCCCCGCTGCGCCGAGCGAATCGCGATGAATGCGGACCGCAAGTTGGTGTCGAGAACCGCGTCCCAGTCCTCGTCCTTCATCCGCAGCATCAGGTTGTCCTTGGTGATGCCGGCATTATTGACGAGGATATCGAGGGACCCGAACGCGTCCTCGACGTTCTGGATCAGGGTCGTCACATCGGAGGGAACGCTGATATCACAGGCGAACCCCCGGGCCTCACCCAGCTCCTCGGCGACGACCTCGGCCTTCGCGAGGTCGCGTCCCGCGACAGCGACCCTGGCACCGCAGGCGACCAGCTCCATTGCGATCGCGCGGCCGATGCCACGGGTGGATCCGGTGACGAGGGCAACCCTACCTGAGAGATCGATACGCATGAGGAAACCCGTGCTGAATGGTGAACAGCGAAGGTGGAGGAAATCACGACGTAGTACGACGAGATTCGTACGCCTTCGGGTGCCAGCGGACTACCTGGCTTCCGCTACCTCTTGAGCAGTGCTTCAACCTCAGCAACCGTACCACACGGCACCGACGAACAGTCTGGGGCGAGTCGCTTCACCAGTCCGCTCAGGACCGCACCGGGCCCCATCTCGACGAAGGTAGTGCCCGGAAACCGTGCCGCCACGTTTCGTACAACGTCGACCCATCGCACCGGTGACGTAAGCTGTCTGAGCAGAAGGTCTCGCGCGGTAGCCGCGTTGCCAACGGACTCGCCAGTCACGTTGCTCCAGACCGGCACGACCGGATCGCCCCAGTCGGCGGCCCGCAGCGCCTCGTCAAGTCCGACAGCGGCGGGTTGCATGAGCGGACTATGGAATGCACCGCTCACCGGGAGTCGAAGCGCGCGCTTCGCGCCGGCCAACTTCGCGAGTTCGATGGCGAACTCGACGGCTACGACTTCACCGGAGATGACGATCTGTTCGGTGGTGTTGTAGTTGGCGGGTACGCAGACGCCGCGTGCGCTCGCCTCGTGACAGATCGCTTCGATCGGACGCTGCAGCGCACCAAGGATGGCCGCCATCGCACCGGGGACGTGTACCCCGGTCTCGTACATGAGCTCGCCGCGACGACGCACTAGTCGCACCGCATCCTCCAGCGGCAATGCACCCGCCGCATGGTACGCCGAAAACTCGCCGAGCGAGTGACCGGCCGCGCCCACGACTCGCCGAGCAATCGACGCACGCACGACGGCCCAGACCGCGGCACCGTGCGTGAGGAGCGCGGGCTGCGCGTTGTGCGTCAGTGTCAACTCGTCGGCCGGACCGTCGAAGCAGACGGCGCTGAGCTTGGTCCCGAGCGCCGTATCAGCACTCTCGAACGCGAGGCGCGCCTCCGGGAAGGCCTCGACGAGATCCTTCGCCATTCCGGGCTTCTGCGAACCCTGGCCGGGGAAGAGGAGGAACAGGGTCACGAGGTGTGAGCTAGAGGGGGGGAAAGATCCGCACAACGCGCCAGACACTTCTCCGATCAGAATCGCACGACCATCGATCCCCAGGTGAAACCCGCCCCGAACGCCACGAACATCACCGTGGAGCCATCCTTGACGATCCCCTGTTCCTGCGCCTCGCTCAGCGCGATCGGGATCGACGCTGCCGACGTGTTTCCGAAACGGTCGACGTTCACGAACACCTTCTCCATCGGTATGCCGGCGTGCTTCGCCGTCGCCTCAATGATGCGGATGTTCGCCTGGTGCGGGATCAGCACGTCGATGTCGGTCGCAGAGAGCTTCGCGCCGTCGAGCGCACGATCGGAGGCATCGGCCATCGACCGAACCGCGTTCTTGAAGACCTCGCGCCCAGTCATCGTCAACATATGTGATCCCTCGGCGATGATCTCTGGCGTGACTGGCGCGAGGCAACCGCCCTTTGGCCGGTGCAATAGATCGGCGAGCGTACCGTCGGACCGCATATAGGCGGAGAGGATCCCGCGGCCCTTGGTACTTTTCTTCAGGATGGTCGCGCCGGCGCCGTCACCAAAAAGGACGCAGGTGTTGCGGTCACTCCAGTTCACGATACGGGACAGCTGCTCTCCGCCAATCACGAGGGCTGTCTCGTAGTTTCCGGTCGCCATAAGCCCCTCGGCGATCTGGATTGCGTATAACCAGCCCGAGCAGGCCGCGACAATATCGAACGCGACTGCACGCGTCGCCCCCAACTCCGCCTGGATCTCAACCGCGGTGGCCGGAAGCAGACGGTCGGGACTCGCGGTACCGAGGATGATGAGGTCGATCTCGCTAGCGGTGACCCCCGCCCGTTTCATTGCGAGACGGGCCGCCTCAGACGCGATACCGGTGAGCGTCTCACCCTCGCCGCTGATATGGCGCTGACGAATGCCGGTCCGCTCGCGAATCCATTCATCAGACGTGTCGATCCCCAGGCCGACGAACTCGTCGTTCCGAAGAATCCGCTTAGGCGCGGCATGGCCCGTCGCTGCGAACATCGCGATTGGTCGTTTCATGACGACAGTTGTTCCTCGATGTGTTGGCTCATGCGTGATTCCACCGCGCGGATGGCGGCGATGATGCCGTTCTTGAGGGCCTCGGGGCTCGATTTTCCGTGGCAGATGATGCTGACACCCTTGACCCCAAGGAGCGGCGCGCCGCCGTACTTCTCGTAGTTGAGCGAGTGGACGACGCTGCCGAGTTGCTCCTTCGTGAGACCGGCTTTCATCATCATGCCGAAGAGCATCGGCGCGACGGCCTCATAGAACTTGAGGAGAACGTTGCCGGTGAAGCCGTCACAGACGACCACGTCGATGGGTCCGCGGTCGCAGTCGCCGTTGGGGATGTCACGCCCCTCGATGTTGCCGATGAAGTTGAGACTCGCCTGCAAGAGCAGTTGATGGGCCTCTTTTACGGCGGCATTGCCCTTCTCGGCCTCTTCACCGATCGAGAGGAGCCCGACGGCCGGATTGGGGCGACCAAGGACGTCGCGTGCATACACATGACCGAGGCGCGCGAACTGCACGAGCTCGGCGGGAGAGCAGTCGACGTTGGCTCCGGAGTCGAGCACAACGATCGGTTGCTTGGATGTTGGGAAGATGGTGCCGATGGCCGGTCGCGATAGCCCCTCGTGCAGGCGCAGAATGAACGTCGATGCCGCCATCTGTGCGCCTGAGTTACCAGCGGACACAAAGGCGTCGGAGCGCCCCTCGACCTGGAGCCGAATGCCCACGGCCATGGAAGACTTTGGTTTGCCGCGAATCGCGATCGAAGGCTTGTCGGTCATCTCGATGACATCTGGGGCATCGATGATCTCAAAACGCGTAGCCGCCTCGACCAGGAAGGCCGGAGCGGCGGCGAGTTGTACGGTCAGTTCGTCGCGGATCACGCTCTCGCGCCCCACGAGCTGAATCTGGTGCTCAGGCCCAAGCTCCTGAAGCGCAAGCAGTGCAGCGGCAATCGGCGCTCCCGGGGCAAGATCGCCCCCCATCGCGTCCAGCGCGACGCGCGGCATCCCTACGCTTCGCGGGCCGCGACTCGCTGCTCACCGGCGTAGAAGCCGCACTCCTCACACACGTGGTGCGGGCGCTTCATCGCGCCACACTTCGGGCACGCCTGGATGTTGATCGCGGGAGCGATCTTGTGGGTGTTGCGAGCGCGCTTTTTGCGCTTGGAGGTGCGGCGTTTCGGGACGGCCATCGGAACCCTGCCAGGAAAGGTTAATCGGAATCAGGATAATATACAGTCGCAGGAGCTGGCATTGAGGTCGGTGCCACAGGTTGGGCACAACCCTTTGCAATCCGGGCGGCACAACGGGAGCTCCGCAGCCTCGAGCAGCCACTGCTCCCGAATCGCGGGCCGAAGGTCAAGCATCGTCCCCGAGGCTCCGATGGGGAAAACGTCCGGTTCGTCCGCGTTCTCGTCTTCGGCGTCGGCGTAGAGCAGGTGAGCTTGTCCGCTCACTGCGCTCTCAACCGGCACCAAGCACCGGCGGCACTCTCCGGCGGACCTTCCCGTGAACGCGCCGCTGAAGTAGTACCGCCCGCTTCCGGCTCCGCTCAGACGCCCGGTGATATGGGCATTCGAGACAGGCCGAGAGTCGCCCTCCAACCAGACCGCGTCGTCGGCGCTAAGGTCCCCTTCGACCTGAACAGCGCCTTGGGATATGATACGGATGTCGAACGACAGCATAGCAGAGAAAGATACCATCGGCGGCGAGTGCGGACAAGGGCTCGCTTCCCGTCCCGTCCCCCTCCCTGTTCACTCGTGCCGCCCTACCCCTGCTCCCGCTTCAGACGACCTCAGATCCCGCGAAAAAGAAGCGGCTTTCGCGGATCGCGTTCTCGTCTGAGTCCGACGCATGAATCGCGTTCCGCCCCTTCGATTCGGCAAAGAGCCGGCGCACCGTGCCCTCAGCGGCTTCGGCCGGATCGGTCGCGCCGATCGCGTCACGCAGGGCGTTAACGGCGTTCGTCTTCTGAAGCACAAAGGGCATGCACAGTGCGGAGCTCATGAACTCGACCAGCTCGCCATAGAATGGGCGAGCGCGGTGCACTGCGTAAAACTCCTCCGCCTGTCTCCGGGTGAGTAGGATAACGCGTGCGGCGGTGAGCTTGAAGCCTTCGGCTTCAAGATGACCAATGATCTTGCCCGCTTTACCGGCGTTGAAGGCGTCCGGCTTGATGATTGAGAAAGTATAGTCGAGCGACATCGTGTGGAATTCCGTGTGGTGAGGGGTGTCGATGAGCTGCTACGGACTGACCTTCGCCGATTCAACCCAGGCGTTCACGGATGAGCTCCACGAAGTCTTTCGGCCGTCTGGCAATCCCCATCCCGGCGGCCTCGAACGCCTCGAGCTTCTCGGCGGCCGTCCCAGACGAGCCGGAGATGATTGCACCGGCGTGACCCATGCGTCGGCCCGGCGGAGCGGTCTGACCCGCGATGAAACCGACCACCGGCTTCTTCATCTGGTGTTTCACGAAATCAGCCGCTTCCTGCTCATCCGTGCCGCCGATCTCGCCCATCATCGCGATCACCATCGTCTTGGGGTCCTGCTCAAATGCCGCAAGGCAATCGATAAAGTTGGTCCCGTTGATCGGATCGCCGCCGATTCCGACGCAGGTGGTCTGGCCGATACCTGCGCTCGTGAGTTGGTAGACCACCTCGTAGGTCAGCGTGCCGGAACGCGAGACGACACCGACGGGCCCGGGTGTGCAGATGCGGCCCGGGATAATGCCGACCTTCGATGCGCCAGGCGTGATGAGTCCCGGGCAGTTGGGACCGATGAGGCGTACGCCCTGCTCCTTCACGAACGGATATACCTTGGTCATGTCGAGCACCGGCACACCCTCAGTAATGCAGATCACGAGGGCGATGCCAGCAGCGGCGGCCTCCATGATTGCATCAGCCGCGAACGGCGGCGGCACGTAGATCACACTCGTGTTGGCCCCCGTCGCCGCAACAGCATCCATCACCGTGTTGAAGATTGGCACCGTGCCCTCGAACTTCTGGCCACCCTTGCCCGGCGTCACGCCGGCGACGACCTGGGTGCCGTACTCCATCATCTGCTTGGCGTGGAATGAGCCGTCGCGACCCGTGATACCCTGGATCACCAGCTTGGTGTTCTTGTCGATGAAAACGCTCATGCGGACTTCCCTCCCGTGGCTAGTGCGACGGCCTTCTGCACTGCCTCGTCCATGTCGCTCGAGGCAGAGAAGCCGTTCTCGGTCAGGATCTTCATCGCGAGTTCTTCGTTGGTCCCAGTCAGACGGATGACGAGCGGTACCGTGAGCGGATTCGCCCTGGTCGCGGTCACGATGCCATTCGCGACGTCGTCGGTGCGTGTGATGCCGCCGAAGATATTGAACAGAATGACCTTCACGTTCGCGTCGGCTGTGATGATGCGTAGTGCGTTGACGACCTTCTCGGGATTCGACGACCCGCCGATGTCGAGGAAGTTCGCTGGCTCACCGCCGTAGTACTTCACAAGGTCCATCGTTGCCATCGCAAGGCCGGCGCCATTGACGACGCAGCCGACGTCGCCGTCAAGCTTGATGAACGTGAGATTCGCGTTGCGCGCGTCCACCTCACTTGGCTCCTCGCTGCTCTCATCGCGGAGTGCGGC
The DNA here is from genome assembly GCA_945869195.1 of Gemmatimonas phototrophica. Lineage (GTDB taxonomy): Bacteria > Gemmatimonadota > Gemmatimonadetes > Gemmatimonadales > Gemmatimonadaceae > Pseudogemmatithrix. The sequence goes on along the minus strand of CAMBNV010000002.1, from coordinate 53,517 downwards.
GATCGCGGGAAGGCGGTCGAGCTCGTTGTCGTCAATCACCATCTTGCCGTCTACGGCGACCAACTCCCCAGTGGGCGTGACCACCAACGGATTAATCTCGGCCAGCGAGCAGCCACTCGCCATAAACGCGGCGTAGAGCTGCTGCATGATTTTCCCTGCACCGCGCGCAAGCTTCACGTCTGCGAACAGGAAGAAGCCCATGCGCAGCGCGTCATAGGACGGCAGTCCGTAGCGTGGGTCGACCGGCACGTACAGGATCTTCTCCGGCGTCTCGGCCGCAACCTGCTCGATGTCGATCCCGCCAGCGGCTGACACCATGAACACCGGCTTCTTGGTCGCGCGGTCGACAATGATGCCGACATAGGCTTCGCTTCCGATGTCCGCCGCGACCGTCACGAGGACCTTTTCGACCGTGAGGCCCTTGATGTCCATGCCGAGAATCGCCGTCGCCTTCTCCTTTGCATCAGCTGGCGTCTTGCAGAATTTGACGCCGCCGGCTTTGCCACGGCCACCGACATGCACCTGCGCCTTGACCATCACTGCGGCGCCGTACTCGAGGGCAATTGCCTCCGCCTCTGAAGGCGTAGTGGCAATCCGCCCGGGCGGAATGTTCACACCATAGCCGCGGAGAATGTCCTTCGCCTGATATTCGTGCAGATTCACAAAAACTCCAGTGGATTTTTAGGACAGTCCTGAAACTTAGTGGACGCGAACCACGATTGGCAGACGCTCAGCGCGGCCGCGCCGGCCGGCCGGCCAATCTAGTGGCCCGTTCCCGGGGTGACGTCGACGCCCTGCGCGATGAGCCAGCCCTCGACCTCGGCCCGTATCGCCGCGAGACGCGACTCACTGTCAGCTTCAAACCGCATCACGAGAATCGGCTGAGTATTCGAGCTCCGGATGAGCCCCCAGCCGCCGTCGAACAGGATGCGCACCCCATCGATCGCCGAGACCTTGTATAGCGACGAAAAGTGCGCGAGGGCGTCCCGAACCACGACTTCTTTTCGGTCGTCGGCACAGGCGATCCGGAGCTCAGGGGTGGAAACGTAGCGCGGCACGTCGGCGAGGAGCTGCTTCACGGTGCGGCCGGCATCGGCGGCGAGGCGGAGCAGACGCGCCGCACCGTAGAGTGCGTCATCGTGTCCGTAGAAGCCCTCGCTAAAGAACATGTGTCCCGACATCTCTCCGGCCACCGGCGCCTGCATCTCCTTCATCTTATCCTTGATGAGCGAGTGACCGGTTTTCCACATGACGGGCTTCCCACCCGCCTTCTCGATGCCGTCGGCCAGCGCCTGCGAGCACTTGACATCGAAAATGATGGGCTGCCCCGCTCCAGTACGCGCGATCACGTCACGCGCGTAGATGAGCAGCAGGTAGTCTCCCCAGATGATTGTGCCGTCCCCATCGACGATCCCGATGCGGTCGGCGTCGCCATCAAAACCAATGCCCACCTCGCTGCCGGTCGCCCTGACACTGGCGATCAGATCTTGCAGGTTCTCAACGACGGTGGGATCTGGGTGATGGTTCGGGAACGTGCCGTCACTTTCGGCAAAGAGCATCGTCGGCGTGAGTCCGAGCGCTTTGAAGAGCGCCGGGGCGACGATCGCCCCCGCCCCATTGCCGCAGTCAACGACGACCTTCATCTCTTGGGGAAGCGGGCCGATACGCGCCGCGATGTCAGCGACGTACCGGTCGACTACCTCCTCGTGCCTGACCGTTCCTGAGCCGGTGGGAAAGGTCCCAGCCGCGATGATGTCACGGAGGCGCAGGAGGCCTACCCCGTGCAACGAGCCGGTACCTACGCAGCACTTAAATCCGTTGTACTCCGGCGGGTTGTGTGACCCCGTAATTTGGATGCCCGCCGCGACCGGCAGATTGTGCAACGCCCAATAGAGCAATGGCGTGGGCACGACACCGATGTCGATCACATTGAGTCCCGAAGACATGAGGCCCTGTACGAGAGCGTCGCGCAGCGCATCGCCGCTGGGCCGGTTATCACGACCGACCGCGACAGTGCCGACCAGCCCATGCTCCGCGAGCACAGTCGCATAGCCGCGGCCAATCGCTTCCGCCACCTCTATCGTAAGATCGGTGCCGTACACGCCGCGGATGTCGTACTGACGGAAGATGGCGGGAGAAATCATGGAAGTGTTCGTGTCGGATGTGGCACGGGGCGCCAGAAGAGGCGCCCCGTAGAACCTGTTCGACCTACTGTTACTGCGCTACGGCTCAAACCGCGGGAGGCCCATGTCGAGGGCGGGAGAATAGGCGTACGGACGGAATCCATTGGACTGCGTAATCTCGACGAGGCGCGACGGGAAGAGCCCGAGTCCGAGTATGAGCACCACGGTCACGGCGAGGACGGCTCTGGTGAGCGCGCCGACCGGCAGCGGTTCCACTGCCTCGTCGGCGCGAGGCATCATGAACATGACGCGGACGACCTGCAGATAGTAGCCGGCCGAAATCACTGACGTCAGGACTAAGATGACCGCGAGAATGGTCAGTCCGGCTGGCGCCGCAATCGCCGCCTGGATCAGGTACCACTTGGCGAAGAAGCCAACGCCGCCAAACACCGGGAAGCCGAGCAGCGCCAGAAGGAACACCGCCATCGCGGTGGCCATCCACGGCCGTACGTGCCAGAGCCCCTGATAATCAGAGATCCGCGCATCAGTCTCGCCGGCCGGTTGCATCGACGCGACCACGGCGAAGGCACCAAACGTCGCGAGCGTATAGGCCAAGGCGTAAAATGTGAAGGCCGTGCTCGCCAGTACCGACGCGGCCGTCACCGTGACCAGTAGGTAGCCGGTGTGGACGATGCTCGAGTAGGCGAGCATCCGTTTGATGTTCTTCTGCGAGAGCGCGACCACATTGCCGACAACCATCGTGAGTACAGCGAGCCACCAGACGGCGTGGGCCCACCCGTTGAACACACTATAAAACGCCTCGTACCAGATGCGGAGGAACGACGCGAAAGCGGCCGTCTTGACCGTTGCTGCCATGAACGCGGTAATCGGCGTTGGCGCGCCATCGTATACGTCGGGCGCCCACATATGGAACGGTGCCGCCGCAACCTTGAACGCCATGCCGACCAGCATGAGCCCGATGCCGACGAGGAGCATCGGATTGTCGATCAGATTGAGTCGGCGGATGACTAGGCCGATCTCCGCGAACTGCGTTTGGCCGGTGGCACCGTAGACGAGCGCCATTCCGTAGAGCAAGAAGGCAGTCGCAAATGCGCCCAGCAGGAAGTACTTAAGCGACGCCTCGGCCGATCGCGCGCTGCGGCGATTGAGCCCCGTCAGCACATACACCGCCACCGACATGATCTCGATGCCGAGAAATACGACCATCAGGTCGCGCGCCGCGGCGAGGATCATCATGCCAGCCACCGCGAAGAGCACGAGCACGTGCGATTCAGCCTGTGTGATCCCGTCGCGCTCGTTGTGCTCGATAGCCAGTGCGATCGTACCAATCGCGCCGAGCAGGAGGATCAGGTCGACCATCCAGCGAAACCCGTCGACCGCGATGACGCCGGTCTCAAGCGCAGAATCGCCGCGCACCGACATCCAGACCACCGTCGCCATGGTCGCGATGAGCAGGCCAATCGCCGCGAGCCCTACGGTGCGCTGATGCGCATCGCTCTCTGGCCGCCAGGCCGCGACCAGCATGAGGACGATCGCTCCCCCCATCAGCAGGAGGTCGGGAAGAAGGGCGGCGGAGAGCTGCGTGGGACTGAGCAGATCGTAGGTCATTTCAACGTCCCCCGGCGGGCGGGAGCTGCTGCATGGAGCCCATCCGGGCCGCTTCGACCGAGCGGACCAGACGGTCAGCGGCCGCCTCAGTCTTGTTCAGGACGGGCTTAGGGTAGACACCCAGCCAGAGGATGGCGATAACGAGAGGCGTCAGAAGGCCGATCTCGCGCCAGTTGAGATCATTCCCCTTGAGGGCCGCATTCTCTGGTTTCACGAGCGGATTATAGATGATGCGTTGGACGGCCCAGAGCAGATACGCAGCGGCAAAAACGACGCTCGTCGCGGCGATCACCGTGTAGTACGGCTGCGTCGGGAACGATCCGATCAGCACGAGGAACTCCCCGACGAAACCATTGGTACCCGGGACACCGATCGCACTGAGCGAGACCACCGTGAGGAAGACGGCAAAGATCGGCATGACCTTGGCAATACCGCCGAAGTCGTCAATCTGCCTGGTATGGCGCCGCTCGTAGATCATTCCGATGAGCAGGAAGAGCGCGCCGGTCGAGATGCCGTGGCTGATAGTGACCATGAGTGCGCCCTGCATCGACTCGACGGTCATCGCGAAGATGCCCAGGATGACGAAGCCGAGATGCGAGACCGACGAGTAGGCGACGAGCTTCTTGAAATCCGGCTGCACCAGCGCCACCAGCGCACCGTACACGATCCCGATCACCGCGAGGACAAGGATGATCGTGCGGACCGTCGGGTCCATCGCGACGTCGGGGAAGAGCGGGACCGCAAAACGCACAAAGCCGAAAGTTCCCATCTTCAGCATGATCGCCGCGAGGATCACCGAGCCCGCTGTCGGCGCCTCGACGTGGGCGTCGGGAAGCCAGGTGTGAAACGGGAACATCGGCACTTTCACCGCGAAGGCGAGCGCGAAGGCGCCGAAGAGCCAGTACGACCCGACGACGGGGGCTGCCCGCGTCAATGCGAGAATGGCGTCGTAGCTGAACACCGGCGGACCGCCCTGCCCCGCCTGGAGGCCCAGCGAGACGATGGCCACGAGCATGAGCAACGAACCGACCATCGTGTAGATAAAGAACTTGATGCTCGCGTACAGTCGGCGTTGTCCGCCCCAGATACCGATGATCAAGTACATCGGGACGAGCATCACTTCCCACATCACGTAGAAGAACGCCAGGTCGAGCGCCATGAAGACGCCGAGCATCCCGGTGGTAAGCACGAGCAGTAGTGTGTAAAAGGCGTGCGGATTTACCCGAATGCTCGTCCAACTCCCCAGCACCGCGAGGGGCATGAGCAGCGTCGTGAGTAAAATCAGCATGAGGGCAATCCCGTCGATGCCGACGGTGAAGCGCGCTCCCCATTGCGGGATCCACGCGACGTCGACGTAGGCTTGCCAATCAGCGCTGACGGTGTCGATCGACCACCAGAGACCGATCGACAGGACCGCCTCCGCGACGAATATCCAGAATGCGATCGATCGAGCACTGCGCATCGCAGCGTCGGCGTCCTGCCGCTGCGTGCAACGGTGCAACACTAGCAGCAGGCCCCCGACCAGCGGGAGCACGAGCAGAACGGGCAGGATCCAGCCATTGTAGCCGATCCCAACAAGGAACTTGGTCACTGTCTATGGCCTCAACGGAAGGAGAAGGCGGAGAGCACGGAGAGCACGCCCATGAGCAGCACCCAGGCATATGTGCCGACGCGGCCCGATTGGAGCTGCGATCCGACCCAGCCCACCGTGCGCACCAACAGCGCACTCCCGTTCACCAGCAGTCCGTCGATGATGCCGGCGTCGATCCCCTTCCAGAGCAGCGTACGCGATATGCCGAGGGTTGGTTGGACCACCGTCCTCGCGTAGGCCTCGTCCACGTACCATTTATGGAGCAACGTCCTCTCAAGGCCCTCTTCGACCGGCGCGCTCTTAGCGGGTACGAGTGCGTCTGGCTTGAGTCGCAGCCAAGCGAATACGATGCCGATGACGGCAATGGCAATGGCGACGCCGATCAACAGGTACTCGGTCGCGTGGGAGAGATGCACGCCCTCTGTCCCGAGCGAAATCTCAGTGCCTCTGCCGAGGACGGGCTCGAGCCACGAGTGCAGGAGTTGACTCCCCATGCCGCCGTAGAGCGCTGGTACATTTGCAAAACCGCCAACAGCGGAGAGCACACCCAAGACCACCAGTGGCCCCGTCATGATCCATGGCGCTTCCTTCAGATGCGTCGCCTCCTTCTCTCCGGTCCGGCTCGGCCCGTGGAAGGTGTACAGCATCAGGCGCGTCATATAGATCGCGGTCATGAGGGCGGCTGCCAAGCCGAGGACATATACCCCGTACAGCACTAGGGAGCCCGGAATACCGAGCCACTGCGCTTCGGCAAGCGTCGACCCGTGTGTTCTGGCAAAGACGGCGCCGAGAATCTCATCCTTAGAGAAGAAGCCAGAGAATGGTGGAATGCCAGCAATCGAGAAGGTGGCAATCCACATCAGAACAAATGTTACCGGCATCCGCTTGCGGAGTCCGCCCATGTTGCGCATGTCCTGCGCGTCCTCGGGACTATGCGTCGCGTGATACGCCTTGTGCATGGCGTAGATCACCGAACCAGACCCGAGGAATAGGAGTGCCTTAAAAAATGCGTGCGTCATCAGATGAAATACGCCCGCGGAGTACGCGCCGACGCCAACACCCACGAACATGTAGCCGAGCTGCGACACTGTGGAGTACGCCAGGACTTTTTTGATGTCCCACTGTTTGAGGCCGATCGTCGCGGCAAAGACGGCCGTGAGAGCACCGACAACGGCGACCGTCAACTGCGCGACCGGGGCCATTGAGAAGAGCACCGCGCTGCGTGCAATGAGGTACACACCGGCCGTCACCATCGTCGCGGCATGGATGAGCGCCGAGACTGGCGTCGGTCCAGCCATCGCGTCGGGAAGCCAGACGAAAAGCGGAATCTGGGCCGATTTGCCAGTCGCGCCGAGGAACAAGAAGAGGCAGATCGCGGTGACGAGTGCTCCGCCCATCGGAACAATCGCCGCCGCCGATTCAACCCCGGCAAACGAGAGCGTCCCGAAATTGGCGAACATCAGGAACATGGCGACGAGGAAACCAAAGTCGCCGATCCGGTTGACAATAAATGCCTTCTTGCCTGCATCTGCGTTGGACTTGTCGCTGAACCAGAATCCAATCAGGAGATACGAGCAGAGCCCGACCCCCTCCCAGCCTACGAACATCAGAGGGTAGTTCGCCCCCATGACGAGCAGGAGCATGAAGAAGATGAATAGGTTGAGATACGCGAAATAGCGGGGGTATCCCGGGTCGTCCCGCATATAGCCGACGCTGAAGATGTGGATCAGCGTGCCGATGCCTGTCACGATACTCATCATCACGAGCGAGAGCTGGTCGATCTGAAAGGCGACATCGATGCTCAGTTTTCCCGCCGGCATCCATTGGAACAGTGTGAGCACATAGGGCTCATGCATCGCCTGGTCGGCGATCCCGAACTGGTAGAGCACGGCCAGCGTCATCGCGAACGACAGCGCCAAGACACCCGGGCCGATCAGCGAGACGAGTCCGGCGGACGGATGCCGAGCCACCTGATGGGCGTCGTCGTGGTCGTGCGCCGCGGGCGCCGCGTGCGCGACGTCGTGGTCGTCGTCCGACCCGCTCGGGTCGGCGGGACCGGGGTGCGCGGCCGCGTGGAGTGAGAGCAGGCCGTTCAACGCGAAACCGACGAGCGGCAACAGGGGAATCAGCCAAGCGAACCGGGCGATTGTGTCGGACATCGGATGCCCAGTGACAAGAGGTGCGGTCTGCATCAGCCCTTCAACAGATTGATGTCTTCGAGATTTACTGACTGCCGATGACGGAAGATCGCGATGATGATCGCGAGCCCGACGGCGGCCTCAGCGGCAGCAACCGACATGACAAAGATGACGAACACCTGACCGCCGACCCCGTGGAGCTTTGAGAGCGCGACGAACGAGAGGTTTACCGCATTGAGCATAAGCTCAACGCACATAAACAGGATGATGGCATTGCGACGCGTGAGAACGCCGATGACGCCAATGGTGAACAGGAGCGCTGAGAGCGCGAGCGATTCAGCGAGCATCGGTGACTCGCTTCTTGCCAATCAGGACGGCGCCGACAATCGCGGTCAACAGGAGTATCGACGTCAATTCAAAGGCGAGCAGGTATTCATTGAACAACGGCCCGGCGATTGGCCCGATGACACCGGCCGTTACGTCGACGGGGGCCAGGCCCTGCGCCGCCCTGAGCGTGAGTTCCTCCGGGAAGCGCGAGCGTGCGAGCACCATCACCTCGGCGAGAAGGGCGAGCCCGACCGCTCCGGCGGCGATCCGACCGACACTGCCCCGCATATCACTGTCCGCGTCGCCACGTCCGAGATTGAGCAACATGACCACAAAGAGAAATACAACCATGATGGCACCGGCGTAGACCAGGACCTGTATGGCCCCGATGAACTGCGCGTCAAGCATCACATAGAGCGCGGCGAGACAGAACATTACGTTCACTAACCACAAGGCTGCCGCTACCGGGCTCTTCCGAGTCACGAAGAGCAGCGCCGACGCGATCGCGATCAGCCCGAACAGATAAAAATTGAACCCGTAGAGCAGGGAGACAAACACGTTGCCCATGATTACTCCCCCCGCGGATGCGCAGGATCCCAGAGCTCGGACACCGGATGCGTCTGCGCGGTGAGCCGTTCCAGATCATAGACGAAACGCGCCCGATTGAACTCGGCGTTTTCATAGTGTCGTCCCATATGAATCGCCTCTTCTGGGCAGACTTCCTGACAGAAGCCGCAGAAAATGCACCGGAATTCGTCAATCTCGAAGACGAGCGGGAATCGGTTCCCCTCTTCATCCTCACCCGGAACAAGCTTGATGCAGTTCGCCGGACACACCGTCGGACAGAGGCCACACGCGACGCACTTCGCCGTGCCGTCCTCTGTGGTCAACATCCGATGCGTGCCGCGCCAGCGCGGCGAGAGATCCCACTTCTCCTCGGGATACTGAATCGTCACCCGATGTGGGTCAACGAGATGTTTGAGCGTGAGGGCGAGGCCCTTGAGCGTGGCGCGCACATAGCTCGCCTCGCCAATCGGACGCTCCATGACTTTGACGGTAATCGCCATCTAGTGGGCCTCCCCTGAACCGAGGGTTGAGCGGGTGTCCGTGGCGCGGCGGATACGCGCCACACGCTCGCGATCGATACGCGAGGAAGCCGGGCTGATGAGGCGGCCACGGTCGATGACGAAGAACAACAGGATGAGGAGCACGAGATTGATGCTCCCCATGGCGCCCTTGAAGGCCCAGCCGGTGCGTGCAACGCCCGCGGCGTCGAGGCCGAGGATCGCGCTCGCGACAATCACGATGTACACCAGGGCCAGAGGCAGCATGAACTTCCATCCGAGTGACATGAGCTGATCATACCGGAATCGGGGCAGCGTCCAACGAATCCAGATGTAGAAGAGCACACAGCTATAGGTCTTAAAACCGAACATCGCGACCGTGAGAAGCGACTTGGTCACTGTTGCTGGCCCGGCGTTGTCCCATCGCGTAAATGGGATGTCCCAGCCACCGAAGAAGAGCGAGACGAACAGGGCGCTTGCCGTAAGTACGTTCGCATACTCGGCGATGAAGAACATCGAGAATTTCATCCCGCTGTACTCCGCGTGGTAGCCCGCGATGAGCTCCGACTCCGCTTCGGGGAGGTCAAATGGCACGCGGTTCGTCTCAGCGAATGCCGCAACAAGGAAGATGAATGCGGCGATCGAGAGGATGAGAACATTCCAGCCGGTGGCAACCTGCTGGGCCACAATCGCGTTGAGGGAGACATTGCCTGCTACCAGCAAGACGCAGACCGTACTCATTCCCATCGCGATCTCGTAGCTAATCATCTGTGCCGAGGACCGCAGGCCGCCGAGGAGCGCGTACTTGTTGTTGGACGACCAACCAGCGAGCACGATCCCGTAGACGCCGAGCGACGTGATCGCCAGGACGTACAGGAATCCGATCGGCAGGTCCGCTACGACCAAGTCGATGCGACCCCATGGCGTCGGCAGGGGCGCGCCGAACGGAATCACCGCCCACGCGATCATCGCCGAGCAAAAAGCGAGCGCAGGCGCGAGGATGAACAGGGGTTTGTATACGTCCCCCGGCATCGTCTCTTCCTTCATGAAATTCTTCAGGCCGTCCGCCGCCACCTGCAGCAGGCCCCACGGGCCCACACGATTGGGGCCATGCCGGTCTTGAATCCACGCCGACACCTTGCGTTCGGCGAGGGTCGTGTACGCAACCACCACCATGTACAATGTGAAGATTGCGAGCATCTTCACTACGGTGGCGAGCAGGAAGAAGAGCGTCGAAGGCGGTAGCTGTGACGCGTCGAGCGGCGGCATCAGTGCGCTCCAGCCGTGGCGCCCGCGATGAGCCCGCCGCGGAGACCGATAGTGTCATAGGAGAGCCCGGCAAAAGCGGGCTCGGACTGCGCGAGGGCGCTAAAGATGACGGACGGCAGGTTCATGTCGTCGCTGTTCGCGCCTACTGCGGTTGCCAAGTCGGCAAACGCGTACCAGCTCGGACGTACATAACCGGGTGCCGCCTTGGCCTGCAGAAAACGCTGGACCCGACCGCGCAGGTTGGTGAATGTCCCCTCTTCTTCAGCAACGTTGGCGATCGGAAGCACGACAGAGGGCGTCGGAATGCCGTCGACGTGCACGGTACCGATCACGATGATCGCGCTCGCCCTCGTCGTGGCGCTTAGATCGAGCCCGGGGAGCGTCTCGCCCGCCAAGACAAGCACATCGCCCTGCTTGAGGCCGGCCAATGGATTGATATCGTGACGCTGAAAGCCGAGGAGTTCGGCACCATAGACATTCGGGGCGCGATCGGCGCGGAGCGCGAGGTCTGGAACGCCCGGGAGCGGAGCTTCAAAGCCTGTTTCACAACGAAATACGCCCTCACCGCCCGTCTGAGTGATGACGCGCTTGAGCAGGAAAAGCGCCTCGTTCGAAAGTGAAGGGGACGCGACCACGAAGGCGCGCTTTCCCTTGAGGAGCTTTGCCGCCTCGTCATACGCCGTCTCCCAGTCCACCGGAGAGAGGACGTCATGCATCCGAATCTTCGGGACCTCGACGCGGTCGGGGCGATTCATCCAGCGATAGTCGAGTCGCCCGGCGTCGCATAAGTAGAAATGATTAACATCCTCGTTGGAACGCGGCTTCATCCGCACGATGACGTTGTCACGGGACTCGAGAACGTTGTTGCAGCCCTGCGAGCAGCCGGTACAGACGCTCGCGGTGCGGTCGAGCTCCCAGGCACGCGCCTTGTTGAGAAAATCCTTGGAGACGAGCGCTCCGACCGGGCAGAGGTCGATGACGTTCGCGGCCCAAGGCTGCGTGAGGTCAGCGTCTGGGGCCTTGCCAATCGTCGCACGGTCGCCGCGCTCAGCAACGCAGAGCACGGGCTCCTGATGCACGTCGTCCATGAATCGGACACACCGCGTGCAGAGGATGCAGCGATTGGTGACGTAGAGTACGTCCCCGCCGAAATCCTCCATCGGATCGAAGCGCTTCGGTTCACGGTACCGCGAGTCCGTGCGCCCTTCTTGAAACGTGTAGTCCTGCAGCTCGCACTCGCCCGCCTGATCGCAAATAGGGCAGTCGAGTGGATGATTGATGAGGAGGAGTTCGAGCACCCCCTTGCGTGCCTCGAGCGCTTTCTCGGAGTAGACGTGCACCACCTGGCCTTCTCCGACATTCGTCGCGCAACTCGGTGCGAGCTTCGGCATCTTCTCGACTTCGACCAAGCACATGCGGCAGACGCCAGCGACAGGAAGGCCGGGATGGTAGCAGTAGTGCGGGACAAGAATGCCGGCGGTCTTGGCGGCCTCGAGGATTGTCGTGCCGTCAGGGACCGTCACCGGACGGCCTTCGATGGTCAGGTTGATCATCCGGACGTCGGCCATCAGCGCGACCCCGTCGGCACGCCCGGCATCGTCACCGTACTCGAGCGACGGCCCTTGATCAGAGCCTCAAACTCGCCGCGGAACTTGGTGATCCCACTCACCACCGGCGCCCCGCACGAGTCGCTCAGCACGCAGATCGTCTTTCCGGTCATCGCGTCGGAGAGATCAAAAATCGTATCGAGATCCTCGTACGTCCCCTGCCCTGCCACGATCCGCTCAAGGATTTTCGTCATCCACGCCGTGCCCTCACGACACTGCGTGCACTGCGCACAGCTCTCGTGCGCGTAGAAACGCGCAATCCGCGCCAGCTGCCGCGGCATTGACTGTGCGTCGTCAAAAATGATCACTCCGCCAGAGCCGAGCATGGTGCCCTGCTCGACGAAACCCTCGTAGTCCATCGCGATCGCTTCGGCTTCCTCGATCGTGATCGTCGGGACTGACGATCCTCCTGGAATCAGCGCTTTGAACTTGCGTCCTGGGAGTGGGCCGCCGCAGAGGTCGTACAGGAATTCCTTAAAGGAGAACCCCATCACGACTTCGTAGTTGCCGGGCTTCGAGACGTTGCCACAGACCGAGAAGAGCTTGCTCCCGCTGCTCTTGGGGCTCGAGAGCGACATCGCCTTGTACCATTCCGCGCCGTTATTCAGGATGTGCGGGATAGCCGCGAGCGTCTCCACATTGTTGATCGTCGTCGGTTTGCCGAACAGGCCCGATACCGCGGGGAACGGGGGTTTGATACGCGGGTTGCCGCGCTTGCCCTCGAGCGAGTTCATCAGCGCAGTCTCCTCGCCGCAGATGTACGCGCCCGCGCCCTTGTGTACCCAGACGTCGATAGTCTTGCCGGTACCCATGGCGTTCTTGCCGATGATGCCAGCAGCGCGCGCCTCAGCGAGCGCACGCTCCATCACGTTGATGGGCTCGGTGAACTCACCACGGATATAGATGTACGCCGTCTCGGCTCCGATTGCGTACGCCCCGATCGCGCAGCCTTCGATGAGGGCGTGGGGTGTCCAGCGCATGATTTCGCGGTCTTTGAACGTACCCGGCTCAGACTCGTCGGCGTTGCAACAGAGGTAGTGCTCCTTGCCGTCGCCAATCTTCATGAACGACCATTTGAGACCGGTCGGGAACCCCGCGCCACCACGGCCGCGCAAGCCCGACGCCTTCACGATGTCCACGATGGCGGTCGGTTCCATCTGGAGCGCTTGCTGGAGCGCCGTGTAGCCCCCGCGGGCCTTCCAGCCGGCGAGGGTGCGCGCCTCAGGATCGCCGAAATGCTTGGAGAGGACCGGTGTCTCTCTCGGATGCGACTTGTGCGGATATCCCATTGATCAGTCCCTGAGTCCAGCCAGGATCTCCGGCACCTTCGCCGGGGTCACATTTTCGACACAGTCCTCGTTGATCTGCACCGGCGTGGCGAACCCGCAGGCGCCAAGACATTCGACCTCGATCACCGAGTACTTGCCGTCTGGCGACGTGAGGCCGAGCTCTTTGCAGCCGGTGTGCTCAAGGAACGCCTTCACCACGTCGTCGGCACCGGCACAGAGGCAGGGGCTCGTCGTGCAGACCTGGATAAAGTGTTTCCCCACCGGATGCTGATGGTACATGGTGTAGAACGTCACCACGCCCTTGACGTAGGCAGCGGTGCATCCGAGCTGGTCGCCAACCTCGCGCATGGCGTCTTCGCTGATCCAGCCACGATCCTGCTGCACCATCCAGAGGGCAGGCAGCAGCGCCGCCCGCTTGTCTGGGTAGCGGGAGATGATGTCGCGCAACTCGGTCTGGCGCGCCGAGCCGTCGGTGAAGACGGCGACGTATGGCTCATGATGCCCCGGGGCGCCGCCAGGGGCGCGGGGCGGAGCGGAAGGTCCGTGGCTCACCGGTCGATCTCTCCCATGACGATGTCGATGGAGGCGTTGATCGCGATCACGTCCGAGAGGAGGTGCCCCTCGGCCATCTTCGAGATCGCCGAAAGGTTGACGTAGCTCGGCGGCCTGATCCGCCAACGCACCGGCTTCGACGTCCCGTCGGAAACAAAGTAGTAGCCCTTTTCACCCTTCGGGCTCTCGGTCGGCACGTACACCTCGCCGATCGGAGGACGCGGGCCCTCCATCACGAGCTTAAAGTGGTGGATCATCGATTCCATCTCACTCGTGGCCTTGTGCTTCGGTGGCAGGATCAGACGCGGATCATCGACGTTGACGGGACCGTCGGGCAGACGCTTGAGCGCCTGCTCTAGGATCCGTACCGATTGCCGCAGCTCTTCGATCCGGACCAAGTAGCGGTCGTAGACGTCGCCATTGGTGCCGACGGGAACCTCGAAGTCGTACGTCTCGTAGTCGAGGTAGGGGAAGTCCTTGCGGACATCGTAGTCCACACCGGAGGCTCGAAGCAGCGGCCCAGAGAGGCCGTAGTTGAGTGCCTCGTTCGGCGTCATGACTCCCAGTCCCACGGTGCGCCCCACCCAGATCGCATTGCGCGTGAGCATTCGATCGCACTCGTCGAGCGTCTTTGGGAATCGATCGAGGAAGCCTCGCAGCCCTTCGGTCCACCCCTCGGGTACGTCGGCGATCATTCCACCCACACGGGTGCCAGTCGTCGTAAGCCGCGCGCCAGTCCACCCCTCGAGGAGCTTATAGACGTTCTCGCGCTCCTGGAAGCTCCAGAGGAAGGGAGTGAACGCACCGATATCAATACAGGTTGTTCCCATCCACACGAGATGCGAAATGATGCGCGACAGCTCCATGGCGATCACGCGCAGCACCGTGCAGCGTGGCGTGATATCGATCCCGAATAGCCGTTCGGCGCCGAGCACGAAGGAGACGTTATTGCCCATCGAGTTCAGATAGTCTTCGCGGTCGGTCCACGGGATGATCTGATTGTACTGGCGATACTCACCGATCTTTTCGAATCCGCAGTGCAGATAGCCGACATGCGGAATGCAGCGAACGACGGTCTCACCGTCGAGCTCAAGGACCAGGCGCAGCACCCCGTGCGTCGCCGGATGTTGCGGCCCAATGTTGATGAGCATGTTCTCGCCCGCGAGCTCGGGCTCCATCCCTGGCGGCGCCGTCATGAGACCGTCGGCGCCGAGCAGGGTTCGCTGCGGTCTGCCATCGGAGCCAATGCCAGTGGTCGACAGCGCGACTTCGATCGTCCTCGTGGCGGTCATGGCTTATTCCCCCACCTTTTCGCCGCCAGCAAGCCGTTTACGTATGTCGACTGGAAGGTCGCCATACGCATCCGCGACCCCGATCTCCTCGATGGAATAGCGCGCCTCTGGATCAGCCGCGAGCGCATTCTTGAGCTGTTCGGACCGCGAGAACCGACCGCGCATAGGGAAATCCTTGCGCAGTGGGAATCCTTCTTTGTACTGCTCCCAGAGCAGAATGCGCCTGAGATCAGGATGCCCGACGAACCTGATCCCAAACATGTCGTAGCACTCACGCTCGAGCCAATCGGCGCCCTTCCAGACAGGCCACACACTCGGCACTTCGAGCGGCGTCTTTCCATCCTTCGGGATCTCGGCCTTCAGGCGCAAAAAGCGACGGAACCTGATCGACCGGATATGCCAGACGACCTCGATCGGCCGGACATGGTCGCGGTATTCGACTGCCGTAACATCTGAGAGGTACTCATAGCTTTGCGTGGCGTCCGACTGCAGCCAGGCACAGACCTCGCCGACCTTCGTACGGTCGACGAAGACGGTCGTATCGCCCCACAACACCTCATGGCGCAGGATTGCGGCACCAAAGCGCGCGCGCAGTGCCTCTACAGACGGATTTGCCGCACCGCCACGGTGCGGTACGTGCTTCGGTGTCGAGGGCAGGTCACCGGGTTGTCCGGCGTGCACGATGGCAAACAGGGGCGCCGCGGGATCCCGCTGTACATGCGTGCTCATGGCGCCGACCGATTCTGATGTACGGAGTTTCCGAACGGCTCAGAAAGTTCGTCAATCCGGCTCGGCGGAATGTAGAGCTGAGACGACGGGTCAGGCATCATCTCGTCACGAATGCTCGTGTTGGACATGCGCTCATCCATGATTTTTCGCTGCAGCATCATAATGCCGTAGATCAGACTCTCAGGACGCGGCGGGCAGCCGGGCACGTAGACGTCGACCGGAATGATCGTATCGATGCCCTGCACGACGGCGTACGAATCAAACATCCCGCCGGTCGAGGCGCAGGCGCCCATCGAGATAACCCACTTTGGCTGGGGCATCTGCTGATAGATACGGCGGATTACCGGGGCCAGCTTAAATGGGACTCGGCCGGCACAGATCAGCACGTCGGCCTGGCGGGGAGAGAAGCTCATGCGCTCCATTCCAAAACGCGCCAGGTCGAAGTGCGAGGCCGCCGAGGCCATGAACTCGATGGCGCAGCACGCGGTGCCGAACGGCATCGGCCAGAGCGAGTTGGCGCGGCCCCAGTTGACCAGGAAGTCGAGCTTGGTCGTCATCCAGCCTTCTTGCTCCACCGGATTAAACGAAACGACCTTGGAACCAGTCTGGACACTCTGATCCGGGCGCGTGATCAATCCCATTGCAGAGCTCCCTTCTTCCAGATGTAGAGGTAACCGGCGAGGAGGATGACCATGAAGACGATCATCTCGCCTAGACCGAAGAACGAGATATTTCCCGCCGGGCAGGCGCCGCCGACGAGGGGGACGCTACAGGAGAGCTGCCGATAGTAGGCGCCCCAGGGGATCATGAACACGGTTTCGATGTCGAAAACAATGAAGAGCATCGCGACCATGTAGAACTTCACTGAAAAGCGGTCGCGCGCGTCCCGAAGCACCGGCATGCCCGACTCGTAGGGCTGCTGCTTCACGGGGGTCGGTCGGGAGCGCGTGATGAGGTGCGCGAGTCCGAGGATCGCGATCGCATTCACGACCACGAATCCGACGAGTAGCAGGACCGGTAGGTACGTCCGTTCCATAAGGAGGGGGAGAGCGGAGCGTGAGTTTGTGAAAAATGGCGGGGGGCTGACTTTCGCATGGGAAAATAGCCACGGGTATTGGGCGAAGCAACGCCTGCGATTTCAGCGGAGACGGCGACGAGACCGGGATCCGGCTCCGCGCTTCGCATCGTCCTGCCCGGCACGTTTGACTGGAGGCGCGCTGGCGGGCAGGTTTACCCTGCCTCTGCTCTCCCGCCAATCACTCCACACACCCTCCCTCCGTGTCAATCAAGAACGACCGCTGGATCACCGAGATGGCCACGAAGCACGGCATGATCGAGCCGTTCGAGAGTTCACAGCAGCGCGCGGGGGTGGTGTCCTATGGCGTGAGCGCCTACGGGTACGACATGCGCGTGGCGCCCGAGTACAAGATTTTCACCAACGTCTTGAGCTCCATCGTGGACCCGAAGAACTTCGACCCCAAATCCTTCGTGGAGTTCGAGGGACCGGTCTGTATCGTGCCGCCCAACTCATTCGCGCTGGCTCGATCGATCGAGTATTTCCGGATTCCGCGGAACGTCATGACGATCACGGTGGGCAAGTCGACGTATGCGCGATGCGGGATCATCACGAACGTCACGCCGTTCGAGCCTGAATGGGAGGGATTCGTGACACTGGAGATCTCGAACACGACGCCGTTGCCTGCGAAGATCTATTCCAATGAAGGGATTGCCCAGGTCCTGTTCTTCGAAGGCGACGAGGAGCCGCTCGTGAGCTACAAGGACAAAAAGGGAAAGTATCAGGGTCAGGTTGGCGTCACGTTACCGCGGATCTAAGACCTATTCGACGGCCCACTGACTCTGAGCGCGCATCACGACATCTTGCTGCTCAGCCTAACCCGTTTCACAGCGTCGCACTCCACCTCCACAACGACTCCCGTGCCAAACCTCGCGGCAAACCACCCGCAGTTTGTCCACTTCGCCATTGCCCTCCTGCTCGTGGGCGTCGCGTTCCGCCTGATCTCTCTCAGCGGACGTCTCGCATTCATGAGGGATGCGGCCACGACGCTTCTTCTCCTCGGCACCGTTGCCGCAGCTGCCTCGGTCCGGTCGGGAACGGACGCACATGGGCCGGTGGAGCGAATCCCCGGCGTCCGCGACGCGGTGATCGCGCATGAAGCGCTCGGCGTCGACACACGCAACATCTTTTTCATCGTCGCAGCGGCTGAACTGCTCGCCCTTGGCCTTGCCGCCGGAGCGAAGACCGCAGGCTTCACCCGATACGCATACATCGCCTCGGCGATCGTTGGCGTCTACGGCAGCACGGTGCTGTTCCAGACGGCAGAGGATGGAGGCGCACTCGTCTATTCGTACGCAGGTGGCCCGGGACTTCGCACCACAGATCCGGTGGACGTCGAACGACTCCTCATCGCGGGGCTCTACAATCAGTCGCAGGCCGATCGCGTGGCCGGCCGCGGGGCGGCGGCGGCACGACTTGTAAACGAGTTGGCGACACGGTTGCCCGGTGACACTACCGTCAGGTTTTTGCGGGTCGAGTCACTACTTCTCGACACCAAGGACCTCGAGGCGGCGCTCGCCGCGGTGGGCGGCATTCGCGTCGACCAGGCGAGTGCCCGTTGGGTGGCACGCAAAGCATCGGTGACTGCCGACATCTTCATCGCGATGGGCATGGCTGACAGCGCCCGCGCGGTTCTCTCCCCGGCAATCGCCGCGTTCCCAACGAATGCGCGGTTGAAGGCCAAGCTCGACTCGCTCCCCTGACGCTCCCTCGACGTTCCCTTTCCCTTCCCACTATCTCGCACGCCGTTCCGAGAGCCCATTGAAGTCGTCGATCCAGGTGCTCCTCGCCCTCGCCATAGGGCTCGTATCCGGCATGCTCGTCTCTGGAGCCGGCGTGCCGGCCCTCGACGCGCTGATGCCGATTGCCGACGTGATCGGTACGTTGTGGACGAACGCAATCCGCATGACGGTCCTACCACTGGTCGCCACTCTCACCGTGGCATCGGTCGCCACGTCCGCCGGTAGCGCGGAGTTGAGACGCGCCGGAGGGCGCGCACTCGGGGTCTTCGTCCTCCTGCTCGTGACGGGAGGCATCCTCGCGCTAGTTATCGCGCGATTTACCTTCGCCGACTTCTCCCTGCCCCTCGAGGTGGCCGACCGCATTCGGGGCTCCGCGGTCGGGGCGGCATCCGCGCCAACACTCCCTTCGCTCGGTCAGCGTCTAGTCGACATGGTGCCGTCGAATCCCGTGAAATCGGCCGTCGATGGTGCCCTGCTTCCCCTTGTTGTTTTCTCACTCGCACTCGGCTTCGCGATGAAACAGGTGGCGCCACATCGGCGGGCACCTGTTGTCGAAGCATGCCGGGGAATCGCAGACGCAATGCTCGTGGTCGTGGGGTGGGTCGTGGCGGCGGCGCCAATCGGAGTCCTCGGTCTTGCCTACGCCCTTGGCGCCCGGCTCGGGCTCTCGGCCGTCGGTGCACTCGCGCGCTATATCGCCACGCTCTCGGTGACCTTGATCATCTTCACGGTCGCGCTCTATCCGGTGGTGGTGCTGATCGGGCGGATGCCGTTGCGACGCTTCATGGCTGCGGCCGCGCCGGCGCAGGCGCTCGCCGCGGGGTCACGCAGCTCTCTGGCTGCGCTTCCGCTCATGATCGCCGCCGCCCGAGAGCGATTGGGGCTCAGTGAGACAGCGAGTGGCTTCATTCTACCACTCGCCGTCTCTGTTTTTCGCGTCAACGTCCCGATGGCTTGGGTGGTCGGCGTTGTCTTTCTTGGCAAGCTCTACGGTGTGCCGATCAGCGACGCATCCTTGATGGCGCTCGTGCTGACCTCGACGATGCTCAGCTTCAGCGTTCCCGGGATTCCCTCAGGCAGCCTATTCCTACTCGCCCCGGTGCTGGTCGATCTCGGACTCCCGGCGGAAAGTGTTGGAATCCTGATCGCAGTGGATGTGCTCCCCGATATGTTCAAAACGCTGGCAAATGTGACCTCCCACCTGACCGCGGCCGTACTCACCGGCGGCCGCGCCACTCTTTCTACCGGAACCTAGAGACTGGGCGGCGATTGCCGCGCGATCCGCGTCCGTAGCAACAGCAGACCCGACGCGCCGATCTTACGCCTGGGGATGATCGGCAAGCAGAGCCACGATTCCCGGCCACCCCGCCGGATTGTACCGTGCGATTGTCCGAAGGTAGTGCAGTCCATCGGCTCCGAACTGGTCGCGTACGAGGCCCGCAGCAGAGGCGACCATTGGCTCCGCAGCATAGGGTGGCTCGAGGGTCTCGTCGATCGTCGCGCCCTCCGCCCTGACTCCCGCTGCGTGCAGAAACGCCGTCTGGATTGCCGGCTCGATATCCACATACAGGGCCTGCAGCAGGTCGACTTCATCCTCCGCCGTCTGCGCATTCATGCGGACGACCTCGTACGCCAGTCTCGCGGCTGGCCATTTCAACAGCACCACCGCGCGAAAGCCTCCGCGCGCCGACATCCGCTGAATGAACAGCGCGCGTGACTCCTTGCGCTCGGAGATCAGCCGAGTGAGGAGCGCCACACGCCGTGCCGTGGGAAGCGACCGGTAGAGCGAGAAGCTCATGCCGACCCCGCCCATTCTCCCAACTCGACCTTTGTTGCACTCGCCATGATATAGTCCCGGTTCATCTGCATGATTGCATCGATTGAAATCTCTTTCGGACATGCAACCTGACACTCGCCAAAGAGGGTGCAGCCGCCGAACCCCTCGAGGTCCATCGTCTCCACCATCGAGCGCGCGCGAGTTGAGCGCTCCGGTTGACCCTGCGGGAGCACCGCCAGATGAGTAATCTTCGCCGCGGTAAAGAGCGACGCCGACGCATTCGGGCAGGCCGCAACGCAGGCACCGCACCCGATGCAGGCGGCGTTGTCCATCGCAAGGTCGGCGTCTGGCTTCCTGATCGGCAACGCGTTCGCGTCCTGCGGCGTCCCCGTCGGCGCTGAGATATAGCCGCCGGCCTGAATGATCCGGTCGAACGCGCTCCGATTAACGATCAGGTCCTTCACCACTGGGAAGGCCTTGGCACGCCAGGGCTCAATCCAGATCTCGTCGCCGTCACTGAAGCTGCGCATATGGAGCTGACAGGCCGTGGTCGCCTTCATAGGGCCATGCGCCGCCCCGTTGATCATTACGCCGCACGATCCGCAGATCCCCTCACGGCAGTCGTGATCGAACGCAATGGGCTCCTGCCCTCCCTCAGTCAGGCGCTCATTCACCACATCGAGCATCTCGAGGAAGCTCATGTCCGGACTGATGTCGTTCGCGGGATAGTCCACGATCCCGCCGGGAGCGTGCGCGGCCGCCTGACGCCAGACATGGAGCGTGAGGTTCATTGACTTGGCAGCGGACGAAGTCCCGCTCACTTGTAGCTCCGGGTACTGAGGTGGACGTTCTCGAACGCGAGCGGCTCCTTGTGGAGGATCGGGGGCTGACCTTCCCCCGCGTACTCCCACGCCGCCACGTACGCGAACTGCTCATCGTTCCGCATGGCCTCGCCGTCCGCCGTCTGATACTCGGTACGGAAGTGCCCACCGCAGCTCTCCTCACGCTGCAAGGCGTCGAGACACATGAGCTCGCCGAACTCCAAAAAGTCTGCCACGCGCCCTGCCTTCTCTAACGACTGATTGAGCTCGGCGCCGATGCCTGGTACCTTCACGTTGCGCCAGAACTCCTCCCGGAGCTTCGGGATCAGTTCGAGCGCCTGCTGGAGCCCAGCGGCGTCGCGGGCCATGCCACATTTGTCCCACATGATCCGGCCGAGCTCGCGGTGGAATGAGTCTACCGTTCGCGTGCCATTGATCGACAGGAGCCGCCTGGTGCGTTCCTCCACCGCCGCATTCGCCGCGACGAACGCGGGGTGTGCGGTGGTCACCGGTTCGAACTTGTTGCTCGCGAGGTAGTGCCCGATGGTGTATGGGATGACGAAGTATCCGTCGGCAAGCCCTTGCATGAGCGCACTCGCGCCGAGCCGATTGGCACCATGGTCCGAGAAGTTCGCCTCGCCGAGCACGTGGAGCCCGTCGATCGAGCTCATGAGGTTGTAGTCCACCCAGAGGCCACCCATGGTGTAGTGGACGGCCGGATAGATCCGCATAGGGCGCGTGTACGGATCTTCGTCGGTGATGCGCTGGTACATCTCGAAGAGGTTACCGTAGCGTTCCTCGATCATCGGCCGGCCCAGTCGCGAGATTGCGTCGGCGAAGTCGAGATAGACACCCAGCCCACCCGGGCCGACCCCGCGCCCGTCGTCGCACGCCTCCTTGGCAGCGCGAGACGCAATGTCGCGAGGCGAGAGGTTGCCGTAGCTCGGGTACTTCCGCTCCAGGTAGTAGTCGCGATCCTCCTCGGCGATCTGCGACGGCTCCTTTGTGGAGTCTTCGGCCCTCTTGGGCACCCAGACGCGGCCGTCGTTGCGCAGCGATTCCGACATCAGCGTCAGTTTGCTCTGATACCCTCCCGCGACCGGGATGCATGTCGGATGGATCTGTGTGAAACAGGGATTGGCAAAAGCCGCGCCCTTCTTATGGGCCCGCCAGGTCGCTGTAACGTTGCAGCCTTTGGCGTTTGTGGAGAGGTAGAAGACGTTCCCGTAGCCTCCTGTCGCGAGGATCACCGCGTCGGCCGTATGCGACTCGATCTCACCGGAGACCATATCGCGTACCACGATGCCACGTGCTTTGCCGTCGACCAGGACTAGCTCGAGCATCTCATGGCGCTCGTACATCGTGACGCCACCGCCAGCGATTTCCTTTTCGAGCGCCTGATACGCACCAATCAACAGCTGCTGCCCGGTCTGCCCGCGCGCGTAAAAGGTGCGCGAGACCTGCGCGCCGCCGAAGGACCGATTGGCTAGGAGGCCGCCGTACTCGCGCGCGAAGGGCACCCCCTGCGCCACACACTGATCGATGATGTCGACCGACACCTGCGCGAGGCGATACACGTTCGCCTCACGCGCACGAAAGTCACCGCCCTTAATCGTGTCGTAGAAGAGCCGCTGGACAGAGTCCCCGTCGTTGCGGTAGTTCTTCGCGGCATTGATCCCGCCCTGCGCGGCGATCGAGTGCGCACGACGCGGCGAGTCCTGATAGCAGAAACAGCTCACGTTGTAGCCCAGCTCGCTAAGGGTGGCCGCCGCCGAAGCACCGGCGAGGCCTGAGCCAACAACGATGAGATGAAATTTTCGTTTATTGACAGGATTCACCAACTTCATATCGAACTGGTGCTTGTCCCACTTGCCCGCCAGCGGACCGGCGGGGATCTTAGCGTCGAGTGTGATAGTCATGGCGTGTCCTCGGCCTCTAGTTAAGAACGCCGAGCAGGACGGCGACCGGGATCATCGTGAACCCGGCCCAGACGACGATAGCGACCCAGAGCGCGACCGTCCGCTGAATCGGGACTTCCGAGCGCTGCTGCAGGCCGAGCGTGCGGACGCCTGCCCAGACGCCGTGAAACAGATGCAGTCCGAGTGACGCCATCGCGATCACGTAGAACAGCGCGACCCAGACCGACCGAAACCCGATGATCACGTTGCCATAGACGTCCCGATGACTGAACGCCGGATGGAAGGTGCCAGTGGTGAAGTGACCAAGGTGGTAGACGATGAAGACCGCGAGGATCACACCGCCCCACCGCAGTGTGCGCGACGCGAATGTCGCGACCTGTGGATCGCGCCTGACGTACGCCGTCGGGCGCGCCGCACGATTGATCAGCGTCAACTGGACCGCCGCGATGATATGAAGCACCGCCGCCGTGAGGAGACCGGCGCGTGCGACCCACAGCAGCCCACCCGTGCTCTTGAGGAAAGCGGCGTAGTTGTTCATGGCTTCCGCGTCGCGGAACATCTGCAGATTCCCGAGCATATGGCCAATCACGAACCCGACGAGCACGATCCCCGTCACCGCCATGACGACCTTCTTGCCAACGGTCGAACCCCAGAACAGTAGCAACCTGCGCACGTCGTCCCCTCCGGCTAGAGATTCACAACTGACATCGGCTCCAACACCGCCGCCGCGCTCTTCTCGAGTGCCACGCGTTCTTCCCCCGTGAGCGTGACCTCGAGGATCTTCTCAATGCCGGTGCGGCCGAGCTTGACGGGGACGCCGAGGAAGTGACCCTGCATTCCGTATTCACCCTCCAGCCAGGCCGAGCAGGGGAGAATCCGTTTCTGGTCGTGCACGATGGATTCGACCATCTGCACCGCACCCGCCGACGGCGCGTAGTACGCAGACCCGGTCTTCAGGAACTTCACGATTTCGGCACCACCACTCCGCGTGCGCTCGACGATCGCGTCAAGCGTTGTCCTGTCCATGAGCTGCGTGATTGGGATGCCGCTCACGGTCGTGTACGAGATGAGTGGGACCATGGTGTCCCCGTGGCCGCCGAGGACCATCGCCTGGATGTCGCGCACACTCACGTCGAGCGCGGTCGCGAGGAACGCGCGATAGCGGGCGGTGTCAAGCACGCCCGCCATGCCTATCACGCGTTCGCGGGGGAACCCGGTCGCTTCTTTCGCCACCCAGCACATCACGTCGAGCGGATTCGACACCACAATCACAATCGCGTCGGGCGAGGTCTGCTTGATGTGCTCGCCGACTGACTTCACGATCCCAGCATTCGTGTTGAGCAGGTCGTCGCGCGACATCCCCGGCTTCCGCGCGATCCCGGCGGTAATCACGACGATGTCCGAGCCTTCCGTCTCGCCGTAGCCATTCGTGCCGATCACTCGCGAGTCAAAGCCTTCAATCGGTGCCGACTGCCACTGATCGAGCCCCTTCCCCTGCGGGACTCCCTCGGCCACGTCTACCATGACGACGATACGAGCGAGTTCCTTCTCGGCAATGCGCTGGGCAGCGGTCGCGCCGACATTACCCGCGCCGACGACCGTGATTTTATTGACCATTTGAGGAGACCTTTTCGCAATGTGTGAGTGCTGCTTATGGCGTACAAACTAACGGAGTACGCCGACTGGGAAACTCCGATCGGTGCGCCGTTCTATCCTCTCCCTTCTCCCTTCTATCCCCCGACCTGTGACAGCGCCTTGAGCCCGCCGACTTTCAGCTGCAGCAGATTGTGCTCCAGCGGCTTCTCCGCGAGCGCCTGACGGAAGAGCGGACCCAGCGCTTCCCCGCGTCGCAGCGGGTCGCGCAGGTTCACTTCGTGGTCGCCATACAGACAGGTGCGCAGGCGCCCGTCGGCGGTGAGGCGCACGCGGTTGCAACTGCCGCAGTATGTGTGCGTCATCGGCGTGATCACGCCGATGGTACCCACCGCGCCAGCGAGGCGAGAATACGTGGCCGGGCCATTGCCTCGCGCCGGACCATCCGCCGGCGCGAGCGGGCCGAGCGTCGCCACTCGCGCAAGCACCTCGTCGCTTGGGACCACATGCTCGTTCGTCAGGTGCGCCATCTCGCCCACCGGCATGAGCTCGATGAAGCGGACATGCACCGGCAACTCGAGCGTGATCCGCGCGAAGTCCACGACCTCGTCGTCATTAATCCCGCGCATAACGACCACGTTGAGCTTGACCGGCGCGAGGTCCGCCTCGATCGCGGCGCGCACGGCTACGATCGGGGCAAAGCCGAGGTTGCGGCGCGCAATCGCGGCGATCCGCTCCGGGCGCAGCGAATCGGCGGAGATGTTGACCCGATCGAGTCCCGCGGCGCGGAGGTCAGCCGCCATCGCGGGCAGCTTGACGCCGTTCGTCGAGAGCGCGATGTCCTCGATCCCCTCCACCGCCTTCAGCTGACGGACGAGCGTCAGCAGGTCGGGACGGATCGTCGGCTCGCCGCCGGTGATGCGCAGACGTCGGAGCCCGAGCGGGGCCAACTGGCGCACCACGTCGACAATCTCCTCGTATGAGAGGATGTCCTGCTTGGGGAGCCAGTCGAGCCCCGCCTCTGGCATGCAGTAGACGCAGCGAAAGTTGCAGCGATCGGTAATCGAGATCCGCAGGTACTCGATCGCACGGCCGTGCTGGTCGCGCAGCGGCGCGCTCATGCGGCTCCGCCGGCCACGACGCCCGCCGTGGGCTCGACCCACTCGCGCGTCCCGTCGGCATAGTGCTCACGCTTCCAGACCGGCACGCGCTTCTTGATCTCCTCAATCAAGAACCGCTGTGCCTCGATCGCCGGCGCCCGCCGCGGATGCGAGACCGCGATAATGATGCTCGCCTCGCCGAGGGTGAGCGTGCCCAGACGGTGCTCGACCACGATCCGGCTGGTGCCGAACCGCTTCTCAGCCTCGGCGGCGATCATCCCCATTTCTGACTCAGCCATCGGGCCATAGGCGGAGTAGTCGATCCCGGTGACGTCTCTCCCCTCATTCACTCGCCGGACCGTACCCACGAAGAGTGTGCTCGCTCCCGAGTCTGTGCTCGCCACCTCGTCGAGCAGCGCCGCCGGATCGAGCACGTGTTCTACGATCGCGGTCCGCACGCGCTCAGCCCCCCGCCACCGGCGGGATCAGGGCGACCTCGTCGCCGGCCCGCACCGGGCTCTCAGGCTTCGCGTAGCGGTGATTCACGGCGACCAGAGGAGTCGGCAGCGCCAAGCCCCCGGCGCGGGCCAAGACCGCCTCCAGGACGTCGCGGACAGTGGCCACCGCTGGGACGTGCACCGTCACGTTGGGGCCGAGGGCGTCGGACCAACTGGCGAAGAGAAGAACGTTTAGCTCCATAGAACTAAATCTAACCGGGAGGTCGTCAACCGGCGCCTAACCGACGACGTGTCCACTCGGGCTCGGCGGTACGAACAAGGGCGATGCGGAGTTCGCATCGCCCTCGGGACCGGCTCGGTGCGCGACCAGCGACGCCGCTGCGCGCTATTGGGTGTCGAGTGTCGGGTCATACTCGACATCGGCGACGAGCGCTCTGAGCTCTTTCGACGGCTTGAATACCGGCACCGGCCTCGCAGACACCTCGACCGGTTCACCGGTCCGAGGGTTACGCGCCATCCGCGTTTTTCGATTCCGGATTTTGAAGGTACCGAAGCCCCGGACTTCGATGTTTTTCTGCTCCTGAAGCGCGTCCTTGATCGCATCCAAGAACGCGTCCACGACGCGAGAACAGTCCTTCTTGGAAATCATGGGGCCGGCCGTCTGGGAGATCGACTCCGTGACGCGCTCCACGAGATCGGATTTGGTCATGGACATACCTGAATGGTTAACGCCGGGGCCGTAAGTGCTACTAGTATAGGAACTTAGCAGTACAGTGTCAAGAGGTTGCGCTACCGGCAACTGCCCGCAAGAACTCGTCAAAATGGGGAACTGCGTCGTGTGGTCCTGGCGCTGCCTCCGGATGGTACTGCACCCCGAACACCGCCAGTGTCCGATGACGCAGCCCTTCGACCGTGCCGTCATTCAGATTCAGGTGGGTCACCTGAAGCGCGGGAGCCCCGGGAATGCCCTGCGCGTCTCCTTCCACGGCAAAGCCATGATTCTGGCTCGTAATAAGTACTTCCCCGGAGATGAGGTCCTTGACCGGATGGTTCCCGCCACGATGTCCGTAGGAAAGCTTTTTCGTCTTCCCGCCAAACGCGATACCGAGAAGCTGATGCCCGAGGCAGATCCCGAAGACCGGAAGGCCGGCGTTCGCAATCGCACGGATCGCGTCTGGCGCGTAGCCGACCGCCTCCGGATCGCCGGGCCCATTTGAAAGGAAGACACCGTCCGGCTTTGCGGCGAGCACCTCCGACGCTGGCGTGGTAGACGGGACCACGGTGACCCGGCAGCCTCGCGCCTCAAACATCCTGAGAATGTTGCGCTTGATTCCGTAGTCGTACGCGACGATGTGGCGCTTCGCATTGGCGTCCCCCCACACATAGCGTTCTTTCGTCGTCACAACGGTGGCCAAATCGCGCCCAGACATCAGCGGAGACGCCTCGAGCTCGCGACGGTGCTCTGGCAGAGGGTCACCCCCTGTGGCAATCACCCCGCGCATCACGCCGACCGTCCTGAGATGCCGGGTAAGGCGACGTGTGTCAACTTCTGAAAGTACGGGGATTCGAGCCCCGCCAAGCCAGGCGCCGAGGCCCTGTTCCGCCCGATGGTTCGAGTACGAGGCGGAGAGCTCACGAACCACCACGCCGGCGATCTGCGGGCGCGCAGATTCCGCGTCGGCGGCGTTCACGCCGTAGTTCCCGATCATCGTCGACGTCATGACGACGATCTGCCCGCGATACGACGGATCGGTGAACGTCTCCTGATAGCCGCTCATTGACGTCGTGAAGACGACCTCGGCAACCGCGGGCATCGCCAGGGGCGCCTGGAGCCGGCCAAGAAAAAGGGTCCCGTCCTCGAGGAGGAGGAACCCCGGCACGGCGGTTTGCGTGTTAGCGGTCACGGCTACAGCGGCGGCGTGGTCGTCGGAGCCGGCGTCGGCGGAGTCAGTGTCGGCGGAGTCGCCTGCTCAAGCGGGATCAGGCTTGACGGCGGTTCCGGCGTCAAAGGCGCCGTCTGCGACTGAGCCGGCGACGCAATGTCATCGAGGATCGACCGCGGTCCCGTGGAGCGGCTCGACATGAGCTGCAATAGGAACGCGAGGAAGATGAAAATGCCTCCGCCCCACCAGCTGGTCTTGGTGAGGAGGTCGCCGGCCTGGCGCGAGCCAATCACCGAGGAGGTCGAGGAGGAGGCGCCGCCGAAATTGGCAGCGACACCGCCGCCCTTACCGGCCTGCATGAGAACGGCGGCCGCGAGAATAATCGCGTCGATGATGAGAAGAACGAGGAGAAACGTATACATGGGGGCTCGATCGGCGGGTGCGGCGGACGCGGTAAGCCTCGAAGAATACCGGAGTTACTTCTCTCCGGCAACCCTTCGCAATCCCCCGCCGAGTCTCAGGACCCGCCGACGATGGCGCACCACTGTTCTGCGTCCAGACTCGCCCCTCCAACCAGCACACCCTGCACCTCGGGAGCAGCGAGTAAACTCTGTACGTTGGACCGATTCACGCTGCCGCCATAGAGGATGGGGATCGCCGCGCCCAGCTCCCCCGCGATCGCTCGCAGCTCGGCACGGATCGCGAGGTGCACCTCACTCGCGTCGGCGGGGGTGGCGGTCCGTCCCGTCCCGATCGCCCAGACAGGCTCGTAGGCGACGATCGCGCTGGTGAGGATCGGGGCTGCCACGCCAGCCAGAGCCGCCCGGAGCTGCCGCTGCACCACAGCGATCGTCTCCCCTGCCTCACGTTGCGTGAGGGTCTCACCGACGCAGAGCGTTGGCGTTAGGCCGGCACGGAACGCAGATGAGATCTTTTTCGCCGTCTCCTCATCTGTCTCGCCGAACAGATGGCGGCGTTCAGAGTGCCCGACGAGCACATGCCGTGCGCCGGCTGCGTGCGCGAGAGGTCCCGATGTCTCACCGGTGAAGGCGCCCTGATCCTCCCAGTGGATATTCTGCACTCCGACCTCGAGGTCGCTCCGATCTCGCAGCCCCTGCACCACCGCGTACATCGACACTGCTGGCGGGAAAAAGAGCACTCGACGATCCTGCCGGCGCACGTACTGATCGGTGAACGCACGAACAAAAGCGGTGGCGGCGGCGGGGGCCTGATTCATCTTCCAGTTGGCGGCGAAGATCAGAGTTGGCATCGGGTCTGGGTCAGCGTTGGTCGAGCGCAGCGATGCCAGGGAGGATCTTTCCTTCAAGAAACTCGAGCGACGCACCGCCGCCCGTAGAGACATGGCTCATCTTGTTCGCGAGCCCCACCGCCTGGACCGCGGCGGCCGAATCACCGCCACCGACAATCGTCGTCGCGCCGGCGGCCGTCGCGGCGGCCATCGCATGGGCCACCGCCATCGTGCCGGCATCGAACGGCTTGGTCTCAAACACGCCCATCGGGCCGTTCCAGATGATCGTCTTCGCGGACGCGATCGCCCGTGCATACGACACGGCACTCTCCGGACCGATGTCGAGCATCGCCTCGCCCTCAGGAATCGCATCACGCCGGACCGCATGCGCTTCGCTCGCCTCGGCGATCGACGGTGCGACCATCGCGTCGTGGGGCAGGGTGAGCCGAAACGCAGCACGTTCGATCAGGTCCGCCGCCATGTCGACGCGCTCGTCCTCGACGAGTGACTCTCCCGTCTCAAAGCCCATCGCCTCGTAGAACGTGCACGCCATCGCCCCCCCAATGAGGATCCCGTCGACCTTTGGGAGCAGGGCTTCGATGACATCGATTTTTCCTGAAATCTTCGATCCGCCGAGGATCGCAAGAAATGGCCGCCTCGGCTTCTCGAGTGCGCTACCGAGGAACGTGAGTTCCCGCGCCATGAGCAATCCCGCCACCGCCGGGCGCAGGTGCTTTGTCACACCTTCTGTAGACGCATGCGCCCGATGCGCGGCGCCGAACGCGTCGTTGACATAGAAGTCACCGAGCCGAGCGAACCCTGTCGCGAGCGCCGCGTCGTTCGTCTCCTCGCCGGCCTCGAAGCGCGTGTTTTCGAGCAGGCAGACTTCACCGTCCTTGAGTGACCTCGTCGCCGCCTCAGCCGCGGCGCCGACAACATGCGGCACGAACGTAACCACCACCTTGCCGCCCAGAAGTGCCGCGAGCACCGGTGCCGCTGGAGCGAGCGTGTACTTGAGATCAGGCTTTCCCTTGGGGCGTCCGAGATGCGAGAAGAGCACCACGCGCGCGCCCGCCGCGAGGAGCGCTTGGATGGTCGGGATGGCCGCCCGAATGCGGGTGTCGTCGCCGACGCGCCCGGCGGCGTCGAACGGCACGTTGAAATCGACTCGCACGAGTGCGCGTTTTCCGCGCATCTCCGCCGGTGAGAGGTCCTTGATGGTCCGAGTATTCATCTCGAGAGTCGAGCTCAGAGACCCTGCCCGATCAGTTCGATCAGGTCGACGCAGCGCGACGAGTAGCCCCACTCGTTGTCGTACCACCCCGAGACCTTCACCATGGTCCCGTCGATGACATTGGTATTCTTGGAGTCGAGAATCGTCGAGTGAGGATTACCCACGTAGTCAACGGAGACGAGTTCTTCTTCGGTGTACGCGAGGACCCCCTTGAGCGCGCCCTCGGCTGCGGCCCTGAATGCGGCATTCACGTCGGTAATCGTCGTCGCTCGTTCGACTTCGACCGTGAGTTCAGTGAGCGACACATCCGGCGTCGGGACGCGAATGGCAATGCCGTCGATCTTGCCCTTGACCTCAGGGATCACAAGCGCGGTCGCCCTGGCGGCGCCCGTAGTCGTCGGAATCATCGACACCGCGGCCGCCCGCGCGCGACGGAGGTCCTTATGCGGCAGGTCGAGAATACTCTGGTCGTTGGTGTAGCTATGAATAGTCACCATGGCGCCGTGCCTGAATCCAAACGCGTCCCGGATGACCTTCACCATCGGCGCGAGGCAGTTGGTGGTGCAACTCGCATTCGAGATGATGTGGTGCTTTGCCCCGTCGTACATCGTGTGGTTCACGCCGAGGACGATCGTGATGTCCTCTCCGGTCGCGGGGGCCGAGATGATGACCTTCTTCGCCCCGGCGGTGATGTGCATCCGAGCGTCGTCCGCCTTGGTGAAACGGCCGGTGGCTTCGAGCACGATGTCAACACCAAGCGCCTTCCACGGTAATGCCGATGGGTCCTTCTCCTTCAGCACCCGAATCGCCTCGCCATTGATGGAAATCGACTCGTCGTCGTGTCCGACCGTGCCACTGAACTGCCCGTGCACCGAATCGTACTTGAACAGATGCGCGAGCGTCTCGGTGTCGGTGAGGTCGTTGATCGCCACGAATTCGATTGGCGCGTTCCGTTCCTTGGCGGCGCGAACCACCTGACGACCGATGCGGCCGAAGCCGTTGATACCGACGCGAATAGCCATCTGACTGAGAGCTCCGTTGGAACTGCGGGTAGGTGATGCGGCGGCGCTAGCGGTCCGTGGCGGTGCGCGCCCGACCGAATGTGAGATAGCTCAGCGTGCGCGTCCCCACGGCGAACAGCGCGTTCGCGCAGGCGTTCAGCGTCGCCCCGGTCGTCAGCACGTCGTCCACGAGGACCAGGTGCCGCCCCCGCAGACGATCTGCGCAGGGCGCGTTCGTTACGAACGCGCCGTGAACGTTCGCCATCCGCTCCCCGGGAGTCAATCGCGTTTGCGAGGGTGTCGCGCGGGTACGCACCAACACGTCGGACCAGACCGGGATGCCCCAATGCCCCGCGACTGCCTGGGCGATCCGTTCCGCCTGATTGAATCCGCGCGCGCGCTCCCGGACTGGCGCGAGCGGCACGGGAACGAGCGCCACCCGTTCGGCCTCCACGTCGTCCGGCCAGCGCAGCCTCGCGAGCCGGTCGCCAATCCCTCCCGCAACTGCCGGCCAGCCCTGGTACTTGAGCGCCGCAAGAATGGCGCTACTCGTGGCGTCAGGCACCCAGCAGAGCGATCGAGCGGCCCGAACAAATGGCGGCAAAAGCGCGCAGCCGGCGCAGGCACCATGGGCACGCGCTGGATGGCCGCATCGATCGCACCGTGGCGCCGGGAGCAGCGGCAGCCGAGACCAACAACGGCCACAGACAATTCCCCGATCGGTGTCGTCGAGCGCGCACTCGCAGGCGGCGCAACTCCGCGGGAACGCGAACTGGCCGAGCGCGGCGAGACCGCGCTGCCAGCGACTCCCGATCACGGTCCGCTCTGGCGCGCGAGGGCCACGCGCCACATCGCTCCGCGATCGGGGGCGGTGCCGAACCACCGCTCGAACGACAGCGCCCCCTGCTCCACCAGCATCGCCAGACCGTCGTCGGCTCGCAGCCCTCGGGCGCGGCACGCCTGCGTAAACGGAGTGCGCCCGCGACGATAGGTGAGATCGAGCACCGCCGTATCGAGAGAAATACTCCCAGGGGGGATCGGCATCAGCGCGCCTTCCAACCCGAGTGGAGTGGCATTCACGAGCAGATCCACCCCCTGCACGGTATCCATCGCGCGGGAGACCACGCGCGCGACACCAGGAAAGCGTCCGGCGAGCAGGTCGGCACGATCACGCGTACGTGCAAACACTCGCACCTGACTGTCGGGCCACTGCTCCACCGCCGCACAGACGGCCGCCGCGGCGCCGCCCGCCCCGAGCATACCCACGCGCAACCCCGCCGGTCGACGACCGAGCAGGCGCTCCACGGCAAAACAGAACCCACCCACATCGGTATTGTCGCCCACCACGCCGTCGCTGTCCGTCCAGAAGATGTTTACCGCACCAACGCGCTCGGCGACTGGCGTACGGCGCGAGCACCAGGCGAAGACCGATTCCTTATGTGGCATGGTCACATTGCCCGCCGCACGCGCATCCGCGAGTAGTCCCATAATCGCCTTCAGATCCCCGGGGGCGACGTCGAGTGCCTCGTAGAGCAAGGGGATCCCCGCCATCTCAAGCGCCGCGTTCTGGAAGTCGGGCGAAAGCGAGTGCGCCACCGGGTGACCGACCAACACGAGGCGACCGGGGAGTTCGTTCACGCCGTATCCGCGCCGTGCCCGCCGGCGATCCGGTCAAGCGCCGCTGAAATCTCGCCGGTGAGTTCGTCAAAGGTCCGACGATACTGGTCGAGCTCGCCACCAAACGGATCCTGAACCGGCTGCCCGTTGGTGGAGCGGCTGGCAAAGTCGGTGAGGAGGTGCGTGCGGCCGGCGCCGCCGAGTACCACGGCGCGCTCGGCGTGGTGAGGACTCATCACCAGGATTAGCGAGGCGGCCTTCACGAGGTCGCGCGAGAGCATCGTGGCCCGATGCCCATTCAGATCGAGTCCGTGCTCGAGCGCTACGAGAAGCGCGCCGTCGGATGCAGGTGCTCCATCCCAGGCACTCGTGCCGGCGCTCGCCACGGTGATATCGGAGCGGTGCCGCGCATCCACGGACCGACGCGCAATCACCTCGGCCATGGGACTACGGCAGGTGTTGCCGGTGCAAACAAAGAGTACGAGCCCGGTCACAGGTCTTCGATGAGGTCTGGGACGCTTTCCCGCAACGTGGACACGGGGAGTGCGCCGGGCCGAATGACACGCGGAACCCGGCCGGTGCAGTCGACCACCGTCGACGCGGACGAGACCGGCAACCGACCCCCATCGAGCAGACGGATCGTTCCGTTCGCGACGTCGTTCCCCCACTGGCTCGCAATTTCCGCCGCCGCGATGGCAGGTGGCTGGCCTGGAAGATTCGCTGAGGTGCTGGTGATTGGATCACCGAGTGCGCTAATGAGCCGCTGCAGGCCGACGTGCGGCGTCCACCGCACCGCGATTCCGCCCTCCGGGCCGCGAAGCCGCTCCGGAATTCGACGCTCCCCTCCTGGTAGCACCAGCGTGAGCGGCCCGGGCCAGTGGCGCGCGACGAGCATGCTCGCGGAGCGCGTGACCTGGAGTCCGAGTCGCGCGAGCATCGACGTGTCGCTAATCAACAGGAGGAATGGCTTAACCGGCGGTCGCCGCTTGAGACTCACTAGTCGATCAACTGCCTCGCGGTCGATCATGGTCCCGAACCCGTAGACCGTCTCGGTGGGGTACGCGAGGATCCCACCGTCCTGGAGGTGTGCAACGGTGCCGGTGAGGGCCGCATCGACCTCCTCTGGCGACCAGAACGGGATCCCTCGCGCTTCTGCCATCGCTATTCCGGCAACGGAAAAGCGGCTTCCGCACGCGCGAAGTCCCCATCATCGGTGACCTTGAGCGCCCGCTCGCTGCCTCGGACTACGAACACCGGGAAACCAAGCAGCTCACACAGTGCCGCATCGTCAGTGGCCGACGCATGCGTTCCGTTCTCGCGGCCCTCGCGATGCGCGCGCTCGATCATCTCTCGCGGAAACCCCTGCGGCGTCTGCGCGCGCCAGAGTCCCTCGCGCGGCACAGTCGCCGCGATCCGTCCATCGGCATCGACGCGCTTAAGTGTGTCACTGACTGGCAGGGCCGCAATCGCACCGTGACCCTTCCGCGCCTCGGAAATCACGCGATCGATCATCCCCTCAGAGGGAAACGGTCGCGCTGCATCGTGGACGAGCACATACTGGCACTCTGGCGGGAGGTCCTCGAGTCCGTTGGCGACAGACTCCGCGCGCGTCGCACCACCGACGCCAATCAGCAGGCGCTCCGCATCGCTCTGGAAAATCCATGGCGGTGGATCGCCCGCGTACTGTCGCGGCAGAACACAGACCACCATCGCGACGTCCGCTCGCGCCTGAAACGCCTGAAGCGAGTGCAGGAGCATCGGCTTGCCTGCCACCCAACGCAGCTGCTTGAGCTCACCGCCGCCCATGCGGCTCCCCGAACCGCCGGCCACGATGACCACGCCGACGTCGCGCGCCACGCGTGGTGCTGTAACTGGACTCGGCGGGGTTGCGCTCGGCACGGTCTCGGTGCGCGGTGCATCGGCGGCGGTCATCGGAAGAGCTCCTTGAAGAGCACACCGAGATCAGCGACGCCGCGCACCTTCAGTGATTTGGGCGCGCGTCTCGGCACGCTGCGTTCCGACACATACGCCACTTTCATTCCCATCTTCTCGGCCTCGGCAATCCGACGCTCCGCCTGCGAGACCGCACGAATCTCACCCGCGAGTCCCACTTCGCCGATGAAGACCGCGTCGGCCGGCAGTGCCCGGTCGTACACGCTGCTCGCGAGCGCTACGGCGACCGCGAGATCACCCGCCGGCTCCTGCATGCGCACGCCGCCAACGACGTTAAGGAAGACATCAAGCTGTGCGAACGAGAGGCCGGCCCGTTTATCGAGCACGGCGAGTAACAGGGCGAGCCGTCGATTGTCGTAGCCAGTGCTCACGCGTTGCGGCGTGCCAAATCCGGCTTTCGCCGCGAGCCCCTGCACCTCCAGCAGCATCGGTCGCGTGCCCTCGAGCAGACAGGTGACGGCGCTGCCGCTCGTGGCCGCATCGGTCCGTTCGCTCAGGAACAGCGCGCTCGGATTCTCCACCGCCACCAATCCGGAGACTGTCATGCGGAAGACCCCGATTTCATCGACTGACCCAAAGCGGTTCTTCGTCGCGCGCAGTACGCGATGATCCGCCATACCCTCGCCTTCGAAGTAAAGCACCGTGTCGACGATATGCTCGAGCGTCTTTGGCCCGGCGATGCCGCCGCCCTTGGTCACGTGACCCACGACGAATACCGCGGTCCCGCTCTCCTTGGCGAATCGCATAAGCCGCGCCGCGCACTCGCGGACCTGTCCCACGTTCCCGGGTGCGCCCTCGAGATCCCCGGTAAAGACGGTCTGGATCGAGTCGACCACAAGCACCGCGGGCCGTAGCGAGACGGCCGTCGCGAGAATCGTCTCCAGATTGGTCTCACCCAGCAGTCGCACGGCGCCGGCGTCTGCGTCCGCGCCGAGGCGGTCCGAGCGGAGCTTCACTTGGAGCGGTGACTCCTCGCCGCTCACATATAGCGCGGCGTGACCCGCGACCTCGAGTCGCGCGGCGACCTGAAGCAGGATCGTACTCTTGCCAATCCCCGGTTCCCCTCCCACGAGGACCATCGAGCCAGGGACGACGCCGCCGCCCAGCACGAAGTCGAACTCGTTGATGCCGGTGCGCAGGCGGTTCAGCTCAGAACCCTGCACGTCGCGCAGGCGCGATGTCTCCATCACGCTGCCGCCCTCCCCGTAGGACTGCGACCCCGCCCTGCGCCGCGCCGCGCCGATGCCCCTGCTTGCGCTCGCCTTCGGCGCGGCCATCTCCTCAACGAGCGTGTTCCACTCGCTGCAGGCGTTGCACTGCCCTGCCCAGCGCAATGACTCCGCGCCGCACTCGGTGCAGCGATACACCGACTTGGACTTCAGCGCCACGGCGATGATCCCCAGGCGCGGGCCGCGCGGGTCAGGCGCGGCCGAACGGGGCGGCTCGGCGACGTCACCCTCACTCCGAGTGGCGGCCGGACCAGTTTTCAAACCGCGTATGCTGCTTTCGAAAATGCATCTTCACGAACCCCGTCGGCCCGTTGCGGTGCTTTCCAATGATGACCTCCGCATAGCCGTCAAGCGGCACATCGCTGGTCCCCGGCACCATCCGTGCATTTCCCTGCTCGTCATACGGCCGTTCGTTCATCTCAGGCCGGTAGATGAAGAGCACGACGTCGGCGTCCTGCTCGATCGCGCCGGAGTCACGCAGGTCGGAGAGCTGGGGCTTCCGGTTCTCTCCGCCGCGCTGTTCCGACGCGCGCGAGAGCTGGGACAGGGCGAGCACCGGGACATTGAGCTCCTTGGCCAACGCCTTCAACGAGCGTGAGATCATCGAGACCTCCTGTTGCCGGTTTTCCGCGTTGGCCGGCCCGTTCACCAGCTGGAGATAGTCGACGATGATCAACTTGATGTCGGCCTGACTCTTGAGCCGACGCGCGCGCGACCGAAGCTCGAGCACGGTGAGCCCTGGCGTGTCGTCAATCCAGACGGGTGCCTGGCCGAGCAGGGCCGCGGCCTTCGCGAGGTTTGATGCGTCCTGCGCCGTTAAGGCGCCGGACCGCAAACGTTGTGCGTCGACGTAACCCTCGGAGGCGAGCATGCGCATCAGGAGCGAATCAGTACTCATTTCGAGCGAGAAGATCGCCGTCGGGACATTGCGTTCGATGGCGGCGTATTGCGCGATGTTTAAGACGAACGCCGTCTTGCCCATCGACGGACGCGCCGCGATGATGACGAGATCGGAGGGCTGGAACCCGAGTGTCAATTTGTCGAGATCGGCAAATCCCGACGGCACCCCGGTGAGGCCGCCCCCGGACGAGCGCAAGAGCTCGATGCGCTCCATCGCGGACCAGAGTAGCGACTTGATCTTGACGAAACCCTCCGACCCACGTTGGTCGTTGAGCTCAAGGATCTTCGACTCCGCCATGTCGAGCAGTTCGGCCACGTCGGCCGGACTCTCGTGCCCTTCGCGAACCAGCGTCGTCGCCGTCTCGATCAGGCGACGACGCAGCGCCTTTTCGCGGACGATCTTGCAGTGATGTTCGACGTTGGCCGCGGTTGGCACCTCATCGAGCAGGCCCCCGATGTACTCCTTCCCACCCGCGCCGGGCAGGTCGCCGCGCTGCTCAAGCTCATTCGCGAGGGTGAGCGGGTCGACGACAGCGCCAGCGGCGTGCACGATCATCATCGCGCGGAAAAGCCGACGGTGCCCCTCGCGATAAAACGTGTCCTCGGTGAGCATTTCCGAGGCGGTCACGATGGCGTCGACGGAGAGCATCATGGCGGCGAGGACGGCACGCTCCGCGTCCTCCGACCAGGGGGGTCGTCGGTCACGGAACGGATCGACCGAGGCCGTCTTAGGCGCGATCGAGAATTCTACGGGCGAGTTGGACATCTTCCCACGCGGGGCGCTTCCAGTTGGGGTTCCGTAGCAGAGCAGCGGGATGGTAGGTAGCGACGAGAGGGATGCCATGGTACACGTGCTCGATCCCCCGCAGCTGCCCGATGGTGGAATCTGACTTCAAGAGCGTCTGCGCAGCAAACGTTCCAAGGGCAAGGATCACCTTCGGTCGCAGGATTTCGAGCTGCCGCAGTAGGAACGGAGCGCACGCCACGATCTCAGGGCCACTCGGATTTCGGTTCCCGGGCGGCCGATGCTTGAGGACGTTACAGATAAAGACGTCCTCGCGCCTCAGCTGTACCGCCTCGAGAATCTTCGTCAGCAGGTCGCCCGACTTACCGACGAACGGGCGGCCCAACTCGTCCTCGGTCGCTCCGGGCGCCTCGCCCACTACGACGAACTTCGCGTTAGGGTCGCCCTCGCCCGGTACGTGATTGAGGGCGGTAGCGGAGAGCGCGCAGGCCGTGCAGCCGGCAATCGCGTGAGCCACGTCAGCCAGTGACGCGGCGGCGGCAAGGGCAGGCGGCATGCTGATTGGCCGCGCGGCCTCCTTGTCCCGCTGTGCGCTCTTCGGCGCGCGTGGCCTCGCGGCCCCCGCAAGCTCCGTCGCACCCTCCGGTGCACCGACGATCGACTTCCAGTCCTCGGTCACGCCGTCGGTGCGTGGCGCCCGAGGATGCTCGACGGGTGCGCCGCGAGTCGGTGCGCCGCGAGTCGGTGCGCCGCGGATTGGGAGAACACCCGAGTCGGAGCTCGGCTTCGAATGCGGTGCACTCGCAGGCGCAGCGGCGGAGGGCGCCGCCGAGGGCTGTGCGCCGAACGAGAGCACCTTGAGCGCGTCGTCGACGCTCATAGCGTCGAGCACGAACTCAGATTCGCCCATCTCGCGACGCTGCTCGAGATACTGGCGCAACCGATCCCGGGCATCACTCACAGAAGGGCCTCAATGCGATCGAGAATGAGATCGGCGACCTCGGTCTTGGGCAGCAGCGGCAGGGCCTCAGGCGCACCGTCTCGAGAGAGGATCGTGACGCGATTCGTATCAGAGCCGAATCCCGCACCCGCCTCGCGCGCACTGTTTGCGACAATGAGGTCGAGCCCCTTCTTCTCTAGTTTCCGGGCGGCATTCACCAGGAGATCGTCGGTCTCGAGCGCGAAACCCACCGCAAGCATCCCCGGTTTGCGCCCGTCCCGAGTCGAAGAGAGGATATCAAGATTCTCCGTCAACTCGATCGGGGCTGGCGCGCCCAGGCGCTTCTTGATCTTGGCTCCTGAGACGGCCGCGGGGCGGAAGTCCGCCGGGGCGGCCGCCATCACGAGGACGTCCGCGAGTCCGAGTTCGGCACGCACCGCGTCCGCCATCTCCGAGGTTGTTTCGACGGGGATCGCACAGAGACCAATCGCCGGGAGGGCAACCGCCATCGGTCCGTGGATCACGGCCACCTCGGCGCCACGCCGCCACGCCGCCGCGGCGAGCGCGACACCCATCTTTCCGGTGGAGTGGTTCGAGAGATAGCGCACCGGATCGAGCGGCTCTCGCGTGGGCCCCGCTGTCACGACAATGCGCCGGCCGTACAGTTTTCCGCGCGGCTCGAGCAGGCGCCCCAGATGCGCCAGAATCGTCTCGGGCTCCTGCATCCGTCCCTGACCTGCCCCTTCGTCGGGCGAAGCGAGAGGACCGATCCCCGGATCGAGTACGACGCGGCCCTGCTTTCGCAGCGAGGCCGCATTCGCCTGCACCTGCGGATTGGCCCACATCCGATCGTTCATCGCGGGCGCGATCATCACCGGTGCATCAGTCGCAAGGAGGCAGGCAGAGAGGAGTTCATCCGCATGACCGTGCGCGGCGCGCGCGAGGAAGTCCGCCGTCGCCGGCGCAATGACCATCACTTCGGCGGCCCGAGCGAGCTTGAGATGGTCGAGTGCGTGCCCGTCGCCGATGAGCACGCTGTACACTGGACGGCCAGTCAGCGCCTCGAAGGTGCTCGAGCCGATGAACTCACGGGCCGAGCGAGTGAGAACGACATCGACCTGGGCACCAGCCTGCGTGAGCAGGCGGGCGAGCCAGGCCGACTTGTAGCTGGCGATTCCTCCGGTGACACCGAGGAGGACCCGCCGACCGTCGAAGGGCCGCACGGAATGGATTCCGCTCCGGCCGCGCTTACTCGCCCCGAGGGCGGCGGCGCGGCACGACACGGTACTCGATTTCGCCGGCCGAGAGATCCTCGAGCGCACGAGTGGTGAGCTTCTTTTCGCCTGACGTCCCGCGGTCGCGCGGGAACTCGTTGAGCACGCGAGCGTACTTCGCGGCCACGAGGATCGAGAGGTACTTGTTGGTCGCGTGCTTGGCGACTTCAGTCGGCGTGAACACTTGCATCGGAACCTCGGAGGTCGGACGACGGTGATTCGATTTAGACGATCGGAGCCCACTACGCTTGACGTTCTCCCTGCTACCCTCTCTGCTGCAACCCATCAAACAGACGGTCAATCACCCCGACCACCTGGTCACCTAACGCGGGCATCCGCTCCACTCGCGTTGACTCCACGTCGAGGATCGCCGACACGCGCTGTACTGCTGATTCGAGGTCATCGTTTTCTACCACGTACTGATATCGTGCTGCCTCGAGTAACTCGGTCCTCGCATTCTGCAGTCGCAGCGCAAGGGACTCTGCACTGTCAGAGTTCCGGCCCAACAACCGCGAGACCAGAACCTCCACGCTCGGCGGCACAATGAAAATCGTCACCGATTCCGGGAAGGCCGCGGTCACCTGCCGCGCCCCCTGCACGTCGATGTCGAGCATGACGTGTTTTCCCTGCTCCAGCACCTCTCGGACAGCACTGCGCAGGGTCCCGTAGCGGTTGCCGTGCACCTCCGCCCACTCCGCGAACTCTGCGTCCGACACCTTCGTGTCAAACTCGTGCGGCGAGAGGAAGTGATAGTCCCTTCCGTTTCGCTCGCCAGGCCGTGGCGCCCGGGTGGTGCACGACACCGAATACCCGACGTCCACCCGTCGATCCAGAAGCAACCGCGCGATGGTCGACTTGCCACCACCCGACGGCGCCGACATCACGATCGGAAACAGCCCGCCACTCACTCGAGGTTCTCCACCTGCTCACGAATCCGCTCGAGCTCTTCCTTAATCGCAACCACGTCGAGGAGCATCGGGGCATCGTTTGCCTTACTCCCCGTCGTGTTCGCCTCGCGCAACATCTCCTGCAGCAGGAATCCCAGGCGCTTACCGACGGGCTCCGAATCTTCAGCGCTCAATGCATCACGGAACGCGGCGAGGTGCGCCGTGAACCGGTCTAGTTCCTCCCCCACGTCCAGCTTGTCGGCCAAAATGGCGATCTCTTGCGCGAGGCGCTGCGGGTCTACCGCGATGCCACCCGCCAGCCGTTCCACATTATCACGCAGCCGATTCCGCTGCGCTTCGGTCCGCTCCGGTGCCCGCGCGCTCAATCGTGCGACCGCCGCTTCCACCACCGCGAGCCGCTCGGCGATCACCGCTCCGAGACGCGCACCCTCCTGCTCCCGCATGGCCTGCAACGCGCGCGCGGCAACAGCGACCACCGCCAACAGCTCCGCCGCCGACCCACCGGCGAGATTGTCCTCCTCCCGTCCCATCCGCAGCACATCCGGCATCCGCAGCACCGTGGCGACATCAACGTCGCCCGTCAGTCCGTGCGCGAGCTGAAGCCTGCGCAGTTCGCTCGCGAACTGCGCGAACCGTTCTTCGTCCACCACCCCCTGCGGCTCGTCGCCGCGCTCAATGCGCGCAAAGACGGTAAGATGCCCGCGAGCGATTCGCAGTCGCAACGCTTCCCGGACCTCACCCTCCCACTGCGAAAGCGCGGCGGGGAGCTTGAGACTCGGGTTGAAGAATCGATGATTCACTGCGCGCAGCTCCACGCTTACGCGTGTGCCGCCGACGGGCCCTTCGGCCGCCCCGAATCCAGTCATGCTGTGAATCATAAGAGCCTGATAAGTTACGGTGTCCCAACCTCTTGGGCAAGCCACAATGGCCCTAGGCCGGGAGGGTACCAGGTACGCCCAGCGGCTAGTTCCAAAACTCCCAACGGACGCCATACAGCTGAACCAGGCGGGGCATCAGGTAGCCAGGAACCGTCTCGAACACCTTCCCGACCGCATTCCGGTTGTACCAGAAGATCCGCGCGCTACCCAGGCGCAGTTCCAGGTAGCCACCGACCCATCCCGCCCCCTCGGCTCTCGAGACCTGGCCAGGGTCCGCCGGCATCTCTACAGCGCCGCGGTAATCATGGGTCAGCCCTGCGGTCAGCCCGAAGGTGCCGCGCTTGATCTGCCGGGTGAAGTTCGAGGTCACCCGAAGCTCTGCGTGCGACTCCACCTGAGGCCGGTAGAACGCCTCCTTCGCCCATCGGATGCCCCGCCACTCGAAGGAGTACGGACCCCAGACCTGACCCGCGAAGCTGGCCTCAATTCCCGTTGATGGGGCAATATTGGTCGGGACAAAGAGCGAGTCGAACACTGGCATGCCCATCACGAGAGCCGACGACCGCTGCACCGCACCAACGCCGATCCAGCGCCCGTACACGCGCGCGGCCACCTCGGCCCGGGAGCTGGTGCGAGCCGGGCCACCGAATGCCGAGTCGTCAGGCGTGTGAATCGAATGCGCGAGCGCGACCTCCAGCCAGGGAAATGGCGTCAGGGTGGCGAGCGCGTCAGCACGACTGGTGGAGTCAGGACCACCATCCTCGAGCAGCCCGCTCAGCGCGAGCCAGCGGCCCTCCCAGGACCCGCGCACCTCCGGCGCGAGGCGGCTCTCTCCTCCCTGCACGCGGAGGCGCGCCGCAGCTGAGAGTCGCGCACCCCATCGCGTCATGCCTGCCGTTGCGAGATACTGCGATAGCGACTGTGCCGAGTCGGCGCCGACGGATGAATCGCCGGTCTCGGCGTGTCGGAGAGAGGCGGCGATGGCCTGCATCCAGAACCCTGCGCTGTCGGCGTTGCCCCAGGCGGCGCGCACATAGGCCGCGGCGTCGTTCCCGGTAAAGGCTCCGATCGCGTTCGGATCGAGCGTGCCAGTGACGACGTGGCGAACCGTCGCCGACCGCGTACGTCCGAACCGCGTCCCCACCGCATCGACCGTGAGTCGCCCGCGCGCAAAGCCCAGGCGACCGAACGCCGCCAGGGCGTCGCCGTCGCCTGCGGTGCGGGCGCTGGTGGTCGAATATTGTTGTGCTGCGACCTGCAGCACGCCACCCTGGTTCGTCCGCTTGCCAAAGTAGCCGCGATAGAGATTGGTGTTCTCCGACCCGGTCGCGATATCGGTCCGGGTGAGTGCCGTCGTGAGCCGCACGCGCCAAGACCGG
This sequence comes from Gemmatimonas phototrophica, assembly GCA_945869195.1. Taxonomy (GTDB): domain Bacteria; phylum Gemmatimonadota; class Gemmatimonadetes; order Gemmatimonadales; family Gemmatimonadaceae; genus Pseudogemmatithrix. Next base: position 10,232 of record CAMBNV010000002.1, on the reverse strand, counting down.
AGAAATACGCGCAGCTCACCCGCCGCCCGTTCGACCGCCACCTCCTCGAGTGCCGCGAGCTGCACCGTCGACAGATCTTGCACCCGTCCGACACGTGGGTCGAGGCCGTCGAGCTCGACGCCGTCCAGATAGACGCGCACTCGTCCCGGCTCCCCATACCACGAGGTCGCGCTCGGCGCCGCGATGAACCCCGCATTGAACACCGTGCCACCAGGCACCTGCGCGAGCAGCTCGGGTAGAGTGAGGGCACCACTCGCGAAGATTTCCTGACGGTCCCAGACGGTGCGCCGGCCGCGAATCTCAGGGCTCGCTGGGCGCAAGGCGACCGCGATCGGCGCCTTCACCGTATCGACAACCACTGTGTCGCGCGGCACCGTCTCCGCCAACGTCGCCACGGGAACGCGCGCGCGGGCGCTATCCGGTCCCACCACGACCGGCGCCGGCGGCCGGGGCGTTGGGGGCTGCCCGTAAAGGGGCGTGGTGGCGAGTGCCACACCCAACGCGATCAGCAGCTTCAGCGCGCTCTCCCGCGCACGAACTCCACGAAGGTGCGCACCGGTGTGCCGGTCGGGCCCTTTGGAATGACCACCAGATCGGACTCGGAGTACGCCGTCCCTGCGACATCCAGATGCACCCAAGGCATCCCCTCGGTGAACTCCGCTAGAAAGAGCGCGGCCGTGATCGTCCCCGCAGCGCGTCCGCCGATGTTCCGCATGTCGGCCACATCAGACCTGATGAGCTCTTGATACTCCTCAAACATCGGGAGTTGCCATCCGACCTCACCACCGCGACGACCAGCAGTGAGAATCTCGTCGATCACCGCCTGATCGTTGCCCATCACACCCACGGCCACGTTGCCTAGCGCCACGACACAGGCGCCGGTCAGGGTCGCGGCGTCGATCACCGCCTGCGGCTTGTAGCGCTTGGCGTAGTGCAGGACGTCCGCGAGTACGAGCCGGCCCTCGGCGTCGGTGTTCTGGATCTCGATCGTCTTCCCGTTGCTCGCCCGGACGACGTCGCCAGGCATCATGGCATCGCTGCCGATCACGTTCGTCGTGGCCCCGACAAGACCGACCACGTTGATCCGGAGCTTCATCCGAGCAATCGCTTCGATGGCGCCAAGGACGGCGGCCGCGCCGCTCATATCAAACTTCATGAGTTCCATGCCAGCCCCGGGCTTGAGCGACACGCCACCGGTGTCGAAGCAGAGTCCCTTCCCTACCAACACGACGGGTGCCACACCCCGGCGTCCGCCCCTGTACTCGAGCACGATCAGCTTGGGGTCCTGGGCGGTCGCCTGCGCGACCGCGAGGAACGAGCCCATCTTGAGTCGCCGCATCTCGCGACGACCCAAGACCCTGACCGTGAGCCGATGCCGTTTGCCGATCTCGCGCGCCGTACGCGCGAGGTACTCGGGGGTACAGATATTTCCCGGCAACATCGCGAGACGGCGCGCGATGCGCTGACCTTCGGCCACAGCAACGCCGGCCGTGAGCGCCTGACCCGCCGCGCGCACAGTGGGAACGCAGAGTACGACCGCACCCAGCGGCTTGCGACGCTTGGCCACCGGGAGCGGTGCATGCAGTTCCTTGAATTCCCACGCTCCGAGCGAGAGTCCGACGACTGCGCCCTCGAGCGCGGCGTCCGTGAGATCCGCCGCCCAGAAGGCGAGCGACCCGACACCGAGTCCGTTCGCCCGGCGCCCCGCGAGCGTCGCGGCCCGCGTGAGTCCCTTCACGCCATCCCCGGTGCCGGTGCCGACGAGCAGCACGCGGGCTGGGCCTCCGCCTGGCGCCAACAGGAACAGGGTCTCGTCTTTGCCGCCCTGAAAATCTTTTTGCCGAATTGCGCGCGAGAGCGCCCCCCCGTAGCGCTTGTCCAGCGCTGCCAGCGCGCGGGGCATCGCGGGGTCGGCTGAGAGTGCGACGACGAGCAACGGGGTTGCGATCCGGGCAGGATCACCTGCGCGCACGCCGAAGGCAATCGACTTCACGACATCCCCTTGATGATCGCGTCAGCGAACCCGGTCGTGGACACCTCGGTCCCGCCGGCCATCTGCCTCGCGAGATCATACGTCACCGTCTTTGCCGCGATCGCCTTCTCTAGTCCATGCACGATGAGCTTACCGGCCTCGTTCCACCCCATATGCTCAAACATCATCACGCCGGAGAGGATCACGCTCCCGGGATTGATCTTGTCGAGGCCGGCATACTTCGGCGCCGTGCCATGCGTCGCTTCGAACACCGCCGCCTCGTCACCGACGTTGCCACCAGGGGCGATGCCGAGACCGCCGACTTCCGCCGCGAGCGCGTCGGAGATGTAGTCGCCATTGAGGTTGGGCGTAGCGACAACGGAATACTCTTCTGGGCGCAGCAGGATCTGCTGGAACATCGAGTCGGCGATCCGGTCCTTGAGCACCACCGCGTCGGCGCGAGCGGTACTGCCGGCCAGGCCGAGATCGGCCTCAGCGACCACCTCGTTGCCGAACTTCTCGCGGGCGAGTTCGTACCCCCAGTCGCGGAAGCCGCCTTCGGTGAACTTCATGATGTTCCCCTTGTGCATCATCGTCACGTGCGGACGTCCATTCTTGATAGCGTACCGGAGCGCCATTTCGATGAGTCGCTTGGAACCGAAGGCCGACATTGGCTTGATGCCGATGGCGGACTGTGGGCGGATCTTCTTCCCAAACTCCTTCTCGATGAAGAGCCGCAGCTTCTCGGCGTCAGCAGATCCCGCCCTGAACTCGATCCCGCTGTAAACGTCTTCGATATTTTCGCGGAAAATCACCATGTCAACTTTGCCGGGGTTCTTCACCGGTGCGCCAACGCCCTCGAAATAGCGCACCGGCCGAATGCAGGCATAGAGATCGAGCTCCTGGCGCAGCGCTACGTTCAGCGATCGGATTCCACCACCGACCGGCGTGGTAAGTGGGCCCTTGATCGCCACCTTGAACTCGCGCACCGCTTCGAGCGACTCGGCCGGCATCCACTCGCCCGTCAGGTTATGCGCCTTCTCGCCAGCGAAAATCTCCATCCAATGGATCTTCCGCTTGGCCCCGTAGGCCCGCGCGACAGCCGCGTCGAAGACGCGGACGCTCGCACGCCAGATGTCTGCGCCGGTGCCGTCGCCTTCGATGAAGGGGATGACAGGCTGATCCGGGACGTGAAATACCCCGGCGGAGGCTTCGATGCGTTCACCCTTGGCGGGGACGCGCGCGTGCTTATATGTGGTCATATGATCGGAGAGGGTGGGATGCTGAAAACTAGGGAGTCGCGACTACCACGAGCAAGGCGACTCGGCCGACGCCTGCCGACAGCCCCACCGCCGCCGTCGCCGTGCGCGCCGTCAGTTGACGCGGTCTGGTGGGATTCGTCCAGCGAAGTGAGCCACGAGATTGTCAAGCGCGCGCAGCCCCATCGCTTCGCGCGTCTCCACTGTGGCGCTCCCGAGGTGCGGCAAGAGGACGACATCCTCACGTGCCACGAGCCCAGGATGCACGCGGGGTTCCTCTTCATACACATCGAGCCCAGCGCCGGCGATCTGTCCGGTCTCGAGGGCAGCGACCAACGCCGCCTCATCTACGACCGGACCGCGCGAGGTATTGATCAGGACGGCGCCTGGGCGCATGCGCGCGAACTGCGCATGGCTGATCAGGTGCCGCGTCGCCGGGACGAGTGGGCAGTGCAGGCTGACCACCTGACTCGCCTCCAGCAGCTGGTCGAGTGTGGTCACGCGCTCAATGGGCGTCGCGTCATCCGCACTGCTGCGAGCGGAGCGGCTCCAGGCAATGACCTGCATGCCGAAGCCGCGGACCGCGCGCTCTGCGACGGCGCGACCAATCCGTCCCAGTCCAACGATTCCAAGCGTCTGGCCACGCAGTCGTCGACCAAGAAACTGCGTCGGGTGCCAGCCGCTCCAGCTGCCCGCGCGCACCGCGCGCTCCCCCTCGCCAAGACGGCGCATCACGGCGAGCATGAGTGCCACGGTGAGATCCGCGGTGTCGTCGGTAAGCACGTCAGGGGTATTCGTGACGACTATCCCGGCCCTCGTGGCGGCCGCAAGGTCGATGTGGTCCACGCCGCTGCCAAAGTTGGCGAGCAGCCGACACCTAACGCCGGCGACCCCGAGGACCACGTCGTTGAGGTGGTCAGTGACGGTCGGCAGCACCGCGTCACACTCCCGCAGCATCGCGATCAGTTCATTTGCGTCGAGTGAGCGCGTTGCGTCGGACTGCACCAGATCGAATCGCTCGTGCAACGCGCGCTCGACGGCCGCGGGCAGCCGGCGCGTCACCCCCACTCGGGGTCGCGGAGCGCCGTTCATGCCGACTCGTGATACCAGCGCTGCGCGGCTGTGACACCCGCGCCGTACGGCACACTGATCCCCGCATCGTGCAACGCCAACTCCGTCAGCGCGAGCGCGCCCAAGAGCATCCCGGCGTTGAGATCCCCGAGGTGGCCAATCCGGAATACCGTCCCGTTCAATCGACCAAGTCCTGAGCCCAGCGCCAGGTCCCACCGTCGGTACGCCAGGTCAATCACCTGTTTCGCGTCTTTCCCCTCGGGAACGACAATCGCGGTGACTGTGTTTGAGCGGCGCTCCGGATCGCGCGCGAACAGCTTGAGCTCCCACGCGGCGACCGCTCGGCGCACCCCTTCAGCGAGTCGCGCATGGCTCGCCACGATCGCGGGCATCCCCTGCTCAGCGATCATGTCGAGCGCCTCGCGCAGGCCGAATAGGTGCGTGAGAGGCGGAGTGTAGGGGAAGTAGCCCTGATCATTGTGCAGCACCTGGGGACGAAGATCGAAATAGGCCCGCGGGCAGCGGGCGTGCTCCACGAGGGCCATCGCTTTGGGCGAGAGACAGAGCATGCCAAGTCCAGCTGGCATCATGAACCCCTTCTGCGAACCACAGATCGCCACATCCACACCCCAGTCGTCGAACCGAAACTCGAGCGAGCCGATCGAGCTCACCCCGTCGACGAGGAGCAGCGCGGGATGGTCGACGTCGTCGATTGCTTCGCGGACACCGGCGACGTCGTTCGTCACGCCAGTGGCGGTCTCGTTGTGCACCAGGAGCACCGCCTTGATCGCGTGCGCGGTGTCCGCGGCAAGCGCCTCGGCGATGCGCGCCGGATCGACCGCCTCACCCCACTCAAGGTCGATCACGTCGACCTGAAACCCCAGCCGCTCCGCCGTATCGATGAACAGATGCGAGAACTGTCCGAACCGGATCGACAGGAGACGATCCCCGGGCGCGAGCGTGTTGGTCAGCGCGGCCTCCCACATACCGGTCCCGGTGCTCGCAAAGAGGAAGGGCCGGCCGCGGACTGTGCCGAACACCGGCTCCAAGTCACGCAGCAGTCCCTGAGTCAGCTCCGGGAATACGCTGGAGCGATGGTCCTCTTGGGCGCGGTGCATCGCGCGGAGCACGCGATCAGGAACGTTGGTCGGACCGGGAACGAAGAGATGATGACGGCCGGGCATGGCTGATCCGGGAACGAGTGTGGTGCCATCGCTGTCCCGTCGAATGTAGCTTGTGCGGATGAGTGCGCCCACCATCATGCCCGATCACGGGGCGCGCATCAGGCGCGCGTTGACGTTGCGATGCCCCGAATGCGGCGGGCGCGGCCTGTTTTTCATCAGCATCCAGGTTTTTCAAATGCTAGACACCGCCAATATCCTGACCCCCGCGCTCGCCGCTTGGTTGCCAATTCTTTTTTTTGGGCCACTATCTTGGGTCCTATTTGATGCCGTCCAAACCTGATCCAAAACCCGTTCCTTCCTCCCCCGCCCCACCAACCGGGATCCGTGGGGAGTTTCAAATCTTGGCAAAGATGGTTTGGGGAACCCATGCCGCTCCGTTGCCCAATCCTCAGTCGATTCGCGAAACCTGGCTGCTGCTGACGCTGTTGGCGGCGATGCTCACCGGGGTTCACTATGCCGCACGGTTGAACGGACCACTCATGCTCGAGGGGTTGGCTCGCACCGTGGGTTGTCCCGCATGGGCGGACAGTGTACGCGCCCTGACGGGGGAAGATTGGCGCCTACTAAATCTTCTTTGGTGGGCCACCGTCACCATCACCGGCTATTTGGGTTTGCCTCTGGTCTGGGTGTGGGTGGGTGGACTTCCGCTACGTGAAAGCATGGGTTGGCGGATCGGTAAAACCAAAAACCATCTGTCCATTTATGTCGGCTTTGCCTTGATCATGGTGTTGGTGTTGGGTTGGACGACTGGACAATCGGAATTTTTGAGCCGGTATCCGTTTTACCGGATTCCCGATGGCGTGAGCCTTTGGCCCCGCTTCTTCCTCTGGGAAGCGTTCTATCTTGTTCAATTCATTGCGCTTGAAAGTCTTTTTCGCGGGTTTTTGCTTTATCGACTGGCGGGAACACTTGGGAGCTTGGCGGTGCCGATGGCTATGGTCCCCTATTGCATGATCCATTGGGGCAAACCCACCCCCGAGGCGTTTGCTTCAATACTTGCCGGACTGGGATTGGGATTGATGAGCCTGAGGACAGGGTCGATTTGGCCCGGAGCGGTTCTGCACGTGGCCGTCGCCCTTACGATGGACTTGGCCTCGCTCTACCATCAAGGCCAGCTGTTATAGTCGTCCCTTAAGCACTCACAAAAGGGCCTGAATTCCTGATAGCTCGCTTGGTTTTGATGGGAGTAGAAGTTGCCAAAAGGAAACTGCTCTCACGGGGGAAGCTCGCTATAAATGACACCAAAACACACGGATGCGCTGCCTCATCTGTTTGACCGGTCCCTTTTTGGGTTGATCGATATGAATCACCCACTTGTTAACCTGGCCGGACAACTGGATTGGGAAAGTCTTCGGCGTGAAGTTGCGCCAAGTTTTTGTGATGACAAGGAATGCCCCGTCTCCGTCCAAGCAGCGTTTGACCAGAGGGATTGGATCGACTCGGAGTCCCCATTCGCGATCATCCGTGCGCGTCGGTCACCAACTGCCGTTAGGCCGCGCCTCCGGGACGCTCCCTGCTCTCGCGCACGGCGTAGAGAAATCGTACATAGCCGATCTCTGCTGCGTTCTTCATCAACTCGATGTTCACCCACGCGGCAAGGTCCGCGAACGGGCGGTGCGTGAATGGCCACCGCGTCCGCTCGCGTCCGAGCATCTCCGCGTCGGATGCGGACTCGAGCCGTTGCCGCCACTCGGCATGCCGCGCCGCAATCCATTCCACCGTCGCAACGCCCGATCCCGGCCAGACCACTTGCGCGGCGGTGAGCGTACCATCGCCGAACGATCGGTTCAGGGCCATCGACCACCAGTAGCCCAAGTGCCAAGTGAGCCACCCGATGCTGGCTGGCCCTAGATCGTACCGTTCGTGCTCGGGTACTCGCGCGATCCATTGGCCGGGTGCCACCGCAATGAGTCGGGGCCCGACAGTCGCGGGAGACCAGAGACACTCCTCGGTGGAGAGCCCATCCAGATGGTGGCTCGCGAGGCGCCAAGAGACGTCGAGCTGTCGCAGAAGTATCTCGCGGATCTCAGACGACATGGACGCCCGAAGAAGAGTCGATGAGTGGACTGTGCGCCCGTCGGACTAACGCCCAAGTTCACCTGCGGGCGAATCAAACAAAATGCGAGCGCAGCGAGCTACCAAAAATCGCCCGACTGGTGCAACGCACGTTATACGGCCGCGTTGAGATGCTTCGGCCCATATACTGGACCTTCCTTCTGACGATGGTTGCATCGTGGCATCCGCCGTCGATGGTTCGATGGCGCGAAGCCGCGAAGTCGGAGATTTGGATTGTGACTCATAGTCTGTTGACTGATAGACTACAAGATGGCTCGTTTCCCCAATGTCGATTAGTCGTGATTTCGGACGCAATGTCAGGCGAGCGCGCGAGGCAAGAAACTTGTCTCAGGAACAACTGGCCGATCTTGCAAGTATTCATCGCACATATCTCAGCGGAGTCGAAACCGGAACGCGCAACCCGACTCTCGAGATTGTGGAGCGACTCGCGCGCGCGCTCGGTGTCGGAGCCTCGGAACTCCTCGAAGGACGCGCGTGACCGTACTCTCCAATCATCGAGAGCTGAAGAGAATCGCGCACCTAATTACGCGCTTCACAAGCCTCCCGTTCTCCGACCCCGCATCGGTTCCGGGGGCGGTAGTGGAATCCATCGTCGCTGAGGTGAGAAATGCAACAAGACTTGAGACGTATGATTTTGTTGACGTAGTCAGGCCAGCCGAAGGAATAGGGTGGCAGGTGAAGTCAACGAAGGCATCTACGCCCGTAACATGGAAGCGAGCAAAGCTTCCAAATCAGGTCGAACTGATCAAAGCGTCACAAACAGCGACAGGTGCTCAGGTACTCGGTAACTCGATCATCGAATTCTGCAACGCGCACGCTCGAGAGAGTCTGAAGGAGTACGGCTTGTCGGAGATTGGTTACTCGCGCCTGTTAATCAGAGCCGACCTTTCCGCTACGTACTTTGAAAGAATCTTGGTCACTGCCAAGTCGCCCGAATTGTTCAAAGCATCTGAGTTTTCTTGGCAATGGTCAATTCAGAAACAATCCAAGAAGAAGGAGCAACTGTCCGCTCTACACGGGATCCACGTGAAGACCGGGAAGAAATGGTGGGCCTGGCACGGTCTCGGAGAAAACCAACTTCACTTCAGTGGAGAAACAGCGTGGTGGCCGACGGCAGAGACAAATGCAATCACCTTCACGTTGCCATCACTCGTTGACCGCATGTCGATGCAAGACTTGATCGAACTTCTCGACACCGATTAACCCTGCTTGTTGGCCAACATGCCGAATAATCGCTTCGGCCAATAACGGCGGGACCGCGTTTCCAAGCTGGCCGGCCTGCTGAATGAAGGTCCCCACAAACAGGTAGTCGTCTTGAAAGCTCTGAATTCGAGCCGTTTCTCTCATCGTTAGCGTCCGAATCTCTTCCGGATGTCCCCAGCGGCCAGAGCCCGGGTGAAACACCCAGCGAGTAATTGTTGGCGCCACCATTTCTTTTGTTAGGCGGCCGTATGCACCGCTGTATCCACCCTTTGTTCGAAGGTGTGCGGGCAAGTCTTTGAGGCCCTGTCCAGGCAAGAGCGCCGCGAGACGCTCGTACTGGAGAGGCTGCAGATGTCTGGCTTGGTGATTTCGTACGGAATCAGAACGAGTACGAGCCCAACGTTGATACGGCGATTGCGGATCTGACGCATAAATCGCCACATCAGAACCCTCGCCATGCTCCACTCGCGGGAGGTCGCCAATCGCCTCCCAAACCGAAACGTGGCGTGGCGATTGAAACAAGTCGCCCTCGCGCTCTCGCGCGCGATGCGTGGGAGCGGGGAGGGAGACAGCACGACTGTCGCTGACGGCAACGAAGAATGCACGCCGCCGACGCTGGGGAACGCCGTAGTCTGCCGCGTTGAGGACGCCGTGCGTGACGGCGTAGCCGTTCTTGGTCAGCGCTTCAACTATCTCTTCAGTGTATGCCTCATCGAAGCCGTTCTTCATTTCGGCTACGTTTTCCATGATGATGACGCGAGGGCGAAACCACTCGCAGTACTGCAGAAACCGTAAGACGAGAAGATTCCGTGAATCCTCCATGTAGCGCGACCGCCGCGGGACGTTCTTCGAAAAGCCCTGGCAAGGAGGACCGCCAACTAAGAGCCCGAGCTGACCGCGCTTGATCTTCAAGCGGGCGGCAAGCTCCTCCGGGGCGAGTTCCGTCAAGTCTGCCGCGACACTCTGAGCGTCTCGAAAATTGTGCGAGAACGTCGACATGTACTTCGGTTCGACGTCAAGACCTGCTGCGATATCGAACCCCGCAGCTCTGGCACCCGCAGAAATCCCTCCGCAACCGCAGAAGAGGTCGAGCGTCTGAAGATGTTTGGAGGACGACATGTGACCGATAGTCTACACTAAGGACACGTTGCCTGCAAGGCCACTGGTCGCTCCAATGTCCACGACCGGGGCATTGGTCATGAATCGGAATGCCGGCTCTACAACGGACCCTCTTGGCCGTATAACGTGGGCTTCTACTGCAGACACTCCATAAAATGCGACCGCGCAGCGGTCGCTACAATAGCGTGGCTGTCAGTAGTGAGCTGCACTGGGTTCCGTGGACACCTTCTTTAGGTGTTCTTTCGGAATCGGAGGTGCGGCATGGGTACGCGACGGAAGTTTACAAGAGAGTTCAAGGTGGAAGCGGTGAAGCTGGTGCGGAATCGCGGCGTGACGATGGCGCAGGCG
>CAMBNV010000001.1 GCA_945869195.1 Gemmatimonas phototrophica | reverse complement strand
GTGGTCAGCGTGGCCTGCGTGGCGCGCAGCGACGGCGTCCAGTCGGGGGCGAGTTGCAGCCGCCCGGTGGGGTTGAGGAGTGACACGCCGAACTCGCGTTCCCGCTCGTGCCACGCCACCATCGCCCGCTGCGCCGATCGCGCGTACAGGAGGCGATCGCCGTAGCCGCACCGGATCTGGCGCGTTTCGTCGCCCGAGGTGGCGCGCGAATTCCCAGGGCCGTAGGCATCGAGCAGGGTGACGTCGTGTCCCATTTCGCGCAGGTGGAGCGCCGTCCAGCCCCCGAAGGCGCCCGCGCCGATGACGACCACCGAGGCGCGTGGCATGGTGTGCACCGCCGGACCGGAGACCGGGTCAGTCACCGGCGGTACGAAGCGATTCACGGCGGCGAGCCCGAGGGGCGCGCTGGCGGCCTGCAGGAACGTGCGGCGATGCATGGCGGGCGGCTGAAGGAGGGCGGAACGGCGGCCTTGACGAGCCGAGAAAGTGTGCGCTGACCGCCTAACTTTGTATCATGCCGCGGGAATCACAATCGTGCCTGCTGCTTTGTCACCGAGTCGCTGACGGGGCTCGCCGAAGATGAATATCCAGTCGATTGGTCCGAGAATGGTGAGCAGGAGATTGCGGACAAACGACTGCCAAAACGTGCATGGAGCTCCCGTCGTCGCGTCGACGACCCGCGTCCCTACGACGCGCTTACCCCAGCTCTGTCCTCCCTCCATGCCGTCTGCAAGCAGCAGGTGAAAGAAAAACCAACCCAACCAACCCAGCGCGAGGGCACCACTCGCCGCTGGACTGTCAGTTGGGATCAGGAACAAGAGGACGAGAGGGGCGACGGCCACAAGCCCGTCGACACACTGGCCGAGAAATCGATTTGAGCGTGCTGCGTACATGATGGAGTCTCCTCAGGATGGTCGTCGTCGGCATAACGCTAGCCTCCGAAACCTCATCCAAACAGGTCAGCGAGGTTTTTACCCCTTGAAGCGCAGGCCAAGTGGTCAGCGATGCGGGACGCGGCGTAGTTTGGCGACGTCGTGTCCGGTTCCGGCGAGGAGCGCGACCAGCTCCTGGTAGCGCGTTTCGGGCAGGATCTTGGTGCGCGCCATGATCCAGGCGTAGGCGCGGTCGGGGACGCCGATGATCGTCGTCTCATAGCTGTCGTCCAGATACACGATCAGGTAGGCGGCCTTGAAGGGCCAGACGAAGCGCATACGCCACTCGGCGCTGGTCTCACGATTGTGAACGAAGCCACGAGGGTGGTAGGTCTTCAGAGGGCCGTCGAGGCCCCCGTCGTTGAAGGTATAGGTGGTAGGGATGGTGCCATCTTCAGCCAGCCTGTAGCGCTCGACGCCGTTGTAGGCGTCTTCTTCGATGAATGTCGGGATGTGGGCGATGACATACCAGTCGCCCATGAACCGCTCGAGTTGGATGGGGCGGTCGATCGCGCGCAACGGCTCAGGGCACTGCGACGATGCCCGACAACCGGCAAGCAAGGATGGCTGACAACCAGCAAGGAAGGCGACGATCAGCAGGACGAAGGCGGAGCGCGCACAGATGACGCTCCGCGAAGCAACGGTTTTCATCCTGGCACGCTATCGGGCCACCGGCATGGCGGCAAGGGAGAAGCGTAGGGGCGCATCGCTCCTCCAGTGGAATGAGCGGAGACAGGATGGATCATCCGGATAACGCCAGCTTCCTGGTGCGAGATAACCACCTGTCAGGCCGCCGGCGGACTGGTAGCTCTGCGCATCAGGCTGCCCAAGACGAGCGCGACGAGCAAGAAGACTCCGAGGGTGGCGTAGAGCCCAAGGATCATCAAACGGTGAGGGCGATGCTCAGATTCCGGGTATTGGCTTGCGTGGCCATTGGTAGCTCCTCTAGCGGTGGGAACGAACCCGAGGGAGACGATCACGGAGATACTGCGGGGCGGCTAGCGCTCTGGCTAGTGGGATGAGGGCACGATTCAGAATGGTCGCCCACGTCATGAGGGGGAACTCGCGAGAGGGCGGTCTAACGACATGCTCAGCGGCGCGCTGCAGCGCGTTCGCTGCAACTAAAGTTAGCCAGCATCGAACTACACCCAGACCTCGTTCTGCGCCGTCAGCGCACCACCTGCGTCGCCAGTGTTTACGACACCACTGGGCTCAATGACGAGGGCGTGACACTCGCGCGCCGCACGCGTGATGTGCTCGACACCCTTCGGAACAACAAACATCTCTCCCGCTCGAATGGTGACCGTTCGGTCGCGAAACCCGATCTCCATCTCACCGTCCAGCACGACAAACACCTCGTCAGTGTCCTTGTGGTCGTGCCAGACGAATTCGCCTTTTAGCTTCACGACTTTGAATTGGTAGTCGTTCATCGCTGCGATGACGCGAGGCGACCACTGCTCGGAGAATTTCGAGAGCTTCTCAGCAAAATTGATGGGGCCGGATGTCGTCATTGCCCTCGACCATTCCTGTGATGGCTAACGTGAGCGTGATCGGCGCGCTCAGCGGGTCCGCTCCACCGAGAGTTAGGCGGCATGGTTCATACTTCCCAACATGTACGTTCTGCGCAGTCGAGGTCAGAGGACCATCACGACAAACAGCCCACCTCTCAATCATCGGCGACTCATCTTGCTCCTACTTACCGAGGACACCGCATGCGATGCGGCCGGCGGCGTCTCCGGTCGCGATGGTGCCAGGATCGGCGTCCGGGCGGTACCGCGCCGGGATGTTGCCGTGGTTATCAGGGTCGGCGTGGATGATGATGGCGCTGCCGTCCAAATCGAAAAGATCTTCGAGCTTGAAGCGAGCAGTTTTGACGAGCATGAATGCGCGCCCCTCGGCATTCACGAGCAGGTTGGGTAGGTCACCGGCATGGTGCGCATGGTTCTGCCCGGCGGGGTTGAAATGACCTGCCGCCGAGGTGAACGGCGCTTCGCACTTGCCGACCGCGTGGATGTGAAAGCCATGGAACCCCGGTGGAAGGTTTGACACCTCCACCGTAAGCCTCACCCCGTCAGGCTCCTGGGCCAGCGTGAGAGTCCCCACCATCTCCCCCTTCGCGTTGCGCACTTCGGCCTTGGCGGCCTGGGCGCTCGCTTGACTATAGGCAATGGCACCGGATAAAAGCACTGCCACCGCAACCAAGGCGACTCTCTTCATGGCGCACCTCCTTGTCAGAAACCTCGTAACATGCACTTCGCCGCAGTCCTTTCTGGTTCAAACCAACCGAGAATTTGGATCAACCCGTCACGTGCCAGCACCCGCCTAACGGTTGCTTCTGCTGTAAACGCTTTAATAAGAAGGAGTTGTGGGGCGGCCGCTAGGCCGCGCCATTCCCAACAACCGGCTGCCCCACAACTACATCCGCATCCGCGTTCTTCAGCAGCAAGCGTCGTTATACCGCGCACGCGAATCAAGCCAGAATGCGCATTGGTAGCCCGACGGAATCGTGAATCAGGGGTAGCGGTGGAAATGAGCGCGCGCTTCCTGAAAGCACGCGGACTGCGGTCCAGAGCGCAACCAATGCGTCGAGAATGTCATCGGTGGCGACTTCCTTGTGAAGCCACTGCGGCCGCGAAGCAGCAAATGCCGCCTGGTACTGCGTCGGAAGCAAGGCGAAGCGCTCTTGCTTGCCAGCGAAACGCTTCTTTGGATGCGCCATCGGTTGATCCCCGTTGAGCGCGGCGAAGCAGACTTCGGGATGCACCTCGACCACCCGCTCTCGCGCTGAGGCGTCAGCCCGGAGCGCGATATCAACCTCCCGAATCTTTGGGATGATTGCGTAGGTTTGCTTCGTCAGCTTCTTGCCTGAGGCCGCGAACGAAAGTTTACTCGCAGACTCGTAGCTCGCGCCTTCAAGCGAAGCGCGACACGGAGCAGGGAAGACGCTGCTCCCGCGTGGGCCGAGGAAACGGCGCGCTGCGAGATCGGTGGGTCGGGGCGCAGCATCGCTCAGCCCGATTGGAATGTCGACGGCGATGACCCTCGAGGCTGCCGAAGATGCTAGAAGGTGTGCGAAGGTAGGAAACACCTCGACCGAGCAGCTGTCCGAGTGAAGGCTGTGAGCTGCGGCAACCCAGCCGATCTTACACCCATCAACGCCGGTCACTGTGGTCAACCACGAACCTCTCGGGTGTCGGTATAACGTGGGCTTCTGCTGCGAGCGGACCGACCGATGACGTGCGATCCGCCGATGGCCGGTCCGCTCGTCAGCCGGAAGCAATGTTATGCCAGCGACCGGTGGACGTTGCGACAGAGAAGCCCCTCGCGCAATCGGATGGTAACCAACAGCGCCCGCGACGCGCGTATCCTCGGCGCTCCCGTCCCTCGGAGCGCCCCCCCCCGACGCCCCGCCACCACGCGGGGACGTTCGGCGCGCGCGGCGATCCCACCGCAGCGTCACCGAGGGCCCCGCCGACCTCGGGTCACCCGCCCGGACCCCAGGCCGAACGGCCCGCGAGGCACACCGGAGCGGTGACGGGCACGCCGTCACCCCCGCACCGGTGGTCGCGAGGCAGGGGACCGGGGCCTCTGTTCAGCCCACCCCGATTGAAATTCCTATTTGAACCGGCGCTGCCCCTCCCGCTGGCCCCTCGCTCCGCTCACCTTATCAGCGTCCGTACCAGCGTCCGTTCGGTGCACCGATCCCACACGACGTCAGGAGTCCGCCGCATGTCTGCCAGGTCTTGCCGCGCCATCACCCTCGTTCTGGCGGCCCCCTTCGCCGCGTCACTCGCCGCGCAAGCACCGACGACGGCAGCCGCGGCCGCGGCGGGTCTCGCGCTGCGCAGCATCGGACCCGCCCTGATGAGCGGTCGGATCGCCGACGTCGCGGTGCACCCGACCGATAAGAGCCTCTGGTATGTCGCCGCCGGTTCCGGGGGCGTGTGGAAGACCACTAACGCCGGCGTCACCTTCACGCCGGTCTTCGACGACCAGCCCTCCTACTCGATCGGCGAGATCACGATCGATCCGACTCGGCCCGATATCGTCTGGGTGGGTACCGGTGAGAATGTGAGCGGACGCCACGTCGGTTGGGGCGACGGCGTCTACCGCAGCCGCGACGCCGGCCGCACCTGGCAGCGGATGGGGCTCCCTAACTCGCAGCATATCGGCCGGATCCTCGTCGACCCGCGTGACGGCGACGTGGTGCTCGTCGCCGCCGAGGGGCCGCTCTGGTCACCGGGAGGGGATCGTGGCGTCTTCCGCACGACCGATGGCGGGGCGACCTGGACACCGGCGCTGCAGATCGACGAGAACACCGGCGTGACCGACATCGAGTTCGATCCATCGGATCCCGACGTGGTCTACGCGGCAGGGTATCAGAGGCGTCGTCACGTCTGGGGATTCCTCGGTGGCGGACCGTCGTCCGGTATCTGGAAGTCCACCGACAACGGCAGGACCTGGCGGAAGGTGACGAATGGCCTGCCCGCCGGCGACAAGGGGAAGATCGGCCTTGCCGTGACGGCCGCCGATCCCTCGCTCGTCTACGCGACCATCGAGGCCGGTGAGAGCGAGCGCGGGTTCTATCGTTCGCGCGACCGGGGAGAGAGCTGGGAGAAGCGCAACGGGTACATCTCGGGCGGTACCGGTCCCCACTACTACCAGGAACTCGAGGCGTCTCCGACCGACCCGAATCGCGTCTATCAGATGGACGTCTTCATCCAGGTGACGCGCGACGGCGGCAAGACCTTCGACTACCTCGAGACGGGGCACGACAAGCACAGCGACAACCACGCGCTCTGGATCGACCCGGCCGATGGCCGACACATGCTCGTCGGCACCGACGCCGGTCTCTACGAGAGCTTCGACGAGGGCGCCCGCTGGCGTCACTTCCCGAACCTGCCGGTCTCCCAGTTCTACAAGGTCGCGCTCAACAATCGCGAGCCCTTCTACGATCTCCTTGGCGGGGCGCAGGACGAGGGCACGCTGCACGGGCCCTCGCGCACGCTGAATCGCGACGGTATCCGCAACGCGGACTGGTACGTCCCACTCGGCGCCGATGGCTACGGCGTCGCATTCGATCCCCGCGACCCCGACCTGATGTACCTGATGTGGCAGGAGGGGATGCTCAACCGGAAGGACCGGCGCAACGAGGAGGCGGTGGGCATCCGTCCGCAGCCGGCGCCGGGTGAGGGGCCGGAGCGTTGGAACTGGGACTCGCCCATCCTCGTGAGCCCGCACAACGGTGACCGGATCTACTTCGGGTCGCAGCGGATCTGGCGGAGCGACGACAAGGGGAACAGTTGGACGGCGATCAGCGGCGACCTCACGCTCGGGCAGAACCGTTACGAGCAGCGCTTCATGGGCCGCGTCTGGAGCGTCGACGCCCTGCACGACAACGGCGCGATGTCCAAGTACGCCACGACCACCTCGATCACCGAGTCGCCGCGCGAAGCCGGTGTGCTCGCAGTCGGGACCGATGAAGGCCTGGTCCAGGTATCGGCGGACGGTGGACAGCGGTGGACACGCGCGACGGCGCTGCCGGGCCTGCCGCCCCTCTCGTACATCAACGATGTGGAGGCGTCGCAGCACGACGCACGTACGGTCTATGTCGCGGCCGACGCGCACAAGATCGGTGACTTCGCACCATACGTGTACGCGAGTGCCGATCTCGGCCGGACCTGGCGTTCGATCGCCGGCGATCTGCCGAAGGGCACGATCGTCTGGAGCATCCAACAGGACCACGTGCGGCCTGACCTGCTCTTCGTCGGCACCGAGTTCGGCATCTACTGGACTCCGAATGGTGGCGTCAACTGGCACAAGCTCGGCGGTGGGGTGCCGACGATCTCCTTCCGCGACCTCAAGATCCACCGTCGCGACAACGACCTCGTCGGGGCGACCTTCGGCCGCGGGTTCTACATCCTCGATGACTTCACGCCGCTGCGGGAGATCGCCGGCGGCGCGCTGGCGGGAGAGGGTGCGCTCTTCCCGGTGCGCGACGCGTGGTGGTTCGTCCCGCACCAGGTCGCACAGGCCCCCGGTCGGCCGGAACTGGGGAGTGACGACTTCACATCCGAGAATCCGCCGTTCGGTGCACTGCTGACCTACTATCTCCGCGAGTCGCCCACCACCGCACTCGAAGCGCGGCGCGCCGAGGAGCGAGCGCTGAGGGATCGCGGAGCGGACGTTCCGTTCCCGGGCTACGATCGGCTCCGCGCCGAGTCGGTCGAGGGAGGGCCGAAGGTGCTCCTGGTGATCGCTGACGCGAGCGGTCGGCGCGTTCGCACACTCGAGGCGCCGAACAGGGCTGGACTGAATCGAATCAACTGGGACCTTCGTGGACCAAGCCCGGAGCCGGTGAACCTGAATCCGCCTGGTTTCCAGCCACCGTGGGACTCACCGCCGACCGGTCCGCTGGTGGCACCTGGCCGCTACACCGCGACCCTGTTGGTGGTGTCATCGCGCGGGGTGCGGACGATGGGCACGCCGCAGTCGTTCACCGTGAAGCCGGTGATGAACCTTGGCGCGGTCACTGACTTCGTCGCGGTTGCCGCGTTCCAGGAGCAGGTCGCAGAACTCCGCCGGAGGGTCGTCGCCGTGGGCGGGGAACTCGGCCGCGTACGTGACGAACTCGTCCGGATGCGCGCGACGCTCATCCGCGCGCCGAAAGCCGATCCGTCGCTCTTCGGCCGGATCGACTCGGCCAGCGGGTCGCTCGCGGCGATCGGCCATCGCCTGAACGGCGACCCCGCGCGCCAGCGGCTCGATCAGTCGGACGCTCCGTCGGTCGCCGGCCGTGTCGGCTCGGCGATGAGTCAGTGGGAGAACCGCCAGATGCCGACTGCGACGCAGCGTCGTGACGTCGAGATTGCGACGACGGAGCTCGCGGCGATCTCGCGCGACCTCCGCACGCTGGTCGACGGTGACCTCGTGCGGCTCGAGGCGGCGCTCGACGCGGCGGGAGCGCCCCCGACCCCAGGGCGACGGCCACCGCGCTGAGTCTCAGCGCCCCAGGATAGGAATTTCAATCGGGGTCGGTTGACGATTCGTGGAGCATACGGCCCGCTCGTCCCAGTGTCCACGCTCCGACGCAACACCCCACGCTTCCACGCGCGCCCCCGCAGCCCCGAGCGCGCCGCCAAAGAAATGCGTTAGGGCTGCGGCCAATGCGCTGCGTGAGATTGCTGCGCTTGTCCAAGTGTAGGACGTGATTTCGGACTGCCTTCGCATCGCGACCAGCGACCGCAACTGGCCCGCGCTATCGGATGACTCGGTCAAACGTCAGATGATAGAACCAATTCCGGCTCGCGATGCCCTCGGCGCTGGTCCACGAAGACTGGAACACGAGCGCCGACAGGCGACCGTCCGGTCGCCGTACCCAGCCAAGCGGGATGCCTCGGTACCCCGATGGCACCTGCACCTCGATCTCGCTGAACGTGCCGCCGGCGTTCATCCAGACTCGCACGCGACTAGTAGGATGGTGGTACCAGCTCCCAATGATGTCGAGTTGTCCGTCGTTGTTGACGTCGATGAGTTGGAACCAGTCGGTCCACGCGAGGCGCTCCACCGGCAGTTCATTGCCGGGGAGGCTGCGCAGGCGGAGCGGCGTCTCGTCCACGAAGTCGCCGTTCCCCTTGTTGATCAGGATCTGCAGGTCGGTGCCCCCGTAGTACGGTACGTAGCGCGACCATGAGATAATGAGGTCGGGGAGGCCATCGCCGTTGATGTCGGGGCTGTAGGTCTTGAGATGCATCGAGTTGTTGAAGCCGTATGGCGGCGCGGGAAGCGGCTTGGAGTTCGCCCGCGAGAAGTTCGCGTTGCCATCATTCAGATAGATGCGCGAGTACGTGGACCCGTGGCCATAGCCGGCAACGATGTCGTCCTTGCCATCGCCGTTGAAATCATCGAGGTGGATGTCGATGAGGAGATTCTGGCCTTCCCCAGCACCCGCGTTCACCATCGGCTCCTTGTACGTGAGGTTGAACAGGGCGGTATCAGGTCGAACGTTCCACCGTCCGTCGGTCCCCTGCATGAGGAAATACGGCCCGCAGGTCGGACAATCCGGGCGCCAGGCCCAGTCGCCGACCACGAAATCCGTGCGCCCATCGCCGTTGATGTCGCCTGAGGCCATGCTGTGCGCATTCACGGCATTCGGCCGACCGAAGAACGGTGCCAGCGGCAGCGGATCGATGCGAGATGTGACATCCATGGGCATCGCACCGGCGGACAGCATGAGCGCGTCAGCCATCGTCCCGTCGTGACCGTCGTGGTTCACGCCAAAAATCCCGCGGAACGGATCATTTGGCAGGGAGAGCTCCCCCATCCGGCGGAAGCCGGCAATCGCCGGCACCGACACACTGGAGGTCGCATGCACGAAGGTGCCGTTCTCGTTCCTGAAGAAGAACGGCTTCACACGGGTGCTGAGCCCAGTCGCGTAGCCGCGAGCAAAGGGGGCGATGATGTCGGGCTGGCCATCGGCCCATAGATCGACCGGGCGGTCCACGAACGGCATCCATGAGACCAGCGCGCCGGGATACGTGACCCCCGCGTACTCATACGACGGCGCCCGATTCGTTTCGAGGAACTCATGGATGGTCGTTCCCTCCACCAACTGCAGCCGAACGTCCACTCGGATATACGATGAGATGCGCGCACTGTCGGCCACGGCGGTGACGCTCGAGCCGCCGTGGCCCTTCGCCCGGACCACACCGCTGGCACTCACCGAGACGACAGCCGTGTCGGTCACGATCCACTGCGGCGTACGTCCCGCAATCGGCGTGCCCCGCGCGTCAGTCAGTCCGCCACCGAGCGCAACGCTGTCTCCCACGACGAGTAAGGTGTAGGTCAAGTGGTTCATCTGAATGGTGCGTGCCACCTGCTGCACGCGCACGGGCAACGTGTCAGCGCCCGCGCCCGCAGACGCCGTCACACGAGTCGTACCATTCGTGGCAGCGATCACGGCACCGCTTGAGGTCACCGAGGCAATCACTGGGTTCGCGCTTGCCCACGTGACCGTTGCCTGCGGCATCGCGACACCGCGGGCATCACGTACCGTTGCGGAGACAGCCGTGGTATCTGGCAAGGACTGCAACCAAACGGAGTCATGACTCGCCGTGAGGCTCGCGGCGACCTGCGCCACCGTGACGCCGACCGGACGCGAGAGGGTGCCCACCGCGGCGGTGATCGTGGCGGTCCCGTTGGCCACGGACGTTGCGCGCCCGCTTGTATTCACTCGGACCTTCGTCGTGTCGCTTGAGCTCCACAGAAGAACCGACGACGGAATCGCGATGCCACGGGAATCACGTACGATGGCCCTAACGGTCCCGGTGTCCGTCAGCGAAGCGAAGCTGAGCGTCGCGGTCGAGAGCTCGATGGCCACTGGGCGCTGAACCACCACGATGGTGACCGGAGTGGAGAAGCTCGCGTGGGTGGCGCGCAACGTCGTCGTACCGGTACCCATGCCGGTGACGAGACCCGCGGCGGAGACCGTCGCCACCGACGAATTCTCCGTGCTCCACGCCGGCAAGATGCTAGCGAGCGCCTGGCTGCGGCGATCAACGACCTGGGCCGTGACCCGTACCGTGTCCGTGAGCGCTTCGATCAAAACACCAGGCTGCGATACGACCACGCCCGTGGCGACCTGCTCCACGGTGAGCCGCGCCGTGGCGGTCAACGTTCCTGCCGACGCGGTAATCGTGGCCGTGCCGTTCTTGCGCGAGGTCACGCGTCCCGCAATGTCAACCACGGCGACGGTCGTGTCGGACGATCGCCATTCCACGGTGTCATTGGTGACCAGTTGGAGCCGAGCGTCGCGGAGCGCGGCCCCGACCGTGACCGTGTCCGTGAGTGCGGGGACCGACACCGTGGGTTGGGCAACCGTCAGAGTCACTCCGACCTGCGACACCGTGACGGTGACCGCGGCAGATACGGTCGGGCTCGCCGATGCCGTGATTGTGGCCGAGCCGTTGCCAACCGCGGTGACCAGCCCCACCGCCGAGACCGTCGCGATCGAAGAGGTGGACGTGGTCCATTGCACCGGCGCACCAGTCATGACCGCGCCCTTTGAGGTCTTCACGGTCGCAACAACTGGAGTGGCCTCCGTGAACGAGGCAAACGAGAGGCTGGTCGCGGAGATCTCGAGACTGGCGGGCTCGTTGGGGGCCGTGGGCTCGCTGCACGAGAGCACGAACATTCCGGAGAAGCTTCCGAGGAGGAGCCGGCGGATCATGAAGAAATTTGGTAGGGCTGAAGAGCAGTCTAGTGCGGGATGCTCCGACGTCGACGAGAACAACAATACTGCCGCAAGAGCCCGGAATGAATCGAAGTATCGCCGCCCCGGAGGCTTTCCCGAGTCAGAGGAGGGCGGCGAGATTGCCCTCTGCTAGCCCAGCAGGGAGGTCCTGCTGTTAAGCGTCACTTTCTGGTCCGCCTAACGTGTGCTTCTGCTGTGAACACTCATATAATAAGGGTTTGACGGGGCGTTCGCAACCGACCCAGGTCATGACGAACGCCCCGCCAAACCCAATCCGCACCGCGTTCATCGGCAGCAAGCGTCGTTAGCCAGCCGTGCGTCTGCTACTTGGTAGCCGTCGAGTCCGGTGGGGGACGGCGATTCGGGTCGAGATCCTCCGGGGCAAAGCGCGAGTAGATCTTGCGGGCCACGTATGCCTGCACAGTACGCGCCCCCCCCCACCCGCACCCTCCGCATCGCAACAGCTCCGGCACAACCGATCGACCGCGGTCAGGTAAAGAGAGACACCGAAACGACAGAGGGAGCGCGGCCACAGGCCGCGCTCCCTCGCCCTACCTTCTACCGTCTCCCGCGTTCCTAGACTGGGAACAACATCTCCCGGTACCGCGGCAGCGGCCAGTACGAATCCCCGACGCACACCTCGAGCTTGTCGGCGATCTCTCTCGCCGCCGCCATCGCGGTAGCCCCGGTGCTCGTGAGGAAGGCCGCACACTTCGCCTCGTCCGCGTGCAGCGCGTGCGACCGCCTGATCGCCGCCTGCAACGCGGCGGTCTTTGCCTGCAACGCCACGGCGAGCTTCCCCACCGACTCGGCCGCCGCCTTCTGGGGCACCACACGAATGCCCGCCTGCTTCGACTTTGCCGCACCCTCTGCGAGCGACCCCAAGTACGCGTACGTCGCCGGCAGAATCTGCGTGTCGAGCATCTCGGCCATGGTCTCCATCTCGATCAACATGTCCTTCACATAGCGCTCCATTCGGACATGGTAGCGGCTCTCCAGCTCGACTGCGGTCAGAATGCCGGTCTTCACGAAGAGCTCCTTCGTGGTCTTGGTCGTCATCTGCGCGATCGCCGCGGGTGCACGACGGATGTTGAGCAGGCCGCGCTTCTTGGCCTCCTTCACCCACGCCTCACTGTACCCATTGCCCTCAAACCGGATCGCGCTCGTCTCCTTGAAGGCCTTGCGCACGACCTTGAGCGCGGCGTCGCCCACCGAGCCGCCGCGCTTGAGTTCGGCCTTGAGTGCCGCCGTGATCTCGATAATTGCTTCGGCCACCACGGTGTTGAGCACCATCACCGGGAAGGCGATGCTCTGCGACGACCCGACCGCGCGAAACTCGAACTTCGCGCCGGTGAACGCGAGCGGCGACGTCCGGTTGCGATCAGTGTTGTCCTGCTCAATCTCGGGCAGCTTGGCGATGCCGAGCTTGAGCATCGCCTGCTCCGCCTTGTGCCCCGCCCGACCGGCGATGATGTCCTCGATCATCTTGGTCAGCGCGCCGCCCATGAAGACCGACATGATCGCCGGCGGCGCTTCGTTGGCGCCGAGGCGATGCTCGTTGCCGCTCGTCCCGATGCCGGCGCGCAACAGCCCCTGATGCTGGTGCACACCCTTGAGGAAGGCGGCCAAGAACATCAGGAAACGCAGGTTCTGATGGGGCGTCTTGCCGGGCTTGAGCAGGTTGATGCCGTTGAGCGCATTGTCGCTGGTGATCGAAAGCGACCAGTTACAGTGCTTGCCCGAGCCATTGATGCCGGCAAACGGCTTCTCGTGCAACAGCGCCTGCAGTCCGTGGCGCCGCGCGACGTCCTTGAGCACCGACATCACGAGCTGATTGTGATCGGTCGCGATATCGGTCTCCTCGAACATCGGCGCCATCTCAAACTGGCAGGGCGCGACCTCATTGTGCCGCGTCACGATCGGCACGCCGAGCTTGTAGAGCTCAAACTCCACTTCGGCGAGACAGGACTGCACCCGCTCCGGAATGCCACCGAAGTAGTGGTCCTCCAGCTGCTGGCCGCGCGGGGGCGGCGCACCGACGAGCGAGCGCCCTCCCATCACGAGGTCGGGACGCATGGCAAAGTGGGTGCGATCGATAATAAAGAACTCCTGCTCGGTGCCCATGGTGGTGTAGACCCGGAGCGCCCCCTTGTCGCCGACAATCTCGAGCAGCTCGCGCGCCGCGTTGGAGAGCACCTCGCTCGACCGAAAGAGCGGGGTGACCTCGTCGAGCGCCTCGCCGTTGTAGCCAATGAAGACCGACGGAATGCAGAGCGTCTTGGTCGCGACCGCGTCCATGATGAACACCGGGGACGCCGGGTTCCAGGCGGTGTAGCCGCGGGCTTCCCAGGTCGCGCGCAAACCGCCCGACGGGAACGACGAGGCGTCTGGCTCCGACTGGATCAGCTGTTCGGCCGAGAACTTCTCGATCGCGGCGCCGTTGGAGTCGAGCGTGAGGAACGCATCATGCTTCTCGGCGGTGAGGCCGGTCTGCGGCTGGAACCAGTGACAGAAGTGCGTTACGCCGCGTGCGATCGCCCACTCCTTTACCGCCTTTGCGACAGCGGGAGCGATCTCGGGGTCCAGCTTTTTTCCGAGGCGAATGGCCTGCGTGAGCTTCTCGTAGACCTCCTTCGAGAGCTTGTCGCGCATCTGGCGCGCGCCAAAGGTGTTGCTGCCGAAGTAGACGGAGGTCGGCACCGGGGTGGCGGCCATCGCCGGCACGTCCGGGGTTATGGCCGCGCGCGTGGCGATGGCGCGCATGGCGTCCGAGCGGGGCGTCGAGGAGACAGTCATGGCTAGGCCTTATTTAAGATGTGTTCGCCTGCTTGTGCGAAGACAGCAAATATAGTTCATCGATACACACGTTTCAAGCCAAATACGCCATATACGTTCTGCAACATGCGCATATTTTGCAAATATTCAGTAACAGGTGGGGCTTTTCGAAAATCACTGGTTTTAGCTGAGAAAGGCGGAGTGTAACAGTGCACAACGACTGGATGCTGCATAACTCTCTATTTCACAACGACTTACGGTAACTGTCACCTCGCCGCCGCCAGTGCCTGCGGCTGTCTCAGGTGCGCCCCTCCGCTGGACGCAGTTCTTATGAGTAGGGCGGGGAGCTGCGCGCTGACAGCAGAAGTGATCAGCGTCCCGTCGAGCGCGCGGAGGAGCGACTGGTGATCACGCACTTCATTGAAAAATATACGCGCTATCAAACGCGCCCCCCGCGAGCGCCCGAAAGAGCCGGCGCTGGGTTTCGGCGGCGTCGTGCAGATCGATCGCACGTTGATTGTCCGCGGGAGTAATACTCCGGCCTGTTACCAGCGCGAGGACCGCCCGGTTGATCGCGTCATGATCGATCGTCACCATAGTTGTACAGGCCAGGACCCGAGCGTCCTGGCTCGTGGCCAATGCGAGCGCCGCATAGCGGATCTCGGCGGTACTGGCGGCCAGGATGCGCGCGTTGATGTTAGCGTCGGTCAGCACCTTGGCAGGGGCGGCACTCCCGGGCCCCGCAAGGCTGCACGCACCGATGAAGACACAGCGCGGAACAACGAGTCGGGTCGCGTATCGCATGGGATGTTCGGCTCGAGTCAGCGCGATGGGCGGGGTCCGGCGGCACCGTGGGAGGCCGTCGCCGCGTTCCTTGAGAGGAGGGCGACCTCAGACTACCTTTCGTCCACGGCGCCGTGGCCAAGTGGTAAGGCGGCAGACTGCAAATCTGCTATTCGTCGGTTCGATTCCGACCGGCGCCTCTGTAAGGCGGGTGTGAGATGTGAGGAGGGCGGCCCAACGGGGCCGCCCTTTTCCGTTTCACCGCGCCAGCTTCAGCGCTGCGCGCTGTTCTCGGTGGCTCCGCTCAATGCGGCCACACATCAGGTCGCAGAGCGCAAAAACACCGTCGTCGGCGAGTGTATAGAAGGCGAAAATGCCTGCCCTGCGCCGTGCGATGAAGCCGGCGCTGCAGAGTAGCTGGAGGTGCTTTGACACGTTGGCCTGGCCAAGTCCGGTGGACTGGACGAGTTGAGAGACGGTCTGCTCCCGCTGCCGGAGCGCCGAGAGGAGTTGAAGTCGCGCTGGTTCGCCGAGGGCCTTAAATCGCTCGGCGAGCTGGTCGAGCAGGGCTGGGGTCATCACCTTCGGGGCCATACTCAACCCTCCGTCGCGCTGCGGTCGCGGACGACCTCATGACCGGCCAGTCGCCAGGCGCGCAGGCCGCCGACCAGGTCGGCGGCAGTGGTGACGCCGAGCTTCTGCACCAGCGAGATCGCGATCGCCGAGCGCCCCCCGGCCTCGCAGTGCAACACGATCGGCTGGTCGCGCGGAATGTCGGCGAGTCGCTCCTGGAGATAGCCGACGGGAATATGCATCGCGCGCGGAAGATGCCCTGCCTCCCACTCGGACTGATTCCGGACGTCGATCACGGTGACCGCACCGCGCGAGACGAGTGCGGCAAGAGCGGTCGCGTCGATCTTGGCGACGGTGCCGAGCGCCTGGTCTGCGCGCTGCCATTCATTGAGCACCGATGGGCCAGACCAGGCGATGGTGCGGTCTAGACCGATCAGGGCGAGTTCGCGCACCGCGCGCAGTACCGCCGAGTGATCCTCGGCGATGAGATGGATGTCGACATCGTAGGAGACAAGCCATCCGGCCCAGGTGGAGAAACTCCTGTTCAGCGGAATATTGATGCTGCCGGGTAGGTGCGCGGTGGCGAACGCGGTCGCGGGGCGCGTGTCGATAACAGTGCAGCCGTCGGCGAGCGCGCGCTGGACCAGTCCGAGCGCCGCCTGCGTGGGCTGCGGGAATGCGCCCAAGAGGCCCGGGCCGTCGCGGTTGATGCGCTTCATCTGCGCGAAGTACCGCGGTGGCTCGGGCTGACCGGCGAGCACCATCGCGACAAAGTCGGCCTCCGTGCTCGTGCCGACGCCCCAGTTGAAGCGCTTCTCGTACCCGACAGTCGAGGTGGGTACCGCGCCGAGCGACTTCCCGCAGGCGGAGCCTGCGCCATGTCCCGGCCAGACCTGTACGAACTCCGGAAGGGCGCGGAATCGCTCGAGTGAATGAAAGAGCTGGCGGGCGCCAACTTCCATGGTGTTCGCAAGCTTGGCGGCGCGCTCGAGGAGGTCGGGGCGGCCGACGTCGCCGACGAAAACAAAGTCGCCGGTCAGGATACCGATCGGCGCGTTGGCGCCGGCGGTGTCGGTGACGAGGAACGAGAGATGCTCCGGGGTGTGACCGGGGGTGTGCAGGACCTCTACGCGGATGTTGCCGACCGTGATGATGTCGCCGTCGCGCAGGAGCGTCGCCTGGTCCTCGCTGGCGAACGCATACTGCCAGTCGGTGCCGCCCTCGGCGCTGAGCAAGAGCGTGGCGCCCGTGGCGTGCGCGAGTTCGCGCGAGCCCGAGACAAAGTCGGCATGGATGTGCGTCTCGCTCACCTGCGTGATGCGCAGCTGTTCCGCGGCCGCGGCGGCGAGATAGGGTGCGATATCACGGGTGGCGTCAATCACGAGCGCCTCGCCCGTCGCCGCGCAGCCGATCAGGTACGAGGCCTGTGCGAGGCCGTCATCATAGAATCGTTTGAGGAACACAGCGGTCTCAGGGAATCAGAGCGTGAGGTGTTGATACAGGATCAGCGAGCCGACAACGGCGAGCAGCACGGCAAACGCCTGCTTGAGCGCGCGGTGCGGGACGTACGGGACGAGCGACGAACCGACGAGGATACCGAGGGCGGCCACACCGCCGAAATGTAGGACGAGAGGCCACTCGATATCGACGGTGCCCCGATAGCCGAGGAACCCGGCGGTGGTGTTCATCGCGATCACGAGGAGCGACGTGCCGACTGCCTGCGGCATGGAGAGGCCGCCGAGGATTACGAGCGCGGGCACAATGAGGAATCCACCACCGGCACCGACGAGGCCGGTCACAGAGCCGACGCCGAGACCGATGCCGAGGAGTGCGCTCCAGTGGCGCGTCGCGGGTGGTAGAGTGGGCTCAGTGGCGCGGGCACTGCGGAGCATGGAAAAGGCGGCGGCGATCATGACGACGGAGAAGATCGCGAGCTGGACCTGACCGTTGAGGCCGCCGGCGAGACGCGCACCGACGAACGCCCCAAGCATGGCGGCGGCGCCAAACGGGAGCGCCGTGCGGAGGACGACGTTCTGATGGCGCCAGTGCTGGAGTGCGCCGATGAAGGCGGCCCCTCCGACAACGGGGAGGCTCATTGCGATCGCGCGTTTTGGGTCGAGACCGAGCGCGTAGACGAAGACGGGGACGGTCAGGATCGACCCACCACCACCGAGGAGGCCCAGCGTCAGGCCGATGAACAGGGCAAGGATGGTGGCCAAGATTGACATATAACTAAATAGTAATGTGGCAACGACGCAGGGCAAGAGCGCGCCGGCGGAGGATTGACACGCGGCGAGTGCGGTCCTGGCAGAGCCACTGACTATCTTCCGCTCATGGACCGCCGGCATCTCCTCCGCATCATCACGGGCGTCGCGCTCGCGCTCGCTGCCTGCAGCGACCGGCCGTGGCACGGCACCAGGCTCGATCCGGCGCTCGCGGCACCCCCGCTGACGGTGGCAGGGGCGCTCGCGGATCCGGCGACGCGCTTTGTGCTCGTTGAGGCGAAAGAAAGCTTGGTAGTCCTCTACTTCGGATATACACACTGCCCGGACGTCTGCCCCACCATGCTCTCTGATTGGGCCCGCGCCAAACGTGCGCTCGGCGCCGACACGTTGGGGGTGCGCTTTGTGCTGGTCAGTGTGGACCCGCCGCGTGATACGCCCGAGCTCGTGGCGGCGTACGCACAGCAGTTCGACCCGGCGTTTGTGGGCCTCGCGCCGTCGGAGATCGAACTCGCGGTCCTCATGCGCGACTGGGGCATCGCCGCCTATCCCGAAGGGGATACCCGCACCAACGACTACAGCGTCGCGCATCCGGCACAGAGCTTCGTGGTGGACCGCCAGGGGCGTCTCGTTCTCATGATCCCATCGGGGGTGCGCGGTGAAGAGCTGGCCGAAGATCTTCGTCGCCTGCGTTAGCACGCTGGGCGTCGCCGCGTGCGACCGACCGGCGGCCTGGTTGACCGATGCGCAAGCGACGCCGCCGCTGACCGTGACGGAGGCGTGGGCACGCGCTGCCGATAGTGGCGCGACGACCGCCGTCTATTTGACCGTCGACAACGCGGCGATGGTCTCCGATACGTTGAGCGCCGTGACGAGCGACGTCGCCGAAGACGTCGGGTTGCACATCTCCATGGCGCAGAACGGCACCATGCACATGGCGCAGTTGCGGGCGCTGCCGGTGCCTGCACAGGACAGCGTGCCGTTGCGTCCGATGGGCGCGCACCTGATGCTCACGCGACTCAGGCGTCCGCTGGTTGAGGACGACACGGTCGTGGTGACGCTGACGTTCGTGTCGGGTACCACGATCGAAGTGCGCGCCGGAGTTCGGAAGCCATAACTTGAGGGTCGCGGAGCCATGAAACGAATGCGGAGTGCGTGGCGGGCTACTGTTTCGTTCGCAGCGGTGATGCTGGCGGTGCGGCCGCTCGCCACCCAGTCGCCTGCCCCATCACCTCTTCTGTTGCGTGCCCTGCCGGTCGCGTGCCTGCTGGCTGACCCGAGCTGCGTGCCTCCCAGCGTTGGGCGAGAGTTTCGCGGCGTCTGGGTTGCGTCGGTGGACAACATCGACTGGCCTTCGCGCCGGGGTCTCTCGACCGCGGCGGCGAAGCGCGAACTCATCACGCTGCTCGAGCGCGCCCGGGCTGCGGGTTTAAACGCGGTCATCTTTCAGGTGCGGCCGGCCGGCGACGCACTGTATGCATCGAAACTCGAGCCCTGGTCGGAGTATCTCACCGGCCGTCAGGGCGTCGCGCCCAAGCCGGCGTGGGATCCGCTCGCGTTCGCGGTCCAGGAGGCGCACGCGCGCGGACTGGAACTGCACGCCTGGTTCAATCCGTATCGTGCGCGGCATCCGTCGGCGACGGGACCGCTCTCGTCGCGGCACCTGACGCGCCGGCGCCCCGAGCTCGTGAAGACGTATGGCACGCATCTCTGGATGGACCCCGGTGAGCCGGCCGTGCGCGAGCACACGGTGCGTGTGATCCTCGATGTGGTGACGCGGTATGACATCGACGGCGTGCATCTCGACGACTACTTCTACCCGTACAAAGAGCGCGGCCCCGGCGGTGGACTTGCCGACTTTCCCGATGCGCGGAGCTATGCGCGCTACCTCAGCAGTGGTGGGACGCTCGCGCGCGACGACTGGCGGCGCGACAACGTGGACCAGCTGGTCCAGGAGCTCTACCATCGCATTCACGAGACGAAGCCCGGGGTGAAGTTTGGCGTGAGTCCGTTCGGGATCTGGCGGCCCGGCTTTCCCGATCAGATCCGCGGCTTTGACGCGTATACGGAGCTCTATGCCGACGCGCGAAAGTGGTTGCGCGAGGGGTGGGTGGATTACTTTGCGCCCCAGCTCTATTGGCCGGTCGCGCAGCAGGCACAGGCCTACCCGGTGTTGCTGCGGTGGTGGGCCGAGCAGAACGTCTTCGGTCGGCACCTCTGGCCTGGGAATCACTCGAACCGTGTCGGCGAGCAATCGCGCACACCCTGGCGGACGAGCGAGATCGTGTCACAGGTCGCGGCCACGCGCGCCGAAGCCGGGGCAGGCGGGAATATCCATTTTTCGGCGAAGGTGTTTCTCGAGAATCGCGATTCGATCGCGACGCGGATGGCGCGCCAATCGTATGGGGCGCCCGCGCTGGTCCCTCCCTCGCCCTGGCTCGCCGTTGCGCCGCAGGGGGCGCCGCGGGTGGTCATCCGGCGCGATGATGGCGGGGCGATGACGGCGCGGATCACACCATCGGGTAGCGAACTCCCGCGCTGGTGGCTGGTGCAGGTGCGCCTGGCGAGCGGCGTCTGGAGCAGCACACTCGTGCGCGGTCAGGATCGTGACGTGCCGATCGCGGCGGCGGCGGATCGCATTGCCGTACGCGCGGTTGATGGAGCGGCGATCGAAGGGCCGGCCCATGTGATGCGGCGACCCGACTGAGAAGCACCAACGGCCGGATCACGTTGCATCGCGTGATCCGGCCGTTGCGCACTTCAGGGACTGCCCGACCGACTACTGGTGGTCGTTCATCCACTCCGCATAGGCGTTGAGCATCGCCTCCACCTCGAACGGGAAGCCAGCCATGCCGCCGCCCGAGTGCTGCACCACGCGCAACGTCTGCTGCATAACCTTGCCGTCGATCGTGATCGAGACGAGATAGTCGCCGGTGTTGACCAGCGGCGCGCCGCCACCGAATCCGCCACCGAATCCGCCACCACCGCCGCCGCCCTGGGTCACGCCGAGTGCGCTCATGATCGCAAAGAGCTTGTCCTGATCGAGACCCATGGCGGCCGCCTGACCACCGGCGGCACCAGCACCAGCACCACCGCGGCCGCCAGCACCGGGAGCAGGAGCTGCAGGAACCGCCGCCCCCTCAGCCGGACGATCGTTCCAGCGCGGCGGCTGACCACCGCCCATGCCGGCGCCACCACCAGCACCGCCACCACCACCCCCACCACCACCACCACCCGCGAAGCCGAAGGCGCGAGCCATCGCCTGCAGGCCCTGCCCACCCTGATCGATGTTAGTGCGAATCAGGTCGAGCGCCGCTTTGGGTACGTTGCCGGCCTTCTCGATCGAGTCGAATGCCGCCACCACACGACGGGCCTGTAGGAGCGAGTCACGCAGCGCGGCGCCCTTGAGCGCGACACGCGCCGGGGCGCGACCGTTGAAGTTCCACGACACGCGGTGGAGACCAGCGCCACCGGGACCGGTCAGGGTCTGCAGCGTGTCACCCTTGGCGTCCTGGATGATGATCCGCGACGGACCGCCCGCCTTGGTCAGGCGGTACCAGATGTCGGCCCCGTACTGCGAGCTCGTCGCCTGGAAGATCTGGTTGCCAACGGACTCACCGTTGTAGGCCCGCTCGCCCCACTGGAAGGCGGTGCGCGGTGCAAAGAGATACGCCGGCATCGCGGCCACCGTCGCCGTCGTCTGCTGCAGCGGCGCGATGTCGACAATCCAGAGCGCACGACCATGCGTGGCGGCGATCAGCTCCGACTCACGCGGATGGATCTGGAGGTCGTGCACCGGCACCGTCGGCAAGCCGGTCATGAACTTGGTCCAGGTGGTGCCGCGGTCCGATGAGACGTACGCGCCCACATCGGTGCCGGCGAAAAGCAGGTTGCGGTTCTTCGGGTCCTCGCGCACCACGTGCACGAAGTCGGCGGCGCCCGTGGGCAAACCACCGGCGATGGACCGGAAGGTGCGGCCGCCGTCGGCGGTCGCGAACGCGTAGGGCGTGAAATCACCACGACGATGGTTGTCGTACGTGACGTAGAAGGTGTTGACGTCGTAGTGCGACGGCTCGATACGCGACACGTACGAGCCGGCCGGGACCCCCTTCACGTTGGCCGTGACTTCGGTCCAGGTCCCGCCATCGTTCGCCGTCGTCCAGACCCGGCCATCGTCGGTGCCCGCGTACAGGGAGCCGGCGCGGAGCGACGACTCATTGAGCGACGTGATCGTGCCGAACGTCTCGGCGCCGGTGGCGTCGATCGTGATGCCGCCGGTGGTGCGCGTCGACACGCGGATTTTCATGGTGTCGGCGTAGCTCAGGTCACCCGAGATCGGGTACATCCCGTCGCCACGCTTGACGCTCTTGAGCACGCGGTTGGCGCCGAAGTAGAGGACCTGCGGATTGTGCGCGGAGATAAGGAACGGCGTGTTCCAGTTCCAACGCAGGGTCAACGCGACCGAGTCGGACTTCTGCTGCGCGCGGAGCTCGGCGAGCAGCTTCTTCTGCGCCGCAGACGCGGCCACGGTGGTGTCACCGCGGACGGTCATGATGCTGTCTTCCCACGCCATGTACTGCGCGCGGTAGTTCGGCTTCTGGAGCGAGGTGCGCTGGCTGGTCGAGACCTGATAGCGGGAGATGTTCCCCCCCTGCGACTCCCCGTAGATGATGTCGGAGTCGGTGGGGTCCTGTGCAGTGACGAAGCCGTCGCCGCCGTTGAAGGTGAACCACATCGAGTTGGTGATGCTGCCCTGCTTGCGACGGCTCGGGCCGCACCAGGACCCGTTGTCCTGCAGACCGGCGCAGACGTTGTACGGCACGGCCATGTCGAACGAGACGTTGTACGGCTGTGCGAGTGCGAAGGTGTTCGGGAAGGTGAAGCTGCCCCCGTTGTCATTCGAAATGCCGATACCACCGTCGTTGCCGACGAGGTGCCGCTGCGGATCCTTGGGATCGATCCACATCGCATGGTGGTCCACGTGGATGCCGACCGTTGCGGCACGGGAGTTCTTGCCGCCCTCATCGGAGACGCGCACTGGGGTAGACGAGAACCAGACGCGATCGGGATTGGTCGGGTGGACGCGGACCTGCGAGTAATAGAAGGGACGCACGTTCTCGCTCGCGGTCTTCTCCCAGGTCGTGCCACCGTCGGCCGAGCGGTAGAGCCCGCTGTTCAGCGTCTGCGCGCGCGAGCCGGCGGCCGGACGCGGATTCGGGGTGCTGTCCGCCTCGACCATCGCGTAGACGACGTCGCCGTTGGAGCCGGCGATCGCGACTTCGATGCGGCCCTTTTTCGTGGCCGGGAAGTTGCCACCCTTCACTTCGGTCCAGCTCTCACCGCCGTCTGTCGACCGCCAGAGGGCCGAGCCCGCCCCGCCGGAGGCCAGGAAGTAGGCACCGCGCAGGCGCTGGTAGCTCGCGGCGAAGAGCACGTCGGGATTGCGCGGGTCGAGGTCGACGTCGACGAAGCCGGTCGAGTCGTTGATGAACTTCTTCAGCACCCAGGTGGTGCCGCCGTCGGTGGTCTTGTACAGGCCACGTTCCTTATTGGTCGTCCAGGCCGCGCCAAGGGCCGCGACCCACGCGATGTTCGGGTTGGTCGGGTGCACGACAATGCGCCCGATGTGCTGCGTCTCCTTGAGGCCCGAGAACTTCCAGGTGAGGCCGCCGTCGGTCGACTTGAACACGCCGCCGCCCGGGGAGATTGAGTTGCGCGAGTTGGGCTCGCCGGTGCCGAGGTAGACCACCATGGTGTCGCTCGGGGCGATCGCGAGATCGCCGAGCGAGGCCACCCCGTAGTTCTCGAACACCGAGCGGAAGGTGGTGCCGTTGTTGGTCGTCTTCCACACGCCCCCCGCGGCCGCAGCCACGAAGAAGGTGCGGGACGGCCACGGGATGCCTTCAACGTCGGCAACGCGGCCCATCATGTTCGCGGGGCCGACCTGTCGCCAACGCAGGGCGTCGATAAGGGTCTGGTCGACGGTCTGCGCGAACGCGGGAACCGCGGCGAGTGCCGTGGCGAGTGCCGTGGCGCCAACGCACATAGAGAGGAAGCGGTGCAGTCGCATGGTCGTGGGACTCGGGCTGAGGTGGGAACGGGTGCTGCCAACCGAGGGCTACGCGACCCTCCGTCCCAGTGTTGGGAGAGGGGCGGGGCGGGGTGTCAGTCGCGACGGGCGGGCGGGGGGGGTAGCGGACCGGTTTCGCCCGGTGGTGCCAGGAGCGCACGCGGGATCCCGAGCTCCTCGGGGGTGGGGAGTTTGCGGTCCCGGGCGAAGCGGCGCCGGGCACGATCGAGCGCATTAATCCGTTGGACCCAGGTAATAATCTCGGCGTCGTAGCGCGCGAGGTTGTTCTGCAGCCAGTATGGTCGGTTCTCGGCGTGCCACGACCGCTCGAAGAGTTCGCGGGTGAGCACGTAGCCGTCGCGCATATCCTGTAGCCGGCCGTTGATGCCCGA
Source organism: Gemmatimonas phototrophica (assembly GCA_945869195.1). GTDB lineage: Bacteria > Gemmatimonadota > Gemmatimonadetes > Gemmatimonadales > Gemmatimonadaceae > Pseudogemmatithrix. Next base: position 487,323 of record CAMBNV010000001.1, on the reverse strand, counting down.
GAGCTCGGCGAGGTCGAGCCAGGTGGCCGTGCCGGCACGCCCGGCGGAGTCGGCGCGCAGGTAGGCGGCACCGATCTCGTCGGCAAACTGGAACTTGGCGGCGAGCCAGTCGATGCGCCGCGCGCCGAGTTCCATCGCGTCGAGCGCCGACCTCTCGCGCAGATGCCGCTGCTCTTGCGCCTGAGCGATGAGCACGAGGGCCGACTCCGCGTGCACGCGGACGCGGGAGAGGACCGGGCGCAGGCGGATGAGATCGACCAGCCCCTCGTCCGTGAACGGATCGACGAAGAACAGATAGCTCGAGCCGTCACCGGCTTTGGATTCCTGCAGTGCGGTGTGCGCCAGCTGGAGCTGTAGCTGCGCGGCGTCAATGCGTCCCGTCGTGTCGCCGTGGAACTGGAGTCCAAAGGCTTCCTGAAAACGTGGAATACTCGCTTCGCCGCGCTGCCAGGCCGCCGCGGCACCAAAGAGCACGCCCTGCCAGACCTGTTCGAAGATCGCGTCGCCGTTGTCGTCCCAGGTGGTATTGAGCATCCCGGTAGAGCCGCCCGCCTGTCCCTCACGGGCGAAGCCCTGGATGTTGGGGAGGGCGGCCGCGGCATTGGGCCAGACCCGGTTCCAGCTGCTCACGCCGGGGGCGACCCATGTTTCCATCCCCACGTCGCGGAAGGGCTTGAGGAAGCCGTCGAAGCGCTCGCGCCTCCCATAGTCCCAGGCGACGGCGATCATCTCCTTGGGCAAGGTGCCGACGAGGGCGGGCGAGTGCATCGCGATGTCGCCCCAGAACAGGAATCGCTTGCCCGGCGTGCGCAGCGTGGCTTCGATGTCGCGGAGATACGCCACATAGACGGCGCCCAGTCCCACCGATCCTCCCCCCGCCGAGTCGACGCGCGCCTTCGTCTGGCCCTTGCCGAGCTCGAAGGTCTCGTCGGCGCCGAGGTGCCAGAAGGGCGAAGTGAACATCGAGTCGACTTCGGCAAAAATGTCGCGGACGAGCGCGAGCGAGCCGCGCTGGCCGGGTGCGAGCACATGGCCATGCGGCGTCTCGGCCAGCGGGGTGTAGAGCTCGAGCTTGAGCGCGTGATGCAGGTGGCCGAACGTCTGCTGCTGCGGAACGATCATCACATGAAATCGCGCGGCGTATGCGACGAGCTCCTGCACGTCGGCGCGTGACATCGCACCGCCCGGCGGCGCGATAATCGGATGCGAGCGAAAGGCGAGCGTCTGCTCGAAGTAGAGGGAGAAGAGGTTGATCTTGTATGCGGCGAAGCGGCGGACCTGACGCTTCTGGTACTCGAGTGTGGGCACGGGGCCGCGTGCGAGGTCGTCCTGCACCCCGCGCCAGCGCATCGCCGGCCAGTCGCGGATAAGGGCCGGGGTGAGTCTGACCTGATCGCCTGCGCCGGTGAAGAGCTGTTTGAGCGTCTGGAGGGCGTAGAAGGTCCCCTCGTCGGTCGCAGCGACGATCCGCGCCCCCTCCTTGTCCGCCAGAAGCAGATAGCCCTCGGCGTTCATCGCGCTGTCGAACGGCAGGTTCACGCGCGAGAGGAGCTCGGTCGCCGCCACGGTGCCGAGGCGGTGGAGCTGAATCGTCCAGCTCCGGGGTGGCGCGGCGACCTCGGCGCGGAGACCGCGCTCGCGCATTGCGTCGACGAACTCGCGCGCCGCAATGCGGTCCTCCGGATCGGTGAGCGTGCCAAAACCGATCGGTGCGTTGAAGCGTTGGGTCGCGCTGGGGGTCGCGATCTCGCGGGGCACGGGGATCAGACGCGGTGCCTGTGACGCTGCGGTCAGCGGGAGGGCCACGAGTGCGGTAGCGACCAGTGCGCTCGGCCAGGAGGGGATGGACGAGCGAGAGAGTGCGCCGAGCATCGGCGCGCGTCGGAGCAGGCTGAGCGGCATCCGCGCAATGTGGGCGAGTCGCCGTGCGCGGACAAGCGTAGCGCCTGCGCGCCGCGGCCGATAACGTTCGCGGACCTTCCCTCCGGAGCCGTTGCCAGGTGCGTACCGCAAAGATCCTCGTTCTCGCCGGGCTGATCGGCTCTGCCGCGGTGCACACGCCGGTCGAGGCGCAGGGCAGCACGCCCGCCGCGCGCCACGCGGTCCGCGCGCCCCGTTTTGCGATCCGCAACGCGACGATCATCGATGGCAACGGGACGCCGGCGCGCGGTCCTGCCGACATCCTGATTGTCGGCGACACGATTGCGCAGGTGGTCTGGCTCGACCCGGTCGAGGTACGATCGGGTCGCGCTCGGCGTCCGGTGGCCGACGCCGAAGTCGATGCGACCGGGAAGTTCGTCCTGCCCGGACTCATCAACGCGCACGCGCATCTGCAGTCTGATCGCTCCGGGGTGCCGCAGCCGTACGAATACTCATTCAAGCTCTGGCTCGCGTCGGGGATCACGACGGTGCGTGAGGTGGGCGCGGACAACAACGATCGCCTCCTGGCGGCGCGGGCCGCCGAACGGGCGGGAACCTCGGTCTCACCGCGCATCTATGCGTACCTGCGGTTTGGCAGCGCGCGCACCCCCGAGCTCGCGCGCACACGCGTGCGCGCGCTAAAGGCCGAAGGCGCCGACGGGATCAAGATCACGGGACTCGACCGTGACATCCTCGTTGCGATGCTCGACGAGTCGAAAAAGGTCGGACTGCGCGTGGCGCATCACGCCGGGGTCGAGGAGACGAACGTCTGGGACGACATCGCCGGTGGCACCACGAGCATGGAGCACTGGTACGGCATTCCCGACGCGGCGCTCCGCGACAAGCGCCAACATTTCCCGAGCGACTACAACTACAACGACGAGACCGATCGCTTTCGGTGGGCGGGGCGTCTCTGGCGCGAGGCTGATCCGATCCTGCTCGACTCGGTGCTCTCGTCGATGGTCCGCGCCAACGTCGCCTGGGTGCCTACGCTCGACATCTATGAAGCGAGTCGCGACCTGCAGCGCGCGCAGACTCAACCCTGGTTTCGCGACTACCTGCACCCGGCGCTCGAGGAATACTTCAAGCCCGATCCGGCAAACCACGGCTCGTACTTCATCGGGTGGAGCTCCACCGACGAGGTCTACTGGCAAGAGAACTACCGCATCTGGATGCGCGCGATGCGGCGCTTTGAGCAGCTGGGCGGCACGATCGCCTGCGGCGACGACGCCGGCTTCATCTACCAGCTGTACGGCTTCGGGCTGATCCGTGAAATGGAGCTGCATGCGGAAGCGGGATTCAATCCGCTGCAGATCATCCAGCACTGCACGGCCAATGCCGCGCGCGTGATGGGCGAGGAGAAGCGGCTCGGTCGCCTGCGGCCGGGCTTCCTCGCGGACCTGATCGTCGTCGACGGCAATCCGCTCGAGGATCTCAAGGTGCTCTACCCGACCGGCACCACCGCGATCGTGAACGGCAAGTCCGTGCCGACGGGCGGTGTGCTCTGGACGATCAAGGGCGGCGTCCCCTACCATGGCCCGACGCTCATGGCCGAAGTGCGCGACATGGTGACGGCGGCGCGCGCGGCGCAACGCCCCGCACCGCGCTAACCCAGGTGTCGTCATGAGCTTTACCGGAGACCTCCTCAAAAGCCGAGTCATCGTCATCACCGGTGGCGGTACTGGGCTCGGCCGAGCGATGGGAGAACGGTTCCTTCAACTCGGGGCGACGGTGGTGATCGCGTCGCGCCGCGACGCGGTGCTCCAGGCGGCCGCGACTGAAATGATGGCGTTGCATGGTGGCAGGGTGGTCCCGATCGCGTGCGATGTGCGCGACCCCGAAGCGGTGGAGGCGATGATCGAGTCGGCGTGGACGCAGTGCGGTGGCGTCGATGGCCTCGTGAACAACGCGGCTGGCAACATCGCCGCGCCGACCGAGCGACTCTCACATCGCGCGGTGGACTCGGTGTTGGGCATTGTCCTCCACGGCTCGATCTATTGCACCCTCGCGCTCGGCAAACGCTGGCTCGCGGCCGGCAGAAAGGGCCGCGTGCTTTCGATTGTCACCACCTACGCCGAAGGTGGATCGGCGTATGTGGTACCGTCGGCGGCGGCCAAGGCCGGCGTGCTGGCGATGACGCGCTCGCTCGCCGTGGAATGGGGGCCGCGCGGGATCACCTGCAATGCGATCGCGCCGGGGCCGTTTCCAACGAAGGGCGCCTGGGAACGACTGCTGCCCGATCCGTCGCTCCTGACCGAGGCGATCGATCGGATCCCAGTGCGACGGGCCGGCGAGCTCCTCGAACTCGCCAACCTGGCGGCCTTCCTGATGTCGGACCTCTCGCTCTATATCAACGGCGACTGCATCACCATCGACGGCGGCGAGAAGCTGAAGGGCGCTGGGCAGTTCTCCTGGATGGGATCGCTCACGTCGGCGCAGTGGGCGGCGCTCGAGGCGTCGGCGCGCGGTGCGACAACAAAGGATCGCTCTCCGAGGGAGGCCTGACCCAGATGTCGGAGTTGCCGCTCGCCGCGATCCGCGCCTTTCTCGAGACCCACGCGTTTCCGTTGGAGCGCGAGCTGCTCTCCCGTCCGTTCACGGAGCTGCTGCCGCGGTTGCAGGAACTGCGCGCCGACGTGAAGCGACTCGGACTCTGGGCACCGCACCTGCCGCGCGACCTGGGTGGCCTCGGGCTCACGCTCGTTGAGTTCGCGCAGGTGAGCGCACTGCTCGGCGAGACTCCGATCGGTCACTACCTCTTCAACTGCAACGCACCGGACATCGGCAATCAGGAGCTGCTGCTCTCGCACGGGAGCGAGGCGCAGCGGGCCCGCTGGCTCGGCCCGCTCACCCGGGGCGAGATCCGAAGCTGTTTCGCGATGACCGAGCCCGAGTTCGCCGGCTCCAATCCGGTGTGGATGGATACGCGAGCCGAACGCGACGGCGACGATTACCTGATCACCGGGCACAAGTGGTTCACGTCATCGGCAGACGGCGCGGCGTTCACGATCGTGATGGCAGTGACTGCCCCCGATGCGCCCCCCCACCGGCGCGCAAGTCAGATCATCGTCCCGATGGACGCGCCGGGCGTGGTCTTCGTGCGCAACATCCCGGTGATGGGCGAGAGCGGCAGCGACTATATGAGCCATGCCGAACTGCGGTTTGATAAGGTGCGCGTGCCCGTGACCAACCGGATTGGCGGCGAGGGGATGGGGTTCGCGCTCGCGCAGGAGCGGCTCGGTCCGGGGCGCGTGCATCACTGCATGCGCTGGATTGGCATCTGCGAGCGCGCGTTCCGGCTGATGGTCCACCGCGCCGCGACGCGCGAACTCTCCCCGGGCGAACCGCTCGGTCGCCAGCAGGCGGTGCAGCATTGGATCGCCGAGTGCCGCGCGGAAATAGACGCGTCCCGCCTGCTGGTGCTCGACGTGGCCAACCGGATTGAGCGTGACGGCGCGCACGCGACGCGCGACGGGATCTCGCTGATCAAGTTCCATGTAGCGGGCGTGTTGCAGCGGGTGCTCGATCGCGCGATTCAGGTGCATGGCGCCTACGGCATGACCGACGAGACGCCGCTGGCGTACTGGTACCGGCATGAGCGCGGCGCGCGGATCTACGACGGACCGGATGAGGTCCACAAGAGCGCGGTGGCGCGGAGGATTCTTGAGGCGGCGGGGATGAGGAAGGGGAGAAAGTAGAAGGGAGACGGTCGAAAGAAGGCGGCCTTCATCATCGTTCATTCTTTTTCCAAGTGCGCGGCTGCATGACTGATACTCAACCCGTCAGAGAGGGTGAAGAGCTTCCCCTGGACGCGCTGAATGCGTGGGTCGCCGACGCGATTCCGTCGCTCGGGCGCGTGACCCAGGTCTCGCAGTTCCCCGGCGGCTTCTCCAACCTCACCTACCTGCTCACCTGTACGCAGGGCGAGGTGGTCCTCCGCCGTCCGCCGCACGGTGTCGCGACCGGTAGGGCGCACGACATGCCGCGCGAGGCGCGGATTCTTTCGGTGCTCGAGCTGCGCAAAGTGGCGGCCCCCCGCGCCCTCGCCACCTGTGAAGATGCATCGGTGATTGGCGCACCGTTCTATCTGATGGAGCGCGTGAATGGCCTGATCCTGCGCGGACCGAAGGCGCCGCCCAACTTCACCCCGGGACTTCTCGGCAAGCTCTCGGCGAGTTTTGTCGATACGCTCGTCGCGATCCATGGCGCGACGCCCAGTGATCCGGTGATCGGCGGACTCGGCCGCCCGCTCGGCTACGTGGGCCGGCAGGTGGAGGGATGGACCCAACGCTACGCGGCGTCGCGCACCGACGATGTCCCGGCAATGGAACAGCTCGCGAGTTGGCTCGCTGCGCGACAGCCGAGCGAGTCGGGCGCCTGCCTCGTGCACAACGACTACAAGTACGACAATCTCGTGCTCAGTCCCACGCAGCCCGATCGAATCGTTGCGGTGCTCGACTGGGAGATGGCAACGCTGGGCGATCCGTTGCTCGACGTCGGCACCACGCTCGGCTATTGGGTCGAGGCCGGGGATCCTCCGGCATTCAGGTCGCTCGGGCTCGGCATCACCGCCCTGCCGGGGAACTACACGCGCTCCGAGCTGTGGGCGCGGTACCTAGAGAAGGCGGGACGATCGATGAGGCCGTCGGCATGGTACCATGCGTTCGGGCTGTTCAAGATCGCGGTGATCGCGCAGCAGATTTTTGCGCGCTATAAGAAGGGACAGACGACGGACGAGCGATTCGCTCGGCTCGGCGATGCGGTGCGACTGCTGGCTGAGATGGGTGGGAAGACGGCATCGGGCTGACGAGTGGGTGGTCGGTGGTTTCCGAAACAGGAGGAGCGATGGACGGCATCCGGTTAGGGAAGCTGCAGCAGATCGCGCTCGTACAGCACGAGGTGGCCAAGGCGGTGCCATTCTACCGTGACGGACTGGGCCTGCCGCTGCAGTTCGAGATGAGCGGAATGGCCTTCTTCGATGCCGGCGGCGTACGGCTCATGCTCTCGAAGCCGAGTGCGTCCGAGTTCGATCATGCGAACTCGATACTCTACTTCGACGTCCCCGACTGTCGCGCCGCGTACGCGGAGCTCAAGGCGCGCGGGGTGCCGTTCGATGACGAGCCCCACCTTGTCGGAAAGACAGCGACGCACGAGATCTGGATCTGCTTCTGTCGGGACCCGGAGCGAAACCTGATCGGGATCGCGGAGGAGCGGCCAATCGGCTGAGGGCCGGAGGCCAACGGCTCCAGCCGTCGCGCCCTTCATCGTACAGCGCGGCGGTGAAGTCGAGCACGTCCTCGCGGAGCCCGCTGAACGAGGTCACGCCGGCAAGACCTCGAACAGCCCCGCCGCCCCCATCCCGCCGCCGATGCACATCGTCACCATTCCGAGCCCGCCGCCGCGCCGCCGCAACTCGTGAATGAGCTGCACGGTGAGCTTGGCCCCGCTCGCGCCGAGCGGATGCCCCAGTGCGATGGCGCCGCCATTCACATTCACGAGTGAGGTGTCGAGCTGCAGGTCTTTGATCACGGCGAGCGCCTGGGCCGCGAAGGCCTCATTCAACTCGATCAGCTTCACGTCGGCGAGCGACACGCCAGCGCGGGCGAGTGCCTTCGGCACCGCCTTCACCGGCCCGATCCCCATCACGTCGGGCGCAACACCAGCGGTCGTGAAGGTCACGAAGCGCGCGAGCGGCTTGAGGCCGAGGGCATCCGCCTTGGCGCGCGACATCAGGAGTACGCCGGCCGCACCGTCGGAGAGCGGGGAGGCGTTGCCCGCGGTCACGCTGCCGCCCGGCTTGAATGCCGGTGGGAGTTTGGCGAGTCCCTCGATGGTCGTCGCGCCGCGCACCAAATCGTCGGTGGCGAATGGCACCGCCTCCACCGTCTTCCTGGCGCCGTTCCACTTCACGCGCGCCACCGGCACGGGGATGATTTCCTCGGTGAATCGACCGGCCAGTTGCGCCGCCGCCGCCTTCTGCTGAGAGCCGAGCGCAAACTCGTCCTGCATCGGCCGGGTGATGCCCCAGCGCGTCGCCACCCGCTCGGCGGTGAAGCCCATCCCGATGTTCTCTTCGACCATGTCGGGGTGGAGTCGGGTCTGATAGCCTGACATGGGCACGGCGCTCATCATCTCGACGCCGCCGGCGAGGATCACATCATTCATCCCGCTCATGATCGCTTGCGCACCGAGCGCGATCGTCTGCAGGCCGCTCGAGCAGAATCGGTTGACGGTCATGGCGGAGACGTCCACCGGGAACCCTGCGCGCAACACGGCGAGACGCGCATGGTTGAGGCCCTGGCCCGCTTCGGGCATCGCACAGCCCCAGATCACGTCGTCCAGCAGGGCGGGGTCGAACTGCACGCGGTCGGCGACGGCCTTCATCACCGTCGCGGACAGGTCGACCGGGTGCACCGAGGCGAGCGATCCGTCTTTCTTACCGCGAGCTACCGCACTGCGGGCGGCGCTCACGATCACGACTTCAGTGGTCATTGGTCAGTCTCGGTGATGTGAGGCCGCTCAGTTGCGGAGCGGCTTGCCGGTGGCGAGCAGGTGGGTGATCCGGTCCTGCGTCTCCTTGGTGCCGAGGAGACGTAAGAAGGCATCGCGCTCGAGGTCGAGCAGATCCTGCTCCGTTACTTCGCGTGCGGGCCCGTCGCCACCGCAGAGGACGACCGCGATCTCGTGGCCGATTCGGACATCATGATCGGTGGCCTGGCCTGCTTCTTTGAACGAGAAGAGCGCGTAATCGAGGTTGCCGACGCCCGCCGTACCGAGGGCGGTCATTTTGCGTGGCAACGGCGTCACGTAGTCGGCGGCGAGGTCGAGCACGCGGGCCTTTGCATCGGCGATGAGGGTGTCGCGGTTCATCGAGATGCGGTCGGCGACGGGGCGCAAGAAGCCCATGGTGCGCGCCTCGTGCGCCGAGGTGCTCGTCTGTGCGAGGGCGATCAACTTGAAGGCGCGCTTGATACCCTCGAACGGATCGGCCCCGTCGTACGCCTCGAGTGCCTTGGTGAATCGGAAGGCGAGCTCTTTGGTGCCGCAGCCCCCGGGAATGAGTCCCACCCCCACTTCGACGAGCCCCATGTATAGCTCGGCGTGCGCCTGGATCCGGTCGCAGTGCAGTGAGATCTCGGTGCCACCACCGAGCGTGAGGCCGAATGGGGCGGCCACGACGGGGAACGGCGCGAGACGGAACGACATGACCGTCTCCTGAAAGGTGCGCACCATCGTCTCGACGGTCTTCCAGTCGCCGGCCTGCACTACCTGGCCCAGACCCATCAGGTTGGCGCCGGCGCTGAAGGTCCGTGCATCGTCGTTGCCGATCACGAGCCCGTGATACGTGCCCCTGCCCACCGTGTCGAGCGCGCGCGCCGTGAGCTCCATGACCCCCGCGCCCAACGTGTTCATCTTGCCGCAGAACTCCAGGCAGAGGACGCCATCGCCAAGGTCGACGACCCGTGCCTCGGCGTTCTCGTGCAGGACCTTCTTCCCCTGTCGCAGTAGGGCGAGCGAGAGCTGTCCCGGGATCGCCGGCACGCCAATGCGCTTGCCGGTGTCGAGCGCGGGGATCGTCTCGCCCGCGCCTTCAAGGAGGTAGAACGACGAGCCGGCATTGGCGAGCAGCGGCGGTACACTCTTGCCGCGCTTGGTCATCTCGGCGCGGAGCCAGTCGAGTCCCATCGCGTCCATGGTGCGGAAAGGGCCGAGCTCCCAGCCGTAGCCCCACTCCATCGCCCGGTCGACCGCCGCCACGTCGTACGCGAGTTGCGGCGCGAGCAGGCAGGCGTAGTGGAACTGCTCCACCAAGAGATCGCGGAGGAACGACCCGTACTTGTCGCCGATCTCCTTTGCCTTCGCCACGCGCGCGGCTGGAGGGAGCTTGCTGATCTTGTCGATCTCGGGCGTGGAGAAACGGCCGAGGTCCCTGTACTCGAGTGTCTTCCAGTCGAGTGCAAGGATCTCCTGGCGGTCCTTCTTGTAGAAGCCCGCCTTGGTCTTGTCGCCCAGGCGACCGCTCTTCACGAGCTCATGCACGAATGGCACAAGCGCGAGGTCCTCGCCGGTCGTCTGCGAGAGGCCCGCCGTGACATGCACGAGCACGTCAAGCCCCGAGAGATCCCCGGTGCGGAAGGTCGCGGTTTTGGCGCGTGCGATGAGCGAGCCGGTGAGCGTGTCGACTTCAGGGATGGTGAGGTCGTGCTGCACCATCAGACGACCCGCGACGACCATGCCATGCACTCCGAGCCGATTGGCGACGAAGCCCGGGACATCCTTGGCGAGCACGATGCCCTTGCCGAGGACGCGCTCCTGAAAGTGGCGCACACTCTCGAGTACCTCGGGCAGCGTCTCGCCCGTGGGAATCAGCTCGAGCAGGTGCATGTAGCGCGGCGGATTAAAGTAGTGCGTGCCGAGAAACCGCTCGCGGAATTGTTGCGATCGGCCCTTCAAGAGGATCGCCATCGGGATCCCCGAGGTGTTCGAGGTCACGATCGCGTTGGGGGCGAGGTGTTCGAGCTTGGCGAACAGCTCCTGCTTGGGCTCGGGCTTTTCGATGATCGCTTCGACGATCCAGGAGCAGTCCGCGAGGAGCCCGAGGTGATCGGTGGTGTTCCCGGTGGTGACCCGCGCGTGGGTCGACGGATCGAGAAACGCCGCGGGCTTCGACTTGCGCACGCGCGCGAGTCCGTCGCGCGCCGGCTTAGAGCGGTCGGGGGAGTTGGGATCGTCGTGGCCGGGGATGTCGAGTAGGACGACGGGGAGTCCGGCGCTCGCGGCGAGGGCGGCGATGCCGGCCCCCATGGCGCCGGCGCCGATGACACCCACCTTAGCGATCCGCATGCGTTCTCCGAGCAGGTGGTGATGCGAGGGCCCTTCCGTGAACCTAGCGCGGGAGGGCGGACAAAGGCGTGTCGACTCGTCGGGCCCCCGGTCCCCGGGCTAGCTTGGCCGGGTGATCAAGTATCTCGGCTCCAAGCGGCGGCTCGTGCCTCACCTCGTTGCGCTCGTCTCGGCGCTGCCGGGCGCGCGGACCGTACTCGACCTGTTCACCGGGACCACGCGTGTCGCGCAGGGACTGAAGGCGGCGGGATTCGACGTGACCGCGAACGATCTCGCGACCTACAGCGCCGTCCTCGCCGAGGCGTATATCGCGACCGATGCCCTGGGGGTGCAGCGCGCGCGGCTAGAAGCACTCGCTGCCGAGCTCGCCGCGCTCCCGGGGGTGCGCGGCTATGTGACGCGGACTTTTTGCGAGGAGGCGCGCTACTTCCAGCCTGCCAACGGAATGCGCATCGACGCGATTCGCGCCGGGATCGAGACCCTGGAGGTGACGCCAAGCGAACGCGCGATTCTCATGACGGCGCTACTCTTGGGTGCCGACCGCGTCGACTCGACCACCGGCCTGCAGATGGCCTACCTGAAGGAGTGGTCGACGCGGAGCGCGAAACCGCTCGAGCTTCGGCTGCCGGAGCTGTTGCCGGGAACGGGGCACGCGTTGCACCTGGATGCGCGGGCATGCGTGCAACGACCGGCGCGCTACGACGTGGCGTATCTCGATCCACCGTACAATCAGCATTCGTACTACTCCAACTATCACATCTGGGAGACGCTCGTCCGCGGCGACACGCCGTCGGCCTACGGGATTGCACGCAAGCGCGAGGACTGCCGGACGTCGAAGAGCGCGTTTAATGTCCGAAAAGAGGCATGGGGGGCGCTCCGCGAGGTGGTACTCAACGTCAACGCGCGGCACGTCGTCCTCTCCTTCTCCAACGAGGGATTCTTCACTGAAGCAGCGATCAGTCGTCTCCTCGCGGAGCGGTTCGGGACCGTTGCCCTGGTGCGCCTGGACTCACCACGCTACGTCGGCGCACGGATCGGGATTCACAACCTCCGCGGCGAGCGCGTGGGAAAGGTGAGTCATCTCCGCAACATCGAATGGGTGTTCATCGCCGGCCCGGACGCGGCGGGGGCGCACGATGAGATGGCGCGCGAGCACTCGGCATGAGAGCGCCGCGGCACGCAAAGGCGATCGCCCACCTCCAGGCTGTCGACCCGGTGCTCGGCGCCTGGATCGACGAAGCGGGGAGCTGCGGTTGGGAACGCCAGGGCGACGGAACCCATTTCGACCACATCGCGCGTTCGATCGTCTACCAGCAGTTGTCGGGGGCGGCCGCGTCCACCATCCATGGCCGCCTGCTCGCGCTCTTTGAAGGCCGCCACCCGACGCCGGCTGAACTCGTGCGGACTGCCGACGAGACGCTGCGCGCTGTCGGTCTTTCGGGGCGTAAGGTGGAGTACATCAAGGATCTCGCGCGCCGAACGCACGAAGGTTCGCTCGCGGTTGAATGGATTCACGAGATGGACGACGCCGAGGTCATCGAGACACTGACGGCGGTGCGGGGGATCGGCGAGTGGACCGCGCAGATGGTCCTGATGTTCCGGCTCGGCCGTCCCGACGTGCTGCCGGTGCTCGATCTGGGCGTGCAAAAGGCGATTAAGGTGCTCTACCGATTGCGTACCCTCCCGACGCCGCAACGCGTGGCGAAGATTGGTGTGCGATGGGCCCCTTATCGTACGGTGGCATCATGGTATCTCTGGAGACGGGTCGACAATCCGCCGCAGTGAAACGCGTTCCGGTCGCGATCATCGCGAGCCAGCGCGTCGGCGCTTCGGTGCGAGTTGGGGCGACGGTAATCCGGCGGACGGCCGTGGTCGCACCTGGGCCCGGCCTCTAGATTTCGACCATGAACCTGCACGGCGCACGCATGGAAGTGACGGGCAGGTCGAGCGCATGAGTGCCAAGTACGACGCGAGCAACGCGGCGCGGGGCACGATGCCCGGCTTTGTCGACTTCCATAGTCATCTGATGCCCGGCGTGGACGATGGCGCGCGCGATACGGTGCAGGCGTTGGAATCGCTGCGCGCCTTTGCTGCGCAGGGAGCGGCCACCTGCCTGACGACCCCGCACTTTGACGCGTCGTTGACCAAGTCCCCGCCGGCGTTCACCGCGCGGATGGGACAGTTCGAGATCGCGTGGGCGGCGCTCACGGCGGCGCGCGATACGTATCGGGTGTCGGCGGGGCACGCGCCGCTGCCGACACTCGCGCGTGGCGTCGAGGTGATGCTCGACGATCCCGATCCCGACCTCTCGGATCCTCGGCTGCGGCTCGCTGGCGGGCCGTTCGTGCTCGTGGAGTTTCCGGCGATGCAGATGCCGCCGAATGCTCAGTGGACGATCAGCCGCCTCCGGCAGAACGGGTGGTGGCCCATCATCGGGCATCCGGAGCGCTATCGGAACCACGACTCGCAGCTCACGGTTCTCGCGCGATGTCGCGGCGCGGGCGCCTTGCTCCAGGTGAACGCGGGGTCGTTGTTGGGACATCACGGTGCCCGCGCGCGCACCGTCGCGCACGCGCTGCTTTCGCTCGGCTGGGTGGACTATCTCGCGAGCGACCACCATGCCCGCGGCGAACCGGCGACGGGGCGAGCGGTGGCGTTGCTACAGTTGCGCGGGGCGCCGGCGCAGCGGCTCACGGTGGAGAACCCGCAACGGATTCTCGCGGGCGAGGGGCCTCTGCCGGTCCCGCCGCTGGTCGCGAAAGAGGCGCGCTCCTGGTGGGCACGCCTCCTCAGGCTTCCGCCCAGATGACCGATCTTCGCGTCCTCGTCGTGATGCCGATCGGCGACCAGCGGGGCAGCGGCGAGATCATGTTCCGTCAGCTCATGGAGCACGGGCGGGGCCAAGGGATCGAATGGATCGCCGTCTTCACGGAAGACGGTCCGATGGTGGCCGAGATGCGCGGCTGCGGGGTGGAGACGCATCTCATCGAGGCGGGCCGCATCCGTGACCTCGGTCGTCGGTGGCGCGCGATCCGTCAGATCTCTGCGCTCGCGCGCGAGCGACAGGTCTCGCTCGTGTTCGGCTGGATGGTCTCCTCGCAGCTACTCGCGGGGCCGGCGGCCTGGCTCGCCGACATCCCGGCGGCCTGGTATCAGGTGGGCCTGCCGAGTCCGGATTGGATCGATCGCTTCGCGACATTCTGTCGCGCGCGCGGGATCGTGGTGCTCTCACGCGACGTCGCCGCGGCGCAGGCGCGGATCGCGCCACGACGCCCGCAGCAGGTGGTGTATCCGGGCGCGTCGCTCGATCATGTCGAGTCGGTGCGCGCCGTGTCGCCGGGGGTGTTGCGCCAGCGGTTCGGACTGCCGACCACCGGCCCGCTCATCGGCATCGTGGGTCGGCTGCAGCGTGGGAAGGGAATGCACACACTCGTCGCGGCGATGCCGGCCGTGCGGACGCGACACGCCGACGCACATCTCGTGATCGTCGGCGCGGCGCACGACACGGAACCGGGCTACGCGGACGAACTGAAGAGGCTCGCGCGCGCGGCTGGCGTGGAGCAGGCGGTGACGTTTGCGGGCGATCAGGCCGACGTTCCCCACTGGATGCAAGCGATGGACATCGTCGTGCACGCCTCCGACCGCGAGCCGTTCGGAATCGTCGTGGTCGAGGCGATGGCGCTCGCCAAACCCGTCGTCGCGGGCGCGGCCGGCGGGCCGGCAGAGATCATCACCAGCGGGCAGGACGGACTCCTCGCGCCCTTTGATGATGTGCCCGCGCTCGCGAAGGCCGTCCTCCGATTCCTCGACGACCCTGAGTTTTCCAGGCGGTGCGGCGCAGCTGCGCACACCCGCGCGCAGGACTTCTCGGCTCGCCGCTACGCGACCCACCTCGTGCAGGTGGTCCGTGAGCTCGCGCTCGGCGAAGAGCCCTGACGGCGCGGGGCAGTCCGGGCGTCGTTACAGTGCGGGATGCTTGGTGTGGTGCGACGTCGCCTTCTGGTAGGCATTCGCCACACGGAGCATCGCTTCCTCGCCGAACAACCGGCCGAGAAAGGTGATCGAGACCGGCGTGCCGTCGGTCGGCCGAAAGCCACTGGGCAGAATCACGGCGGGATGTCCAGTCAGATTCGTCGCCGTCAGTTGGCCCGAGCTCGTGGGCGCGACAATCACGTCGACAGTCTGCATGAGGACGTCCCACTGCTGGATCGCGAGAGTGCGAACGCGGTTCGCGTTGAGGTAGTCGACGGCGGGGATGAAGCGCGCCGTCCGGAAGCTGTTCGGCCAGGCACCGGCGCCCTGCTGCGCCAACTCGCGTACCCGCCCACTCCGCGTCAGCTCGTCGAACGCGGCCCCTGCTTCTGCGTTGAGGATGATTCGCATCGCGCCGTAATTGAGATCGGGGATCTCGACGGGAATGAGGTCGATCCCCAGACCGCGCAGCACATCGAGTGTGGCGTCGTCGAACGGCTTGGTCGCGTGGCGTTCCACCGGCGCATCGAACGCACTCTTCACGTAGCCGACGCGCAGGCCGGCGAGCGGGGTGTTGCCGTTCCAGTTGAATGGAGCCGCGTGTACCGTCTGGTCAGAGCCGTCGGGGCCGTGCATCGCCGCAAAGATCAACGCGCAGTCCTCAACCGAGCGCGCGATGGGTCCGAGTTTGTCCATCGACCAGCTGAGCGCCATCGCACCGGTACGCGGCACGCGACCGAAGGTGGGACGTAGTCCGGTCACACCGCACCGCGTGCTCGGCGAGGAGATCGACCCGAGCGTCTCGGAGCCGATCGCGAAGCCCATGCACCCCGCGGAGGTCGCGGACGCCGGCCCGGCGGACGAACCGCTCGCGCCCTGGTCGAGCTTCCATGGATTGCGCGTCATGCCGCCGTACCAACGATCACCCTGCGCGAGCTCGCCGAGGGTGAGCTTGGCGATGAGCACTGCGCCAGCGGCATCGAGCCGCTGGACGACGGTCGCGTCGTAGTCGAGCAGCTGGTCGCGGTAGGGCGCCGTGCCCCAGGTGGTTGGATGTCCCTTCACCGCGAGCAGATCCTTGGCCCCCCACGGGATGCCATGCAGCGGACCCTTGTAGCGGTTTGCCGCGATCTCGGCGTCGGCGGTCCGCGCCTGCGTGAGCGCGCGCTCACGCGTGAGCGTCGTCACACAGAGCAGCTGCGGGTCGAGCCGTGCGAGGCGGTCGAGGTACATCGTGGTGAGTTGCACGCTCGTGATCTGCCGACGACGCACGAGGTCGGCGAGCTCGGTGAGCGGCGCGTACGAGAGTGTCTCGAGGTTGGCCGGGGCGACCGCGGCCACCTGACGCGACATGACGATAGGACGCTGCGGACCCTTCGGGACGGCGTCTGCGCGCGGGAGTGGGGAGAAGATCATCGCCGGTGCGACCGCGTTGTCGAGCGGGATCTGCTGCAACGCCACCAGCTGCGCCGTCTGGGTCTTGAGGCCAGTGAGCATCAGCACGCGGTCCTCGTCAGAGAGGGTCACCCCTGCGATCTCGGCGGCCGCAACGATCGAGGCATCCGTGATCTCCGCACCGCTGGCGATCTTCGCCCAGAGTACGCCGGGGAAGAGTGTGGAGGCGACGCCGAGTGCACCGCAGCGTTCGAGAAAAGCGCGACGAGCTGCGCCAAGGGTGTCCGACATTGTTTGGAGACTCCGGGTCAGAAGACGAACCGAATCTGCATGCGTGCGCGCCGCAGAGCGAGTAGGTCTGGGGCCGCGGTGGGCCGCGGTGGGCTACAGCGGTCGCGGCCGACTATCTTCCTGCCGGGGCGCGTTCCGCCCACTGGTCTCAGGAGATCGCATGCCACTCGTTCCATTCGACACGATGCCCGACGACGCCCGCGTCTGGGTGTTCGCATCCCAAGCCCCGATCGACGAAATCGATGAGCCGCGCCTGATGGCGGCGGTCGACGGCTACCTGCTCACCTGGAACGCGCATGGGGCTGCTCTCACCTGCGCGCGCGAGTTCCGCGACGAGTACTTCCTTGTGGTGGGGGTAGACGAGCGGGCGTCCGGTGCCTCGGGCTGCTCCATCGATGGGCTGTTTCGAGTGTTACAGAAGGTCGAAGAAGGCATCGGCACGACCATGGTCGGCGGCGGGAACGTCTACTTCCGCGACCCAACCGGACTGGTGGTCTGGTGCGTGCGTTCGCAGTTCGAGTTGATGGCACAGCGGCGCGAGGTGAGTGGCGACACGACGGTATTCGATCTGACCGTGTCGACCGCCGGCGACTTCCGTGCCCACTTCGAACGGCGGGCGCAGGAGTCGTGGCACCAGGCGTTACTGGGTACCTAGGACCGCCGTCGCCGTGAGCCCCGCCGGGCGCTCACGGTGACGAAGACGTCAGGCACGCAGAAAGTCGGGCTGCCAGTCCTTGATCGCGGCTTTGATGTCCCGCTGCGTCGCGAACTCCCCCTTGAGCACGCGCTCCACCAGCGCCGGCATCTCGGCGTCACTCGCGAACCGGAGCCCCACGAGCTGACTCACGGTCAGGTCGTTGATGCGAGCGGTCAGCGTCGTGGGGAGAATTTCCTTGAGTCGGAGCCGCATCTCGAGGCGGATCACACGGGTCTGGACCGTGAGCACCATAAACCGCGAGACGAACACGCCGGCCGCGATGGCGAAGGCAACGACCGCCTTGCCGCCGTTGAGGGGGCTCGGGTCCGTAATCGCGATCCTGGCCAGGTGGAGGAACCAGATGAGCGTGATCGGCGCGGCGATGTAGTGGAACATCGGGGTCCACGCCCTGTGCTTGGCGAAGCTCTGGGTCTTTTCGGGCATTGAGTAGAGAGGGAAGAAGGGGAGCTGAGCGACGGTGAATGGTTCGCCCTGAGTAATCGGAATATAGATAGGTACCGTTTCGGGGGCGGCCGCATATCCTTCAGTATGCCCAACAACGGCCTGACGTCTAGCGAAATCACGCCCGAGGGCGTCTACCACGATCGCCGCCAGTTTCTCACCGCCGCCGGATTGATCGGGGCGGGCCTCCTTGGCGGTGCCTCGCTCCCGGTATCGTCGCGATCTGCGGGGGCGCAGCAGCAACGTTCGCTCGGTACCCCGTACGGCCTGCAGCCGACCGACTCTGCCACGCCGGAAGAGGACGTGACGAGCTACAACAACTTCTACGAGTTCGGCACCGGGAAGGACGATCCGGCCCTGAACGCGCAGGAGTTCAGGGCGCGCCCCTGGACCGTGAAGGTCGACGGCTTGGTCGCGAAGCCAGGCCAGTACCAGCTCGAGGACTTCCTTAAGCCGTCCAAGGTCGAGGATCGGATCTATCGGATGCGCTGCGTGGAGGCGTGGTCGATGGTGATCCCCTGGCGCGGCATCATGCTCGCGGAGGTGCTCAGGCGCGCGCAGCCGACGAGTGCGGCCAAGTACGTCGAGTTCACCACGCTCCTGGACCCGGCACGGATGCCCGGCCAGCGGTACCCGGTGCTGCAGTGGCCGTACAACGAAGGCCTTCGCCTCGACGAGGCGATGCACCCGCTCACGCTCCTCGTGACGGGCGTCTACGGCAAGGACCTGCCCAATCAGAATGGCGCACCGCTGCGTCTGGTGGTGCCGTGGAAGTACGGCTTCAAGGGGATCAAGAGCATCGTGCGGATCCGCCTCACGTCGGCGATGCCCGCGACGTCATGGAACATCGCGGCGAGCGATGAATACGGCTTCTACGCCAACGTCAATCCGCAGGTCGATCACCCGCGGTGGAGCCAGGCGACGGAGCGCCGGATTGGACAGTTTCGCCGCATCCCTACGCTCCCGTTCAATGGCTACGCCGAGCAGGTCGCGTCGCTCTACTCGGGGATGGATCTGCGTCGCAACTACTGAGGTGCTCACCCGTCCCTACTTCGGCATCGCGAAGCAGCCGCGCGGGTTTGCCGCGCTTCTGTTCGTCGCGGCACTCCTGCCGGCACTCGTGATCGTACCGGCGATGCTGAGCGACCTCTTCCTCGGGTCGAGCTGGCTCGGCTCCGATGCCACCAAGGCAGGCGAGCACCTGCTCGGCAAATGGACGCTGCGGCTCCTCTTCGCGACGCTCGCGATCACACCGCTGCGCACCCTCACGGGTTGGAACTGGCTCGCGAAGCACCGCCGCACGCTGGGACTCTTCGCGTTCTCGTACGTCTGCCTGCACCTGCTCACGTGGACGTTCCTCGACGTGCAGGTCCTCGTGAGCGAGTACGTGGGTTGGGCCGATGTATGGAAGGACCTCACCAAGCGGCCCTTCATCACCATCGGGATGCTCGGGTTCGTGCTCCTCGTTCCGCTGGCCCTGACGAGCACGCGGGCGTCGATCGCGCGAATGGGGAAGCGGTGGCGCGCGCTGCACCGACTCACGTACGTCGTCCCGATCCTCGGCGTGATCCACTATCTGATGGCGGTCAAGAAGGACATAGAGGAGCCGCTGCTGTACGGCGCGATCCTCGCGACGATCCTGGTCTGTCGCGGCCTGATCGCGCGTCAGAGGGCCGTCGCGCCGTAGATTGCTTAGGTGACCACTCCCCGTGCCGCCGCCAAGTACGACTGCTTCGCCATCGCCGCGCCGGGGCTCGAGACCCTCGTCGCGCACGAACTCACGACGCTGGGGCTCAGCGACGCCAAGGCGATACCTGGCGGCGTGGAGTTCAAGGCCGATCCCCCGCGCCTCGCCTCCATCCAGCTGCGCACCCGCACCGCGAGCCGCGTGATCGTCCGCCTGGCGCAGTTCCGCGCGACGGCCTTCCATGAACTCGAGCGGGCCGCACGTCAGGTGGAATGGAGCCGGATCCTCCCTCCGGGCGCCCCGTTCCGGCTGCGCGTCACCTGCAAGAAGTCGCGGCTCTATCATTCCGACGCGGTCGCCGAACGCGTGGCCGCGGCGATCATTCGCGGCGTGAAGGGCGCGATGTTCGAGGACGGACGCGAGCCGGACGACGATCGCGACGAACCGGCCGACGTGATCGGGGATCTCAACCCCGTCGTGAAGCCGGCCTCGCTCTCGCCGGCGAATGCCGTCTCGAAGGGCGTCGCGAAAGCGGTGGCGAAAGCGGTGGCGAAGGCGGTGGCGAAGGCGGGTGCGAACCCGGTGGCGAAGTCGGGTGCGAACCCGGTGGCGAAGGCGTCCGGTTCCACCGACCCTCCGACCGGTCTGCCCGCACAGCTCTTCGTGGTGCGATTCGATCATGACGAGTGCACGATCTCTGCTGACGCGTCGGGCGAACTGTTGCACCGCCGCGGCTACCGTCTCGCGGTGGGTCGCGCGCCGCTCCGCGAGACGCTCGCTGCGGCGATGCTCCTCGGCGCCGAATGGGAGCCGAACATGCCGCTCGTCGATCCGATGTGCGGTTCTGGTACGATCCCGATCGAAGCGGCGATGATCGCACGTCGCATCGCGCCGGGGCTCGCACGACCCTTCGCAGCCGAACAGTGGCCCGAGACGCCGGAGCGTGTCTGGACGGACGCGCGACTCACGGCGAAGAAGGAGATACTCCCCAAGGCTCCAGCGCCGATCGTCGGCGTGGACCGCGACGAGGGTGCGATCGCGAATGCGCTGGCGAATGCGAAGCGCATGGGTGTGCTGGGGGACGTCGAGTTCCGTTGTGCTGCACTCTCGGCGCTCGAGGTGCCAGCGACGCAGGCGGGGAGTGATGCGCCGACCGCCTCCCTGTCGCCGCGCGGTCTGTTGATCGCGAACCCGCCCTACGGCGTCCGGGTCGGTGACGCGAAGCCGCTGCGCGATCTGTTTGCTCGCTTCGGCCAGGTCGCTCGCGAGAAGTGCGACGGGTGGCGCGTCGCGCTACTGAGCGCCGACCGTGCCCTCGACGCGCAGACCAAGTTGCCGTTCACCGAGGTGTTCGCGACGAGCAATGGGGGGATCGCGGTGCGGCTCGTGGCGGCGGACGTCGCGGCTGATCCCATCGTGGGGTTCGACCATTAGATTGGGGGCATGTCCTCCCAGCAGCCGATCGCGAGCGTCTTCAACGACGCCTACGCCGCCGAACAGTTCGAGGCGTATCGCCGGGACCCGGCCTCCGTTGAGGAGTCCTGGCGTCAGTTCTTCCGATTCGCCGAGCAGGCTACGGGGGGCCACGTCCCGCCGGCGCTCGAACCCAGCGTTCCGCCTCCGGAGAGCGCCGCCACGGCGAGGGCCGCCACGGCCGCTGTCGCGCTCAACGAGGACTATGCCCGAAAGGTCGCGGGCGCGGCGCGCTATACCACGGCGATCCGGACATACGGACACTTCGACGTGCAGCTCGACCCGCTCGGCACGCCGCCTCCGGGCGCCGCGGAGCTGAAGCTCGACTTCTTCGGCATCACCGAGGCCGACCTCGACACGGTGACCGGCGCCTCACTCGGGTTCCCGCACCTCGCGACCGCTCGTGACGTCGCCGTCCGCCTCAAGAAGCGCTACTGCACCAACCTCGGTGTCGAGGTCACGCATCTCGGCTCCGAGGAGGAGCGTGCCTGGTTCAGGCAGCTCTTCACTGAGGAGAAGCTCACCGCGCCGCTCGGCGCTGACGAGAAGAAAGCCGTGCTCCGTCGCCTCACCGAGGTCGACGGCTTCGAGCGCTTCCTCGGCCGTGCCTTCGTCGGCTACAAGCGGTTCTCGCTGGAGGGCACCGATGCGCTGGTGGTCATGCTCGATGCAGCGATCGACCGCGCGGCCGCCGTGGGCGCCAAGCATGTGGCACTCGCGATGGCGCATCGCGGCCGTATGAACGTGCTGAACCATGTGCTTGGTAAGCCCACCCCGCAGATCTTTAGTGAGTTCCATGGGAAGCACGACCACCTGACCGGTGCGACGACCGGGGACGTGAAGTATCACCTCGGATACACCGGGAGCCGGCACACCCCGAGTGGCGACATTGTCGTCTCTCTGGTGCCCAACCCAAGCCATCTCGAAGTGGTGAACCCGGTGTTGCAGGGTCGTGCGCGCGCGCTCCAACGCAGCGCTGAGGACCCGAGCGTGCGACATGAGCAGGACGTGGTGCCGATCGTGATCCACGGCGACGCGGCATTCCCAGGCGAAGGCATCGTCCCCGAGACGATGAACTTGTCGCGCCTCCGGGCCTACGGCGTGGGTGGCACGCTGCACATCATCGTGAACAATCAGGTCGGGTTCACCACCGACCCCACCGACGCCCGCTCGACTCGCTATGCGAGCGACGTCGCGAAGGGGTTTGAGATGCCGATCATCCATGTCAACGGTGACGACGCCGAGGCATGCATCATCGCCATGCGAATCGCCGTCGCCTACCGGGCCCGCTGGGGGAAGGACTTCCTAGTTGATCTCGTCGGCTACCGCCGCTGGGGCCACAATGAGGGTGACGAACCGAACTTCACACAGCCGCTACTCTACGAACGCGTGCGCGCGCATCCGACGCCCCGACAGGTCTGGGGCGCCCGCCTCGTCGCCGAGGGTCTCGTATCCGCAGAAACAGTCGACGCGCTCGACGCTGAGATCGCCGCCAACTACCAGACGATTTTCGAGCAATCTGAGACGCACACCGCCCACGCCGCAGACGGCCTCTCGGTACCTGCCCCCGAGGTGCTCGCGGTCGTCACCCCGGCCGTGGCCGAAGAGGACCTCGTTCGCTGGAACGCTGCCCTACTCAGCTATCCGGCGGAGTTCACCCCGCACCCGCGCCTGGCCAAGCAGCTCGAGCGACGCCGCGACGCACTCGGACCCGCGGGCGGGATCGACTGGGGACATGCGGAGACACTGGCGTTCGCCTCGGTGCTCGCCAATGGCAGGCACGTGCGCTTTTCTGGCCAGGACGTGGAGCGCGGCACCTTCTCGCACCGCCATGCGGTGCTCAGTGATGTGACGAATGGCCGCAAGTACACGCCACTCGCGAACCTCCCCGGCGTCGAGGCGCGCATCGAGATCTACAACTCCGCGCTCTCGGAGACCGCTGTACTCGCGTTCGAGTACGGCTTCAGCGTCGTCGCGACCGACACGCTCACGCTCTGGGAGGCGCAGTTCGGCGACTTCGTGAATGTCGCACAGCCGATCATCGACCAGTTCATCGCGACCGACCGCGCCAAGTGGGGGCAGGACTCGGGTCTCGTGATGCTGCTTCCGCACGGCTACGAAGGTCAGGGTCCTGAGCATTCGAGCGCGCGTCTCGAGCGTTTCCTGCAGCTCTGTGCCGAAGGCAACCTCCGGGTCGCGTATCCGAGTTCGCCGGCGCAGTACTTCCACATCCTGCGCCGACAGGCGTTCGCTCCGCTGCGTCGACCACTCGTGCTCATGCAGCCCAAGTCGCTGTTGCGTCTGGCGCAGGCGTCGTCGTTCCTCGGCGATCTGTCGCAGGGCACGTTCCAGCCGGTGATTGACGACCCGCGCGGCGACACAAAGACCGATCTGGTCCGCCGCCTCATTTTCTGCACCGGCAAGATTTACTACGACCTGTTGGCCCAGGGGATTCCCGACTCGGTCGCCGTGGTGCGCGTGGAGGAGCTCTATCCGTGGCCCCACGCGATGATCGCGGCCGTAGTCGATTCGTACCCCGAGGTCGATGAGGTCGCGTGGGTGCAGGAGGAGCCGAAGAATCAGGGTGCGTGGAGCTTCGTTGCGCCACGACTTCGCGTCTCCGCCGGCAATGCGCTCATCATCCGGTACATCGGCCGCACCGAGCGCGCGAGCACCGCCGAGGGATATGCCGCGGAGCATGCGGCGGAGCAGGAGCGCGTCGTGGGAGAGGCACTGCAGCCACCGCCACGCACGATGGGGGCGCGTCGCCAGACCACAGGGAGCTCCTCGCGTTCCAGTGTCTGATCCCCTGAATCTCCAGCGTCTGCTGCGCCGCTCACTCGGGCTCGCGGCGCTTGCAACGGTGGCCGTCGCGCCGCGCTCCGCCCTCGGGCAGGAACGCGGCGCGGTCGCGTTAGACCAGGCGCTGCGTGGACTCACCGTGACTGGCCGTGTGCTCGTGATCGGTGCGCACCCCGACGATGAGGACACGCACCTCCTTGCCTGGCTTGCCCGCGAGCATCGCGTGCATGTGGCCTACCTCTCACTCACACGTGGCGATGGCGGCCAAAACCTGATCGGCAACGATCTCGGGGAAGGCCTCGGCGCGATCCGCACCGAAGAACTACTCGCCGCACGTCGGCTCGACGGTGCGCAGCAGTTCTTCTCTCGCGCCTACGATTTCGGATTCTCCAAGAACGCCGACGAGACGTTTCAGCACTGGCACCGCGAGGCGCTCGCCACCGACGTGGTCCGCGTGATTCGCGCCTATCGTCCGCAGGTGGTGATCGCGGTCTGGAGCGGCACGCGCGCCGACGGACACGGACATCACGAGGCGAGTGGGATCCTCGCACGCGAGGCGTTCGAGGTCGCAGGCGACACCGTGCGCTTCCCGGTGGAGCTTCATGGGCGCGCCTGGGTGCCGGCCAAGTTCTACCGTGGCGCCTGGGCGCGCGCGGTCGCGCCCACGATGACGTTCAATGTGGGCGCGTACGATGCCGTGAGCGGGCACAGTCCCGCCGAACTCGCCGCGGCGA
The DNA here is from genome assembly GCA_945869195.1 of Gemmatimonas phototrophica. Classification (GTDB taxonomy): domain Bacteria; phylum Gemmatimonadota; class Gemmatimonadetes; order Gemmatimonadales; family Gemmatimonadaceae; genus Pseudogemmatithrix. Next base: position 463,046 of record CAMBNV010000001.1, on the reverse strand, counting down.
GCCGTTCGATGCACCGATCCCAGGGCCAGGGTGGGCTCGAGCGCCGAGGCGTAACGATGTCGCAGCTCACGCGAGAGCGGACCCGGGTGAACGAGTCGACGCCGGCGAGTGTGGAACGCTCGATCTTCGACGGCATCGATACGACCATGGCGCGTGTGGCGTCGTTGCGCCCCGAAGTAAGCGGGTATCTCGCGCGCGCGGCGAGGCAACTCGATTGGGCAGAGGTGAACGTGGATCTCCGGCGACCGCATCTGATCGTGGATTCAATCGCGCAGGCCGTGATCCAGCTCGAGGCCGCGCGCAACGCAACGCCGCGCTGCGGACTCATCCCGCGGCGGATGGAGCATCAGCCCGACCTTCCGCCGTTCGACTGCGCGGTGGCCGACCTCGACCTGGACGTCGCGCTTGACCGCCTGCTCGTGCGGGCACGGCACGCGCTCCTCGAGGCTGCCGGCGTCACGATCGAAGTCACAGCGGAGCGCGAGCTGCTTGCCTCTGCCGACTCGATGCCAGTGACGGTCAGGGTACACAATCGCGGCGTGGGCACGGTGGTCGTGCGCGGCATTCGCGTGACGGGGATGTTGCGTGGCGGCGTGATCACACCGGTCGAGATTCTCCCCGACAGCTCCGCGCACTTCGCCTTCATTCTCCTCGGGCTCGTCGACCAACGGCCGTGGTGGATTAGCGGGCGCGACGGTGCAATGTTCGCCGACAACCGCTCACCCGACGACGGTACAGCGCTCATCTCGTACCAGGCCGATGCCGCGCTCGTGCCGAGCGTCTCGCTCCCAGAAGACGGACGACGGCTCAGCGATACCCAGGTAACGATCGGGATTGGACAGGCGATCACGACCATCTCTGCCGGAGAAGTGCGGTACCGGGTGGCCGACCCGGTGCTCGGCGAACAATGGCGTCCGGCGGGTGGCGTGCCACCGGTGACGCTCGAGCTTGACCGCGGGCTCGAGTGGGTGCGCGCGGCGCATCCGATCGACCGTCGCATTCGACTCACACTGCGGTCGCACACCGCCCGCGAACGACGATTCGCCTTGGGGTATCTGCTCCCGACAGGGGTGCGCGTCGAAGGCGCGCCGGACAGTGTCGTGCTCGCGCCGGGTGAGGTCAAGGAGATCTTCGTGCGCCTGCGTGGCACGCTCGCGGTAGGACGTCATGAGTTTGGGATTGGCGCGGCGTCGGAAGGGACGGTGTATACCGAGGGATTCCGAACTATCGACTATCCGCACATCCGTCCGATCCGTCTCTATCGCTCGTCGGCGCTCTACCTGCAGGCGGTCGCGGTGACGGTGCCGAAGACGCTCGCAGTCGCCTATGTCACCGGTGTGTCGGATGCGGTCGCGCCGGCATTGCGCGGACTCGAGATACCCACGACGGTGCTCACGGCGGCAGAACTCCCGCTCGTCGATCTCTCGCGGTACACAACCGTCGTGATCGGTCCGCGGGCGTTCGAGGTCACACCAGAGCTGGCGACACAGAACGCGCGACTCTTCGCATGGGTACGGCAGGGAGGGACGTTAGTGGTGCAGTACGGTCAGTTTGAAATGATGCGACCTGGGATGATGCCGTTTCCGATGACGCATACCCGACCGGCTGCGCGCGTCACCCTTGAAAACGCGCCGGTGCAGGTTCTCGACACGGCGTCCACGCTGCTCACCTGGCCCAACCGGATCGCCGCGGCCGACTGGCAGGCGTGGGTGCAGGAGCGGGGACTGTATATGCCGAGCACGATCGACTCGCGCTACCGCACGCCGCTCGCAATGAATGACCCAGACGAGCCAGCGAATCGTGGCGCGATTCTCGAAGCGACGCTCGGCAAAGGGCGATACGTCTACACGACGCTCTCGCTCTTTCGTCAGATTCCTGCGGGGGTGCCTGGGGGGATGCGACTGCTCGTGAATCTGCTTTCGGCGGGATTGATTCCGCAGTAGCACCCATGAAAGTCGTGCGGCCAGGACCGCGCGCGCGGTCGAATGGTGTATTGGCGGCGGTGCTGGCGCCATCAGTCAGCAAAGAGGAATCGATACGAAATCCAGAGTCGCATTCGTTTATTTTTCGGTCATGACAGATGACTACGAAGGCGAAGACCTCGCCACCGACGACGGCAACCACGAGACCGAAGCCAACGTGACCTGCCCCCACTGCGCCGAATCAGTGGAGATGACGCTCGACCCCAGCGGGGGTGATGTGCAGGAGTACATCGAGGACTGCGAGGTCTGCTGCAATCCGTGGAGCGTCACGGTGCACTACGACGTCGAGGGGAAGGCCGAAGTCGAGGTGGAGAAGCTGGACGAGTAGCTTCTGCCCCTCGGCGCGCGATAACTACGGCGATCGGCGTGGCCCGTTAGGGCCTGATCACTGCGGCGATCGCCGCCGCTCCGACCTGCTCGTCCTGCGTACTCGTGGCCCCGCTCACTCCGACGGCGCCGATCACACGGCCACCAACGACGATCGGCAACCCACCCTGCAGCGTGACGAGCCCTTCGATCGAGAGGAAGGTGAGCGTGTCGTTCAGGACCCGATCGGCGTAGACCTTGGTCGGACGGCCAAAGCGCGCGGCCGTGCGGGCCTTGCCCAGCGAGATCTGCACTGAGCCCGTGCTCGCGTTGTCGAGCTTGATGAACCCGAGGAGGTCGCCCGCGGCGTCGGTCACGGCGATCGACAGGTTCCAGCCGTTGGTCTTGGCGGCGGCTTCGGCATGCGCGAGGATCGCCTTCACGGCGCCGGCGGTGAGGGCCTTGGTGTCGGCGAGCTGAGCGGTGGCGACGCGCGGGGTGGCGAGCGTCAGCGCGAGGAGCGCGAGGGTGGTGGCGAGACGGCGGGTGAGGATGGCGAGCGTGGCAGGCATCGGCAGAGTGGCAGAGGTTGAAAAACGCTACGACGGCGCGGTCGGATTGGCGCCGCGGCTCGTAGAGTATACGGGCGCATCGTGCCGAAGAGCGATTGCCGTCGTTGCTACGCGAACCGGACGTGTTTCCGGAGCGGCAACTCTCTGACCCGCTGCCCGGTCGCCGCGAAGATCGCGTTCGCGAGCGCCGGTGCCGCGGGCGGGACCGGCGGTTCCCCAATCCCGCGCACCTGGTGCACCGTCTCCAGTGCCTGCACCACGATGACCGGCGCCTGGCCGAGGTTCATGCCGTAGAACTGATGGAAGTTCGTCTGCTCCGGCATCGCGTCGGCGTACGTGATCTCGGCATTCATCGCGTGCCCGAGTCCCCAGATCACACCACCCTCGACCTGTGACTCGAAGTTCACCGGGTCAAGCACACGGCCGACCTCACACGCCACGAACACCCGGTCGATCGTGATCCCTGCTGGAGTATTCGTCACCTCCACCACCTCCGCAACCGGCACGCCGAACGAGAGGGTAAACGCCAGGCCGCGTCCGCGCCCCGCCGCGAGCGGCGTGCCCCAACCCGACATCTCCCCCACCGCCTCGAGCACGCGGCGCGAGGCGTCATCCGTACAGAGCCGGATCCGCTCACGCAGCGGATCGGCGCCGGCCGCATGGATGAGCTCGTCGAGAAAGCACTCGTGCAGAAAGCCGTTCGCCGAGGCGCCGACCGAGCGCCACGCACTCACCGGTACGGTTTCGGGCACCCGGTAGCCCGTCACCCGGTAGTGCGGGATCGCGAACGGCTGGTCCCACGCGCCAGCCACGATCCCGAGGTCAGGACCCGGGAGCGATGCGCCGAGTCGCGAGGTCTGAGACGCGCTGACCGACGGTGAGGCGATGTCGAGCGCATACGCGTGTACCTGGCCGTTCTGCACCACACCACGCGCACGCGCCATCGCGAGCGGACGCGGGAAGTCGTGCGTCATGTCTTCCTCGCGTGTCCACGTCATCTTCACCGGCACGCCAGGATACGCGATGGCGACCTCCACCGCCTGCACCACGTAGTCGGTCTCGAGCCGGCGACCGAAACTGCCGCCGGAAATCTGCGCGTGTAGGGTGACGTCGTCGGCGTGGATGCCAGCGACCTTCGCAGCCGCCTCCTGCAGAAAGCGCGGCACCTGCGTGCCGGTCCAGATCGCCAACGCTCCCTCGTCGAAGCGCACGATGGCGTTCAACGGTTCGAGCGCGGCATGCGCGAGGAACGGCACGCGATACTCGGCCGAGAGCGCCTGCGCCCCCGCGGAGGAGATCGCGCCATCGACATTGCCTTCGTTCTTGAAACGCGAGTCTTTCAGGTCGTCCGTGAATGACGCCGCGACGTTCTCCCAGATCTCGCTCGACGTCGATGGGTACGGCGCCGGCCCCCACTGCGGCTGGAGTAGCGCTGCCGCCTGAAAGGCCCGCCAGCTGTTGTCAGCAATCACGCCCACGCCACCCGTGATCGGGACGATTGTGATCACGCCCTTCGCGGCCTTCGCCGCCGCATCGTCGACCGAGAGCATGCCGCCGCCGATGCGCGGATTGGTCCGCACTGTGGCGTAGACCATGCCCGGAAAACGAAGATCAATGCCGTATTTCGTCACGCCCGTGGACTTCTCGGCGATGTCGAGCCGTTGCATCGGTTGGCCGAGCAGGCGCCACTCCGTGGGATCCTTGAGCGTGACGTGCGACGGTGCGCGCATCTGCGCCGCCGCCGCGCCAAGCGTCCGGTAGGGAATGCGGTCGCCGTTAGGCGTGATCACCTCGCCGTCCTGCGTGCGCAGTGCGCTCACGGCGACCCCCGTCTGTTTTGCGGCCGCGGCCAGCAAGAGCTGCCGCGCGACCGCACCGGCCATGCGGAGTTTCTCGTAACCGTCGGGGACGGTCGACGAACCGCCCGTGATCTGCAGTCCGATGAGCTTGCTGATCACGCCGCCCATTCCCCGCGCCCGATTGGCGAGAAAACCGTCGTTGGTCGCGGCGAAGGGGAAGCCCTCGGCGAGTACGGCGCCGTTATAGTACGCCGCGCTCGGGAGCCCGGGCTCGACGGAGAAGCTTCCCCACGCGACATCGAGTTCTTCGGCGACGAGCGCGGCCTGCATGGAGTACGCACCCTGGCCGAGGTCCGCACGCGGCGTGATAATCGTGATCCCGTTCCGGTCGATGCGCACATACGGAGTGAGTGCGGCATCGCCTTCGTCGAGGTCGTCGAGCAGTGGATTTTTGAGCGGCCAGTGGTAGGCGATCGCCCCGACGACGAGCCCCCCCGCGACGGCCGCGGTGCCGATCAGGAAGGTGCGACGGGCTATGGTGCGGACGCGGCCCATGGTCAGCGTCCGCCGAGTGCAGCGGCCGCGCGTCGCACGGCCGCGCGGATGCGCGGGTAGGTGCCGCAGCGGCAGAGGTTCGCCGACATCGCCTGGTCGATCTGCTCGTCGGTCGGCTGCCTGTTGCCGGCGAGAAAGGCCGCCGCGGTCATAATCTGGCCCGACTGGCAGTAGCCGCACTGTGCGACCTGCAGTTCGATCCACACCTTCTGCACGGGATGCAGCGACTCCCGCGTGCCGAGCCCTTCGATCGTGGTGACCGGCTCCTTCACGCTGCCGACGGGAGCGGAGCAGCTCCGCACGGCCTTGCCGCCGACGTGGACGGTGCACGCGCCGCAGACGCCGACCCCGCAGCCATACTTGGGGCCCGTAATGCCGAGCTCGTCGCGCAACGCCCAGAGGAGGGGCATCTCGGGTTCAAGGTCGAGCTCGTGTGGCTGACCGTTCACGACAAGTCGCATGCGGGGTTCCGTTGGAGTGAACTCAACTTAACCGTCGCGGTGCCGCTCAGCCTAGGATGAATACGCTCTTGCTCATGAAGAGGCCTGCGGCGGTAGGCACCAAGCCGCCGCCGGCGCTCTTCATGCTTTCGCTCAGACGGACTTTTCCTGCTCGCCGAACAGGACGGCCGCGAGCGCGGCACCAGAGAGCGGACCGGCCAGATACAACCAGAGGTTCGACCAGCTCCCGGCACCCATGAGCGCATCGATGATCGTGGGTCCGACGCCGACCGCAGGGTTGAACGCGCCACCCGAGATCTCGCCGCCTGCAAACAGCGCGACGGTGAAGGTCATGCCAATGGCCAGCGCGTGGTACGCGTTGCCAGTCGCCCGCTTGGAGACGGCGACGTTGAGTACCACGTAGACGAGCGCAAAGGTGTAGAGCACCTCCACGAGGAGCGCGGCCTCCGTGGACGCACCGCCGGGCGCCGGAGCAAAGGTCTCCCCGGTGATGATGAACACTAGGAGTGCCGCGACCGTCGCGCCGGCGATCTGGGAAAGCGCATAGGGCAGGTACTGCGACTTGGGCAACGCGCCCGCCATGACGGCAGCGAGTGAGACCGCCGGGTTGTAGTGGCCGCCTGACCTGTGGCCGCCGGCGTACACCATGACCATGAGCGCCAGACCGACCGCCAGCGGTGCGAACTCCGACCCCGACATAAGCGTGAGCCCGATCGTCAGCACCAGGAAGAGCGTGCCAATGAACTCCGTGAGGTACTTGTGCATGCGTGGTTCCTCAGGTGAGTGAAGATGAGTCCTCCGCGCTCGTGAACGGGCGGTCACGCCCCCCCCCGACGCGCTGCTATCATAACGCTCTCGGCCCGCCAGCACGAGTCCAGCCAGCACCAGAGTCCCCCCGTTTCCGAGCGCCTCGTCGGTTCTGAGGTATCGGTGGTGTATCGGCCAGTCGTTGGCCGCGGTCGTGTTGCGGTGCGGTACATTCACCTGCATTCCAAGACACCGTCTGCTGGTGAGCTGAGGCTCTTCCGTCGTACAACGCGCGATTCCCTCACCGCTGCAGGAACGTGGATAACATTGACCGCAACGGTAGGGGCGTGGCCGATACTGTGATCGCATCGGCGACTGTGATCGCGGCGCGGGTGCGTGCCCGCGAGATCTCGGCCGTGGCGGTCGTCGAGGAGGCGCTCGCGCGCATCACGCGATACAATGGCGCGCTGAACGCCGTCGTAACGCTCGCCCCTCACGCGCTCGACGAGGCGCGCACGATTGACGAGCGCCTCGCGCGCGGGGAGGATGTGGGCATTCTCGCCGGCCTCCCGGTCGGGATCAAGGACGTCACCCCGGTCGCTGGCGTACGGACGACATATGGTTCTCCGGTCTTTGCCGACCATGTGCCCACGTCGGACGCGCTCGTCGTGACGAGACTCCGCGCGGCAGGTGCAGTGATCCTCGGCAAAACGAACACTCCGGAGTTCGCGGCTGGGGGGAACACCTGGAACGACGTCTTTGGTCGGACGACAAATCCCTGGGACCTGTCGAAGAGTGCGGGCGGTTCGACCGGCGGCGGTGCGGTTGGACTCGCCACCGGGATGATTGCGCTCGCTGAGGGCACCGACCTCGGCGGCTCACTCCGGATGCCAGCGAGCTTCTGTGGCGTCGTCGGCATCCGCCCCTCGCCGGGTCTCGTGCCGACCGATCCCTCCGACTGGGTGTGGGACACCCTGCTGGTCTCTGGTCCAATGGGGCGCACCGCGGAAGACGTCGCGCTCGCATTGCAGGCGATCGCTGGCCCAAGCCGTCGTGTCCCGCTGGCGCAGCCAACCGCGGGGCGCGACTTCGTGGGTGCCGTCCGACGCGGTCCTCGGAAGGGCGTGCGTGTCGCCTACTGTCCAGACATCGCGGCGATCGGTGTGGACCCAAGTATTGAGCGCGCCTGCCGGAACGCCGCGTTCGCGTTGTCGGATATTGGCGCGCAGGTCGAGGAGGTACCGTTCGATCTCAGCTTTGCCCGCGATGCCTTCATCGCGCTCCGCGGCGAATGGTTCGCCGCCCATATGTACGACAAACTCGAAAATCTCGACCGCTTCGGCGTGAATGTGCGGGCCAACACCATCGCCGGCCTCGATGGATCACCCCAGGCGCTTGCCGCGGCCCACCACGCGCGCGGTCGCGTCTGGCACCTCTTTACCGAGTTCTTCGAGCGGTACGATCATCTCCTCACTCCGACGATGTGCGTGAGCCCGTTCCCAGTCGAGCAGAACTTTCCAGAAATGGTGGCCGGTGTGAAAATGCGCACCTACGTGGACTGGTTTGCGCCGACCTTCCTCCTGAGCCTGAGCGGACTCCCCGTGGCATCGGTGCCCTGCGGACTCGACGCGGGAGGGCTTCCCGTCGGGCTGCAGATCGTGGGCCGCCCGCTGGGCGAGGAGGAGGTGCTTGCGCTCTCGGGCGCGGTCCAGCGGATCAGGCCGATCGGGCTGCCGAGGGTGCCTTAAGGGTCACCGGATGCGGCGGGATATGATGCTCGATCCCTAAGCCGAGGAGAATGGTCGCTCCCGCGAGCGCGGCCCCGGTGAAGAACGGGACCCCCTTACCGAGATAGTCGAACGCAAATCCGGCCCAGATCGGACCAATCACGCGCGCGACCCCGCCGAAGGTCTGCTGGATACCCATGAAGAGCCCGCGCTCGTGGTTCGGAATCACCTGGCTCAGCATGCCCGTGACGCAGGGGAAGGTGAAGGCGGTGCCGAGGGGCATGAGCGCGATCGCCAGGGCGAGCGTGACGTAGTTGTACGTGAACGGCAGCGCCAAGAGCCCGAGCGCGAGCAACCCCTGCCCGTAGCGAGAGAGCCTCGGCTCGCGGAAGCGATCGACGGCGGGCCCGAGGAAGAGCGCGCGGGTGACCACCGAGAGCACGCCGATGTACGCAAAGACCCAGCCGATTGACGTCTCGTCGATCCCGAAGCGATCCAAGAGGAAGAGCGCGAGAATCGCCGTCATCCCCTGAAAGGCGCCCATGCCCACGGCGTACATGAAGATGAGACGTGAGGCCGGCTCGCCGGGGTGCGAGAGGACGCGCTTCAGTGCGGTGCTGGAGCGGCGAATGACCGGATGCTCGCCAGCCTTGGAGCCCACGCGCGCGTTGGACTCGGTGAGGTACTTCAGGGCGAACGCCATCGTGATGAGCGTGAGCCCAGCGGCCAATAGGCCGGGGGCCGCATGGCCCAGCCGCGACGCCGCCGAGCCGATCACCGGACCGATCGCGACACCCGCATTCGTCGCCGCCGAGAGCCAGCCGAGCGTCTTGGCCCGGTCCTTGGGCTCGGTCGCGTCGGCGACATACGCCTGGATCACTCCGACGGTGCCACCGCCTGCACCTTGAATCAACCGTGAGACGAAAAGCAGTTCGAGCGAGTTGCTGAAGGCGAATACGATGTACGCGATACCGCTCGCGGCCATGCCGACGAGCAGTGCCGGGCGGCGGCCGAGTCGGTCGGAAACGCGGCCCCACATCGGCGCGCTCACGAGCTGGGCGATCGCGAATGAGGCGACCATGAGCGCGATCACGCTGCCCTCCCCGCCCATGCCGACCGAGTCGAGCACCCGCCAGAGCGGACCATGACCCACAAACCGCTGGGCGTAGAATGGCAGGAGCGGGAGCACCATGAGGAGCCCCACCATGTCCAGGAACGCGGTCACCATCAATACGACGAGCTTGCCCAGGGTCCGACTCCTTCGATCGGGCGGAAGTACTCTGATACCGAAAGATAACGAGTGCGCCAATGTCGGCGATGCGTGATGCCTCGGCCGGCATGCACTCTTGCGGCGGCGGCGTAGGACGGGCGAACATTGCGATCGTGATCGAGTGGATCGGATGGGTCGCCCCGACGTGGTCGTCACGGGGATCCTTGGTACGATCGACCGAGGGGAGGGATTGCTCGGTCTGCTGCTAACGACCGGAGCCTGGTTCTGCGACGCAGTGCAACGATCTCGCGCTGTTCCAAGTCACCTCACTTCTCACCCCGCTCATCAGATGCGTGACCGCAGACACTTCCTCGCCACTGCCACCACGATTGGCGCGGCCGTCGCCCTCGGCGCCCGCACGAGCGACGCGCAGAGTGGCCACGACGACTCGGGACAAAGCGCCACCGATCTCCCGCCGGCGATGCGGGCGCTAACACCCATGAAGGACGGGGTGGTCCCTATCAGCGTGGCCGAGCGACAGGGTCGACTCGAAAAGGCGCGGCGGCTCATGCGCGAACAGGGCGTGGACGCGCTGATGCTCACCGGTGGGACCTCCATGGTCTACTTCACCGGCATTGGCTGGGGTATCAGCGAGCGAATACTCGCCGCCTTCATCCCCGTGAACGGCAGGCCCTTCCTCGTGACGCCCAAGTTCGAGGAGGAGCGCGCCATGGAGCAGGTCGCGCTCGGGCCGATGGCCGGCGGCGCCGACGTCTACGCCTGGGAGGAGAGCGAGGATCCCTACGCCCTCATCGCGAACGGACTGCGTTCGCGCGGACTTGTGGCCGCGACCATCGCGGTCGAGGAGACCGTGCGCTGGCAGTTCAGCAACGGCGTGTCGAAGCTCCCTGCCATGCGCGTCACCGACGGGACACCGATCACTGCGGGTTGCCGCATGGTCAAGGACGCGCATGAGGTCGCGCTCATGCGTCACGCCTGTGCCGTCACGCTCAGGGCGTACGAGGCGGCCTATAAATCGCTCAAGGCCGGCATGACGCAGTCCGACTTCGCCGCGCTCGTCTCACTCGCGCACACGCGACTAGGCTACTCCGGGTCGGCGGGCCTGCAGGTGGGCAAGTACTCGGCGCTCCCGCACGGCTCGGCGACGCCGCAGGTGGTGAGCGAGGGGAGTATCCTGCTCATGGACGGCGGCTGCAAAGTCGAAGGCTACAGCTCCGACATCTCGCGCACCTTCGTGCTCGGCAAGGCGACGCAGCGGATGAAGGACGTGTTCGAGATCGAACATCGCGCGCAGAGGGCCGCGCTCGCCGCGGCGCGACCGGGCCTCGCGTGCGAGGCAGTGGACGCCGCCGCGCGGAAGGTGATCGTCGACGCGGGCTTCGGACCCGACTACAAATATTTCTCACACCGCGTCGGTCACGGCATGGGAATGGATGGCCACGAGTGGCCCTATCTTGTGCGCGGCAACAAGCGGCTGCTCGAGCCGGGTATGGTGTTCAGCGACGAGCCGGGGATCTACATCCCGGGGGAATTCGGAATCAGGCTCGAGGATGACATGGTGATTACGGAGTCAGGCGCCGAGCTTTTCACGCCGCAATCGGAGAGTCTCGAGAAGCCATTCTGACGGGTAAACGCCGTAGCTGAGCTGCACTGGGTTCCGTGGTCACCTTCTTTAGGTGTTCTTTCGGATTCGGCGGTGCGGGATGGGTACGCGACGGAAGTTTACGAGAGAGTGTCAGATGGAAGTCAGAAAATGAAGGCTGCTCGGCGACGGAAAATATACGCCCCTGCGGGAGCGCCCGTTCCGGAGCGCCCGTTCCGGAGCGCCCGTTCCGGAGCGCCCGGAAAGCACGCCCCTCTCTTTTCGCGCTACGACTCCGCTAGGCGTGCGCCGCCTTCTCGTCCTGATCGGTCCGCTTGAAGATGAACGGAAAGATCACCGCAAGCACGAGGGCGTACGCCGCAAAGGCGAGCCAGATGCTGCGCCAGTCCTTCACCCCATCGGTCGTGAATCGATCGACGACCAGTCCGCTCACGGTGCCACCAATGAAGGCACCAATCCCGTTGGTCATGATCATGAACAGCCCCTGTGCACTCGCGCGGATACTTTCGTCCGCCTCGCGGTCCACGTACAGCGAGCCTGAGATGTTGAAGAAGTCGAATGCCATCCCGTACACGATCATCGAGAGCACAAGCATCCAGAGGCCGCTGCCCGGATCACCGAACGCGAAGAGTCCGAATCGCAGTACCCACGCGATGATGCTGATGAACATCACCGTCCTGATCCCAAAGCGTGCGAGGACGAACGGGATTGAGAGGATGAACGCCGTCTCCGAGATCTGCGAGATCGACAGCAGGAGGTTCGGGTGTCGCACGCCGAAGCTGTCCGGGAAGGCCGTCTTGAAATCGTCGAGGAAGGCGCCGCCGAAGGCGTTCGTGATCTGCAACGCGGCGCCCAGCAGCATGGCAAAGGCAAAAAAGACCATCATTCGCTGGCTCTTGAACAGCACGAATGCGTCGAGGCCGAACTGTGAGGCGAGTCCACCCGCCTTCCGGTTGCCGACCGGCGGACAGGCCGGCGTGGTGAAGGCGTAGAGCCCGAGGAGGAGCGAGGCTCCCGCGCTCACATAGAGCTGCAATGCGCTTTTTGTCAGTCCCGCGAAGTCCACCATCCACATCGCGGCAATGAAGCCGATCGTCCCCCAGACGCGGATCGGGGGAAAGTGCTGCACGACATCGAGTTTCTGCTGTTGCAGCACCTTGTACGACACAGTGTTACTGAGCGCGATCGTCGGCATGTAGACCATCGCGTTGAGCAGCATGATTGGGTACAGCAGTTCGTACCGCGTCACGGTACTCGCCCAGAGCAGGAGTCCGGCGCCGACGAGGTGGCAGAGCCCAAAGACGCGTTCGGCGTTCATCCAGCGATCGGCAACGATGCCGAGCAGCCCAGGCATGAAGAGCGAGGCGATGCCCATGGTGGCGTAGACGCTGCCGACCTGGGTCCCTGTGAAGCCGAGCGTGACAATCATGTAACCGCCCATGGAAATCAGCCACGCGCCCCATACAAAGAACTGCATGAAGTTCATGATCGTCAGGCGAAGCTGGATCCTCATGGGCGTCCTTGGGTTGCGAAGGGTGAATGACGCGACCGGGCAAAGGTAGCCGCGCCGGCGCGACGAGCGCCACTCGCGCCCGCCTGCGCTTTGTCATTCATTTCTATGATGTCACAACGCATTCGCACCCGCTTTCTTGTGATCGGTTCCGGGGTCGCGGGGCTCCAGACGGCCTGGCGCGCGTCGGATCATGGGGACGTCGTCGTATTGACCAAGCGCACGCTCAAGGATTCGGCGACCGCCTATGCCCAAGGCGGGATCGCGGCCGCACTCGGGGCCGGCGACTCCCCGGATCTGCACAAGAGTGACACGCTCGCCGCCGGGGCTGCGCTCTGTAATGCGGCAGCGGTCGAGGTACTCGTTGCCGAAGGGCCCGACCGCGTGCGTGAGCTGGCGTCGGCGGGCGCGCGGTTCGATCTCGACAAGAGCGGGCGCTTCACGCTCGGGCGCGAGGCCGCGCACTCCCGGAAACGGATTGTGCACGCCAAGGGTGACCAGACCGGCGCTGAGGTGGCGCGCGCGCTCATCCACCGGGTCACGGAACGGAAGAACATCGACGTCTTCGAGACGGCGCGCGCGCTGGACCTCATCGTCGATCAGGGCCGCTGCTGCGGGGTGCGTGCGAATGTGAACGGCATGGCGGTCGAGATCATTGCCGACGCGACCGTGCTCGCGACCGGTGGCTGCGGTCAACTCTATCGGCATACGACCAATCCGCTGGTCGCCACAGGGGACGGCTACGCGATCGCGCACCGGGCCGGCGCGAAGCTCGCCGATATGGAGTTCGTGCAGTTCCATCCCACTGCGCTCGATACGCGAGAGAATCCGCTCGCGCTGGTCTCGGAAGCGGTGCGCGGCGAGGGGGCCGTGCTCGTGAACGACCGCGGCACCCGCTTCATGGGGACGCGACACCGGCTCGCGGAACTCGCCCCGCGCGATATCGTGGCCCGAGAGATCTTCCGTGAGCAACAGGCGGGCAGCGGCGTCTGGCTCGACGCCCGCAAAATCTCACCCATCTTTGCGCGACGCTTCCCCGGCATCCTTCGTCTCTGTCTCGCGCGCGGGATCGACCCCCGCAAAGACTTGATCCCCGTCACGCCGGCCGCGCACTATATGATGGGCGGCATCATCACCGACCTCGTCGGACGGTCGACGCTCGACCGGCTCTACGCCTGCGGTGAGGTCTCTCGCACCGGCGTGCACGGCGCGAACCGGCTTGCGAGCAACTCGCTGCTTGAGGGGCTGGTATTCGCTGAGCGCGTCGCCCGCGACGCGGTGAAGCAGCCCAGGCTGCCGCGGCTACCGCGACGCACCGGATGGACTGTCGTCGGTCTCCCCGACGGGGGGGCCGCGCAGGTCGCTGCCGACGAGATCAGACGCCTGATGTGGGAACATGCGGGGATCACGCGTGACGCCAAGGGACTTGGCGTCGCCCGCCGGGCGCTTGAAGCACTGCGGGAGCGGCTGACGCTCGGCATGACCGAGGAGATCAATATGGTGGAGACCGCGCAGATGATCGTCGGCGCCGCGCTCCAGCGGCGCGAGTCACGCGGGGGTCATTTTCGCCGCGACTTTCCGAAGACGCGAAATGCGTGGCGGGGAAAGCACCTGGAGTGGTAGCAGCAGCGGACAGACGGGAGAAACTAGAAGCGAGAACGGTGAGTATCTCGGTCGAACCTCTCGCCTCGTCCTGCCGACTTAGAGTGGTTTCGCGGTCGCGGTCAGTACCGCTGTCACCACGATGACTGCGAGCGCGAGGAGTGTCTCCTTCCCGAGGCTCCGCCGGAGCGCCGCACGATTGCCGCGCCCGAGGGACTGTTCTGCCGAGCGCAGGTGCTTGTAGCCGAACAGGAGCACGCCGAGCACCAGGGCGAGCTTGAGCGAGAGGAGTCGTCCCCAGGCGGTCGAGACGAGGTGCGCGGGCGAGCCGACCATGGGCCAGGTCTGGTAGAGTCCGCTCATCACGATCAGCGCGGCGCCGACCATCGCGACCGGATGAAACGCGGCGAGCGCGCACTGGAGCGTGGCGTCGCTCGAGCGGCCGGTCAGCCGCCAGAGGTGGAACAGCCCACCGACCCAGAGGCCCGCGCCCAGCAGATGTAGCATGGAGGCGGCGAGGGAGAGTGTCGGCGACGCCGAGGTGGCGGCGTGCCCGGCAAGCCCCGGGGTGATGGCGAGGATCACGACCGCGACCGTTGCGATCTTCCACCCGCGGTCGCGTCCCTGTTGTGCCACGAGGAAGGCCACGATCGCCGCCGCGGCCCAGATCGCCTGCAATTGCAGGGCCTTGCCGACCGATGTGCCGAGGACGGCTTGGAGCATCGGGATCCACGACTCGTCAGGCTCGACAAGCCCGCGTACCTGATTGAGTGCGCGCAGCGGGGCGGCGACGAGGATCAGCACGCTCCCCCAGACTGCCGCCCGCGCCGCGTCACGTGTAGCGGGCGTACGCTCCGAGACGGAGAGGCCACCGCGCGAGAGTACGAGGACCCGCATCGCCACGGCTCCGATCGCGATCGTGAGTCCCGTGTAGTGTGCGCCGTTGATCAGCGCACTCGCAGACGTGTCGAAAATCGACTCGGTCATCGCCTGGTCCGACGCCGTGGCTCGCGACCGTCGCGGTCAGCGCAGCGTGACGGTGAAGCTGAAGCTGCCCTTCACCGCATGCCCATCGCCCGAGGCGGCAGTCCAATGCAACGTGTAGGTGCCGTCGGCCAACGGCGACGCAATCGATGCGACGACGGGGGCGTTCGCCACGTCCGCAGCCTGCGTCAGCGGCGAGGCCGAGATGGACCTGCCATCGGCGCCCTCAATCCGCACCCGACTCAACCCAAGTTCGATCTTCTCGCTAAACCAGAGTTGCACGGTCGCCGGGCGGGAGCGGAGCACGCTGTCCTTGCCGGGGATGCTCTTGACGAGGTGCGTGTGGAGGAGCGACTCGTCGGCAGGAGGCGAAACAAGGCCTGCCTCGCGATTGGCGACAGGCGTGGCATCGTCACGTGTCGCCGCGGACGCCCCGAGGACGGTCAGGAGCAGGCCTCCCAGCAGGGTGCCACGGCGAAGGAACGAATTTGAGGAGCCGCACATGGACGAAGGGCTAAAGATTTATGTCCGAAGTATAACTCGGCCGGACTGCATCGCCAGCCTGTCGTCTCCCTCCCTCCCTCCCTCTCGTCGAGCGCCCTATCATTCAGTGATGGTCAACACCCCTGCATCGTCCCGCGACGTCACTGCGCTGCAGGAGCGGATCCGCGCGGCCGCGAAGAAGCGCAATGCTGTGATCCTCGCGCACAACTACGAGCGCCCTGAGGTCCAGGACGTCGCCGACTACGTCGGGGACTCGCTCGGCCTCTCGCGCGAAGCCGCCAAGACCGACGCGGATGTGATCGTCTTCTGCGGCGTGCACTTTATGGCCGAGACCGCCGCGATCCTGTCGCCGTCCAAGACCGTACTGCTTCCCGACCTCGCCGCCGGCTGCTCGCTCGCCTCGACGATCGACGCGGACCAGCTCCGCGCCTGGAAGGCCGAGCATCCGGGCGCGATCGTCGTCGCCTATGTGAACACCACCGCCGAGGTAAAGGCGGAGAGCGATTACTGCTGCACCTCAGGGAACGCGGTCGAAATCGTCAATTCGATCCCGGCCGAGCAGGAAGTCCTCTTTCTTCCCGACATGTTCCTCGGCGCACATGTACGTCGCATAACGGGCCGCAAAAACATCCATGTGTGGATGGGCGAATGCCATGTGCATGCGGGGATCGATCCAGAGAACATCCGGCTACAGCGGTCGCTGCACCCTGAGGCTGAGTTTCTGATTCACCCCGAATGCGGGTGCGCGACCAGCGTGGTCGAAGCGGTGAGCGCCGGCGACGTGGATCCTGAGGGGGTGCACATCCTCTCCACCGAGGGCATGATCAACCGCCCGGGGGTGAGCAAGGCCTCGACGTTCATCATCGCCACCGAGGTCGGCATCCTGCACCGTCTCGAGAAAGCGTATCCCGAGAAAAAATTCTTCGCGGCCAACGAGCGCGCGTCCTGCGCTTACATGAAGGTCACGACGCTGCCGAAGATCCTCGTCGCGATCGAACAGCTGCAGCACCGCATCACTGTCCCAGGCGAGATTGCCCAGCGGGCGCGACTTGCGATCGAACGGATGGTCGCGATCGGCGGGAGCGCCCCTGCGCTCGCCTCGCCGGGCGTGGATCCAGGCGAGTGATGGCGCCGCGCGCCCCCGTGCCTCCGCGGCGGATCACGCCGCTCGCCACGCCGAGCTACGTGCCGGTTGGGTCGGGATTTCCGCTCAGTGAACCGGCGCTCGTCAATCTCGTGAAAGCGGCGCTGGACGAGGATCGTTCGTTCGACGACGTTACGACAATCTCGACGGTCGTGGCCATGCGGCACGCGCGCGCCGCACTCGTGGCCCGGGCGCCCGGCCGCCTCGCGGGCGTCCCGCTCGCACTGGCGGCGTTCCGTCTGCTCGAGTCGCACGTCGAGATCCGCGTCGACGTGGAGGACGGTTCCACGGTCAACGCGGGCGACACGATCCTCTTCCTCACTGGCCCCGCGCGCGGACTCTTAAGCGCCGAACGCGTCGCGCTCAACTTCATGCAGCGGCTATCCGGCATCGCGACGCTCACGGCGCGCTACGTTGAGGCGGTGCACGGCCTCAATGTCCAGATTGTTGATACCCGGAAGACCCCGCCGGGGTGGCGCGATCTCGACAAGTACGCTGTCCGCTGCGGCGGCGGTCGCAATCATCGCCGTGATCTCTCGGACGCGGTGCTCATCAAGGACAATCATATCGCGTCCTGCGAGGGTGACGTCGCCGTGGCCGTCGCCAGAGCCCGGGCCCATGTGCCGGCGGGACTCCTGATTCAGGCCGAGTGCGATACGGTGGTGCAGGTCCGCGCGGCCATCGCCGCCGGCGTCGATGCGTTGCTGCTCGACAATATGTCACTGCCGGCGATACGGGAATGCGTCCAACTCGCCAACGGCCACTGCTGGACCGAGGCGTCGGGCGGCGTCACGCTCGACACGGTGCGAGGGATTGCAGAGTGCGGCGTGGACCGAATCTCGATCGGAGCGCTGACCCACTCGGCGCCCAGTCTCGACCTCGCGCTCGAGGTCGAGTGACGGTGTGAAGCAGCCATACCTGCCGCCCGGAGTCGATGATGCGCCGCACCACGCTAGCGCCGGAACTGCGGCGGTCGAAGTGTGTGATTATTGCGGTGCGGTGACGCTCTATTGGCGCAAATGTAAGCAGCTCTGCACGAACTGCTCGCAGATCAATCGGTCGTGCGCTGACCTCTGAGTCGCGCACCGAGTGCGTCTGGATCGGTGATCGGCAGCTCACACGTATAGCGCTCGCAGACGAACGCCAGCGCCCCGCCGGCGGGTGCGGTGCGTCCTTCGAGCAACGGCAGTCCCTGCACTCCGTCGCCCTCGCCGCCGGCAAGTACCAGGGACGGCGTGTAAGCCTGTGCTGCGGCCTCGGCGAGCGCGCGGAAGGGGGCGCGCGCAGGATCACCGGCAATCGCAACCTCCACGGCGCCGTGCACACTGAGGTCGGCCGCGCCGAGGAGATGCCCGAATGCGAGCGGGGCGCGCCGCAACGCCTCGGACATCGTCGCGAGCACGTACTCGGCGCGCCGTCTCGCGGCGGCATTCCCGGTATACTCGGCCACGAGGAGCTGCAGCTCCACCGCCAGTGAGGTGCCTGAGGGGATGGCATTGTCGGTGACGTCGCGTGGGCGCGTCACCAACCGTTCCGCATCGCGCGCGGTGTCATAGAACGCGCCGCTCTCGTCATCCCAAAACCACTCCACCGTCGACTCGGCGAGCGTCATCGCAAGGTCGAGCCATTCGCGCTCGAAGGTAAGTTGGTACAACGCGATGAATCCGAGCCCGAGCGCCGCCTGGTCCTCGAGAAACCCTGCGATCCGCGTACGACCCGCGCTCCAGCTGCGCATCGCGCGTCCGTCGCGCACGAGCGAATCTCGCAGGAATCGGCCTGCGCGCACGGCGTCCTCGCGCAACTGACTGTCGAAAAAAGCGCGCGCTCCCTCGGCGACGGCGCGAAGCATGAATCCGTTCCATCCCGCGAGCACCTTGTTGTCGCGCGGCGGGCGGATGCGCCGCGCACGCGCCGCGAAGAGCTTGGCGCGCGCGCGCGCGAGTGCGGCCACGGCCTCGGATTCACTCAAGCCGCAGCGCGCCGCTGCCTCAACGAGTGGGACCGCGACGTTGAGGATATTGGCGCCCTCGAAGTTCCCACCGGCGGTGACGCCCCAGTGCGCCTCCGCGATCGGCGCGTCGTCACCGGCGACGGCACGCAACGCGGCAAGCGACCAGAGGTAGAACGTGCCCTCGTGCCCCTCGCTGTCGGCGTCGAGCGACGAACACCAGCCGCCAGCCGGGTCGCGCATCTCGCGGCGCGCCCAGTCAAAAGTCTCGAGCGCAACGCGTCTGGCGTCGGCGTCGCCGGTAGCCTGCCACAGATGCACCGCGAGCCGCGCGAGAAGGGCGTTGTCGTAGAGCATCTTCTCGAAGTGCGGCACGAGCCAGGCCGCGTCGACGGTGTACCGGTGGAACCCACCGCCGAGTTGATCGTAGAGCCCACCGCCGGCCATTTTCGCAAAGGAGAAGCGCACCAATCGAAGCGTCTCCGTGTCTCCTGTGCGCGCCCAGTGCCGCAGGAGCGCGTCGAGGACCATCGCCTGAGGGAACTTGGGCGCGGATCCGAAGCCGCCGGCCTTCTGGTCGTACCAGTTTCGCACGGTGCGCACCGTCTCGCCGAGTGTGAGCGCCGTGAGTGGGGGACCTGCTGAGCTTGGGCCCTCGGCAGCCGCGTAGATGTCACGCAACGACGCGGCGCCTCTCAGCACCTCGTCGCGCCTGTGCTTCCACGAATCCGAGACGGAGAACAGAACGCGCCGGAACGACGGCATTCCGGAGCGGTCTTCGGGTGGGAAATACGTTCCGCCATAGAACGTCGCGCCCTCTGGCGTGAGGAACATGGTCATGGGCCAGCCGCCACGTCCCGAGATCGCCTGAACCGCCTGCATGTAAATCGAATCGATGTCGGGGCGTTCTTCGCGATCGACCTTGATGTTTACGAAGAGCTCGTTCATGATGCGCGCGGTCGTCTCGTCCTCGAACGACTCGTGGGCCATCACGTGGCACCAGTGGCAGGCGGCGTATCCGATGCTCAGCAGCACCGGCCGGTCGGTGGCGGCCGCGAGTGCGAATGCTGCGGGGCCCCACGGGTACCAGTCGACCGGATTCTCGGCGTGCTGGAGGAGGTAGGGGCTTGTTTCGGCGGCGAGACGGTTGGGCATGGTTACATTGATAATACTCGTCCGCTGTTCCCCCCCCCCATGGTCCGGACTCACTCCCGGTGACCGACGGCTCAGCACGATCGATCGACGACCAGGCGCCATGGCATCAGGCGATCGCGATCGTCGCGGTCGCGGCGGTGCTGCGACTCGCCCTCGCGGCGACGGTCCCGCTCCTTCCCGATGAGGCGTACTACTGGGAGTGGTCGCGCCGCCTCGCTGGCGGCTACTTCGATCACCCGCCCATGATCGCGTGGCTGATCGCGGGCGGAACCGCCGTCCTCGGTGACACGCCGTTCGGGGTCCGGGCACTCTCGAGCCTCGTGGGGAGTTCGAGTGGCCTCGCGCTGGCGCTCGCTGCGTACCGCCTGGCCGGTCCGGCGGCGGCGCGGTACACGGCGCTCGCGTTCCTTGTCCTCCCGCTGGCCGTCGCTGGGCTTGTGTTGGCGACGCCGGACGCGCCGCTCCTGGCGGCAGTCTGTTGGACGGTCTTCTGTATAGTGCGCGCCCTGGATGCGGCGCCCGGCAGCGCGGCAGCAACCCGTTGGTGGGCCGTCGGCGGAGTCGCGATCGGCGCGGCGATGGCGTCCAAGTTCACTGGCGTGTTCGTGCCGTTCGCGCTGCTGATCGCGTTCGCGCTGCATGCGCCGCTCCGACAGCGTCTTCGGGAGCCCGGGCCGTGGATCGCGGTCGCGGTCGCCTCGCTCGTGATGGCGCCGGTGCTCCTGTGGAACGCGCAACACGACTGGATTGCATTCCGGTTCCAGTTGGGGCATGGTCTCGGTACCAGCGTCAAAGAGAGCCTGCTGCGGCGCCAGCTTAACCTCGCGGGGTCGCAAATTGCGCTGGCCACGCCGATCCTCTTTGTCTTGATCATCGGAGCGGTCGTCAAGGCGCTCCGCGCACCGCGGCATAACACGCGCTTTGCGCTCGCGGTGGTCTGCACCTTTTGCGCGCTCTTTTTCGTCTACAGCGCGACGCGGCGCAACGTCGAGGCCAATTGGCCCGCGATCGCCTGGCTGCCCGCGCTCATCCTGCTCGGTGCGACGCGCGATGGTGCGCGCACCGTCTGGGAGCGCCGGGCGATCTGGGTCGCCGGCACAGTCACCGCCGTGCTATTGCTTCAGGTGGCGTTCCGTGTTGTGCCGATTCCGGCGCGCCGCGATCAGGTCTCGCAGGCGCATGGGTGGGATGGCTTCGCGGCGTCGCTCGACTCCGCGTACCGAGTGACCGCGCCGGTGGATGGCCGGACACTGCACCTGGCCGCCAATCGGTATCAGGACGCGGCGATGCTCACGTTTCACTCGCACGGCCGGCACGACCTGACCGCGCTGAATATCGGTGGTCGACGCAATCAGTACGACCTGTGGACCCGCTTCATCGACACGGCACGGCCTGGCGACGACCTCTTGCTCTCGCTCGAGATCCCGCGCGAGCCAGGCCTGCCGAACCCGATCCGTCGTCTCGCGATGCATTTCGCCACGATCACACCAGGGCCGGTGATCGCGCTGCTTCGCGGCGGCGAGACCGTGAATACCCGTCAGCTCTGGACGCTTACCGGCTGGGACGGCAGCTTTCCCGCCGACTCGACCGACCCACGCGCGCCGCGCCTCTGAGCACGATCACAGACCTCATGACCATGACGATCAATCCACTCGACTCCGCACTCGAAGCCTGGCTCTCGAACAACGACCAGCGTCTCCACGACGACCTCTTCGAGTTCCTTCGCATCCCAAGTGTGAGCGCCAACTCGGCACACAAGGCCGACGTTGCCCGCGCGGCCGACTGGGTGCATGCCCATCTGGCGCGACTCGGCTTCACCACCGAGACAATCGCCACACCCGGGCATCCGGTGGTACTCGGCGAATGGCGCAAGGCGCCCAAGGGCGCGCCGACCGTGCTCGTCTACGGTCACTACGACGTACAGCCAGCCGAGCCGCTCGAGTTATGGACGTCGCCCGCCTTCGAACCCACGATCCGCGACGGTAATATTTATGCACGCGGCAGCGTCGACGATAAGGGACAACTCTGGCTGCACATCGCCGCCATCGAAGCACATCTTGCCGCGCGCGGCACATTGCCGGTGAACCTCATCGTGCTTGCCGAGGGCGAAGAGGAAGTCGGCTCAGACAATCTCGCCCCGTTCATCGAGCAGCACCGTGCGCGCCTCCAGTGCGAGGCCGTGGTGATCTCCGACTCGACGATGTTCGCGCCCGGTATCCCGAGCATCCTCTCGTCGCTGCGTGGGCTCGCGTATTTCGAGATCAACGTCACCGGCCCCAACTCCGACCTGCATTCGGGGATGTACGGTGGTGCGGTGGTGAATCCGGCGACGGCGCTCGCCCGCATCATCGCGAGCTTTCACGACGCGAATGGAAAGGTGGCGATCCCCGGCTTTTATGATGCCGTCCGTCCGTTCCCCGATGCCGTACGCGCACAGATGAAGCAGCTGCCGTTCGACGAGCTCGATTTTAAGAAGCAGCTCGCGGTCGACGCCCTCGGTGGGGAGCCGGGATACACGACGCTCGAGAAGCTCTGGACGCGTCCCACCTGCGAAGTGAACGGGCTGCTCAGCGGCTACACCGGCGAGGGCGCCAAGACGGTGCTGCCGGGCACGTCGATGGCCAAGGTGAGCTGTCGCCTCGTGCCGGACCAGGATCCGGAGACGACGCGCACGTTGGTCGAAGCGCATGTGCGCGCTGCGGCCCCCGCAGGCGTCACCGTCACGGTCACCGCGCTGCACGGTGGACATCCGTGGCGCGCCGAGCTCGAGGGACCGGTGTTCGATGCGGCCGCCCGCGCACTGGCGACCGCGTTCGGCCGCGAGCCCGTCATCATCGGGGAAGGGGGATCGATCCCGGTCGTGAATGACTTTGCGCGGATCCTCAAAGCCCCGGTGCTCCTTGTCGGCTTCGGGTTGCCGGGTGAGAATGCGCATGCGCCAGACGAGTGGATCAGCCAAGACAACTTTCGCCGGGGCATGCGCGCCATCGCGGCGCTGTGGGACGAGATGGCGCCCAAATGAAGAAGGCCGCCTATGCGGGCGGCCTTCTTCCATCTCCTACGGAATCGCTGCTGTTCGATTACAGCCCAGCCAGCAATGCATCATTTGAAGTCGTGCCAGCAATGCGCTTGATCAACCACTCCATCCCCGCCTGTGGCGGCATCTGCTGCAAGCCGCGCCGCAGGGTATAAATCGCGTCGATCTGCTCCGCCTTGTAGAGCTTCTCCTCACGGCGCGTCCCTGACGTCGCGATATCAAACGCGGGGAAAATCCGCTTTTCCGAGAGGGACCGGTCGAGTTTGATCTCGCAGTTGCCGGTGCCCTTGAACTCTTCGAAGATCACGTCGTCCATGCGCGAGCCGGTCTCGACCAGCGCGGTGGCGATAATCGTGAGCGAGCCGCCGCCGTGCTGCGGCAAGATGTAGCGCGCCGAGCCGAAGAAGGCCTTGGGCCGGGCCATCGCCGAGGTGTCAAGGCCGCCCGAGAGCGTACGCCCGCTGCCACGCTCCGCCGTATTGAAGGCGCGCGCCATCCGGGTGAGCGAATCGAGCACGATCACCACATCCTTGCCCTGTTCCACCAATCGACGCGACCGCTCGAGCACCATCTCGACGACCTCCACATGTCTCTTGGCCGGCTGGTCGAAGCTCGACGCCACTACTTCACCCACCCCCCATGAAATCGCCTCACTGACTTCCTCTGGGCGCTCGTCCACGAGGAGGATCAGGAGCGTGGCCTCAGGATGATTCGCGGCGATGCCTTCGGTGATCGCTTGCATGAGCATCGTCTTGCCGGCACGAGCCGGGGCGACAATGAGCGCACGTTGGCCGTAGCCAATCGGCGCGATCAGGTCGATCGCGCGGCGCGTGAGTTCGGGCCCGCTCTTCGCTGGGCGCCCCGTCTCGAGCGTGAGTTTCCGCTCCGGATACGACGCGGTGAGCGACTGGAAATCGGTACGCTTGAGGTCGGCGTTTGGCTCGTCGCCGTCGATCGTCAGGATCTCGGCCACGCAGAGCCGACCTCGTTGGTCGCGTCCAATGCGTGCCTCGATCGCGTCGCCACGACGCAGACTGAACTGCTTGACGAGGTACGGGGGAATCCAGGCATCGTTCGGCTCTGCGAGATAGCTGAACTCGTGCCGACGGATGAAGCCGGCATCACGGGCGGGGTCGAACCAACCGATGGTCTCGCCGTCGACCACGAGGATGACGGGAGGGCTCTGGTCACCGCCGCGCGGCTCGCCGCGATCGGGCCGGCCGCCGCGCTCCCCTCGATCGCCGCGTTCATGCCGTTCCCTGCGTGGCGGCCGATCCATACGTGGTGGACGCTCGCCTCGTTCCGCTCCGCCGCTATTGCCACCAGGGCCGTTACCGGTGCCTGAGCGACCGCGGCCACGTTGCCGTCGGCCCCGCCGGCCCCGACCGCTGCCCTCGCTGCGATCCTCGGCAGGGCGTTGACCTTCCTGCTGGGGGGCGCTGTTGGTGGCCGGATCGGGCGGCTCTCCCGTGCTGGCCGGGACGGATTCAGAGGAGTCGACTGCGGACTCTACCGGTGTCCGCGGTAGTCGCGGTGTCCGCGGTGCCCGGGGAGTCCGCGGTGCCCGGGGTGCCTCGTCGGCAGCGGCAGGCGCCGGGGTAGACGCGCCGGGAGGCGCCTCGAAAGATTCGGAGGCGTCGCGATACGGATCGGCTTCGCTGGTCAAATCAGGTGCGACTTCGCCCTTGGGGCGCGCACCACGCCCACGGCGGGGCGGACGACGGCTTTCTGTCATTCATACGGGTGTAGGACCACGAGGGTCGTTGCGGAGAGCGCAACCGCGTTCAGCGATGTGGAGCGAGCGTCCAGACGAATCCGGCCAAGTCCCGGCAAGTCTGCCGGGGGGCACCGCGCAAAAGAGCACGGCTGGGGAGCATCTGAAGAGTACGATCATCTGGTGGGGAAGGCCTCACCACGACGAGCGGTATATGGAGTATGTGGGCTCAGGGCGCGCGGCGCAACCCTGCGGGTGCTTTGAGGAATCGACCGATCGACTCGCCGGCTCCGCCGGGAGCCCCTCCATCTCGAGATGTTGCAACTCCGCGAACCGCGCCGCCCTCGCCTTGTTCAGCAGGTGCTGCAGCCCCTGTTGCCCTTCAGGAGTGTTCACAGGCGCTCCGGTGCCACCGGTGAGTCACGATGGGTAACTTTGATGATGCTTCGCTCTACACTCGATGCGCGCGCCGCCATTGCGGCCGCTGTGAAGGATTATCGCTCGGAGGCCGACATTCCGAGCCTTCTCGCCCGTCTCGACGCCATCTGTGCGGAGACGGCCGATCCCGCCGACCTGGTTGTGGCGGTCGAGCCATTCCTCGAAATGCATGAGGTCGCTGGCCCAGTCTACGAGCGCGTTGTCGAGCGCGAGCCTGAGAACGCCGCTGCGCTCGTGGCGCTCGCCAACGCCTATTGGCTTACCGGTCGAGGTCCAGACGTCGTCGGTCAGATCGCGTCGCGCGCCCTCGTCGCCGACCCATCCAACCGGGCGGCGTGGCATCTGTGGGCGCTGGCCGAGTCGTCGCCGCGTGGTCGCATGACGCGGTGGCATCAGGTGACCATGCGCTTCCCCGACGATAAGCTCGCCCACGCGGCACTCGCCGACAATGCGACCAGCGTTGCGAGCGCGGAGAACGACTCGGTCGCGCTCAAGCTCGCGGTCGGAACGTACGAGATGTTGCTCGCGACGGCCGAGTCGGCCGATGAAAAGTCGGCACTCGCGTCGGCGTTGGGGACGATTAAAAAGTGGAAATTCTGAGCGCGATGCTTAGGGCGGATCTAGCATCCTACTGACGCCGCGCTGCCACGTAGCGCGTCCCGCGGCGGTCGAGCTGGTCGAGTAGTGTCTCGAGTTCGTTGGCGAACACCTGCACTCGCGGGATGCGCAGCGGATCAAAGAGCGTGTCGAACGGGCTGGGCGACGGCCCACCGCCAACGCGGAGCACCGCATCGATCTGATACGCCGTTGTCCGACCGTTCGTGGCGTCCCGCCAGGCGCCGCGCAACAGTAGCGAGCGGTTTTTCGGCCAGATCCCGAGTGGCAATGCCAGCGTGCGCATCCGATAGCCAGCCATGCCCGAATCGACCGCGAGTTGCGCGCGCGCGATCTGCTCCTGCACTAGGGCGCCACTCATCTTGGAGAGGTTTGCGTGCCAGAGCGTATGGTTGCAGAGCTCGTACCCGCCCTCGGCGAGGTAGCGCACCTTCTGGAGTCGCCACGCTGAGCGCTGGCCCTGGATCCCCTTGTCACCGAAGAAGGCGTGGCCGTTGCTCGCAGACGGGAGCACACAGAAGACTGCCCGACCCTTCCATTCAGCATGTTTTGCCGCGAATGCCTCCCAGATGCCGAGCGCCGAGGTCGGGTCGACCAGAACGGAATCGCCCGAGGCGACGAAACGGAACTGACCCGGCGACGCATCGTCGAATGTGATCACCACCGGCGTCATTCCCGGTGCGACGTCGATTCGTTTGGTGACGAGTTGGCGCACCGTGATCGGGCGGTAGCCACGCACATGCAAGAGCTCGAGATCGCGAGCGAAGCGCCGATGGCTGCGCGACCAACGGCCATCCGAGTCGCCGATCAGGTGATACTCGAGCACCGGGATAACGCCCAGCAGGTTGGGCGCGCGGGTGGGAACCGCGGGCTGCCTGCCCGTGGCTTTCGCCACGTCGGCCGGCACGGCGCCTTCCGCGCGGTCTGGTAACGGGAGCGCAAGGCACAGGACGATGGTGGTGAGGAGCACTACGCCAAGGGCCGAGCGACGGGCAATCTGCATCTCCGAAAGATATCGATGGTCAGCGAAGCCAACCCGAGCATCTGGGACTCCGCGCGACCCTGGAAGCGCGTGGCGGTGGGTGTCGCACCCAGAGGTGAGGTCGCGAGTCTGCTGGGCTCAACGCGGTACGGTTCGCCGGCCGCCTCCCACCAGAGTGAAGTGACGCGCCCCTGTCCCGCGAGGTAGCACACGTACGCATCCTTGCGCGTTCACTCCGCAGGGCGGGACGGGCCACCAATGGTACTGAGGCGGCGAACGCATGCTTGATGTGATGGTCCAATGGGAGCAGGGCTCCGGAGCGTACGCGTCGATCGCGCGAGTGAGCTCGGTCGCGTCGCCTGAGACGCTCGAGTCGCCGTCGCGCGACGTTGTGACGCTCTACGGGCGACCCACCGCCGAGTCGCTCGCCCTGGCGCTCGCCGCCGCTGTCGAGGCTAGGAAGGGTCAGTTCGCAGCTGACGCGACACGCGAGATGAGCGTGAGCGAGGCTTCCGGAGCCGTGGGCGACTCTGCCTGGCACGACCGCTCCACCGGACAGCTCATTCGCGCTGATCTCCACATCCCGCTCAACGTCCTCCACGAGACCGCGAGGACCCTGCTGCTCGACGGGGGCCAAGCGATCCGACGGCTGATCGCCGGGCTACTCATGCCTGACTGGCCAGAGGGAACGAGCCGAGCGCTGTCGTTCCAGCTCGCGGGAGGCGGCGCGACGAACCGCGCTTCGGATATCCTGGAGGCGGTCCGCGAGGCCGATGCCGGGAACTTCGACAACGAATAACGGCATCAGTCGGATCGGGACCACACCAAGCGTTGACGAACGCGGAGCCGCCTGCAGCGGTCGGCCCTGCTAACTAGTGGGTGTGCCAGTCGGCCGTGATGGGGCGCCGCTCACACCTTGTGATATGCGATCCGCGCCGCCTCCGCGCGATCGGGAGCGACATACGTCTCAAAGTCCGAGAAGAACGCTGGCGCCTCGGTCTGCAAGATGCGCAGGACCATCACGGCCATGCGACGGATCTCGAACTCGGCCCCCTCGCTCGACCGCAGCTCCAGCAGCGTCCGCCAGCCGCGCGCATTGGCGGTCACGACAATCTTGGTCTCGGTCGAGTTGGGCAGCACACCGCGCGCTGCCTCACGCGCCATTTTCCGGCGATGGATCTTGTCGTCCACCCACTGGTAGCGGTCCATCAGCTTCTCGACGAGCGTGATATAGGTCGCTTGCGCCGACTCGATCTGTCCCTTCCACGCGGCGGTGAGCGCTTCGTCGCCGATAATCGCGGGCGGGACGACGAACGCAGCGTCAGACTCGTCCACGTAGCGCTGTGACAGTTGCGAATAGGAGAACCCCGCCCGATGCCGCACCAACTCATGCGTCAGTGATCGGCTCACTCCCTCGATCAACAGCGAATAGTTCGCATGCTCGAGAACCGACCCGTGTCCCTGCTTCTTGATGTTCTCGAGGTAATCCCGCGTGGTGCGACTGGCAGGATTTTTCTGGCTCATGTAGCAGAGTCGCCCCGCGAACTCAGCGAGCCGCTCACCGTCAGTGCTCTCGCCCATCCACTGGACGGGCAGGTGGCCGGGTGCCATGAAACTCGGTCGGGAGAGGACGCTGACCTTGGGCTCGGAATAGAAGTGGGGCATGGTCGAACGGCCGATGAAAGATGAAAAGCAGGAGGCAGGAGAAGGAAAGTTAGCGCGAGCGGCATGGCGATGCCTCGACCAGCGTAGTGGCGCCTCCCACCGACTGCTCCCGGGTCACCGCAGGAGGAGATCCAATCGGTGGCGCGCCCAACCCTTCTCCCGCACGACAAGGTCGAGCGCCGCGCGCGCCGCCTCGGGCAGGGGTGCCAACGCCGGATCGTACTTCATGTCCCCCAGCTCCGACACTCCAGCAAGCGGCACCTTCACCCCGGGATTGAAAATCCCCTCCGGATCGAACGCCGTTTTGGTGGCCGCGAAGAGCGCCATCGCTTCCGGCGACCAGGTGCGCGCCATCAACGGCGTCCGGAGTCGACCGTCACCATGCTCGCCGGCCAACGTGCCGCCGAGCCGCGTGACGACCGCCGTCACCTCGTCGAGTAGCTGTTCGCAGCGGGATCGCCAGTCGGGCTCGCTCGTATCCACGAGCGCGTTCACATGCGCATGTGCGTCGCCGGCATGGCCGAAGATCACGCCCTTGAATCGGGCGCGCTCGAGTGCTGTGCGCGCCGCCCGCACGTATTCCGCGAAATGTTCGGGTGGGACGCAACCATCCTCAACGAGCTGCAGGCTCTGGAGTCGTGGCGCGAGTTCATTCAGGATCGGGCTCGCCGCATGCCGAAGTTGCCAGAGCCGGGCATCCTCCTCGGTGCTCATGGCCGTCGCGATGTGCACCGCGCCGCCGACTACGGCGCACTCGCGCAGGTGCCCAACGGCGCGCTGTGCGGCATCGTCATCGGACGCCTCCGCCTCGACGATTAACACCGCCTCCAGTCCTGGCGGGAGCACGATCGGCAACGGCAGGCTCCCGCTCGCCGCAATTTCGAGGAAGCTCTGGTCTAGCAGCTCTACCGCACTCGCGCCAAGCGCGGCGAGCTGTATCGCCGTGGCAGCGGCGGCGGCGAGGTCTGCGAAGCCAGCGAGCAGTGTCGCGGTTGCTCCTGCCCTCGGTGTGAGCCGTACCTCCACCGCCGTGATGATCGCGAGGGTGCCCTCGCTGCCGATGATTACGTCGACCACGTCTGAGGTTCGTGCAAAGGCGCCCAGTGCGTACCCAGAGGATTCCTTTCGCACGCCGCTGTGCCGGAGCAACGAAGGGTCGGTCGCCATCACCTTCGGCGCGACGTCGTCGACGAAGCGCCGCAGTGCTGGCACCGGAAGCAACGGCTCCCCTCGCCGCACCCAGGCGCGCGTTCCGTCAGCGAAGACACACTCTACGCCAGCGATCCAGTCGCGCAGTTGGCCATAGTGAACGGTGCGCGCGCCCGCGGCGTGCGTGGCCACCATCCCGCCAATCGTCGCGAACGTGCTGCTCGAGGGGTCGACGGGAAAGCTCAGTTGTTGCGACCCGGCGGCATCCTGCAATGCCTGGCGGATTACGGCCGCCCCAGCCACGAGCCGACGGCGCCCCGCGACCAGAGTGCCGAGCTCTGCTAACCGCCCAAGATCCACGATCACGCCACTGCCGACTGCGCCGTTAGCCACCGAACTTCCTGAACCGCGCGGGATCAGCGGGACCCGACTGGCGGCGGCCCAGCGGACGAGTGACGCCACGTCGTCGACGTCGACGGGAACGGCCACCGCCAGCGGCATGATACGCGCCACGCCAGCGGCCTCACTGTAGACCGCGCGTGCCTCGGCGTCATCGCGGAAGACTCCACGAAACCCGAACTTGGACAGGGGGAGCGCCGTCATGATGCGTGCGCTCGAGCGGGGGGACCGCGACGGCCGAGCTGCACCATGCGGCTCAGCCCGTGACCGGCGCGAGGGTGAACGGCCGCGCCTTCACGCGACTCACGAGCCAGCGCAACGCCTCGTTGCTTACGAGCGAGAGGATTCCGACGATCATCAGCGCCTTCACTTCGCGGCGCGAGATTTTCACCTGGCCACCCACCGTGAGCATCGCGCGCGACCGGCTCAGATCACGCAGTGTCGCGTACGCGAAGAGCAACGGCAAGACACAGAAGGCGCGGATTCGGAAAGCACGCCATGGGATCGTCAACGTGTACTCGAGCGCCTCGTCGAGATCGTTGCGCGCGAGATCGATAAAGCGCACCACAGCCTTGTGATTGTGCTCGATGTGTTCAGGTGAGAGTAGTGTCGCATGGCTGCTGCCGTGTGCCGCGAGTTCGGTCGCGGGGATGTAAATCGCATTTTCATGCTCCGCATCCCATGCGATGTCTTTCAGAATGTTCACGGTCTGCAGCGCCTCACCGAACGCCTGACACTTCACCCAGAGTCGGTCGAACTCGCGTTGACCCACGGCACTCGCATGTTCGTGCCACAACTCCGTGAGCATGCATCCGACCGTCCCGGCGACGTAGTAGCAGTACTCCTTGTACTCAGCCAGGGTCTGGATGCGAATGCCGTCCGGATACGTCCGCACAAACTTCGCCATTCCCACGGCCATTTCGCACACCCAGTGCGCGACGCAGTCGCGCGTGCGCGGAGGCAGCGTACGGAAAAGCACGAGCACGAGGTCGGTATGCTGCACAAGCTGCAGATGGGTCGCGTCGCCCTGGAGGCCGGCCGCAATCGCGGGAAAGGCCTCGGCAGCACGGCGGTCATCGAGCGTGCGGACGAACTCCTCGAGCAGTTCGGCTCGTCGCTCAGGCGGTGTGCTGTTGTCGTCCTCGACCGTGTCGGCGATCCGGCAGAGCAGGTACCCCGTGTGCACCGCGGTACCGAGCGTGCCTGGAAGCAAACGAATGCTGATCGCAAAGGTGCGCGACACGTCGGGGAGGATGTCGTGCGCAAACCGCTCCGCCGCGCGAATGCGCTCGGCGGTATCGACAGCGGGGATGGACGGCGCCATGAGGTTCACGCAGCGAAAGTTAGCCGGACCGCTAGCGATCAGCGATGAGCAGTTGGTCGAGGAGTCCACGCTTTTTCGACTCGCCGAACTCCAGGCGATCGAGGGATTGCTCGATCGCCAGTTGGGCCGCGTTGACGTCGCGCCGGTAGCTGCGCCGTGCCGTGAGCGAGCTCGCGAGCGCGAGCGCGGCACCGGTGACGAGCGCGATCAGCGGGAAGACAGACAGCGCGGCTAAGACCGCCGTCACCAGGGCGGCACCGCCGACGCCGAGCAGTCCGTTGCGCATCGCGGCCGCGCGCCGCGCGCCAAGCGTCGCCTCGACGCGCACATGCACGCGCCCGGGCTCCACCTGGATCACCGTCGCGCTCACCTCGTCCGCTTTGGTGAGCGGGAAGCCGCGACCGTCGAAGCGTGAAAGCCCGGCAAGCGCGCCGGCAACTCCACCGCGCGCCCCCCACGCAATCCGGTCGGGGAAACGCCGCCGCTCGGTGAGGTTCTCGTCCGCCCTGAACTCGCGGTCGATCCGCTCGAGCACTGCCTTCGCCTGCCCCTGCACGACACGTGAAGCGGTGCAAAGCGCGAGGCCAGCGATCGTCGCTGCGAGGCCACGCTCCTCGGGAACCGTTACGCGAATCCGCTCTTCGGTTAAGGCCTGCTTCAGCGCGATCGCGGAGATACCGACCTCCTGCGCGAGCGCGACGAGGTCGGCCTCGCTCATGGTCTCCGGGAGGTCGCCGCTCGCGGAATGGAGTTCGGCCGCGCGCAACAACACGCGCTCGAGCGCGGCGCGCGGAAGGATAGGGATAGGGAGATCAGTCATGTCAGATTCCCACGAACGCGAGTTCGATCTGCCGTTTCATGGACGCGATCATCTCCGGCGACATGGGGAACGCGAGCGCGAGCGCAGCGAGCGCAGCACGGGCGGGGACCGGGTTGCCCGACTGCTCGAGATACCAGCGCGCATAGCGCTCGGCCAGCGCAGGATCAATCCGCTCCACCAACAATGCACCGCCGCGCACGAGTGCGATCGCGGCAAGACTCGCGCCCAGACCCTCCCGTTGCTGGGCTGGCGTGAGATGATCGTTCACCGCCACGCTCGCCACGGCGCCTGCCGCTTCGTGTGCAAAGGAGAAGAGCAGGACCTCCGCCGAGTCAGTGGTCGCAGGCCAGCTGACTGCGTACTGGCTCGCCTGGTTGCCGGCCGGCACGGCGCGCCCTTCACCACCGAGCGTGCGCGAGACGATCAGGTCGCCATTTCCCTGTTGCGTGTGATTCAAGTACGTCTGCAATGCCGGCCGCCACCGGGCCTGCCAGAGCGAGTCGGCCGTCGTGAGCGCTGCGGAGCGCGCCCGCTGTTCGTCGAGCCACCACTGGTGATGAAAATTCGAGCGCTCGCCTTCGAGCGCCGTCACGAATCGCTGCGCGAACTCGCGGTCCTCCTTGCGCGGAAACTGCTGTGCGAGGAAGGCGATGATCGACTGCACGGCAGGGTTGTTCGCGTGGGAGGGGTCGCCCTCGGCTTTCACGAAATAGTCGATGGCCTGGCGCAACTCCTCCCAGGAACCGAAGTAGAGCGCGAGGAACTGTGCTCCCTCGAGGACCGGCCGCGTGCGCAGCGTCGCTGCGAGCGCCGACCGATTCGAGTCGAGGGCGGTGTACAGGCGGCGCCTGTTCTTCTCAATCGTCACCTGGTCTCGGTAGTCGCGCGCGTAGAGCGGTACCCTTGCAGTGTCCTCGGAGATGAGGGCGAAGCCGTGTAGCCAGAGGTCGACGTGCTCTCGCGTCTTCACCGGCCATTGGGGACCACGGACGATTGGTCGAAGCGGGTCCACAGTGGTTTGCGTGCCGGCACAGCCGCCGAGTGTCAGTGCGACGACGACGCATACGCCGGTTGAGGCGCGCCAGAAGTTCACGACTTCCGCCCGCAGGTGATGCAGAACGTCCATTCGGATTCGATCTCGGCGCTGCAGCCAGGGCAACGGTTCATAAGGAGGTTGAGACCGCACGCGGGGCAGAACGTGACCGAGCGTCCATCAGGGAGCGCCTGGGCACAGTATGGGCAGCCCCGGTGGCCGGGATTGGCCGAGACGGAGTCGGCCGACTCGGCCTCCATCACTGTGCCCTGCGGACGTGGCTCGGTTGGCGGCTCCGAAAAACGAGGCGTCATCGCTGGCTCGGCCGCCGCACGGTCCGTCGTCAGCGAGCGCAGGTCGATGGTCGTGTCTCCCGCGAGCACCTTCCCACTCCCCTCGGGAGAGACCGTGAGCTTTGACTGCGTGTAGGTGCGCAACACCGAAAAGTCTGGGTTCGGCGAGTTGAGCTCGGCCCTGAGGTCGTTCTGCATGCGATCGTCCGCGCCGAGCAACGCACGCTCTCCCGACGCGAGTCGCATCAGCGCGTGCAGATAATCGTCATGCGAATCGATGCCGCCCTCGCGCTTGGCGCTGGCGTAGGGCGCGAGTTCGTATAGCACCTCGCCGAGCGTGATGGGTCGTTCGAGCGCGCCCGAGGTGCGCGCGGCCAGCACGAGTCGGCGGAAGAGATGGTCGAGGACGTCCACGAGCGCCTTGGGTTCTGTGTTATCCGACGCGGGGCAAAGAGGCCGCGGCCTTGAACGTGTCGCGATCAGGAAATGGTGCGACGGCGCTCCGGGCACCGCCCTTGGCGCGCCGCGCGGCGAGCCACGTGTCGAATGCCGATTCTACGTACCCACCCGACTGCGTCTGCTCCGTCGCGGCCCGCACGGCGAGGTCGTTCGCGTACTCGTTCTGCGGATGACCGGCGTGTCCTTTCACCCAGTTCCACGTGGCCTCGTGCCCATGCACTGACGCGATCGCGTTCTTCCAGAGTTCCAGGTTTTCGATCGCGCCGGTCTTTCGCTTCCAGCCGTTGCGCGCCCAGCCGAACACCCACGACGACAACCCGTCCACGATGTATCGCGAATCGGTCGTAAAATGCACACTGAACCTTCCGTCCTTGGCGCCGAGTCCGCCGAACGCTTCACTCACCGACCGCAACGCCATCCGGTTGTTCGTCGTCGCCTTTTCCGAGATCCAGAGATCGCGTCGGGTAATGCGGCCATCCGCGTGCTGATACTCGACCAGCACGCCGGCACCACCGGGATTGTCCCCTGCCTTGCCGTTACCGAGACACGACTCATCGGCGTAGACGGCGACGAGCGGGAAACGTGCGCTCATCGCACGATCTCAATGCGGTCGGTCTCATCGAGACGCAGCACAAGGCGCGCCCCGGTCGTCGGATGCCGTGCTTGAATCGCCTCGGCGCCACGCTGCGTGATCAGTCGTTCAGGAATCACGAGATACTCGGTGCCCCGCCGAAAAATCGAAATCCGCGTCGAGTCGACGATCGCGCGCTCCAGCGCGTCGTACTCCTTCACCGTCAACTGACCCACGGGCCCCCCTTTGGTCCACACCAGTTGGTGACGAGGCGTGTGAGCACCGCCGTGGCGCGCGCGATCTCGTCGATCGGCACGTACTCCTCCGCGGCATGCGCGAGCGCGATGTCGCCCGGACCATAACAGATCGCTGGGATTCCGGCCGCCGTGAGCAGCGCGGCGTCTGTCCAGCAGGAGAGGCCCTCAATGCGCGTCGGCGCGCCTTCTGCCCCGCAGGCCACCTGGAGTGCCGAGACGATTGCGTGCTCCAGCGGCACGTCGTTCGGCTCCCGCGAGAGCCCCGAGGTGACGGTTGCGCGAAATCCCGGCACGCGAGCGCCCACTCGGGCGATGGCCGCCTTCACCTCGGCGGCAAAATCGCCGTCGGGCTCTCCCGGCAGCGTACGGCGCTCTAGGCTGAAGGTGCAGCGGTCGGGATAGGTCGATATCCCGGTACCGCCACTGATAGTCCCAGCGTGCAACGAGGCGTGGCCGAGCAGGGGGTGCGTGCGTGTCGTGAGCACGGCGCGCTGGTACTCCTCGAGGTCGGCGAGTAGCAGCGCGGCGTGCGTGACGGCGTCAATGCCGATGTCATAGCGCGATCCGTGCGCGGCGCGACCCTCGACCGTGACGTTGGCCCACGCGAATCCGCGATGCGCCGGCGCGATGGCAAGTCGCGTCGGCTCGGTGACAATCGCGGCATCTGCGGAGACGCCAGACGCGAGGAGGGCTCGAGTGCCGAGACTCTCGAACTCCTCGTCAACCACGGCCGCGACGATGACTTCGCCGGCCAATCCGGAGTCGGCGGCCAGCGCGGCGGCGGCACACATCGCGGCGACACCGGCCTTCATGTCGCACGATCCGCGGGCGTAAAGCCGCCCGTCACGCTCCTCGGGAATGAAGGGGGCGTGGGTCATGCCTGCGACGTCGACCGTGTCGAGATGTCCGTTGAGCATGAGCGACGCGCCGCCCCCGCTGCCCCTGATGCGCGCGACCACATTCGGTCGCCCGGTTGTCGCCGGCATCAGGTCAACCGAAAACCCCCAGTCCGTCAGGGTCGCCGCGAGCAGTTCGGCGGCCTCGCGTTCACCGGATGCGCCTAGGGCGAGCGCGGGATTGCGCGAGTCGACGGCGACGAGGGCGCGCGTCAGTGCGAGGGCGTCGCCACGGGCGATGCGGGGCACAGTTGGATCGGGGCGCGAAGGGGTGGGCGGAAAGGCAGGAACAGAGGGGAGGAAACGACGAGAGCGCACCCGAAAGGTGCGCTCTCGCTACGCCGCGCGGGACCGCCCGCTCACTTATGTGGCGCGGGCTTCTTGGCGGCGGGCTTATGACTGACCCGCTTCTTGGCCGGAGCGGGGGTCTTCTTGGCCGCCGGCTTGGCCGCCGGCTTGGCCGCCTTCTTGGCCACCGGCTTGGCCGCCTTCTTGGCCACCGGCTTGGCCGCCTTCTTGGCGACCGGCTTGGCCGCCTTCTTGGCGACCGGCTTGGCCGCGGGCTTGGCCGCGGGCTTGGCGACCGGCTTGGCCACCGGCTTGGCCACCGGCTTGGCCACCGGCTTGGCCACCGGCTTGGCCACCGGCTTGGCCACCGGCTTGGCCACCGGCTTGGCCACCGGCGCGGCAGGGGCAGGCCGAATCGGCATGCCGAGAATCGGCTTCGCCAACGGCGAGGCGCCGATCTTGGGGAGGACCTTACCCTTGTTCTTCTTGAGCCAGGCCTCTTCAGCGTCGCGAATGAGCTTGTCGGCCTCATCCTGCGTCATCTGACCACGGCGCACCATATACTGCACGAGATCGCGCGTGCTCTCGATGGAGAAGGAGACGAGGCCAGCGGCGGCGCCAACGACATCCTTCATCGCGGCCGCCATCTTGGAACCGGCCTCAAGCGAGATTTCGTGGGCCTTCGCTGCCATCTCGGCGACAGTGTCGCGGACGTCCTGGCCGCGGTGTCCAGGATGACGCTTCGGCGGGGTAAGCGGAGCGATTACTTCGGCCGGCTTTTCGGTATCTGGCATATGGGGACCGTAGTGGCGAGGTTCTGCGGCAGCTTAACGGGCGCAAGTATATGATTTTTCAGCTTGTACGCAAGTAGCACACGGGTCATACATCGATATTTTATAAATTCGCTACATTAGACGATTTATAGCGCCTTTAAAGGGACATAATAACAACAGTATGACAACACTACCACTGAAAGGAATCAAAATTGTCGATCTCTCTCGTGTTCTTGCGGGGCCGCTTGCCGGCATGATTCTCGGTGATCTTGGAGCCGATGTGATCAAAGTGGAGCGTCCCGGTAGTGGCGACGAGACGAGAGGGTGGGGCCCGCCATTCGATTCCCGCGGAGAAAGCGCCTACTTTCTGTCGACTAATCGCAACAAACTCAGCGTTGCCGCCGACCTCTCGCTCACCGAAGATCTGGCGCTGGTGGAGCGCCTCATCGCCGACGCTGATGTGGTCATCGAGAACTTCAAACCGGGGACTCTCGAGCGGCGTGGGATTGGCGCCGAGGCGATGCTCGTCCGCTACCCGCAGCTCATCTGGTGTACGATTGCCGGCTTTGGCCTTGAGAGCGCGCGGCCGGGCTATGACTTTGTCGTGCAGGCCGAGAGCGGATGGATGTCGATTACTGGCGCGGCCGACGGCGGACCGATGAAGGTGGGCGTGGCACTCGCCGACGTCCTCGCTGGGAAGGATGCGGCGCTCGCCGTGCTCGCCGCCCTACTCGGTCGCGCCCGCGCACCGAGAGACACGGGTGAGGCCGCGCATACTATCGCGGATCGTCGGTTGAGCGTGTCGTTGCTGCACAGTGCGACGGCGGCACTCGTGAACGTGGCGCAGAACGCGCTGGTATCGGGACGCGAAGCATCGCGCTGGGGCAACGCGCATCCCAATCTGGTGCCGTACGAGCTATTCGACGCGGCCGACCGGGCGATGGTCATCGCGGTGGGGAGCGATCCGCAGTTCGCCGCCTGTGCGCGGGTGCTCGGGCTCGACGTCCTCGCGGCCGATGCGACGCTCGCGACAAATGCCGGGCGCGTCGCGCAGCGCGAGCGCGTGGTATTTGCGGTCGCGGCCCGCGTACGCACGGCGACTGCCGCGCATTGGCTCGCACTGCTCGAGGAAGTCGGCGTGCCGTGTGGTGTCGTGAAGTCCGTCCTCGACGCGTTGGAGGCGGTCGACGGGTCGGCACTGACCGGAGTGGCCCCGCAGTCTCCCGGCACGGTACGCCTCGCGCCGCCCAGGCTCGACGAGCACGGCGCGCTCGTGCGTGCGGCGACATGGGGTGCGTTTGGACGGATCCAGTGACCTCGTCCGTCCGCGCTGTCGAGCGCCAGTCCGAGGCCTGGCGTGACGCTGGCCGCCCCCGCTCGTCTTTGCTATGCGACGAACCCGGTTCTTGCGGTCCGTCGGGTGTAGTGAGGCCCTGTCCGTCATGCGGCGCGCGGATTACACTAGCGTCGTGACCTTGACCATGACCGAGCCAACCTCGCCCAACGATCCGCTGGATCCCGACCAGACGGTCATTGACCGCGTGATCGCCGGGGACCGCAATGCGTTTGGCATCCTGATTGAGCGATACAGTGATCCGCTGTACCGCCATGCCCATGGGATGACGGGCAGCGCGGACGTGGCGGAGGACATCGTGCAGGTTTCATTCATCAAGGCGTTCCATCACCTGGGTGAGGTGCGAGGCAGGTTCGATGCGTGGGTGTTTCGGATCGTTGCCAATGGGTGCAAGGACTGGCTCAAGAACATCCGCAGAAGCCACCTCAGTTACGAGGAGGACGATCAGCCTTCGGGGCTCGAGACACCGGAGGAGGAACTCGACCGTGGAGAGATCCGGCGCGACCTCGACGGCGCGCTTCTGTCCCTCCCGTCTTCGTTGCGAGAGGCGTTCGTGATGAAGCACGTCGAGGGTCGCTCGTATGAGGAGATGGCGATATTGCTCGATGCGACGGTTGGTGCTCTGAAAATGCGTGTCCACCGCGCCCGCGAGGCGCTGCAAAAGCTCCTAGAGGATCAATATTCATGATGCACGACTCGCTACATCCTAGTCCCGCCGCGCGTGAGCAGGCGCCTGAAGCCAGCCAGGTGCAAGCGGCGCCGTTCCTGTCAGACCGCGAGGTGACGCCACCTGGTACGGAGATGTCCGCGGCGATGCACGCGTATCTCGACGGCGACGCGGTGAATGGTCAGGCCCTCCATGCGTCAGCACGTGAACTCGGGCTCTGGAAGCGCATCGGTGACGAGACCGGCCGTCGACGTCTCATGGTGACGCCGTCGCACATCTCGGCGCAGATTCTAGCGAAGCTCGCGGACGACTGATCGTCGAGTCGGTTCGGATGGTGTAGGGGCTGCCTTCGGGTGGCCCCTTCGTTTTTTCCTCGAGACCAGCGAGTAAATGCGGCGAGTTGTTCGCAGTAGATTCACGGTGTCTCACTCTCTGGAGCGCCTATGACCACCCGTCGCAGGACCCGTCCGTCCGCGGACGAGTTTCCGTCCTTCTATGCCAACTACGTGGCGCAGGTGCCCGATGGCGACGTCGTCGAGACGTTGATCGGCAGTGCGGAGATCGCGGCGGCGCTTCTTCACAACGTGAGCGACGACATCGCGAGCCGGGCCTACGCTGAGAAAAAGTGGACGCTCAAGGAAGTCCTCCTGCATTGTGCCGATGCGGAGCGGATATTCGCGTACCGCGCGCTCCGCCTGGCCCGGGGCGATGAGACGCCTCTCCCGGGGTGGGATGAGACCGCCTATGCTCCGCACAGCGGCGCCAACAGCCGCGCGCTCGACTCCATCGTTGATGAGTTCGAGTCGGTCCGCGAATCGACGATCACGCTCTTTCTGGGACTCCCCGAGGAGGCGTGGTCACGCGCGGGCATGGCGAATGGCCGGCCGGTGACCGTGCGCGCGATCGCATGGATCACGGCGGGCCATCTGTTGCATCATCTGAAAGTGATTGAGGAGCGATATCTGGGAGACCGGTGAAATGGAACGGGCTCTAGGAGAAAGTCGTCTCTCCACCTTCTCGTGCAGCCCGCTCCCGTCTGCCCTCAGACGTGCAACGCCCGCCCCAGTGCGCTGAGCGCCGCTTCCTTCACCACTTCCGACAGCGTCGGGTGCGAGTGCACGGTCGCGCCGATGTCGTCAGCCGTGCCGCGATATTCCATCGCCAGCACTACTTCGCTCAGGAGGTCGCTCACATTCGGGCCGATCATGTGGCAGCCGAGGATCTCGCCGGTCGTGGCGTCGGTCACGAACTTGACGAATCCGTCGGTATTGCCCTGCGTCCGGGCGCGACCGTTGGCGCTGAAGGGGAACTTCCCGATCTTAAACGCGCGGCCGCTCGCCTGGACTTCGGTTTCCGTGAGGCCGCAGGTCGCGATCTCCGGCCAGGTGTACACCACTCCCGGCATGTTGTGGTAATGCATGTGCACTGATTTCCCCGCGATCACCTCGGCGGCAATCACCCCCTCTTCCTCGGCCTTGTGTGCCAGGAGCTTCCCGCCCACGGCGTCGCCGATCGCGAAGAGGTTCGGGATGTTGGTGCGCATGCCGTCGTCGACCTTGATCTCGCCGCGTGACCCGAGCTCGAGACCGAGCGTCGGCGCGTCGATCCCCGTCAGTGCGGGCCGGCGTCCGATCGAGACGAGCACGTAGTCGGCCTCGAAGGTGCGCACCGCGGCGCCCTGCTCAGTCTCGATGATGACACGGGTGCCCTCACGACGTCCACCGGTGACTCGGGTGCCGGTGTGGAGCTCGAGGCCCTGCTTCGTGAAGATGCGCGCGGCTTCCTTGATGATGTCGGCGTCGTTGCCGGGAAGAATCGTCGGGGTGAACTCAATCACGGTGACCTTCGCACCCAGCCGCCGCCAGACGGAGCCGAGTTCGAGTCCGATCACGCCACCGCCGATCACGATGAGGTGTTTGGGCACCTCGGGGATCTCCAACGCGCCGACGTTGGAGAGGACCCGCTCCTCGTCAAACGGCAGGAACGGCAGAGCCATCGGCACCGAGCCGGTGGCGACGATGACGCTCGCCGGGCGGTAGGTCGTGATGGTTCCGTCGATTGCGCGGACCTCGACGACGTTCCCCGGCTTGAGCGTCCCGACGCCTTTGGCCCACGTAACCTTGTTCTTTTTGAACAGAAACTCGACGCCCTTGGTGTTCTGCGAGACGACCTCATCCTTGCGCTTCATCATCCGTGCGAGGTCGAACGAGAGGCCGGTGAAGTCGATCCCGTGTTCGGCGGCGTGCGTTCGCGCGAACTCGTAATGCTCCGACGAGCCGAGGAGTGCCTTGGAGGGGATGCAGCCGACGTTCACGCAGGTGCCGCCGAGCGTGCGGTCGGACTCGACGCAGACGACGGACAGATTGAGTTGCGCGGCGCGAATCGAGGCGACGTAACCGCCGGGGCCGCCGCCGATGACGACGAGGTCCGGAGTGAGGTTCTGGGCGGACACGGTGCTTGGGGCTCGGGTGATTGTGGACATCGAGTGATTGGGCAGAGCGTTCCGAGCGCGCCGTTCGTCAGTCGTCGAGCAGCATCGCGGTGGGGTCTTCCATCAGTTCCTTGATCCGCACGAGGAAGAGCACGGCCTGCTGTCCGTCGATGACACGATGATCGTAGCTGAGCGCGATATACATCATCGGCCGGATGACCACCTGCCCGTTGAGGGCGATGGGACGGTCCTGCGTCTTGTGCAGCCCGAGGATCGCGACCTGCGGGTAGTTGATAATCGGCGTGGAGACGAGCGACCCGAAGACGCCTCCGTTGGTGATCGTGAACGTGCCACCCGTGAGGTCATCCATGGTGAGCTTGCCGTCACGAGCGCGCTTGGCCACGGCGTTCATGGCGCGGGAGAAACCCACCATGCGCATCTGGTCGGCGTCCTTCACGTTAGGGACGACGAGGCCCGCCTCGCTCGCGACCGCGATGCCGAGATTGACGTAATGCTTGTAGACAATCGAGTCGCCGTCGAGCTGCGCGTTGACGGCGGGGAACGCCTTGAGGGCCATGCACGCGGCCTTCGCGAAGAACGGCATGAAGCTGAGCTTCACGCCATGCTCCTTCTCGACCTTCTCCTTCATGCGCTCGCGGAATGTCGACACCGCGGACATGTCGATCTCGTTAAACGTCGTGAGATGCGCGGTGGAGTGCTGGGCCAGGAGGAGGTTTTCGGCGATGCGCTTACGGCGCGTCGTCAACTTCTCGCGGGTCTCTCTGGTGCCGCTCTCGAGCTTTGGCGCAACGGTCTTGGCCGGCGCGGCTTGGGCCGCACTGAGGACCGAGGGTGCCGGGGGGGGCGATGCGGCGCTCTTTGCGAGTGCCAGGTGCTCGATGACGTCGGGCTTGCTGACCACGCCGCCTCGGCCGGTGCCGCTGACGGCAGCGAGATTGATACCTTCCTCTCCGGCGAGGCGCTCGGCGCTCGGGGCGGCTCTGACGGCGGCGACGGGCTTGGCGGCGGCGACCGGATGAGGGGCGGTGACCGGCTTGGCGGTGACCGGCTTGGCGGTGACCGCAGTCGCGGTCTCGTCCAGTTCGGCAAGAATATCGGCGACGGCAACCACGTCGCCCTCGTTCTTCAGTCGCTTGGCGAGGACGCCGGCATTGAGGGCCGGCACTTCGACGGTAATTTTATCGGTCTCAAGTTCGACGAGCGTATCACCGATCGCGACGGGGTCGCCGGCATTTTTCATCCACCGCGAGACGGTGGCTTCAGTGATTGATTCGCCGAGGGGCGGGACCTTGATTTGGATCATCGCGGCAGATTCGGATAAGGAGGTTCACCGCGCGTCCGCGCGGCGGGCCGTGCAGGAATATAACGGGAGAGGCAGCGTGTGCGGGCATTGACGATCGACGGGCATGGAGGCTTGGAACAGTTACGATTTCGTGACGACGTCGCCCCCCCTGGGCTCCCAAACTCTGGGGCGGTGCGGCTACGGCTCCTCGCGGCCGCGCTCAATCGCCTCGACCTCTGGACGATCGGGGGTCTGCCTAGCGTCACAATCACGCCCCCCTGGATTCTCGGTGGCGACGGGATGGGCGTGGTCGAGGAGGTGAGCGCCGACGTGTCGTCGGTGAAGGTCGGCGATCGCGTGCTGATCAATCCGGGGCTGTCGTGCCGGACGTGTGCGTACTGCCTGAAGGGGGAGCAACCGCTCTGCGTCCGCTTCCGTCTGCTCGGGGAGCACCATCCCGGCACCCTGGCAGAGCAGATCGTCGTGCCGGCGACCAATGTGCGCCGAGTCCCCGACGGCGTGAGTGATGAAATCGCCGCCGCCTTTACTCTCGCAACACTCACGGCCTGGCGGATGTGTGTCTCGCGAGCACAGGTCCGTGCGGGTGACGAGGTGCTTATCTGGGGGATCGGCGGGGGCGTGGCGTTGGCCGCCCTGCAGATCTGCAAGGCGCGAGGTGCGCGCGTCTGGGTCACGTCGTCCAGTGCGGATAAGCTCGAGCGGGCTCGCCAGCTCGGTGCCGACGAGCT
This sequence comes from Gemmatimonas phototrophica, assembly GCA_945869195.1. Lineage (GTDB taxonomy): Bacteria > Gemmatimonadota > Gemmatimonadetes > Gemmatimonadales > Gemmatimonadaceae > Pseudogemmatithrix. The sequence goes on along the minus strand of CAMBNV010000001.1, from coordinate 419,999 downwards.
GCTCGATCACTCGACGATGCATGTGGCCACCGAGATTCGCGCCCGTACCGGCAAACGCGGCGTCGACGTCGTCATCGATTCGATCGGCGCACGGACCTGGGAACAGTCGCTCGGCTCTCTCGCGCGCGCGGGTCGGCTCGTCACCTGTGGCGGGACGTCGGGGCCGTTGCTTTCCATGGACGTCCGCAAGCTCTTCTGGAACCAGTGGAACATCCTCGGATCGACCATGGGGAACGATGCAGAGTTCGAGGCGATCGTCGCCGAGCTCGGGGCAGGGCGACTCGTGCCGCCGATCGATTCGGTGCATGAGCTCGCCGAGGGGCGCGCGGCGTTCGAACGGCTCGAGAGTGGGCAGCAGTTCGGGAAGGTCGTCGTGCGGATCGCGCATGAGTGAGCGCGCGCAGTTCGACGCCGAGGAGGAGAAGGCGGTACGGGAGGCGTACGCGCGTGACGGGCACGCGGAGTGTCCACGCTGCACGCTGCGAATGCGCGAGCGGTCCATCGGAGGCGGCAGCTTCGGCCTGGGATACGCACGGCAACGCGAGTGGCTGCTCTGTCCGTCGTGTCATCGCAGCGTGTTGTTCGACCTGAAGCGCGGGACACGGAATTAGCACGCGCTGGTGCTGCGCGTCGGGTCACGCGATGCTGCGGCCCGCAGTACATTTCCTCCTCATGCGATCCCTACAATACGCGTTGGTCCCGTTTGTCGCGCTGGTCCTGACGGCCTCGGCCGTGCAGGCCGACCAGGAGGTGCCACTTCGCGCGCCAGTCGGGGCTGACACGATCGCTCCTAGTGCGGATTCACTGGGCGCGCGAGTCCAAACGAGCGGCGCGCTCCGGACTCGGTTCGTGCGCGACCAGACGGCGCTCGGCTTGGCTGTGTACGCCCCCGCCTTCGCCGGGCTCATCGGAGCCGACGGCGTGACCGGGGTGGCGGGTTACCTGGTGATGGCAGGCGGCACCTTCTTCGCCGCTGCCGAGATGACGCGTCGCGTGAATATCACCGAGTCACGCCACCTCATGTCATCCGCGATGGGCCTGCGAGGGGCCGGGAGTGCGTACTGGATCGCCTCGACGGCCGACCTGAAGTCGACTCAGGTTGCTGCGGTGACACTGCTCGGCGGGATTGGCGGCACCGCGTCGGGTCTCTACCTCGGTGGCGGGCTCACCGCGGGAGAGGCCGCGGCGACGATCTTTGGATTCGACCTCGCCTGGTTGAGTGCGTACGCGATCACCGCGGCGGGCGACCCCAACCCGTTCAACAGTTCGGGCGTGAACCCAGCGGCGTCGTCGTTGGCGTGGACCGCGTCTGGCGTGGGCGGCTACCTCGCGGGGCGATGGTACACGCGCCGCGCGCCGCACAACGTGACGGTCGGCGACGTGCAGGCGCTGTGGGTCGGCGCGGCGGTCGGCGCGCTCGGTGGCGCTGCGGTGATCGGGAGCTCCCGGCCGACCGAGTCGACCGTGGCAGTTGCCCTGCTCAGCGGGGGTCTGGTCGGCACCGTCGCGGCAGAGCGCCTGCTGGTTAGGCGCTACGATCATTCGCGCGGCGACGGCAATCTGCTCGCACTCGGTGGCGGTGCGGGTGCGTTGATGGGGATGGGCATCGGCGTTCTGATCTCGGGCTCGGCGAATCGCGGTGCCTCGCCGACATTGGCGTTTGCTACCACCGGTGCGGTCGGCGGTATCGCTATGGCCGAACGGTTCATGCGACCGGCCTCCGATGCCGGACGACTGGCTTTTCTTGAACGGATCACACTGTCCCCGACCGCGCTCGTGGCATTCGCCGCGCGTCAGCCCGGGCAGCACTCGCTAGTTCACTACACCTTCTAACAGAGCGACTCTCGCATGGACATGACCTTCCTCGACCGGCTCTTCGAGAGCCTCCAGCGCATCTGGCAGTTCATTCCGTCGATGTTCGCCGCCTCGGCGGTCCTCGCGGTGGGCTTTTTCGTTGCCAAGCTCGCGCAGCGCAGCGTGGGCGGCGTGCTACGACGGGTGCACCTGAACGAGGTGCTCAAGCGCGGCGGAGTTCCTGCGCGCGACAGCCGGGGCGCACCGGTCAATCCCACGCGCGTGGTCGCGAGTCTGGTCTTCTGGTTTGTGCTCTTTACCGCCATGCTCGTCGCGGCGGACGCGATCGGGATCGACTATCTGGGGCAGGTGTTCTCGGAGCTGGTGAGCTACGTGCCGAGTGTGATCGCGGCGGTCGTGATCGTGATTCTCGGCATTGTCCTCGGGGACTTTGTGTCTGCGCTGATCGTGGCGAGTACGCCGCGGCTCGACGGGGGGACGACGCTCGCGCGCGCCGGAAAGGGCGGGGTGATCCTGCTCGCGGTATTCATGTCGCTCCAGGAACTCGGCGTGGCGACCGACATCGTCACCACGGCGTTCGCGATCATCTTCGGTGCGGTCGCGCTGGCGCTGGCGCTCTCGTTCGGGCTTGGGAATCGCGATCTGGCTGGTGAGGTGACCCGGGCGTGGTACCTGCGGTGGCGGGAAGAGCGCGAGGCAATTGATCGCGAGAACGCGAGTGACGACTTCGATGGTCCGTCGGCGCCGAACCCCTGAGGGAGATTCGGCACTAATCGTCCGTCAGGAACATCGAGTATTCGATTGAACATCGAACGCCCATCGGCTAATTTTCGAGGTCGCACGAGATGCCGCTGACCCCCTCGTCCTCCCTCTGAAAATGACCGCACCGAACAACCGGGAACGGATCCTGCCTCGCCTCATTCAGGACGAGGTGCGGGAGTCGTTCCTCAACTACTCGATGAGCGTCATCGTGAGCCGCGCCCTGCCAGATGTGCGCGACGGCCTGAAGCCCGTGCACCGGCGCGTGCTCTACGCGATGAATGAGCTCGGGTTGGTGCCGGGACGGGCCTACAAGAAGTCCGCAACCGTTGTTGGCGACGTGTTGGGCAAGTACCACCCGCACGGTGACCAGTCGGTGTACGACGCGCTCGTGCGCATGGTGCAGGACTTCTCGTTGCGCTACCCGCTCGTCGACGGTCAGGGCAACTTTGGCTCGATCGATGGCGACCCCGCGGCCGCGTACCGGTATACCGAGTCGCGCCTCACGCGGATGGCGGTCGAGATGCTCACCGACATCGACAAGGGTACCGTCGATTTTGCACCGAACTACGACGACCGCCTCGAGGAGCCGACCGTCCTGCCGTCGGCGGTGCCCAACCTGTTGATCAATGGCTCGTCGGGGATCGCGGTGGGGATGGCAACGAACATCCCTCCGCATAACTTCCGCGAGGTCTGTGCGGCGATCGCCGCGATGATCGATGATCCTGATCTCACGGTCGACGCGATCCGCGGACTGGTGAAGGGTCCGGACTTCCCGACCGCGGGCTTCATCTACGGGCGCGCCGGCATCAAGGACTACATCGAGACGGGGCGCGGCAAAATCGTCATGCGCGCGCGTGCGGTGATCGAGGAGAAGGAATCATCGAACAAGTCGCAAATCGTGGTCACGGAGTTGCCGTACCAGGTGAACCGAGCGAACCTCGTGCTGAGCATCGCCGAGCTGGTACGCGACAAGAAGGTCGAGGGCGTCTCAGACCTGCGGGACGAGTCCGACTCACAGACCCGGATCGTGATCGAACTCAAGCGCGATGCGATCCCGCGCGTGGTGCTCAATCAGCTGTATAAGCACACGACGATGCAGAGTACGTTCGGCGTGATCATGCTCGCGCTGGTGCCCGAGCCGGTGTCGCGTCGCCTTGTGCCGCGGGTCATGGGGATGCGGGCCGTGCTGCAGCACTACATCACGCACCGGCACGAGGTCATCGTCCGCCGGACGCAGTTTGACCTCGACAAGGCGAAGGAACGCGAGCACATCCTCGAGGGCCTCAAGATCTGCGTCGACAACATCGACGAGGTGATCAAGACGATCCGTGCGGCTGACGACACGCCGCAGGCGAGCGCGGAGTTGCAGCGTCGGTTCAAGCTCTCGGAGCGGCAGGCCGAAGCGGTGCTCAATATGCGCCTGGCCAAGCTCACTGGCCTCGAGATCGAGAAGCTCGAGGAGGAGCTGGCCGAGGTGCTCTCGCAGATCGACGCGCTGCTGGCACTGCTGGCGTCAAAGCCGGCGCGGATGGCGGTCATGAAAGAGGAGCTCGCCGCCCTGGTCGAGACGTATGGCGACGAGCGTCGCACCGAGATCGTGAGCGACGAGGGCGAGTTCTCGATCGAGGACCTGATCGCCAACGAGGAGGTGATCGTCACGATCTCCCACGCCGGCTATATCAAGCGCACCTCGATCTCGACGTACAAGAAGCAGCGTCGCGGGGGACGCGGGGTGAATGGCGCCGAGCTCAAAACCGACGATTTTGTCGAGCACCTCTTCGTCGCCAAGACGCACGACTACCTGCTCGTCTTCACGCACGACGGGCGTTGCTTCTGGCTCAAGGTGCATGAGATCCCCGACGGGGGCCGGACGATGCGCGGCAAGCCGATTGTGAACCTCATCAACGTCACACCCGATACCACGGTCCGGGCGATCGTGCCGGTGAAGGAGTTCGTCGACACCGAGTACCTGATGTTCTGCACGCGGCTTGGCACGGTGAAGAAGTCTGCGCTCAGCGATTACTCGAATGTCCGCTCAACGGGCATCAAGGGGATCAAACTCGAGGACGGCGACGAGCTGGTCGATGTGCAGATCACGACCGGAACGAACGACGTGGTGCTCGTGACCAAGCACGGAAAGAGCATTCGCTTCCATGAGCAGGATGCGCGTGCGATGGGCCGCGACACGACCGGCGTCAAGGGCATCGGTCTCGACGACGATGACATGGTCGTAGGGATGGTCGTGGTGAAGCGCGAGGCCTCGCTGCTCGTGGTTACGGAGCGCGCGCGCGGTAAACTCACGAACATCGACGAGTACCGGGTGCAGGGACGCGGCGGCAAGGGCATCCTCACCTTGAAGCGGACCGAGGAGACCGGTGATGTGGTCGGTCTCCTCGAAGTGCTCCCGGAGGACGGACTGATGCTCATCACGCGGAACGGACAGTCGCTGCGCTGCGCGGTGAAGGACATCCGCGTAACCGGGCGGGTGGCGCAGGGCGTGAAGCTCAAGAAACTCGATCTCGGGGATCTGGTGGCGGCGATCGCGCGCGTGGTCCAGGACGACACGGACGAGGTGGAGGAAGGGGCGGGCGAAGCTGGGCCCGATGCGCAGATCGAGCTCACCGCCGGCGACTGAGCCGGAGACCGCTCCCAAACGGCCGTCACCACGAGGGCCTGGACACGGCAGAGGGGGGTCGAGCTCAGCGCTCGGTCCCCTTCTGCCGTAAGTTCGTCGAACTCCATCCATCACGAGGACCGCCCATCATGCCCCTCCTGTCCCGCGCGACTCTGGCGCTCACGGTCGCCGTCGCGATCGCCGCGCCTCCGCTCGCCGCCCAACGCGTAACGCCGAATGCGTACGCAATCACCAACGCCCGCATAGTGCCCGTCGCCGGACCGGCGATCGACAAGGGGACTCTCGTCATCCGAGACGGGATCATTGTCGCGGTCGGTGCCACGGTCACGGCGCCGGCTGATGCCCGCCTCGTTGACGGCGCCGGTCTGACGATCTACCCGGGTCTCATCGACGCCTACTCCACGCTCGGATTGCGAGCAGCGCCCCCTAGCGGTGGCGGGGGCGGGGGCGGTGGTGGTGGTGGCGGTGCCCCACCGGCGCGGCCGGCCGGCGCTCCTAACTCGCGTCAGCCGATCGGGCTACAACCCGAGGTCCGTGCGATTGACCAGTTGGTCGACAGGTCGGACTTTACCGCGGCGCATGGGGCGGGCATCACCACCGCGCTCACCGCGCCGCAGGGACGTGTGTACGAAGGGCAGAGCGCCCTGATCACACTGCGCAGCGACGACTTCGCCGCGATGGCCGTGCGTCCGACGGTTGCGCTGCACATCGGCTTCCAGGGGATCGGGGGCGCGTATCCGGGCTCGCTCATGGGGGTCTTCGCCGCGCTGCGTCAGTCGCTGATCGACGCCCAGCATTACCGCGAAGAGATGGTGGCCTACACTAAAGCACCCCGCTCGGCGAAGCGCCCCGAGTACGATCCCTCGCTCGAGGCATTGCAGCCGGTGATCGCGGGGACGATGCCGGTCGTCTTCCGCGCGAACACGCAGCGTGAGATCGAACGCGCGCTCGACCTCGCTAAGGAGTTCAAGCTGAAGGCGATGATTGGTGGCGGCTTGGAATCGTATCTGGTGGCCGATCGCCTCAAGGCAGAGAACGTGCCAGTGCTCCTTTCTGCGAACTTCCCACGTCGCACGGTGGCTCCGGCTGCGGACGCCGAGCCGGAAGCGTTGCGCGTCCTGCGCGAGCGGGTCCAGGCGCCCAAGACACCAGGGCAGCTTAAGGCGGCAGGAGTGCGCTTCGTGCTACAGGCCGGGGGTAACCATGCAGACTTCGTGGCGAACCTGCGGCGCGCGGTCGCCAGTGGGCTCTCGGCGGACGATGCGCTACGCGCTACCACGCTCGGCTCCGCCGAGCTCTTCGGTGTGGCCGATCGCCTGGGTTCTATTGAAGTCGGCAAGATTGCGAACCTCACCGTGGTGAAGGGCACTGACCTATTCGCCGCCGATGCGCGTGTGAGCAGCGTCTGGGTCCACGGTCGTCCGCAGACGGTCGCGGCCCCCGCGGCGGTAACGGCAGCGCGTCCGGCCGGCCCGGCCGGGCAGCGGCCCGGACTAGAGGGCACCTGGCAGATGCAGGTCCAGCTCGAAGGGAGCGAGCGCATTGTGACACTGGCGCTGCGCGATCGCGACGGCTGGCTCAGCGGCACGATTGAGGGTGACCTCGGTGCCTCAGATGTGGTGAACCTCGTGGTCGAGGAGTCGGGCGAGATCGCCTTCTCTACGACCGTGACCACCAAGGAAGGCACTGACGAGGCCTGGTTCCGCGGCCGGCTCGCGAACGGCGTCTTCTCGGGCACCATCAGTATCACCGGACAGGCGCGGGGCCTGTTCGCGGGGCTCCGCCAACAGGCGTCGTCGACCAACAGGGAGGACCGTTAATGCTTACCACGAAATTCAGAGCCAGCCTCGCGGTGGCGGCCCTCGCGCTCACCACGGGGTTTATGCCCGCCGCGGCGCAGCAGGCCCCCCGCCGTGTGCCGTCGATGCTCATCAAGAACGCGACCGTCATTACGGTCACAAAGGGCACGCTCCAGAACACCGACGTGTTGCTCGAGAACGGCAAGATCGCGCGGATCGCGCAGAACATCGCCGCGCCCGCAGGGGCGGAGGTGTACGATGGCACCGGCAAGTTCGTGATGCCGGGCATCATCGATCCGCACTCGCACGGTATGAGCGACGCGACCAACGAGGGGACGCTCTCGGTGACCTCGATGGTCCGCATCACCGATGTGCTCAACCCGACGGCGGTGAATGGTCATCGCTCGCTCGCCGGCGGAGTGACGATGATCAATATCCTCCATGGCTCGGCGAACACGATTGGCGGACAGAGTGCGACGCTCAAGCTCAAGGTGGGCCGTCCGATTGGCGAGATGCTTCCTGCGGGGGCGCCCGCGGGCATCAAGTTCGCGCTCGGGGAGAATGTCACGCGCAAAAGTCAGAACGCGGTCCCCGGTGGCCCACCGCGCCGGTATCCGGCAACGCGGATGGGGCAGGCGGAGGTGTTGCGTGATGCGTTCACGCGCACGCGTGCATACAAGGCCGATTGGGACGAGTACCGTGCGCGGATGGCCGCCCGCCCGGCGCCGACCACTCTCGTAGCGCCGCGCCGCGACCTTGAGCTCGAACCGCTGGTCGAGGTGCTTGACGGCAAGCGCTTTGTGCATGCGCACGGTTATCGCGCCGACGAGATGGTCATGCTTCTCGAACTGGCCAAGGAGTTCGGCTTCACGGTGCGCACGTTGCAGCATGCGCTCGAAGCGTACAAGATCGCGCCCGAGATCCTCGCCGCTGGCGCGAGCGTCTCGGTCTTTGCCGACAGCTGGTCTTACAAGCTTGAGGCGTTCGACGCGATCCCGTTCAACGCGGCGATCACCGTGCACACCGGCGTGCGGACGACGATCAACTCCGACTCCGACGAGCGGATCCGTCGCCTCAACATCGACGCGGCCGAGCTGATGCGGTACGGCGGACTTACTGAGCAGGAAGCGCTCGAGACGATCACCATCAATGGTGCCTGGCAGCTCGGCATGGAGCAGCGTACCGGTTCGCTCGAAGTTGGGAAGGACGCCGACATCGGCATCTGGACCGCGCATCCGTTCAGCGTCTATGCGCGCGTGGAGCGGACGATCGTAGACGGCGAGACGTTCTTTGACCGTCAGCAGGACGCGGCGAATCGGGCAGTTCGCGCCGCCGAGCGTGCCGAACTCGAGAAGGCCGAACCGAACACTGTACCGTCGCCGCGCGGGGCCCCGAGTGGCCCGTCGCGTCCGGCTGCACCGACCGGGGAGAACCGCTGATGTCGCGCTTCAATCGCATGGCGGCGTCGCTCATCGCGGCCGCATTCATTCCTGTGGTGGCGGAGGCGCAGCTCGGCTCGCCGAATCCACTTCCGGGACCACAGGGCACATTTGCGATCACCAACGCGCGCATCGTGACGGTGAGCGGCGCGGCGATCGAGCGGGGTACGCTCGTGATTAGTGGTGGGAAGATCACCGCGATTGGCGCCAGTGCGACGGTGCCGCAGGGTGCACAGGTGATCGACGGGACCGGACTCTCGGTCTACCCCGGCATGATGGACGCTGGCACGTCGATGGGACTCAACGAGGTGTCCCAGGGTGCGAACGCGACGGTCGATGACGCCGAGGTGGGGAGCTTCAATCCGAACGCGATCGCGTATTACTCGATGAATCCCCATAGCGCCCACATTGGCGTGACGCGCGTCGTCGGAGTCACCCATGTGCTGTCGAGTCCGACCGGCGGTCTCGTGTCGGGTCAGTCGACGCTTGCCAATCTCGGCGGATGGACGCCGGCGGCGATGACGATCCAGCAGAAGGCCGGCTTGGTGATCACGTTGCCGCGAGCCGGTGGCGGTGGTTCCGGCTTTGGCGGTGGTGGCTTCGGCGGTGGTGCGGCCGCGGGTGGTGCCGACGCCACGCGTCAACGTGCAATCCAACTCGACTCGCTCCGGGCGTTGATCGCCGACGCGCGCGCCTACCGGCAGGCGATGGACGCGTATGCGAAGGATCGTACCCTTCCGCGCCCTCAGCCCGACATCAAGCTCGCGGCGATGGTGCCGTACGTGCGTGGCGAGCTCCCCGTACTGATGCAGGCTGATCGCGCGGTCGACATCCGTGCATCGGTGGAGTTCGCGGTGGAGGAGGGCCTGAAGGCGATCATTGTCGGTGGCCGCGAGGCGCTGGTGGTCTCGGCGCTGCTCAAGGAGAAGAACGTGCCGGTGATCTACGCCCATGTGCGCACGCTGCCGTCGCGCGAAGACGACGCGTACGACATCAACTTCTCGGCGCCGGGTCAGCTCGCGGCGGCGGGGGTGCGATTCGCGATCGCGTCGGGTGACGGGGGCGCACAGGTGCGCGACCTGCCGTACATCGCCGGAATGGCGTCGGCATTCGGGCTCTCGCCAGAGGATGCGCTCAAGAGCGTGACGCTTTGGCCGGCGCAGATCTTCGGGGTGGGGGATCGGTTCGGGTCGATCGAGATTGGGAAGATCGCGAATCTCGTTGTCGTCGACGGCGATCTACTCGAGGCGCGGACGAATACCAAGTTCCTGTTCATCGATGGACGGGCGGTAAGTCTGGTGAACCGGCATACGACGTTGTTCGACACGCACAAGGATCGGCGTTGAGTCAGGGATGCAGGATGAAGGATGAAGGTTGAAAGCGCGCGGCCCGCTTGGCGGGGCAAGCAACCCTCCCTGCGCGCCGGGGTGACTCAACAGGCACACCCATCGTAGTTAGACTTCAGCAGGCCTAACTCCCTCACAGGTCATCCCCATCCGCCAACCCATCCTACGCTTGCTCGCGGACTACCACGTGGATTGGATTCTGCCGAACGGCACGGGGCAATCGTCACCGGGAATCAAGTTCACGCCGATTCGTGTGACCGACGGCGAGAAGCGCGAGGAAGAGGGGCTGCGCAACAAGAACCGTCAGAACCAGATGATGATGACGGTCGAGAACGGCCCGAACGGGACGCAGCGCAATATGCAGATGGGCGCGGGTGCGAACGCACCGCCGCTCGAGCCGCTCGCCGACTGGCCGGCAATGAAGCCACCGTTCCGTCAGGGCCAGGCGAGCGTCTGGGCGCGCCCCAATGGCGATCTCGGGGTGCGACGCCTCGAGTCCGCGGGCGCGAAAGGCACCCTGTACGATGTGATCAAGGCGCAGGGGGCGGTGGTCATCCAGGTGCGGATCCCCGAGGGGATCACCCTCGTCGGGTTTGGGAACGCGACGATCTATACGGCGAAGGCGGACGCGGATGATCTGCCGACCCTGCAGCGGCACGTTGATCGGGAGCGTCGGTTGATCGGCGCGGCCCGGTAAGTGAAAAAGTTGAAGAGTTACCGAGGGGCGCGCGGACAGCGCCAGGCCGTGTGGAAACTGAGCATGATCTGGTCAGCGGTCGGGGTCGCTCTCGTGTTTGCGGTCGCCTGTCGTGGCAACTCGACGGCCGCGACGGATGTCGTGCGCACTGATTCGGCGGGCGTGCGGCTGATCACGTCGGGGGCGCGGGACACGGTGCTGCCGTGGACCTTCAAGGAGATTGACGTTTTTCGCGACTCACTCGGGGAGCCGTGGCGCTTCACGGACGTGGTGCCCTCGCGCGTCCTCGCCGACCGCGCGGGCCGCACATACGTCGTGACGCGCGAGCCGTCGATCGTACGATTCGATCGTGCGGGGCGGTTCGATCGGACGATTGGGCAGAGAGGGAGCGGGCCAGGTGAGTTCGAGCTTCCCCTGAGCATCGGCTCCCAGGGGGACACGATCTTTGTGAACGACGCAGCCAAGCAGGCACTCGTGCGTTTCCTCCCTGATCTTACACCGACGTCCGACCGGCGGCTGGAGGGTGCGCTCGCGAGTGCGGACCTGCTCTTCTTCCGTACCGGTGGCCTCTGGTTCCGGCAGAGGGACGTCAGCGATTCGATCCGCGTGTCGTCGGTGTTCGCCGATACCTTGGGCGGCGCGCCGCTCAAGAGTGTGCGCGACCAGCTGAGCGATGCACTGGCTTCCAGTTGCACCAAGGTCGCGGGTCTGCCTCCGATATTCGCGCCGCAACTGCCGATGCATGCTAGCGACGCGCGTCTGCTGGTGAATGTGCAGCCGGTGTACGAACTCTGGCTCTACGAGGGTCCGCGCGCGCTCGCGAGCATTCGGCGACCGCTCACCCCACGTGCGCCCAGTGAAGCCGACGTGCGCGCCCTGTACCCGAACGGCATGAAGTTCGCGTTGGGCGGAGGGCAGCCAGACTGTACGATCCCCGTCGAGGAGGTCGGGGCGACGCAGGGTCTGGCGCCCACGTATCCCTTGGTGTTCGCCGTCGTGCTGCTGCCCGACGGCACGAGCTGGGCGCTGCGAACCCCGGCCGAGCTCAAGCCGGCGGTCGTCGACGTCTTCAACTCCGAGGGCGTCTACGTCGGCTCGACCACCGGCATGGGGTTGCCGCTCGCGATGCTGCCGAACGGCGAGCTGCTCTTTGCGCGAGACGACGAACTGACCGGCAGTATTCTGATCGTCCGGATGAAGGGCACGCGCTGATCGACGCGTCCGGGCAGCGCGTGCTCTGACGCAGAGCACAAGCGAACGTATGTCCCGGTCTCACGCCCTCACTCCTGGCCGCGAATGACGTCTCTGCACACGCTACTGGTCGCCGTTGTCGTCGTCGTCGGCTTTACCGCCTGCGATAAGGCCGCGTCTACCGCGCCGGACTCGACCGCTCGGGCATGATGGTGACGCTCACGACGATCGCATCACTCATCCCGCTCGCCGTCGGCACCGGGAGCGACACACTCTTCGGTGCGATCGCGCTCGCCACCGCCGGCGGCACGGTGGCCGGCACCATAGGCGCGATGCTCATCCTGCCGGCGCTGCTGGCGGGTCGACGGCGCCGGGCCTAAGCTCCTTGTATGCAGATTATCCTAAAGTCGAATCTCCTGAACACGACACTCCTACTCACGATCGCGGCCGTCACCGCCGTCACCGCCGTCGTCGCCTCACCAGTATCGGCGTCCCTCGCAGCGCAGTCCGCGCCCACGGTCGTGATCATGGTGCGCCATGCCGACAAAGCGGCCGCGCCGGTCAACGATCCGCCGCTGACCCCAATCGGCATTGAACGGGCTCAGGCGCTCGCCGAGTTCCTGAAGGAGGCCAAGGTCGGCGCGGTGATGCACACCCCGACCACGCGCACACGCGAAACGGCGCGCCTCTCCGCTGAGCGCTTCGGTCTTACTCCGGAGATCATCCCGACTGGTTCGGCTGCTGTCGTCTCCGCCGCGATCGTCGAGCTGGTGCGGCGGCACGCCGGACAGACCATTCTGATCGTTGGCCACTCGAATACCGTGATGCCCTGGATCGCCGCCCTCGGTGGCCCTCAGCGGGAGAACCTCTGCGATCACCAGTACGACGGCTTGTACACGCTGGTGCTGGACGGCACCTCGGCCCGGCTGGTGGAGGCCCGATACGGCCCGCCGAATCCGGCGCCGACGGCCCCGTGCGCGACAATGCCGGTGCGTCCCTGAACTGCCCCCGAACCGTCTCTGAGCCGCGCCCGAACAGCGGGCGGCGCGGCCGCGACTGTTGACGCGTAGGGCAGCCGGTGGAGCAGGGGCCACAGCGTTGCGGAAGTTCTGACGGGAACCCAAATTACCCCGCGTTCGCGCCCTGCAAGACCGAAGGGTCCTGGCGCGACGTGTGACCCCGTTGGACGGTCCTCGGAGTCCCGCATCGATGGCTCCCTTCTCCATAGTTGACCGTGACCGCCACTTGCTCTGACACCGGGCTGATCACGCTCGAGGACCTCCGATCGGCCCAGCGCGTGCTCAAGGGCGTCGCTGTTCGAACGCCGTTGCTTCGCGTCGATGGACTCACCGAGCGCCTCGGCGTGCCGATCTTCGTGAAGCCTGAGATGCTGCAGCACGGCGGCGCATTCAAGTTCCGCGGCGCGTACAACTTCGTTGCCGGTCTCTCCCCTGTAGCGCGTGCGCGCGGCGTGATCACCGCGAGCTCGGGGAATCACGGACAGGCGCTTGCGCTCGCCGCCCAGCTCTTTGGGATCGCGGCGACGATTGTCATGCCGACCACGGTGCCCCGCGCCAAGAAGGACGGCGCGGTGCGACTCGGTGCGCGGTGCTTTTACGAGGGTGTGACCACCGCTGAACGGATGGCGAAGGCGTTCGAGATCCAGGCAGCCGAAGGTCTCACCATGGTCCCACCCTACGACGACCCGATGATTATCGCGGGCCAGGGCACGCTCGGCATGGAGATCTGCGAGGACCTACCGGACGTCGACACCGTGCTCGTTGCAATCGGTGGTGGCGGTCTGAGTTCTGGCGTCGCGTCCGCCGTGAAGTTGATGGCGCCTCAGGCCCGCGTGATTGGTGTGGAACCCGAGGGCTCTCCGAAATATTCGATGGCCCTGGCGGCCGGTGAGCCGGTCACGGTCCCGGCGAATCCGACCGGTCTCGCCGACGGACTGCTCGCGGTGCGTATTGGGACGCGGAACTTCGTGCATCTCAGCGCGTTCCTCGACGACGTGGTGACGGTGCCGGACAGCGCGCTGCCGCGCGCCATGCAACTCCTGCTCGACCGCATGAAGCTCGTCGCAGAACCGAGTGGTGCTATCACGATCGCGGCGTTGCTTGAGGGGCGCGTGAAGCCCGTGGGTCGCACGGTCTGCGTGCTGAGCGGCGGCAACATCGAGTGGGACGGATTGCGCGCACTGATCGGTGACGGAGAGCAGCCCTCGTGAACATGCGTTGCCCGACCTGCGGGACGATGTACGGCGACGAGTCACGCTTCTGCACGCGCGACGGCGCGAGGCTCAGCGAGTTTCACCCGGGTGTTCCCGCGGCGCCCATCGCACCCGTGGCACCAGCCAAAGGCACAGACCCCGCAGCGCGATCGACAGCCTACCGCTCGAAAGGCGCCGCCGAAGCTGGTGTAGTGTCGAGTCATGCGAGCATGGCCGGACGAGTGCTCGATCGCCGCTACCACGTTGTGCGCAAGGTGGGCGAGGGTGGCATGTCACACGTCTACCTCGCCCACGACGTTGCCACCCAGGAGCGCTACGCGATTAAGATCCTCTCGCCCGCGCTTTCAAAAGACGAGAACGCGATGGCGCGTCTCCGCCGTGAAGCTGCGCTCGGTATCCGTCTTGCGCATCCGAACGTCTGCCACATCATGCGCATGGGTGAGACCGAGGACGGTCTGGTCTACGTGGTGATGCCGTTCGTCGAGGGCGAGATCCTCAGCGACCGCAACTATCGGGTGAGTCAGACCACACTGGCCGACGCGGTGCACTTCATCGGTGAGATCGCGAGCGGCCTGCATGTCGCACATCAGCTCACGATCATCCATCGTGATCTAAAGCCAGAGAACATCATGATTTGTAAACGCCCGGACGGCATGGAGTCCGCGGTCGTGATGGACTTTGGACTCGCGAAGGAGCGGAAGGCCGGCGGCGAGTTGCAGAAGCTGACCGCGACTGGGATCATCCTCGGCACTCCCGAGTTTATGAGCCCGGAGCAGCTGCGCGGCAAGCCGCTCGACCCGCGAACAGATATCTACTCGCTTGCGCTGATGGCCTATGAGATGCTGACGACGAAGCTGCCGTTCGAGGGCAATAACCAGCAGGCGATGATGATCGCGCGTCTTCGTCTTGATCCGATCCCGGCGCGCAATCGGCGCCCCGATCTTCCGGAGGCGGTGGATCGGGTCCTGCTCAAGGCCATGGCGCGCGCGGCCGACGACAGATACCAGACCGCCCCCGAGTTCGCCCAAGCGCTCCGCGTCGCCGCGGGGTGAGCTGGCTGGGCGAGGGCCCTCTCCCGCCACAGGGGAACAAGAGACTCGTGCGTCCGGCGCTCCTTCCTCTCGCGCTGCTCCTTCTCGGCACGGCGCCGCTCCAGGCGCAACAGCGCATCGTCGCCGTGCTGCCCCAGGCACCACCGTCGCGCGCCGAGTCGCTGCTGGCGCACGGCCGACTGCGGGCGGCTGAGGACGCGTTCTATTCCGCCGTCGATGCGGCGCCGCGCTCGCCGTCGGCACGCGGCGAACTTGGCCGCTATCTCGCCTCGCGAGGGCGCTTTGCGATCGCCGATGTGCTCTATCGCGAGGCGCTGCGTTTTGGCGCGGACACGCCCAGCATTTCGCAGGCGCTCGTGGCGATGGCGTCGTACACGCTGGACATCGACCGGCGGCTGATCCCAGGGGTGCGGCTCCCCGTGGTCGAGGCGGCGCGTGAGGCGGCGCGCCTTGAGGCGAGAGTCGCCGCGGAGGAGTCAGCGCCGGAGCGCCGCGATGGGCGGACCGTGCCGTTCAGGTTCACGCACACCCCTGGCGCGCTTGGATCATTCGAGCTGCGCGGTCCCGGTGGTACGCGCCGTGCGGTATTCGACCCCGGCGCCCGTGGACTCTCAGTCAGTCGTGCTGACGACGCGGCGCTCCGACCGCGATCGTTCGGCGCGCGCGGGCCGGGGGCGCCGTTGCTGATCGACGCGCTGTGGATCGGGGAGACGCTCGTTCTCGGGGTCGAAGCACGCGTCGACCCGGGCGTGCCGGACGGAGAAGTGCGCGTCGGACTTGATCTGCTCTGGTCCTTCCAGCCGATCTTCGACGAGATAGACGGAACAATGACACTTTCCGCGCCCGGCACGATAATCCCGCAAAGTCCATCGGCCGTACAGATCCCCTTCGTGTTGGGCTTCCCCGGCATCTGGCTCATTCCGACCGTGGGTGATTCGCCCGTCGAGGTGTCATCGGCGCGAGCGCGGACCCTACTCGCGAAGAGTCGTTGGTGGTGGAATGGCGTGCACGCAACGCTGAGCGTGGAGCGTTGAACCTGTTCCCGAGCCCAGCGTGGCGCCTACCGCCCGCGCTTCTGGAGTTCCACCATGCAGCAGCGGTCTTGCACTACGTCGATGCCGGCACGCGCGAGCTGCTCGGCGACCTCGTCGTGCCGGATGCCGGACTGGAACCAGACCGCGCTCGGCCGCGCCGCCAGGAGGTCTCCCAGGTGCGCGGGGATATCCTTCGGGTGCCGGAAGACGTTGACGAGGTCCACCCGCTCCCCGATACCAGCAATGGTGCGGTGTACCGGCTCGCCGAGGAGCTCGGTCAGCTCGGGATAGTAGACCGGGACTGGAATGACGCGGAAGCCCGCGCGCTTGGTGTAGTCCGGAACGAAGTGGGCCGGCGCTCCCGAGTCGGCGGTCCGGATGCCGAGGACGGCAACCGACCGCACGCGCTGCAGTAGGGCGGAAATATCCTCGGGGGATTCCAGAAGGTGCCGGAGCCAGTGGGTCATGGGTGAGGTGAAATCAGGGACCGAATGCGCTAATTTCAAGGGCTGGTCAACGCGGCCCCACTACCGTTCGGAGAGGCTGATGAAAATGCTTGTTCTCGGTGCCGGCCTTCAGGGCTCGGCCTGTGCCTACGATCTCCTGCAGAACCCATCGATCGCCGAAGTGCGGCTGGCGGACAAGTCGGTCGAGACCCTCCCGGCCTTCCTCGAGCCCTACATTGGCGGCGAACGGCTCAAGCTGATCACGCTTGACGTGAAGAATCCGACTGCGGTGCAGGCCGCGATGGCGGGTGTGACGTCGGTGATGTGTGCGATCCCCTACTACTTCAACCTCCCGATGACGGAGGCGGCGATCGCCGCGGGGGCGCACTTCTCCGACCTGGGCGGCAATACGGAGATCGTTGAGCAACAGAAGGCGCTCAACGCGAAGGCGGCGGCGGCTGGTGTCACGGTGATCCCCGACTGCGGGCTCGCACCCGGGATGGTGAATATCCTCGCGCAGCTCGGCATCGACCGGCTCGACGCGACGACCTCGGTGAGGATTTTCGTCGGTGGTCTGCCGCAGGAGCCGCAGGGTCCGCTCAAGTACCAGATCGTCTACTCGATCGAAGGCGTGCTCGACTATTACACGACGCTCTCGTGGGTCGTGCGCGACGGAAAGCGCATGCATGTCAAGGCGCTCTCAGAGATCGAACCGGTGATGTTCGACCCACCGGTCGGCGAGCTCGAGGCGTTTCATACGGCGGGCGGCCTCTCGACGATGGCCCATCGCTACGAGGGGACAATCCCGACGATGGAGTACAAGACGCTCCGCTACCCGGGACACGCGAAGATCATGGAAGCGATTCGTGAGCTTGGGTTGCTCGAGTTGGAGCCGGTCGACGTGAAAGGAACGAAGGTGGTGCCGCGTGAACTCGCGATCGCACAGATGCAGCCGCGGCTCACCAAAAAGGACAGTCCCGACCTCGTCGCATTGCGCGTGGTGGTGAGTGGCACGAAGGGCGGGAAGCCCATGACGCACACGTTCGAGCTCGTGGACCGGTTCGACGCGGCGCATGGCATTAGCGCGATGATGCGGACGACAGGGTACTCGCTGTCGATCACGGGGCAGCTGCAGGCCGATGGTGCGGTGCAGGTGGCTGGAGTGCATACGCCAGACGAGTGCGTGCCCGGTGAGCGGTACGTCGCCGAACTGGGGAAGCGCGGCGTGTTGATCCGGCAGATCGTGCGCTGAGTGCATCCGCCGCGATGGTGCGGCCAGGGTGTATTATTCTGACGGAACTCCCGCGCCACGAACCGACCCTCACCACCGGATGGAGGTTGCGATGCCAGAGAACGCGTTCGTCGTGAGGACCTTCCCGAACAGTGTCGAAGCCGAGTTCGCCCGCACAGTGCTCGGGGCGAACGGTATCGTGTCGATGCTCCTACAGGGCAACAGCGCCGGAATGCTTCCGTTTGTCGACGTGATGCACCCTGAACCTCTCGGGGTACGTCTCGTGGTGCGGGGAGGGGACGTGGACACGGCGGTACGTCTGCTTGACGCGACGGCCGCCTCGGACCCGAAGGGACCGCCGCTGCTCAGCTAACAGCGCGAAACGCCTCTTAGCGCGAGAAGGACGCGAGGGTCACGCCCATTGCGTCGATCGCGGCGCGGGCACGCCAGAGATCACGACCATTATAGATGAACGAAAAGGCAAGTTGCTCGCCGTTCGTGGTCTTGACGTAGCCGCCAAGCGACGTGACGTCATTGGTCGTACCCGTCTTGGCGCGCAAGTTGCCCTGAGCCGGGGTGCCCCGCATGCGCGACCGCAGCGTCTCGGTACGTCCTGCGAGCGGCAGCGATGACTGTAGGACATCGCCCCACGGGGCGGCCGCGGTGTAGCCGAGCAACTGCACCATGCTGCGCGGCGTCACGCGGTCGAGCGTTGAGAGCCCACTGCCGTCGGCCGCAAACACCGAGCCGGGGTCTGCCCCCACGCGGTTGGTGAGAAAGGTGCGCAGCGACTCGTTGGCGACGTGCGCCGATCCGACCGATCCCCCGGTGCGCGATGCATTACGGAAGAGCAGTTCAGCGAAGTGGTTATTGCTCTCGCCGTTCATGGTGGCCACGAGCTGTGCCAGCGGCGGGGAGGACCAGGTCGTGACACGCACTGAGTTGCTCGCGGACTCGCCGATGCGCACCACGCCACCAACCGTGATGCCTCGTGCCTCGAGGGCGGCGCGAAAAGCTGCCGCGACATAGCGCTCGGGCTGTTCGAGGACCACCTGATAGGTGCGGCTCTTTGATCGCGCTCCGATCCATCCGCTCACGCGGAACTGTTGCGTCAGGGTGTCCTGCCAGACGCGGATTGAGGCACTGCGGCTGTTCGGCCGCACCGTGACGGTGGAGCGAAGCAGGAGACCGCTCACCTGCTGACCGAACGCGACCACCGCGCCGCGCGTGGAGGGACGGACGGTGATGTGGGCAAGGTTCTCATTGAACGACAGGGCAGAGACGCGCGCAGCGTAGCTCGACTGGAGGTAGCGGGTCCGCCAACCGGCAGGGACGCGCTCGCCATCGAACGCGCTCGCGTCGCCGATGATGTCGCCGCGCACGCGCTTGATTCCCGTGCGCGCCACCTGATCGGCAATCGAATCGAGCGGACGTACGCCGATGTTCCACGTGGAGTAGCGCGGAGAGAGGGACGGGTCACCGGCTCCCTTGATCACGAGATTACCAAGCACTGTCCCCTCGGGCGAGACCATGCCATCTCGGAGGATTTCGGTCTTGAACTGATGCGCCGGTCCGAACCGCTCGAGCGCGACCGCCGATGTGTACAGCTTCATCGTCGAGGCGGGCAACAGGAGGTCGTCTGCATGATGCGAAAAGACCGTGTCGCCGAGCGTGAGCGACACGACCATCACACCCCACTGCCCTGAGTTGGTTGAGCTGCTCACGAGCGACGCGAAGTGGGTCCGAAGCGCTGCGCCGGAACTGGTCACCGTCGCGCGGATCGCCGGCCGTCCCGGAGCGTTGCGCACCGGCGGGCGCTTCGCCGTGCGCGCAACTGTCGGGCGCTTCGCCGTTGGCCGCGCTGGCGGCTTGGTCGCTCCCGCCTGTGCCATGACTCCCGTCGACCCTAAAACGGGAAGGAGCGCGGCGAGCATGAGAAGGCGAATGCTGTGGCGCATAGACTGTCGCTATCCGTGAGAGAGAGGGTCGAGGCGCTACAGACGACGCGATTCCTATGAGTATCGGCTGGGCACCTGCAGTGCGCAGTACGCTATTGCCGTGACGAGGACGCACAGGAAGGACGACTCACCTCCCACAAAGTGACGAAGAAACCAAGCGAGTTTCAGAGTGTGTTCGCTACCGCTTCCTACACACCCACCACCTACGCACCCACCTGCGCCCCCGCTCGGTCGTCTCGCTGACTCCGGACCCATCGAAAAAAGATCACCGAGGCCAGGAGATAAAAGAAGAGCCCCCCGGGAATCCACATGATGAGCCCTCCGAGCTGCTGGTCCGCGAGCGGCGAGAGCCCCCAGAGACGTGGCGCGCTCGCATATGCTGGATATAACGCGTGGTCCGCGTACACGATGAAGATCGAGATCACCGTCATTGGGAGCGTCATCAGAAAACTATACAGGATCTGCACCGGATAGCTCAGGCGAGGCAACTCGGGGAGTGGGCTCAATAGTGGCCACCAGACAATCACCGCCGTCACGAGGAACATCAGGTGCTGCCCAATGTGCACTGAGTGGTAGTACATCGCCGAGTTGTACATCGGCGGTAGATGCCAGACGGCGAGGGTGACGTTGAAGATCGCGAACGAGACGCGGGGTGACGTCACGAACCGGGCGATCGCCGCGACTGGACGTGCTCGAAGTGCGGGGCGGAGCATCCATCCCGGCGTGCCGAGGAGCAGGAGCGGCGGCACCACGATGGTGAGCACGAGGTGCTGCACCATGTGGCCGCTGAAAAGATAGTAGTCACTAATGTCGTGCAGCGGCCCATTGAGCGTGCCGAACATCGCGAGGAGACCGGCGACGAAGCAGGCGCGATGCCGCAGTGACGGACGTTGCGCCGCATCGGCGCGCGAATGGACCGCAGCGCGCCACGAGTGGAGCGCCAAGAGCGCGAGTAGTCCGCTGACCGTGCTCCAGTGCAGCGTGAAGCCGCCCTGCATGAGGTCGACCCTCGGATGAAGAAAGAGCAGCGGTCGGAGCAGGGGGGTCTCGCTGAGGGATGGGGAACGAAAGGAGTGCCCGTTGCCCGGCGCCCCTTCCACACGTCAGGCGTCTGCCCGCCGTTCCGTCAGAGCTTGAACACTCCGAACAGGAACATCAGCGCGGTGCCGGTGCACATCGCGAGAATCAGCGATGCGGTGAAGAGCAGCCGGAAGAGCGAGTGGTCGAACTTGATATGCATGTAGTACAGGACGACGATCGCAAACTTGAGCGCCGACATGATGATCAGCGCTGGATTGAAAAGCGGCGAGGCCACAAGGGCTGGGATGTAGTACGCCCAGACCTCGATCGCTGTGATCACGGTGAGAATGATCGCGATCTTCAGGTACTGGTTGCCCGTCGGGTGGTGCGTCTCGGTGGCGTGCTTGGCGTCGTCGGACATGCTGATGGGCCTCGTCGCTTAGGAGATGAGATAGACGAGCGTGAAGATCACGATCCAGACCACGTCGACGAAGTGCCAGTAGAGTGCGCAGATGTCGACCACCAGTTCGTCTTTGGGTCCGAGTCCACGGGTGCGGTCAATCCAGAGCAGGGACATCAGCCAGAGGACGCCGACTGTCACGTGGGCGCCGTGGAAGCCGGTGAGCGTGAAGAACGTTGAGCCGAAGAGATTCGTCTTGAGCGTGAGGCCTTCGTGCACGAACGAGGTGAACTCGTAGGCCTGGAAGCCGAGGAAGGTCGCGCCAAGGAAGGCCGTCGCAGCGAGCCAGAACTGCGAGGAGCGCTGGATCCGCTCCCACCAGCTGGCGGTCGCGGCGATCTCCTTGCCCTTGAGCTGGACGGCCTGCAGGGCGAGCACCATCGCAAACGACGACATGAGGAGCACGGCCGTCGACGCCGACGTGGTCGGGATGTCGAGGATCGGCTTGAACACCTTTCCGGCCTCGTTCACCCATTCAGTCGTTGGATACGGCCCGACGATCGACTTGCCCTTGTAGATCAGGTAGGTCGAGATGAGCGAGGCGAACAGCATGCACTCAGAGCCGAGGAATGCCCAGATCGCGATCTTCCGGTTGTCGAGGCCGGTGGTCGTGTAATGATGATGCTCGTGCCCGTTCTGGTGACCGGCATCGGCGCCTGAAGCACTGTGCAGCGCGGCGGCAGCGTGGGAAGCCACTGTCGTTGTCTCCGGTTATTCGAGGGGGGAAGTGAGCCAGGCATAGAGCCCGCCAATGAGCATGCAGGCACCGCCGATCGTGAGCGTCATCGCCACCGCGAACATATCGTTGCGGAGGAAGGGCAGGCCGCTGAACATCGTCATGAGGCCGACGGCGGTGAAGAGCGGCTTCGCGGTCGGGAGCGGCATGGGAATACCGAGCTCCTTGGCGGTGAACCGTTCGGTCTCCTCATGCACCGGCACGGCGTGTGCATCGGTAATCGTCATCGCGTCGGCATGCGAGTGGTCGATGCCGGCGGTCTTGGCTGGGTCCTTGAGGTCCCAGAGCGGATAGCGCGAGGAGACCTCGGGGAGCTGCGCGAAGTTGTACTCTGGCGGCGGCGAGGGGATCGACCATTCGAGCGTACCAGCCCCCCACGGATCGCTCCCGGCAACCGCGCCGCGCGTGCGGCTGCGGACGAAGTTCCAGACGAAGAACAGAGTGCTCACCGCGATCAGATAGGTGCCGTAGGTCGACATCAGGTTGAACAGGTCCCATCCCTGACCCGCGTCGTATCGGTAGACGCGGCGGGGCATGCCGTAGAGGCCGCTGAAGTGCATCGGGAAGAACGTGAGGTTCATGCCGACGAAGGTGCCCCAGAAGTGCCAGTTGCCGAGCCGCTCGTCCATGAAGCGGCCGGTCATCTTCGGGAAGTAGAAGTAGATACCCCCGAGAATGCCCATGATCGAGCCACCGAAGAGCACGTAGTGAAAGTGTGCGACGATGAAGTAGGTGTCGGTCTGTTGGAGGTCGGCCGGTGGCGACGAATGCATGACGCCTGAGATGCCGCCAATCGTGAACATGCCAATCAGGGCGATCGCAAACTTCATCGCCACTGTGAAGCGAATTTCACCCGCCCACATCGTTGCGATCCAGTTGAAAATCTTCACGCCGGTCGGGATCGCGATGAGCATCGTCATCATCGAGAAAATCGTGTCGGCGACCGCGCCCATCCCGACGGCGAACATGTGGTGAGCCCAGACGCCGAAGCCGAGGAAGCCGATCATGATGCCCGAGTAAACCATCACGTTGTAGCCGAAGAGCGGCTTCTTCGAGAAGGTCGGGAGGATCTCCGACACGAGGCCGAAGGCGGGCAAGATCAGGATGTAGACCTCGGGGTGGCCGAAGACCCAGAAGAGGTGCTGCCAGAGCAGCGGGTCGGCTCCGGCGGCGATCGCGTAGAACGTCGTGCCGAAGAACCGGTCCATAATGAGGAAGACCAGCGCGACCGTGATCGGCGGGAAGGCAAGAATGAGCAGGAACTGCACGACGAACGACATCCAGGTGAACATCGGCATGCGCATAAGCGTCATGCCCGGTGCGCGCATGTTGATGATCGTCGTGATGAAGTTGAACGCGGCGGCAAGCGACGAGACTCCGAGCACCTGGAGGCCGATCACCCAGAAGTCGATGTTATTCCCCGGCGAGAACTGGTTGCTCGTGAGCGGCGCATAGCCGAACCAGCCGCCGTTGGGCGCGACGTGGAACAGGATCGGCACCGTCAGGAAGATGCCGCCGAGGAGGTAGACCCAGTACGAGAAGGCGTTGAGCCGCGGAAAGGCGACGTCACGCGCTCCGATCTGGAGCGGGATCAGAAAGTTGAAGAAAGCCGCCGAGAGCGGCATGATGGCGAGAAACACCATCGTCGTGCCGTGCATCGTGAAGAGCTGGTTGTACGTGTCGGCCGAGACGAAGCCCATGTTCGGGCGCATGAGCTGGGTGCGGATGATCACCGCCTCCAGTCCGCCGACGAGGAAGAAGAAGAGCGCGGTCCAGAGATAGAGCGTCCCGATCCGCTTATGGTCGGTGGTCGCGATCCAGCTCCAGATGCCGGTGGTGTTCGAGTACGCGTCGGGCTTGCCGGCCTGCGTAGGGGCAGCGATGGTCGCCATGAAGTCAGAGTCTCCGGGTTACTTGAGCGACATCAGATAGGCGACGACGTCGGCGATCTGCCGGTCGTCGAGGCCTGCCGTGACAGTCATCTTCATGATGGGGTCGTACTCACCGCGGCCGATCGTATTCATGATCGAGCCGGGCTTCATGTGGCGCGCGTTCTTAATCCAGCGGGCGAGCGTCGGGCCGTCGAACTTGAAGAGGCCGCTGGCGATGGTGTGACGCGACGCGACGTGCGTGAGGTCGGGGCCGATCGCGCTGACCGCGCCGGGGATGCCGTTGATCGCATGGCAACCAATGCAACCGCCGAGCATAAAGCTCTGCGTGGCACCGCGGGTCGGGTCGCCCTGCGCGAGCAGGGCGTCGTCGTAGTCGAGGCCCGCAGGGATCGGCGTCTGCGGCACCACGTGCGCCGGAAGCCTCTCGGCCGGGAAGACGTATCCGGCGGAGGGCTGCGCCGTGCTGTCGACCGCGCGAGTCAGGGCGGTATTGGACGCAGCGAGGACGGCTGCCGCTGCTAGCGGATTGAAGACCGCCGGGCTCGCCTGATGCTTCGCCCACGATTCGAACTCGTCGGGCTGCACCGTGTACAGGCGGATGCGCATGTTGGCATGGCTCTCACCGCAGTACTCGGTGCAGAAGCCGTTCCACGCCTGCGTGCCGAGGTCGGCATTGGGCGTGTACCACATGTAGTTGGTCCGGTTTGCCATGAGGTCACGCTTGCCACCCATGGCAGGGAACCAGAACGAGTGAATCACGTCCTTGGACGTCATCTCAAAGCTGACGGTACGGCCGACCGGCACGTAAAGCTCGTTCGCGGTGACGATCCCGAGCTCCGGGTAGCGGAACTCCCACCACCACTGATGCCCGATGACCTCGACCCTGAGCGCTCCGGCGGGGGCCGGTGCCTGGGTCTCGAAGATTGCCTTCACGGTTGGGACCGCGATGAGCACAAGGATGATCGCCGGAATCGCGGTCCAGGTGATCTCGAGCAGGGCGTTCCCGTGAATCTGCTTCGCCGCCGGGCCACCCGGTCGCTTCCGGTACCTGATGATCGTGATGATCAGCGCCGCTTCGACCACGACGAAGACAATCGTGCCCCAGAAGAGGAGGCGGTCCCAGAGCGAGAGGATCGTCGTGTTCAGGTCGGTGAACTGGGTGAACGTGGTGTTGGGGTACACCGTGTCACCACACGCGGTGAGCGTGAGCAGGACCACCATGAACAACAGGGCAGGTCCCGCTTCGCGCAGGCGCAGCTTCGGCATCGGGTTGGATGGCTGGAGGGAAAACTCTGTCCGGTGGGCCGACGCGACGCTGGCTCCGAAGCAGGAAAAGCGCCCGTAAGCTACCCAAGGCGCAGGGGCTGAGGCAAGGCGACTGCACCGCGCAAACCCGACCGATTCAGTCGCCGGGTGAGGTCTCGATCGCGACGGCGTGCTTCTCCTTCACTTTACTCGCCGCCATCTCGAGCGCGGTGCGGACCTGCCCGACGTACTCCCGAAGCGCGCGCACCTTGAGCGCGTCGCCACCGGAGCGCCCCGTGGCGAGGATCATGGCCGACATCTGGTCGGCAATCATCCCAAACTGGCCCTTGAGCTGGCCCTGCAGCGGCGTCGCGGTCCGCTTGATCTGTGATGGCAGCACGCCGACGGGGCGCTGGTTTTTCAGCTCGAGCGCCATCCGTTCAACGAGGCCGTGGATTTTCTGCAGCGTGAGCAGGGCTTCCTCGATCGTCTTAAGCTTCTGCGTGCCTGCGCCGTCGAGTTTCACTCCGGCCATCGTTACCCCCGAGTCCCAGTCATCCGCGCCGGATCGAGAATCTCGTCGATCTGCTGCCGCGTGAGGAGCTGCTTCTCGAGCAGGAGCTCGACCACGCCGCGCCCACTCTCCAATGCTTCTTTCGCGACCTGTGAGCAGACTTCGTAGCCCAGTTCTGGGAGGAGGGCCGTCACGAGCCCGATCGACCGCTCGACCGCGTCGCGCATCACCTTGGGATTTGCCTCGATGCCGACGATGCACTTCTCCCGCAGGATCTGGCAGGCGTTCCGGAGTGCCCTGATGTTGCTCAGGAGGCGGAAAGCGATAATCGGCTCGAAGACGTTGAGCTGCAGTTGGCCCGCCTCGGCGGCCATCGTTACGGTGATGTCGCCGCCGATGACGTCGAAGCAGACCTGATTTACCGCTTCGGGGATTACCGGGTTCACCTTGCCGGGCATGATGCTCGAGCCAGGCTGCATCGCCGGGAGGCGAATCTCGCCCAACCCGGTGCGCGGGCCGCTCGAGAGGAGCCGTAGATCGTTACAGATTTTCGACAGCTTGACGGCGCAGCGCTTGAGGACGCCGGACACCTGCACGAACGCACCGGTGTCACTCGTCGCCTCAACGAGGTCGGGGGCGGTGATCATCGTGAGGCCGGTCACCTTGCTCAGCTCCGCCTGGACGCGCTCGGTGTAGCCCCGCCACGCGGTAATCCCGGTGCCGATGGCGGTCGCGCCCATATTCATCTCGCGCATGAGCGCCTTCGCTTCGTCCAGGCGATCGACGTCTTCGGCGATGGTGTGCCCGTAGGCGTTGAACTCTTGGCCGAGGGTCATCGGCACCGCGTCCTGCAGCTGGGTCCGTCCCATCTTGATGTGCTGGGCGAACTCTGTCCCCTTCGCGAGGAATGCTTCCACGAGGAGACGCATCTGCGCCTGCAGGCCGCCGATCGCGGTATGCAACGCAATGCGGATGGCGGTCGGGTAGACGTCGTTGGTGCTCTGCGACAGGTTGACGTGCTCGTTGGGGTGCACGCGCGTGTAGGTCCCGCGGACCTCGCCCAACAGTTCGAGGGCGCGGTTCGCAATCACCTCGTTCGCATTCATGTTGCTCGAGGTGCCGGCGCCGCCCTGGATCATGTCAACACGGAAGTGCTCGTGATGGCGGCCGGCTTGGATCTCCTGGCAGGCCTGCACCATCGCGTCGTACACGTTGTCGGGGAGGTCGGAGCGCCCCTGGTTGGCGCGGGCGGCAGCCTCCTTGACCTGTGCGAGCGCCACGATGAGTTCCGGAAAATCACGCAACGTGACCCCGGTGATCGGAAAGTTCTCGATCGCGCGAAGGGTCTGGACGCCGTAGAGGGCGGCGTCGGGGACGTCGCGCTCGCCGAGGAGGTCGTGCTCTCGGCGGGTCACACCGGTCGTGCTGTAGCCCAGGAGGCGGCCCTGGCCGGTGAGGCTCGCATCCGCCTGACGAAGTCGGTCGCGGATGGCGCGCGCAGAGCGCGAGACGAGGGCGGCGTAGAGCTGAGGCTTGTCCTTGAGCAGCGGCTCAAGGGCCTCCTTGGAGAAGCGCAGCGCGCGAACAGGGACGGTGGCGCGCGCAGTGCTGCTATGTACGTCCTCGTCGAGGAGGATGCTCTCACCGAGCACGTCGCCGGCGCCCAGTGTGGAGAGGCGATGCGGGATGCCAGATTCGACTGACTCGATGGCGACGTTGCCTTCGAGCACCACCCAGAAAGCCAATCGCGGCGCGCCGGTATCGAAGAGCGCGTCGTTCGGAGCGTATGTGACGGCCTCGCCGGCTCGGCTGAGGTGCCAGAGCTGCTGATCGCCGATGCCGTGAAAGAATGGGATGTGGTGCAGATCTGTCGTTGTCATTGTGCCCTGAACCTACTGCGGGGTGACCCGCACCGCCGTCCGAGCCCACACATTCCGCCTTCCGCCTTCACCAAGTAGCTTCGCGGAGCCCCTCACCTCCACTCCGCCGATGCCCACTCGCAGAGACTTCCTCGCATCCACCGTTGCGGCCGCCGCCCTCTCCAGCGCGCAGCGCCACCACGCGCCAGTCGCGCTCGCCCCCCCGCTTACCCGCCCGGTCGTGCTGGCGAGTGCCAACGGTCTCCGCGGAGTCAAAGTCGCATATGACCGGATTGTCGGCGGCGCCGACTGTCTCGACGCCATCATCTCCGGCGTGAATATCCAGGAACTCGACGCCGAGGATCAGAGCGTCGGGCTTGGCGGTCTGCCCAATGCCGAGGGCGTCGTGCAGCTCGACGCGAGCTGCATGCACGGCCCGTCCAAGCGCGCCGGCTCGGTCGGCGCCATTGAAGGCATCGCGACGCCGAGTTTAGTGGCAAAGGCCGTCATGGACTACACCGATCACATCATGCTCGTGGGAGAGGGCGCCAAACGCTTCGCACTCGCTATGGGTTTTAAGGAGCAGAATCTCCTCACCGAGAAGACCCGGCAGGACTGGCTCCGCTGGAAGGCCCGCCTGAACAAGGACGACGCCTGGCTCGATCACAACGATGATGTGGCAATCAAGTTCACGACCGGCACGATCAACATGAACGCCGTCGATGCGCGCGGCGACATCAGCTCGGTGACGACCACGAGCGGGATGGCCTGGAAGATCCCGGGACGCATTGGGGATTCGCCGGTCATCGGCGCGGGGCAGTACTGCGACAACACCGTGGGCGCGGCGGGGTCGACCGGGCGCGGCGAGGCGAACATCAAGGTTTGTGGTGCCTTTCTGACCGTGGAGTTCATGCGGCAAGGTCTCGCGCCGGAGGTGGCGGTGCTCAAGACGCTCGAGCGGCTCGTGGCCATGACCGAGCCCCGCCTGCTCCGCCCCGATGGACGTCCCAACTTCGACATTCAGTTCTATGCGCTGGCCAAGGACGGACGCTATGCGGCGGGGACGCTATATGACGGTGCGCAGTTCGCGGTCTGTGACGATCGCGGTGCGCGGTTGGAGAAGTGCGTGTCCCTGTATCCACGCCTTCCACGCTGACTCGCCGCGCGCTTCATACCGTTTGGTCCCCACGGTGGGCACGGCTAGATTGGTCAGAGATTCCTTCCACAAGACGCGATGACTGCACCAGACGACTCAATGACTGGCCCAATCGAAGAGCCGCTCGGCTACGACCCGTCGGTGGTGGAGGCGCGCTGGCGCCAGCGCTGGGCCGACCTCGGCACCCACAAGACGGACCTCGCCCACGGGAAGAAGCCGTTCTACGCGTTGATGATGTTCCCGTACCCGTCAGCCGAAGGGCTGCACGTCGGGAATCTTTTTGCGTTCACCGGCAGTGATATTTTCGCGCGATTTCAGCGCCTCCAGGGCCATACGGTCTTCGAACCATTGGGCTACGATGCGTTCGGGATCCACTCGGAAAACTTCGCGCTCAAGGTCGGAAAGCATCCGATGGAGCTCATCCCGAGCAACATCCGGAACTTCCGTCGCCAGCTCGATCGCGCGGGCCTCATGGTCGACTGGTCGCGCTCGCTCGACACGACCGATCCCGAGTACTACAAGTGGACGCAGTGGGTCTTTCTGCAGCTCTACAAGCGTGGGCTCGCGTACAAGAAGGCCGCCGCGGTCAATTGGTGCCCGTCCTGCAAGACCGTGCTCGCCAACGAGCAGGTCGAAGGCGGCGCGTGCGAACGGTGCGGCGCAACCGTCGAGCAGCGCTTCCTGGAGCAGTGGTTCTTCAAGATCTCCGAGTTCTCGCCGCGGCTCCTCGAGAATCTCGAGCGGCTCGACTGGTCGGAGACGACCAAGCAGGCCCAGCGGAACTGGATCGGCCGTTCGGAAGGCGCCCGGCTACGCTTTCGTGTGCTTGACCCGTTCGTCGACGCCGGTAGCTCCACGGTCGCCGTGACGACCGAGATGACAATGGCGGACGCACCTGAGATCGAGGTGTTCACGACGCGCCCGGATACGATCTTCGGGGCGACCTACCTCGTGCTCGCGCCCGAACATCCGTTGGTGTCGGTCATTACGACCCCTCAGCAGCAGGCGATTGTCGATGAGTACCGCGTGCGTTCGGCCAATCAGGACCTGATCACCCGCAAGACGACCAAGGAGAAGACCGGCGAGTTCACGGGCGCGTACGCCATGAATCCGGCAACATGCGCGTTGATCCCGATCTGGGTCGCCGACTACGTACTCATGGAGTATGGCACCGGTGCGATCATGGCGGTGCCGGGGCATGACGAGCGGGACTTTGAGTTCGCGACGAAGTTCGATCTGCCGATCGTCCGCGTGGTTGCGGGTGAGGGCCAGAACGCGCACACGCCATTCGCCGGTGCCGCGTTCGTGGGCGACGGCACCCTGGTGAACTCGCAGCAGTTCGAAGCGTTGCCGGTCAGCAGCGCCAAGCGGGTGTTGACCGAGTGGCTCGAGGCGATGCACGCCGGCAAGGCGGTGACGAACTACCGCCTGCATGACTGGTGCATCTCGCGGCAGCGCTACTGGGGCCCGCCGATCCCGATCATCTACTGCGACAGCTGCGGCACGGTGCCGGTCCCCGAGGATCAGCTGCCGGTCGTGCTGCCGAACATCCCGGACTTCAAGCCCGACGACTCGGGCGTCTCACCGCTCGCCCGCCACGAAGAGTGGTACCGCGTCCCCTGCCCAACCTGCGGTGCCAAGGCGCGTCGCGAGACCGATGTGAGCGACACCTTCCTGGACAGCGCCTGGTACTTCCTGCGCTATCCGAGCGTGGGCCGCAATGACGTGGCGTTCGACGCCGAGACGACAAAGAGGTGGCTCCCGGTCACGACGTACATCGGCGGCAATGAGCATGCGGTGCTGCATCTGCTCTATTCGCGTTTCATCACGATGGTGCTGCACGACATGGGACTGCTCGATTTCGAGGAGCCGTTTACCAAGTTCCGCGCCCACGGGTTGATCATCCGCGAAGGGGCTAAGATGTCGAAGTCGAAAGGAAACGTGGTGAATCCCGACGACTACATCGATCAGTGGGGTGCGGACGCGTTTCGCACCTACCTCATGTTCCTCGGCCCGTTCGAGGAGGGCGGAGACTTCCGCGACGCTGGTATTAGCGGTGTGAAGCGGTTTCTTGATCGCCTCTGGGCCTCGGTGCGTGATTGCAGCACCGCCGGCGCGCCCGACGTCGAGGTGATGCGTAAGCTCGCCGCGACGATCAAAAAGGTAGGGGAGGACACTCCGTCGCTCAGCTACAACACCGCGATCGCGGCGATGATGGAATACATGAACACGCTGCGCCGGGGCGAGCGCACCGCCCACCGCGCCGAGGTGGAGCCCGTGGTCCAGCTCGTGGCGCCGTTCGCACCGCATATCGCGGCCGAACTCTGGGAGATGCTCGGGCACATCGAGAGCGTCTTTGATTCGCAGTGGCCGACGTACGATGCGACGCTCCTCGTGAGCGACACGATCGATCTGATTGTGCAGGTGGGCGGCAAGACGCGAGGAAAACTGGTGGTGGCGAAGTCGATCACGCAGGATCAAGCGCTCGCAGCGGCCACGGCCGATCCGGCGATCGGGAAGTTCATCACCGGCGAGCCGAAGAAGGTGATCTTCGTGCCGGGGCGATTGCTCAACGTGGTCGTGTAGGGCCTCGGGCGGCGCCGAGCCCGAGGTCCTGCCGCTTGTCTGACTCCCGCTTGAGCAACCAGACCGCGAAGAGCGCATGCGTGGTCGTCGACACGACCGATACGTACCAAATCCAGTGCAGTTGGAAGCCCGGCAGCCGGGCGATGTAGAGCGCCGGCACCACGAACACCACGACGCGCACGCCACTGCTGATCGCCGACGGCACGGTATTCCCCATCGCTTGGAACATGCCGGAGCAGGAGAACACGATACCCGAGGCGACGAAGTTCAACGAGATCGTGCGCAGGTATTCCACCGCGACGACCACGACCTCTGGATCGGACGTGAAGGCACCGATCAGCCATTCGGGGCGCCAGTGTGCAAAGAGGGTCGCCGCGATCATCACGCCGGTGCCAATCTTGACGGCCTCGACGAAGGTCTGGCGCGCGCGGTCGGGTTTCCCTGCGGCGAGGTTCTGCCCGGCGACCGGTGCCGCCGCGAACGCGACCGCCATCGCGGGGAGGAAGATCGCCTGCATCATCCGGGATCCGATGCCGAAGCCGGCCTGCGCCGCCGAGCCGAAGTCGCGGATGATCAGGAAGATCACGAACATAGAAAAGAACAGCAGCCCGAACTCGGCACCGGCAGGCACACCGATCTTGAGCAGACGTTTCCAGGTGGCGAAGTGCGGTCGGATGAGCGCCGCGTTGAAGCCGACGAAGTGCTCGAGGCGCATAAAGTAGACGAGCAACGCGATCACACCCGCGAGCACTGAGATCGTGCTGGCGAGACCAGCGCCGGCTACCCCCATCGGACGGCCCGTGCCCCAGCCGGCAATGAGTACCGGCGCGAGCATGATGTTGAGCACCACCGTGAGTACCTGCACAATCATCGTCGGCTTCGCGATGCCGGTACCGCGCAGTGCCGAGCCCATCGAGATGAGCGCGAACTGCAGGGCGAGGGCGGGGAGGAACCAATACAGGTAGTCGGTGCCGGCCTTGAGTACCTCGGCGTCGGGAGCGAGCGTGCTGAGATACCGCGCCGAGAAGAGAAAGCCACCGACGAAGACGATGGCGGCCGCGATCGCCGCCAACACGAGACTCTGATTGAAAATGAGATTGCCGTCGGCCTGATCCTTGCGCCCCGCTGCATGCGAGATGAGGACCATCGTGCCGACGCCGAGGACCTGCGTGAGCGCCATCACGATGAACTGGATATTCCCGGCGGCGCTCACACCGGCGATTGCGGCATCACCGAGTCGGCCGACGAAATAGAGATCGACCAGATAGTAGAGCGTCTGGAAGACCATACCGATCGCCATCGGGACGGCCATGCGGACGATGTGTCGCGGGATTGAGCCCTGCGTGAGGTCATGCATCGGCAAGAGCGTCCGGTGAGAGCGCGTCGTCGGCCAGCCGGCGCGCATGATCGCGCAAGGGGACGGGCCAGGGCGCGGTGAGTTCAGTGAAGCGTTCGCGATCGGCGACGAAGAGCGCGCGGGTCGCCTCTTCAAAGCCGGCTTGGTCGCCGAGCATCGCGGTCATGAAGCGGTACGAGTATTCCTGCGCGCGGCGCGTTGCGTCGCGGCCGGCATGCGTCACCCGCGCCTGGTCGACGAGTCGGCGGATCGCGGCTGAGGCACCACCCGGCTGAGTGGCAAGCCAGTCCCAGTGGCGCGGAAGCAGCGTGATCTCGCGTCCCACGACGCCAAGACGCGGGCGACCGGGGCCGCGGTGCGACTCGGATTCGCCGGCGCCCAACTCGCTGGTGGTTCGTGAAAGGGCCAGCACCCGCGCGAGCAGCTCATCGGCCGTGCCGTGCAGGTCGAGGTCGATCGGCTCGCTGGTGATGGCGTCGAAGATGATTGGGGCGCGGTCGAGGCCGGCCGACTCGGCTGCCTGGGTGGCGAGCGCGACGTCGGCGAGCGGGCCGGCCGCGATGAAACGGGCGCCGGCGAACGAAACTGCTGCTCTGGTATCCATGTTACCTAATATTACCACGGTAATATCGGCAGTCAATACTATCCGGATATAATCCGTCTGCCAGGCGAGAACCATCGCGCGGCGAGCACTCCGCCGGCGAATCCTCCGAGATGTTCCTGCCACGAGATTCCAGGCTCCCCAGGCAGGACCCCGAACACGAGTCCGCCCCAGAGGACCGACACGACGATACTCAGCAGGATGCTCCCGAAGCTGCGCGCGTACCAGCCGGCGAAGATAAGAAACCCGAGAAAGCCGAAGATCACGCCGCTCGCGCCGATATGGACCGAGTTTCCCGCGCCGAGCAGCCAGGCCACGACTCCACCGCCGAACATCGCCAACATCGCGACAATCCAGAAGTGTCGCGGATCGCGGAGCAGGACGAGCCAGCCAAGGACCAGGAGCGAGGCCGTGTTCGCCGAGAGATGCGAGAGGCTCCCATGGAGGAAGGGCGCGAGTACAATGCCACGAAGTCCTTCGATCGTGCGTGGCACGACACCGTAGTGCTGCAGAGCGCCTCCGAGCAGGGTGTCGACCGCGAAGACCGCCCAGAGCGCCGCGACGCTGGCGCCAAGGATTCCGGCGTGCACCTTGAGCGTGCGGACGACGCTGATTAGGGTGGGAGGCAGCAGTATCGGTCGGTCCTCGGGGTTGGAAGTCGCGCGCGCACGGAGCGCGGACCTATTTTTGGCGGACCATACCGACACACTGGAGGCCCTATGAGTCCTGACGATCTGCACGCGGTGCTGGTACGTGACCTACGCGCCCTCGTCCGCGAGGTTTCGGCGTACCCCAGTGATGCGCAGCTCTGGCAGGAGCTGCCGGGCATCACCAACACCGGTGGGACGCTGGCGCTGCACCTCGCCGGCAATATTCGCCACTTTTTTGGTTCGGTGCTTGGGCACAACGGCACGGAGCGTGACCGCGAACGGGAGTTCAATGCCCGCGGCCTCACACGCGCCGCGATCGTGGCTGAGGTGGAGCTCGCACTCGCCGATGCCGACCGGGTGATCCCCGCGCTCACGGCGGCGACGCTCGCGGGGCCGTTCCCAATCGAACTTGCCGGGCGACGAATACAGACGGCGCGCTTCCTCATGCATCTCTGTTCGCACTTGGCGTACCACCTGGGGCAGATCGATTATCATCGCCGCCTGGTCGCACCGGAGAGCGGGAGGGCGATGACGATGTCGATGACCGAGATCTGATGCTCCCGGTGCACTGAATCGCCGGGTCGCGCTAGCGCCGGTCGCGCGAGATTGAATAGACGTAGGCGGCGACGGCGTTCACCTGATCGTCACTGAGGTTCATGGGACCGCCGCGCGGATTCATGGGAAAGCGGCGGGTCTGGTCATTGAGCGCCGTGCGTGCGACACCGGTGGTGATCACCGCCGCGATCTCTTCGAACTTGCCGGTGCTGTGTAGCCACGGCCCTGCGACCAAACTCGGACCGTTCTGTGCGCCCACGCCCTTGAGGCCGTGGCAGCGCTGGCAGGCGCCCGTATTGAAAATAGAGTCGCCCATCGCAATGCTCGCTGGCGTGACGCCTGCGGGAACAATCGGGCCTACGGGAACGGGGGCGGCCGCGATGGTCGGAGTGGCGTTGGAGCAGCCGCCGAGGGAAAGGAGTGCGAGCAATGGGGCAGTGAGGAGCGACCGACGCATCTGAAAGGCCTCAAAATTTGGAGTCGATGGAATACGCTTGGAGAGGCGCATCTGCTGGGGGAGTGAGATTGCGTCGCCCCTACCCAGGCAGCGCCACGCGCTGCACCGTACCCTCCAGTGTCTCACCGCCGACATCGAGATAAATCAGTCCGTCGGTCACAGACAGCGTCCAAATATTTCGTCGGTCGAGATGCGACGCGAGTGAAGCGAGCAGCTCCCGGTCCATGAAATACACCTCGACCTTCTCCGCCTTGTGAATCCGTTGGCCTTCGTAGTTTCGGAAGAGCGTGCGCTGTTCCTTATGCGTGTAGAGCGCAGCCCGCGGGCTCGCCTTGCTGGCCTGATGCAATCGGGCGGCGTCGGGTGATCCGATCTCAATCCAGCTCTTCCAGGCGCCCGTGAGGTCTTTCACCGTGATCGCCGGCTCGTCGGCGTCGGCGATGCCTCCCTTGGAGAAGGCGATGCCGTCCGTGTACTCGAGGCAGTAGGCGAGGACGCGCGTTAGGAGGTACTCCTCGCTCTCGCTCGGATGACAGGCGGCCTTAATGGTGAGTTGCTCGTAGACGCCGCGGTCGACGTTGCTCAGGGCGATGTCGAACGAATAGAGAGTAGCGGTGAGTGCCATCCGTGAATGCTAGTGGTTGGCGGGTTGGGTGGAGCGCAGCGTATTCCGACATCCAGACCGGCTCCCCTGCGCATCGAGAGGTCAAGTTGGTTAGATTACAGCACTCTCACTCGGGCGGTACATGATCCAAGGTTTCGAGTTCAACGACGATGGCCGCGCCTACAGCTGCACGATCGAGGAGCGTAAGGGCGCAGGGGAGTCGTGGTGGTGGTTTGGGGTCTCGGGCGACGGGCAGCGGTATGCCCCGTTCGTCGCGGCCAAGAGCGATACCCGGGCCTCCGTGCAGGAGCGTATCGTGGGGTTTTATCTGAACCGCCTCTTTCAGCTCTCCCAGCCGACGCGCCATGGCGCGCATTGGGGAAAACGGCCTGATGCGCCCTCGGGGAATCCGGCGCTCGGTCAGTCGGCGCCGCCCGAAGCGACCGCGTAGCACCGTTGAGCTCTGCGAGACTGATCATCGCCCGGCCGTTACAATAATTAATTGTTCTTATCGGATGATTGTGCAGAACCTCTTGTGACCGGGCGCGGTTCGCCGACACTCGCAGGTACATCCTCCTGCGAGTACGCCGTGCCTGACGCCAGAGGGGGCTACTCCAGACTCGGCTCCCACGCCTCGGCGTCGCGCGGCTTCAGCTGCGGATCGCGCTGCAGTAGTCGGACGCAGGTGTTCCACCGCAGTATCGACTCGTCGTTGCCGGCCGCGCGCAACGATTCAGCCTTGGCGTACCAGACGAGCGCCTTTTCTACCCAGTCGTATGCCATTTCTCCCGCGCGCGGGGGCGAACGCTGTAGGACTGACCACGCCCATCGCTCGCAGATGACGCCATGGTAGTACGCGTTCCGGTAGGCGTCCGTGAGTCGATCGACCGCGATCCCGGCGCGCGCCAAGTCGTTGGCCTGACCGGAGGAAAATTGGTCGGTGATCGCGAGTACGTGCATCGTCAACGCTTCGACGTTGTCTGGTTCGATCGCCAGGACGTCGAGACAGATGCTCTCGGCGGCGACGGAGTCATTGAGCACACGGTAGCGATGGCCCTTGAGGAGTGCGGCAGCAATACCCCCCTTAGTGATCGTCTTGAGTTGTGGCTCAGTGTGCGTCATGTGCGTTTGGCTCGGAGTAGCCGCACCAACTTCACTACGGGATCGTAGAACGAATCTACCACGCGTTCCTTGAGCGGGATGATCGCGTTGTCGGTAATCGCGATGTGCTCCGGACAGACTGTCGTGCAGCACTTGGTGATGTTGCAATATCCGATCGCGTGCTCATCCTTGAGATCGCCCAGGCGATCCTCGATATCGAGCGGGTGCATCTCGAGGGCGGCCGTGTAGACCAGATGCCGCGGCCCGACAAACTCGTCATGCTTGTGATGGTCGCGCAGTACGTGGCAGACGTCCTGGCAGAGAAAGCACTCGATGCACTTCCTGAACTCCTGAACCCGGTCCACATCCGCCTGCATCATCCGCCAGGTGCCGTCGGGCGCGTCGGGGGCGCGCGGCTTGAACTTCTTGATCCTCTTCTTCTGCTCGTAGTTCCACGAGACATCGGTGACAAGGTCGCGGACATGGGGGAATGCGCGCATCGGCTCGACGGTGACCGGCTCGTGCGCCGGCAACTCATCCATCCGCGTCATGCACATGAGTTTGGGATGTCCATTGACCTCAGCCGAGCAAGAGCCGCACTTGCCGGCCTTGCAGTTCCAGCGGATGGCGAGGTCGTTGGCGTTCTCGGCCTGGATCTGATGCATCGCGTCGAGCACCACCATGCCTTCAGTGATGTCGGTGCTGTAGTCCTGGAAGGCGCCGGTACCGCGCTCGCCGCGCCAGACTTTGAATGTGTGAGCGGTCATTAGGACTTCTGCTCCTCGATGATGGCCTTCAGATCGTCTGGCATCGGTGGGATCGTACGGCGCTCAAGCTCCATCGCGCCGTCGAGGCCCTTGCGCAGCACGATGTTAAATCTGGCGTAGGCGGGGTCCTTGTCGGGATAGTCGTCGCGGAAGTGCCCGCCGCGGCTCTCCTTGCGTTCGAGCGCCGCAAGGGTGATGGCCTCCGATACGGTCATGAGGTGGTGCAGGTCAAGCGCGGTATGCCAGCCGGGGTTGTACTCGCGGTTGCCGTGCACGCCGACGTGCATCGCCCGCTCACGTAGCTTGGCCACGCCGCTGAGCGCCTGGCGCATCTCGCCCTCCTCGCGCACGATGCCCACCAGCTTCTGCATCAGGCCCTGTAGCTCGTGCTGGATCGCGTACGGCGCCTCTGGACTTCCGCCGCGCTCGAACGGTTCCAGTGCCGCGGCCACAGAAGCATCGGCATCGACAGGAGCCAGTCGCGCCGCGGCCTGACTCTTGGCGAATGCCACCGCATGTTCGCCGGCACGCTTGCCGAACACGAGCAGGTCGGAGAGCGAGTTTCCGCCAAGCCGGTTGGCGCCGTGCAGTCCAGCGGCGCACTCGCCCGCGGCGAAGAGTCCCGGGACGTTAGACATCTGCGTGTCACCGTCCACGCGAATGCCGCCCATGATGTAGTGGGTTGTGGGCCCGACTTCCATAGGCACCGCCGTGATGTCGATGTTCGCGAGCTGTTTGAACTGGTGATACATCGACGGCAATTTCTTGCGGATGTGCTCCGCGCCCTTCGGCAAGCGTTCCTTGATCCACGCGATGTCGAGATAGACGCCGCCATGCGGACTGCCGCGTCCCTCACGCACCTCACGCTGGATGCAACGCGCCACGTGGTCGCGGGTGAGTAGCTCGGGGGGGCGGCGCGCGCTCTTGTCGCCCTGCGTGTAGCGCCAGCCCTCTTCTTCGTTGTCGGCGGTTTGGCCCTTGTAGTTATCGGGGATGTCGTCAAACATGAAGCGCTTGCCATCCTTGTTGCGCAGCACGCCGCCCTCACCGCGCACCCCCTCCGTCACGAGGATCCCCTTCACGCTCGGCGGCCAGACCATGCCGGTGGGATGAAACTGCACGAACTCCATATCCACGAGTTCGGCACCCGCGTCGTAGGCGAGCGAGTGTCCGTCGCCGGTGTACTCCCAGCTATTGCTCGTGATGTCGAACGCGCGTCCGATGCCGCCGGTCGCGAGTACCACCGCGCCGCACGAGAAGAGCTTGAACCGACCGCGCTCGCGGTCGTACGCCATCGCGCCGGCCACGCGGTCGCGATCCTTGAGGAGCTGGACGACGGTGACCTCCATGTGCACGTCGATGCCCAAATGGATCGCATGGTCCTGGAGCGTGCGAATCATCTCGAGACCGGTGCGGTCGCCCACATGCGCGAGGCGCGGATATCGATGCCCGCCAAAGTTGCGCTGCAGAATCCGACCGTCGGTGGTGCGATCGAAGACCGCGCCCCACGCCTCGAGCTCGCGCACGCGGTCGGGTGCCTCTTGGGCGTGCAGCTGGGCCATCCGCCAGTTATTGAGGTACTGCCCGCCGCGCATGGTATCGGCAAAATGCACGCGCCAGTTATCGCGGTCGTCTACATGACCCATCGCCGCCGCCACGCCACCCTCGGCCATGACCGTGTGCGCCTTGCCGAGGAGCGACTTGCAGACGAGGCCCACGCGCGCGCCACCGGCCGCTGCGGCGATCGCCGCGCGTAGGCCCGCGCCGCCGGCACCAATCACCAACACATCATGCTCAACCCGCTCGTACTCGGCCATCTAGATAATCCTCAGGTCGGTCAGCACACCCATGGCACAGAGCCGGATGTACACATCGGTGAGCGCCACACCGAAGAGGCTGACCCAGGCCCAGTTCATATGGCCGCGGTTGCAGGCACTGGAACAGTCGTAGGCGAGTTTACGGACGGGTGACGTGGAGAGACGGTCCAAGAGGCCGCCGACGAGGTGGCGCATGGAGTGACAGCCGAGCGTGTAGCCGGAGAGCATGCTGACGTTGGCGAACATCACGATCGTGCCGACGCCGACGCCGAACCGTTCGACCCCGTTGGCGTCGGTAAACCAGAGCGCGAGGTAAGCGTCGTGCCAGAGGAATATCAGGAAGATGAACGAAAAGAACAGAGCGTACCGGTGCACATTCTGCATGATCAGCGGAAACGAGTTCTCACCCAGGTAGGTCTTGCGAGGCTCGCCCACGGAGCAGGCCGGCGGATCGGCCCAGAATGCTTTGTAGTACGCCCCGCGGTAGTAGTAACAGGTGAAACGGAAGAGGGCGGGGACGGGGAGGATGATCAGCGCCGGCGAGAACGGGATGAATCCCGGCCACCAGCTTGGCTTGGGGCCGAACCAGGCATGCGGCGAGGCCCCGAAGAGTTCCGGCGAGTAGAAGGGCGAGAGGTACGGCCCATGCGTATAGAAGGCGTTTTGGAGCGCCGCCCAGGTGGCGTACGCGAGGAAACTACTCAGGACCGTGACGACGAAGATGTTGGCAATCCACCATTTGTCCCGGCGCAGCGTCTCGCCAAAGCCGCGCTGGTCCATCACCGGCAGCGAACGATTCATGCGGGGCATTCTCGTGAGTAGTTTGGTCGTGCGGACGCGCGGGTGCGGCATTTCCCGGTCCGAGGCTCGGCAAAGATGCAGCGGGCGGGCGCAGACAGCAACGTGAGGGCCTGCACGAGCAGCGCTCGTGCAGCGGCGAGCCTCGCGTTGCTGTCAGGTTGGGGGCTAAGTTGCGTGCCATGCGCTCTATACATAGAGGGTGTCTCCTACGCCAACCGTCATCATGACAATGCGCCGACTCGACCGTACCCTCGCATTCACCATCGCATTCACCCTCGCTGCGGCACTCGCGCCAGTCGCCGTCACTACCGGCGCGCAGAGCGTACCCAGCGTTGCGACCGCCGCCGTGACGCTGCCGCTCAAGACCGCGCGCACGCACAGCTTTACCGCCACCGAGGGCACCTGGCTTTCGCTCGACGTCTCGCCTGACGGCCAGACGATTGTGTTCGATCTACTCGGAGATCTCTACACGCTGTCGATCGCCGGCGGCAAAGCGACGCGGATCACGCGAGGCATGGCGTACGATGTGCAGCCGCGCTTCTCGCCCGATGGCAAAAAGATTGTGTTTGTCTCTGACCGCAGTGGCGGCGACAACGTGTGGATACTCGCGCTCGACCTGAAGGACACTACGCAACTGACCAAGGGGAACAACAACATCTACGTCTCCCCCGAGTGGACGCCCGACGGCCAATACGTGATTGTGTCCAAGTCGGGTGGGCTCGGCGGTACCGCGAAGCTCTGGCAGTACCATGTCGAGGGTGGCAATGGATTCGCACTGACCGCAACGCCAACGCCTCCGCCACAGCTCAAGATGATGGGCGCGGCGTACGGCAACGATCCGCGCTATCTCTGGTTTGGAGCACGCACCGGCGACTGGCAGTACAACGCGCTGGGGCCGCAATACCAGATCTACACCTGGGATCGTGAGAACGGCCGCACCGCGCAGATGACCACACGCTTCGGGTCCGCATTCCGTCCGACGCTCTCGCCCGACGGCAAGTATCTCGTCTATGCGACGCGCTTCGAGACCAAGACGGGGCTGCGCCTCCGCGATCTCGGGACGCAGGAAGAGCGTTGGCTGGCCTTCCCGGTGCAGCGCGACGAGACCGAATCGCGCGCGTCCATGGATGCGTACCCTGGCTTCTCATTCACGCCCGACTCGCGGAGCGTTGTCGTCTCGTATGGCGGCGGCATCTGGCGCGTGCCGGCCGACGGCACGGCGTCGACGAAAATCCCGTTCAGCGCCGACGTCGCCCTCGAGATGGGTCCCGAAGTGAAGTTCGCATATCGGGTCGACACGGCGTCGACCTTTACGGCGCACCAAGTGCGCGACCTGGCGCCGTCGCCCGACGGCGCCAAGCTCGCGTTTTCGGCACTCGACAAGATCTATGTGATGGACCTGCCCCACGGCGTACCCCGTCGCGTGAGCACGGCGACGGTCGGCGAGTTCATGCCCGCCTGGTCGCAGGATTCGAAATCGCTGGCGTGGACGACGTGGACTGACGCACAGGGGGGCAGCGTCGTGCGGGCGAGCTTCGACGCGCGCCGCGGCTGGACCGCGCAGACGCTCGCGAGTGGAGCGCACTACTCTGACCTCGCCTGGTCGCCGGCGGGCGACCGGATCGTCGCGACGCGCGCGGCCGCCCGCGAGATGCAGGAGGCGGGTGGCGCGTTCTTCGGGCCGGTGGCGGCGCAGTTCGTCTGGCTACCTGCGACGGGCGGCACGCAGACCGTGATCTTGCCCACCGGCGGGCTCGCGAACCCGCACTTCACGGCGGACCGCGAGCGCATCTTCGCGTACAGCGGCCGCGACGGCCTCGTCTCGTTCCGCTGGGACGGCACCGATCTCAAGACGCACCTGCGCGTGACGGGACCGATGCCGCCGAGCGCGAGCGGCACGATGACGCTCGACGCGAGCCTCGATGCGGAAACGGCGCGGATGATCGGCGGACGGGCCGCCCGCCCACTCACGATCGGGTCGCCGCGCCCGTACGACGCGGCCGCCGGCACGCCGATTCGATCACACGTAGGCGACGACGCCAATGATCTCGAGAACAACCCCACGCCGCCCTCAGCCGGCCTGATCCTGATGTCACCAACAGGAGATCAGGCGCTCGCGGTGGTCGGGATGGACTTCTACGTACTTCCGATCACACAGACGGGGACGACCGCCCCGACTGTCTCGGTCGCGGCACCCGCGAGTGCAGCCGTGCCGGTGCGCAAGCTCAACGAGATCGGTGGTGAGTTTCCGGCCTGGAGCGCGGATGGCCGCCGCCTGATGTGGGGATTGGGTAACGCCATCTGGACCTTCGATCTCGATCGCGCAAAGGTCGTTGACGATTCTTTGAAGGTGGAGGCGCGTCGCGTCGCACTCGTCCGTGCCGACACGACCAAGAAAGACAGCCTCACCCGTGCCGACTCCATTACCAAAGCCGACACCACTAAGAAGGAAAAGCCGGGCTACAAGCCGGCGGAGTCGCGGATCGCCGTGACCGCCACGCGCGATCGGGTGCAGGGCACCGTGGTGTTTCGCGGCGCGAAGGCGATCACGATGCGCGCCCATGAGATCATTGAGAACGCCGACATCGTGGTGACCGACGATCGGATCGTCGCGATCGGACCGCGGGGTAGCGTGACCGTCCCCGCCGGTGCGCGCGTCATCGACGTGACGGGCAAAGTGATCATGCCGGGGATGGTCGACACCCACTACCATCCGCAGTGGCTGACGCCGGGAGTGCACAACACCCAGACCTGGCAGTACCTGACCACGCTCGCGTACGGCACCACCACCACCCGCGACCCGCAGACGGCCACGACCGATTTTCTGACCTATGGCGACCGCGTCGCCACGGGCGAGATGGTCGGTCCGCGCATCTATACCACGGGCCCGGGCGTCTTCGCCGCCGAAGCGGTGCGCGACCTCGACCATGCACGGCAGGTCATGGCGCGCTATGCCAAGTACTACGACACGAAAACGCTCAAGATGTATATGAGCGGCAATCGGCAGCAGCGTCAGTGGATCATCCAGGCGGCGCGCGAGCTGCGGATTATGCCGACGACCGAGGGTGGGCTCGACCAGAAGCTCGACATGACACATGGGATCGACGGCTACCCTGGGATTGAACATACGTTGCCGATCACGCCGAAGTTCACTGATCTGTTCGAGTGGTACAAGGCGACGGGTACGTACAACTCGCCGACGCTGATCGTCGAGTACGGCGGCCCATTCGGCGAGGGCTGGTTCTACCAGACTGAGGATCTCGCGAACGACACGAAGCTCCGCTATTTCACGCATCCAATCGATCTCTCGGCCAAGATCCGTCGCCGCGGCACCGGCAACGCCCCCGGACCGGCTGGCTTCGCCCTGCGCGAGGAGTATGCGATGTGGCAGCACGCCGAGGATATCGCAAAAACCGTGGCCAACGGCGGGAAAATCGGCGTGGGTTCGCACGGCCAGTTGCAGGGACTGGGCATGCATTGGGAGCTTTGGCTGTTGCAGAGCGGCGGACTGCCCGAACACGATGCCCTGCGGGCAGCGACGATCGTGGGGGCCGAGGCAATCGGACTTGCGACCGACATCGGATCGCTCGAGACAGGGAAGATGGCCGACCTGCTCGTGCTCGACCGCGACCCGCTGGCGAACATCCGCAACTCGAACTCGGTTGCCATGGTGATGATCGGCGGCCGGCTCTACGACGGCAACACGCTCGACGAGCTCCATCCCCGGCAGCGTCCGCTCCCCCCGCGGCCGTGGTCGTACACGGTCCCCTCGGCCGCCGCCGGGATCAGGGGAACGCCATGAAGATTGTTACCGCCAGGATGCGCGTTGCGCGCGCGCTGCTCATTGCACCGCTCATGGCCCTCACACCCGTGCCGCTTGCTGCACAACAGTTCGACGTGATGGAAGCGACGATCCCCGCCGTTCACGCCGCCCTTGATGCCCAGCGCCTCACCTGCCGGCAGCTCATCCAGTCGTACCTCGATCGTATTGCGGCCTATGATCAGACCGGGCCCGCGCTCAACTCGATCCAGCACATCAATGTGCGCGCGCTCGCCGAGGCCGACTCGCTCGATGCGGTCCAGCGCGCGCGGGGACCGCGTGGCTCCCTCCACTGTGTCCCTGTTGTGATCAAGGACCAGATCGAGACTATCGACATGCCGACCACGTATGGATCCGCGGTCTTCAAGGACTTCACGCCGCAGCGCGATGCCACCGCGGTGAAGCGGCTCGAAGCCGCCGGCGCGATCATCATCGCCAAGACCACGATGGGGGAGTTCGCGTCACGCTATGTCGGATCGGGCGCGGGCATCATTCGCAACGCGTACGACCCGCGACGGAATCCGAGCGGGTCATCGGGCGGCTCCGCCTCCGCCGTGGCGGCCAACTTTGGGCTCGTGGGGATTGGCGAGGACACCGGCGGATCGATCCGCGGCCCCGCGGCGGTGAGTAGCCTCGTGGGCCTGCGCCCGACGCTGCCGCTCGTGAGCCGTTTCGGGATGCTCCCCGCCAACCCGACGCAGGACACTATGGGGCCAATGAC
Organism: Gemmatimonas phototrophica; assembly: GCA_945869195.1. Taxonomy (GTDB): domain Bacteria; phylum Gemmatimonadota; class Gemmatimonadetes; order Gemmatimonadales; family Gemmatimonadaceae; genus Pseudogemmatithrix. The sequence goes on along the minus strand of CAMBNV010000001.1, from coordinate 375,642 downwards.
GCGCACCGTCGCCGATGCGGCGCGGGTGCTCGACGTGATTGCAGGGTATGACGCGGCCGACCCGGTGACGGCGTATTCGTTCGGTGAGGTGCCGGCGACATATACCGCCGCACTCAAGACCGACGCGTTGCGCGGTGCGCGTATTGGTGTGCTGCGCACCCGCCGCGACACCATCGCCGGGCCGAGCACCGTGGCGGCCGCCACCCCAGGCGACTCGGCGGGCCGCCGTGACTCGCCTGCGCGCCGCGACTCGCTTGCCCGCCGCGACTCACTCGCTCGGGTGACCAGGGCCGAGTACACCAAGGTGCGGATTGTCATGGAGCAGGCGCTGGTCGATCTGCGCAAACTGGGCGCGGTGATCGTCGACTCGCTCACGGTGCCGGTTGCCGCTGGTCGGCGCGTGGGGAACGACTTCGAGACCGAAGAAGCGACCGACACCTACTTCGCGCAGCATGCAAACGCGCCGCTGAAGACGCTGAAGGAGATTCTGCTCACCGGACCGGTGAATCCGTGGCGCGCGCGCGGATTAATCGCGTACGTCGGCAAGAGCACGCGGGACGCCGACTATCTGCTCGTGATGCAACAGCGAGAGGCGCAGCGGGTAGCGGTGCTCAAGCTGATGGCCGACCACCGGCTCGACGTGCTCGTGTACATGACCTACGATGCGCCGCCGCAGTTGATCGCCGCCGACGTGCTGACGAATCCGCGGCCGACCGACGGCTACGGACTCGGCGACAATCGTGGCCTGAGCCCGACCCTCGCGTGGCCGGCGCTCACGGTGCCGGCTGGGTTTTCGAGCGACTCGTTGCCGGTAGGGCTCGAGTTTCTCGGCCGCCCCTGGAGTGAGTCGCTATTGCTTGGCTACGGATTCGCGTACGAGCAGGCGACCAAGCATCGGCGGCCCCCGACCACGACTCCACCGTTGCGGCGCGGGCGCTAAGGGCTCCGACTCCTCGAACTCCACGGTGCGCTGCGGGTCGCGGTTCACGACGAGCCGCGTGACATCCGGCCAACCATGGTCGTCGCCGGCGCCGTCATGGTGAGGGAGCGGGCCGTCGGTAGATCGTGATCGTGGTGTCTTCGATCGTGAGCGACTCGTCGCCCTTCGGGAGACTGTGCTTTCTCTCATGCTCCACGGCGAGGATGCGCGAGAACCGCTTCTCCTTCCACGCCCGGATCACATGGTCGAGCATCTTTGAGCCATACGGCGGATCGGCGAAGGCGATGTCGTACGCGTCTTCGTTGAGCTGGGCGGCGAACGGCACCGCATCTTTCTTGAAAATCCGCGTCTTCAGCTTCATGCGCAGCAGGGCGACGTTGGCCTTGAGCGCGTGCAGGCTCGAGGGGCGCGTCTCAATGAAGTCACAGCGCCGCGCACCGCGCGAGATTGCTTCGAGACCGATCGCGCCGGTGCCAGCGAAGAACTCGATGATGCTCGCGTTTTTGATGTCGGCGGCGAGCAGGTCGAGCAGGGCCGCGCGGACCGGTTCGGCCGTAGGCCGGACGCGGAAGTCGGAGGGGGAAAGCAGGTCGCGGCCGCCATACTTGCCGCCGACGATCCTCATCGGGTGGTACCGAGTGCGCAGTTCACGACTGTAAAGATAACCGCTGGAGAGCGCGCGCCGAAGAAAGCGACTGGTGCTACTCGCCTTCGGGAATGACGCGTGGCTCAAAACCCAGCGATTCGAGCGTCGCGATCGGCGGCCCGCCGCCGGCTTCGCCGGTCTCCTTGCGCGCCTGCTTCTCCTCTCGCCGAGCGTCCTTCTTTGCCTTGCGGTCAAGTTCCTTGCGGCGCTTCTCGAAATCGTAGTTGGGCTTGCGTGCCACCTGGGAACCTCGGTGCTGCGGGGAGATTTGCGGGGGCCGATGTGCGGACGCCGCCGACTGCTCACGCAATCTAATGGGTCGGCGGCCCTGTCGTAGCCCCAGTGGCGCTCGCCCAAGGAGCGGCGACCCTCTATTTTCCACCCTCTACTTTCTACTCTCTCTCCTGATGCCAATCAGAGTCTTTGTGACCGGCGGCACCTTCGATAAGCAGTACAATGAGATCGAGGGCAGGCTCTCGTTCCACTCCACGCATGTGGAGGACGTGCTCGAACGCGGGCGCTGCAAACTCGACGTGAAGGTCACGGTCCTGATGATGATGGACTCGCTCGACATGCAGGCGTCGGATCGGGCCCAGATTGTGGAGGCCTGCCAGCGCTGCGCCGAGCAGCAGGTGGTGATCACGCACGGTACCGACACGATGGTCGAGACCGCCGCCGCAATCGCGGCCGCGGTGCCGGAGAAGACGGTCGTCCTCACGGGAGCGATGATCCCGTTCGTGTTCGGCAGCTCCGACGGGCTCTTCAACCTCGGGAGCGCCCTCTCGTTCGTGCAGCTGCTCCCGGTCGGTGTCTACTTGGCGATGAACGGGCGCTGGTTTGCCTGGAACGACGTCCGGAAGAACCGCGAGCTCGGCGTGTTCGAGTCGATCAGTCCGGCCTAGTCTGGCGCGCCCCTAGTACCGAAACAGCCGATTGATCTTGATCACGAGCGTGCGGTTCTTGAGGCCGCGCACTGTGGTTGGGGTGAGGTACCGGTCGTCCGTGACGTCGCGTTCGTCGGTGTAGACCAAGAAAATCTCGCTTCCCGGCGCATACTCCCACCGGAAACGCAGGTTAGTGCCGAACGCGCGGTCGGCGGAGTTGTACTGGAGCAGTGCGCTCGCGAACATGAGCGGTGAAAAGCCGTAGTCGAACCGCGCCCGCACGAGGCGCGTCGTGAACGAGCCCGCCGCGCGTTCGATCCGAGTGAACTGGAGCGTCGGCTCCAACGACAATCCTTCGAGGATCGAGATCCGCGAGCCCGAGTATGCGTGGCTCGGTCCGACGCTCAAGCTCCGGATGGTGCCGTCGTAGTAGTCACCCGCCTGCAGCTTGACGGTGCCTGAGGCCCGCCGTTGCGCGCCGAACTCGTAGGCGACCGAGGCATTGGTAAAGCCGTAGTTGCCGGAGGCGATCGCGGCCGGCGATCCCGACGGGGTGAAGGGCTGGCGCAGGAACTCGAAGTCGTGGTTGACGTCGACGGAGAACCGGTCACTGCTCGCAAACTCGGTGTCGAAACGGCCCTGCACGCCCCTCGAGTCGACTGTACCGTCGCCGTTCTCGACGTACTCGCCCGAGGTGGTCCAGGTGAACTTGCGGACGTTCTTAAAGTGTGTGGTCGGGCGGGGGCTGAACCGCAGCTGACCGAAGGAGCGTTTAAAGTCGGTGCGTCGCCGAAAGCCGACTTGCGGGTCGAAGTTGCTGCCGACCGCCAGATACTCGGCCTGCGCGCCGAACTGGTCTAGGCTGTAATCGGCCCGCGCCTGATAGCTCTGGTCGTCCCCGTTCACTCCGCTGGTTGCGGTGCGCGCCCAATAGGTGCCGATGGTCAACGGCTGCGAGAGCAGAAAGGTCCCATCCACGCCGTATGCGAGATTCGATCCTACGCCCGACGTGGCGATCGAACGGTTGGTCGCCATCACGCCGATCGCGCTGCGCTTTAGGACGTCGCGCTTGAGTCGCACGACGGTGACGTTGTTGGCGCTGGTTGCCGAGGCCGCGTCGCGCGCGGTCCCAACGTTGATGAGCCCGACGGTATACGGTCCGAGCTTGCCGGTGAGGCGGCCGCCGAGGTTGATCGGGATCACTTCGCCGTTATTGAGCCCGACGCGCCGCGTGTAGAAGAGGTAGGGCGTGTCGGAGCTACCGCCACCGCCACCGCCAGGGCCACCACTACCGCTGCCCCCGCGTGCGAAGTCGAAGGTCCCGCGGCCTTCCAGGAAGAAGTCGCGCTTCTCGGGCAAGAAGAGACTGAATCGTGTGAGGTTCACCTGCTGCTCGTCAATCTCGACCTGCGCGAAGTCGGTGTTGACGGTGATGTCCGCGCTGAGGTTCGGCGTGAGCGCGAACTTGACGTCGCCTCCGAATTCGCTGCCAAACGCATTGTTCACCGGCGGCGTGCTGACGCGGTCGGTGGCCATCCGGGCGACGCCGTACGGCTTGACCTCGACATTCTTCCCGGCCTCAGGAAGGTCGAGTCCGACCAGTGTGCCGCCAAGCGAGACACGATTGAGTGCCTGTGGGCCGGAAAGAATGCGGGGCACCGCCGTGAGATAGTCCCACTCATTCTTGTGGCGAATGGCCCGGCGAATCTGCATGCCCCACACCTGGTCGGGCCCGGCCCGATACCGCAGTGACTTGAAGGGAATCGCCATCTCGACCGTCCATCCGCCCTCGAATCGGCCGGACTTTGATGTCCAGACCGGATTCCAGTCCGTGTTCGAGCCGCCTTCGTCGACGACCGAATAGTCAGCGCGCGCCCCGAGCGGATTGGTGTAGAAGCCAAATCCACTGCGTCGATCGTAGAAGGTGTCGAAGAGGACGCCGATGTGTTCGTTATTGCGCACGCCGGGGGTATCGCGCCGCAACTCGTTGACGACCCACTCCTCTGGCGGCGAGGCGTCCCAGCAGCGACAGGAGAGATAGATGTTCTCGGTGTCGTACGAGATCCAGATGTCGCTGCGCTCCGACGCCGGCTGGCCGTAGTCGGGCGCCACCTGGATGAGGCCGCCGAAGGGCGCTTCGCGCACGTACACCTCGTCGTCGAGCACGCCGTCGAGCTTGAGTGGCGCCGAGAGCTTGATCGCGCGCACGGTGGCGTCCCCCGCCGTGTCGCGGGTGATGACGGCGGGGGCGACCGGTGCCGGAGGGCCGTCGATCGTGGGCCTCGCCTGGGCGGTCGCGTCGGAGCCGTGAATCGCCGTGAGCGCGAGGGCAATGAGCGTGAGCTTCAGGCGGCGCGCGCGGCCCGGGGTTTTCGGCATGGTGTCGGAGATTGTGGAGAGGGAAGGAGACGGAATATCGCTCGGTGGGGCGGGGTTGTGGAGTCGTGTGCAGGATCCGGGTGCACCCTTCTGGTTCTTCGCGGCGCTACCGCCGTCTGCAGGGCAACTTTCCGTCTCGCTACCTCGCTTCAGCCAAGAGGGTCTCCTTCGTCAGTGCCTCCTGAACGCCTGAACCCCTGAGGGCCGAGGGGTTCCTAGCGAGATCAAGACCACCGCGAAGCTGCAGCATCCACATAACTCCCGCTGCCTGAGGGCCAGACGCTGGTCGCCGACTTCGGCATCGCACACGCGGTCGAGAGTCGCATGATGCAGACGGGGCTGAGCGTCGGCACGCCGCAGTACCTCAGCCCTGCGCAGGCGATGGGGGAGCGCACCATCGACGTGCGCAGCGACGTCTACGCGCTCGGTGCCGTGACGTACGAGATGCGCACTGGCAACCCGCCGTTCACGGGCACGAACGTGCAGGCGATCGTGGCGAAGGTCCTTCCCGAACGCCGGACGGCGCGCCGAGCATCGTCCGCGACACGGTGCCCGCGAGCGAACGTCACGCGCGCGATCAGGGGCGAGTGTGCGGTTCCCCGAGCCGTGCCTCGCGCCGCACGTACTCGGCCGCCTCGGCATGTGTCGCCCACCAGACCGTCTTTGCATCCTTCGCCTGGATGTGTGCGATCAGCAGCTCGAGCGCGACGATGCGCGACCGATGCCCGCTCACATGAGGGTGTAGGGTGAGCACGAGCATCCCCCCCTCTTCGTACGCTTTGTCGAACTCGTCGATCCAGACCTGTGCGATGTCGCGCGGGTTCATGTAGCGCTCGCCACGCGGATCGAAGAGGGGCGCATCGTCGAGGATCCACTCCACCGGCAGCTCGACCAGGCCGGTCGGTCGGCCGCGCTGCAAGAGCTCGTAGGGTGCGTCGTCGGCCATGAGCGAGCTCTCGTAGCGAAAGCCCATCTCGCGCAGAATGTCGAGCGTGTTGGGGCTGAAGTTCCAGCTTGGTGCGCGATAGCCAATGGGGCGTTGCCCCGTCATCTGCGTGAGCTCGGTGACGGCGCGCTGAAGCAGCATCCGTTCCGTCGAGTCGGGGAGCGTCGCGTTGAGTTCGTGGATCCAGCCGTGCACGGCAAACTCGTGGCGGCCGCTCGCCTTAATCCACGTTCCCATCTCCGGTGTGATGGCGAGGCTCACCGACGGGATGAAGAAGGTCGCGGGGATCCGGTTGGAATCGAGGAGCTTGAGGAGGCGCGGCAGTCCGACGCGCGCGCCGTACTGGTGCTGCGAGAGCGAGCCGATGGTGGGCTCCCCGTAACGGATGGAGATGGTTTCGTTGTCGACGTCGAACGAGAGGAGTACCGCGACCTTGGCGCCGTTGGCCCAGGTGCGCGGCTGGAGCGAGCGGCCGGCGCGGACCTCGTTCACGACGGTACGCACGGAGTCTATCGTCCACTGCCAGCCCGGTTTGGCAGTGGTGACGGGGACGGGCTGGGCCTGAGCGGCGAGCACTCCCGGAGCGAAAATTGCTGCCCGGAGCACCGTAAGGAACAGGGCGAGGCGGAGTCCAGGTGCGAACGGAGTGGCGGAACGGATGAACATCGAACTCCCGGTGGTGGTCAAGATGAACAGTGGCCCTACCGCAACGAATTAACCGCGAGCGACGCGCTCGACTAACTCCCGCGTGAACGCGATCTCGTCGTCGTTCACTGCGTGACCCATCCCCTCGTAGATCCGGCACGTCACGGCCCCGCCCATTCGCTCCAGGTGCGCCGCGCTTTCGCGCACACGCGCCGCTGGGATATGCGCATCGATGTCGCTGCAGCCGAGGAAGATCGGCGTGCCGGCGAAGTCACCGTCTGCCCTCCACTGCGTGCCCGGTGGCCCGATCAGCGCACCAGAGAAGACGATGACGCCGCCGTAGCGCCTCGGGCGTCGTAGCGCGGCGGTCGAAGCGAGGCAGGCCCCCTGTGAAAAGCCGATGAGGATGATCCGCTCGTCAGGGATCCCGGCGGCCTCGACGTCATGTATGAGCGCATGGATCACACTGACCCCCGACGTGATCCCGGGCTCGTTCTGTGCCATGGGTGCCATGAAGCTCATCGGGTACCAGCTCTCGCCACTTGCAGCGGGAGCGAGATACGCGACGTCTGCGAGTGCCGGCGCGATTTGCGGCGCGAGTGCAAGGATGCTCTGCGGCGATCCCCCGCGGCCATGTACCAGGATCACCACGGCACGCGCGTCAACGAGCGCGGTGCCGCGCGTCACGACCGGCTGGCCGGCGTGCGGTGGAAGCGGAGTGGACATCAATAGGTGACCGGCGGCAGCAGCTGTTCGATCAGCGCGCGCCGATGTTCTTCCTGCGGCGGGAGCTTGAGCCCGCGGCCCAACTCGGCGAGCGGTTCGTCGATGGCGAAGCCGGGCGGCAAGGTCGCGATCTCGTAGAGGACACCGTTTGGCTCACGAAAGTAGATCGAGGTGAAGTACTGCCGGTCAATGACGTCCGTGACGTTGAAGCCCGCCGCCCGCAGTGCCCGCTGGATGCGCAGCTGATCATCGGGGGTGGCCACGGCAAAGGCCACATGATGCACGGTGCCGAGCCCATTGTGTGCATCGCGCGCGCCACCAGCGCGGCAGACCTCCACCAGGGAGCCGGGCGTTCCGTCACCCATCGCGTAGCGGTCGGTCGTGGCGGTCTCACCGACCTTCCGGGCGTCGAGGAGCTGCGTGAGCAGCGCCCCAGTTGTCTCGGGGTGGCGCACGGTCATCGACACACTATGAATGCCGCGGATGGCCTGTGCGGCGCTGATGTCCGGACCTGTCCAGGGTGCACGTCCGTCGTCCAGCGTCCCGACGAGGCGAAGGTGCAGCCCCGATGGATCGTCGAAGTGGAGCGCATCCTCGCCGAACGGTGTTGGCGCACCGGTATACGGCACTCCCGTCGCAGCGAGACGGCTGCTCCAAAAGTCGATCGCCTCCGCAGGCGCACTGAACGAGGTGACGTCGATCTGTCCCGCGCCGTTCACGCCCCTGCGGACGCCCATGCCGGCGTAGGGGAAAGTGGTCATGATCGTGCCGGGATCACCCGCTTCGTTGCCGTAATAGAAGTGGTAAACGCCCGGGTTGTCGAAGTTGACCGTCTTCTTTACGAGCCGCTGGCCGAGGAGGCCGACGTAGAAATCGACGTCGGCCTGTGCGTCACTCACGGTGGCGGTGACATGGTGCAGACCATGGATCAGTGCATCCATCTGGTGGGGCCTCGCGGACAGGGGTGCGGCGAAAGATGATGGCTGTGCGCGCTGATGTGGCGACGGCGCGCGTGTGGATCAGGGCGCGGCGTGTCTCCGAATCACGCGCCCGGAGCGCCCTGCGACCGTCTGGCCATCACGCCAGACGGTGCGCCCATTCACCCACACCCGCACGATGCCGGTTGAGACGCGATGAGGTTCGGCTGGCGTCGCGTGGTCGGCAACCGTCGCTGGATCGAAGAGCACGAGATCGGCGAATTGCCCCGTCGCGATCGTGCCGCGCCTCGCGATCCCCATATGGATCGCTGAGAGACTCGTCATTTTCATGATCGCGGTCTCGAGTGGCATGACCTGCTGCTCGCGGACGTAGCGCCCAAGCAGGCGCGTGAATGCGCCGAAGCCGCGCGGATGCGCGCCGTCGAGGGCACCGTCAGAGCAGATGTTCGTCTGGTCCCACTGCATGAGCTTTACGATGTCCGGCTCGTCCATACTCGTGGCGACGACGCTCTCGCCGTCGCGGCCCGGGTGCGCTTTTTCCCAGACGAGCGCTTCTCGGATAAGCCCCATGAGCGTGCTGGCCGCGTTCTCGCTCCGCATCACCGAAATCTCCGCGACCGTCTTGCCTTCGTATGCGGGGTGCGCGGCGAAGTGGCCAATCAGTAACCCTTCAGGCCGGGCGATTTCGCGCAGGACTTTGTTCGCCTCCGCACGGTCGGCAAAGTCGCGCGCCGGAAAGAGCACCGTGAGCGTGGACTGCCAGTATGGGTACGGATAGATGTCGGCGGTGATGTCGATCCCTTCAGCGCGCGCCCCCTCGAGTACAGCGACGAGCGAGTCGGCGTCTCCCCAGAGCGAGAGCATGGCGAGCTTCACATGGCTGATCTGGACCGGGAGCTTGGCCTCGCGGCCGATCGCGATGATCTCCTCGATCGAATCCCAGAAGTCGCGGTCCTCACTGCGGATGTGACTGACGTACCGTCCCTTCACCGCGGCCGCGACCTTGGCGAGCGCGATCACCTCGCTGCGGTCGGAGTAGATGCCAGGGTCGTACTCGAGGCCGGTGGAGAGTCCGAGTGCGCCAGCGTCGAGCTCCTGCCGTAGAAGCACCGCCATGGCATCAACTTCTAGTGCCGTTGCTTTGCGCTTGAAGTCGTCGCCCATGACGAGTCGGCGGAGGGTGCCATGGCCGGCGTAGTACGCGACATTGAGCGAGGGGCGGATCTTGCCGAGCGTGTCCATCGTTGCGGCGAGCGGATACGCGTGCCCGCCGTCGTTGCCCCCAACGATCGTCGTGATCCCCTGACTCACGGCGCCGAGCGCCTCGGGCATCGCGAGCAGATCCCCGGTGTGATGGCTGTGCGTGTCGATGAACCCTGGCGCGAGCACCAGTCCGCCGCCGTCGATCACCGAGTCACCGCGCGCTGGCCGCACGAGGCCCACCGCGACGATCGAGTCTCCGATGAATCGCACCGACCCCGAGACCGCGGGCGCTCCGGTGCCGTCGATGATGCGGACATTCGTGATGGTCGTGCCGAGGGCGGGCGGGTGGCAGGCGGAGAGGAATAGCGCGCTCGCGCAGGCCATACCGCCGCGCCTCAGCAGGCGGTGAACGATCATGGTCGGTACCCCGGCCCGCGCACCACCACGCCGGGTTTCGCGCCAGTGTGCGCATTATTCCGCAGCACCGCGATCCCATTGACGAACACATCGCGCACACCGGTCGAGAGCTGATGCGGCCGCTCGAACGTGGCGTTGTCGATGATCGTGTTGGGATCGAAGATGATCAGATCGGCTTTGAGCCCGACCTTGAGGACTCCCCGGTCGGTGAGTGAGAGCCGCGTGGCGACCGCTGCGCTCGCCTTGCGCACGGCGTCCTCCAGCGTGAGCACGCGCTGCTCCCGCACATACCGCCCCATGAGGCGCGTAAAGTTCCCGTAGGCGCGCGGATGCACCATGCCCCTCGCGGTCGCTGGATCGGACGATCCGGCGTCAGTGCCGAACTTCATCCAGGGCTGCTGCAACTGCAGGCGAATATTCTCCTCGCTCATGAGGAAGAGCAGCTCACCGAGGCCCAAGCGTTCGTCCACGTTCAGGTCGATAATGGTCTCGGCCCAGTCTTTCCCGAGCGTGGCGGCTATGGCATCCAGTCGCTTCCCCTCGAACCGCATGTTGGCTTCGTTGCGGAACCCGACGACCATCACATTCGCGGGCGTCGCGATTTCGCAGAGATTCTCGTAGCCCGCATCGAGCGCATGCATGTCGGCGACCATCGTTGCGCGCAGCGCGCGATTCCTGAGATTCTCCATCAGGCGCCCTCCCTCGGAATATTTGGGCGGGATGCAGCTGGCGAAGGAGTTCCCACCGGCCGGATACAGATACATGTTCGCCTGCACATCCTGCCCGGCGGCGCGCGCCGAGTCGATCTTGGCGATCGCGAGTGGGATCTTGGGCCAGTTGCGCGGGCCGCTGGCCTTCAGGTGGTAGATCTCCACCGGCACGCCGCCCTCTCGGCCGATTCGGATCGCTTCGTCCATCGCCTCGAGGAACTTGTCGCCCTCCGAGCGCATGTGGGTGATGTACAGGCCGCCGTAGGGCGCCATCGCCTTCGCGGCTTCGATGAGCTCGTCGGTACTCGCATAGGTATTGGGCGGGTAGATCAACGCGCTCGCGAGGCCAAACGCACCGTCTTCCATGGACCGTGCGACCATCGCCCGCATGGTGTCGCGCTCGGCGGCCGTGAGCGGGCCCGCCTCTTCGCCCTTCACGTACACCCGCAGCGTGGCGTCGCCGAGGAAGGAGCCGACGTTTTGTGAGGTCCCCCGCGTGACCATAAACTCGAGCCACTTGGCAAAGCCGCGCGGGCCGGTGAACTGCGAGAGCAGCCGACGTGACGCGCTGTCGGACTCGGCGGCGAGCAGGCGGTCGTTGATCGGGCCCAGCGAACTGCCCTCCCCATGGATCGCGGTCGTGATCCCCTGCGTGATCATCGAGATCGCCTTGCCATCACCCGTCATGTAGTGGCCGATCGAGTGCGCCTGGATGTCGATGAAGCCCGGCGAGACCACCTGACCGGTGGCATCGACACGCATGGTGGCGCCCGCGGACCGGAAGGCACCTCGCGGGCCGATCGCTGCGATGCGGTCACCCCGCACCGCGACATCGCCGTAATACCAGGCGGCACCGGTGCCGTCGATCAGGCGGCCGTTCTCGATCACGACGTCGTACTCCGCCGTGGCGGGTGTGGCGCGCGAAGCGGGCGGACTCCCAGGCGCGGCCGTCGGCGCGGTGGCGATGCCGCGCGGCGCGCAGGCGGCGAGGGCGACGAGTAGCGCGGTGAGCGCGAGGGCAGAGCGACGCAGTGCGGTCATCATCGGCTGGGCGAGGTTGAGGTGACGTGGGATAACTTACCTCCCGGAGATTCCGTGGCGAGCGGCCGCGCATTTCCCTCCCTACTGGCGCCCCAGTCTGCGCTTTCCCAGGGCGATTGCGTCGCCACCGCGATGAGGTGCATCGTTGTACGTTCGATGCGCCCCTGGACGATTCGGCGCACGCCCTTTGCCTCGCCGCCGGAGTCTCGATGGATCAAGTGACCAGTCGTCGCGCGTTCGCCCGATACCTAGCCGCGAGTCCGCTTCTCGCCGCGCTAGGAGCGGCCGCCTGCGCGGAGCGGCAGGAGGAGGCCGAGAACGAGGACGCCGAGGACGCGCGCGAATATGTCGGCACGCTAGGCGAGCCCGACCAGGCGCTCGGTGAGCTCGTCACCAAGGCCGAGGATGCCCTCGACGTCTTCGACATGCGCGTCACGGCTCAGCGCACGTTGCCGAGCGCCCATTACGGCTACATCGCGACCGGTGTGGACGGCGACGTGACGTTGCGGGCGAATCGATCGGGGTTCGCGCACTGGGACATTCGCGACAAACGGCTCGCCGGCATTGAGAACGTCGACACGAGCACCACCCTCCTCGGCACGCCGATGGAAACGCCGATTATCCTCTCGCCGACGGGGAGCCATCGCGCGTTTCACCCGGACGGCGAACTCGCGACCGCGCGCGCGGCGAAGTCGCAGAAGCACCTGATGATCCTTTCCACGGTGACGACCACAGGGGTGGAGGAGGTCGCGGCCGCGCGTGGCGAACCCGTCTGGTACCAGCTCTACGCGACCGCGCGGTGGGAGATCACCGAGCGACTGCTCCGGCGGGCTGAGGCCGCGGGCTGCCCGGTGGTGGTATACACGACCGACCTGCCGGTGTCGAGTAACCGGATTACGCTGTCGCGTTTTATCAAGCGCGACCGCCGCGACTGCACGCAGTGCCATGCGAGTGGCGACGCGTATGGCAGCCGCAACACGAGCTTCGCGCGCAAGCCGATGTTTGACGGCCTCGGGATGACGAGTGCGGACTTCAACACGCCGATGCAGGCCTGGGAGTTCGTCGATCGGCTGAAAGCGGCGACCACGATGAAGGTGATGGTGAAGGGGATCACCACCGCGGAGGACGCGCAGCGATGCCTCTCTCACGGGGCGGACGGGATCGTCGTTTCGAATCATGGCGGGCGCGCCGCCGAATCGGGGCGCGCGACGATCGACTGCTTGCCGGAGATCGCGCGCGTGGTGCGCAAGCAGGTGCCGGTGATTCTCGACAGCGGCATCCGTCGCGGCACCGACGTGTTCAAGGCGCTCGCGTTGGGCGCAGATGCGGTCGGGATCGGGCGACCCTATCTGTGGGGCCTCGGCGCGTTCGGTCAGGCTGGTGTGGAGCGGGTGCTGCGTCTGATGCGCGCCGAGCTGCGCACCGTGATGGCGCTCTCAGGGACGCGGACTATTGCAGATATCGGCTCGGCGACGGTGATGCGGAACAGCGGACCGATCAGTTGACGACGCGACGGTTCGTACCCACCTCGCCGCCACCGGGCGCGCTGACGACCCTGCTGTTGATCGCCGCCGTCGCCTGCCTCGCGGGCTCGGAGCGCTCGCACACCTTTCATGGTCGCGACGTCTTCGCCTACCTCGGTGCGCGGCTCGCGGTCCAGGCGCCGGTGCGCACGGTGTAGCTCCTGCGTGGGATGATTCCGATGATCGATCGCCCGTTCGGAAACCGCTGAACGAACATCCCCGCGGCGATGGTCGATAGTGCCGGCTTTGTCGTGGGTGATACCCTGAGCATTATCATCCAGCAGGACGGACCCTGCTCGAGTCGGTGGGCGCGCCATTCGTCGAGAGCTTTGGGCACGTCGCCATCGGCCAGCCGTTCGGCTACAACGGGCGTTTCCTCTACACAGGCGTCTAGATGACGTTCGACTCCCGCTGATCGCGCGGGCGGCCTGAGTCACTACGTGATATAGGTCACGTAGTGACTCGCGCGCGGCGTGGGGCCGACCATACATTGCAGATAGTCCACGGATGTCCCGTGGGCTGACACTAGGTGCCCACTATGCTTCCTTCCGTTAGCTGGTGCACGCCGCGCACTGCACTCGTCGTCCTCGTCGGAGCGCTCGCGGCCTGCGACAAAGAGTCCCTCGAGAAACTGATCCCGATCCCGATCCTGCAGGAGACCTGGGTGATCCCGGGCGATTCGATGACCGTCGGCGTCACGCACATCCTGCCCACCAACGTCGCAGTCACCGGGGCCGGGACTGCCTTCGCGGTCACGATCCCGTCGCCGTCGAGCTTCTCGACGACCCTCGGCGTACTGTGTGGGCAGGTCATTTGCCAGTCGAGTATTGCGGTGGTCGCGCCGGTGCCAGCCTTCTCGACCGGGACGAATCCGCTCACCACGACTGTCGTCTTTCCGGCCGGTGTGACCGCCGCGACGGTCGCGAGCGGCACGCTGAACCTCTCGATTTCGAACAGCCTCGGCTTTGATCTGCTGCAGCCGAGTGGCGGAGTGGCGCCCTACGGGTCGATGGCGATCACCGTGACGAGCGGTGCATCGACTTCGACGACGAGCTTCACCGGGGCGACACGTACGATGGCGAACGGCGTTACCACGCTCTTTGCCGTCCCCATGCCGATCGGTGCGTACACGGGCACCATCGCGGTCTCGGTGGCCTTTATCGTGCCGGCAGGCGCCAATGCGTCGATGCAGTCGAGTAATGCACTCTCAGTTAGCGCAGCGATGGCGGGGCTTACGCTCACGCAGGCGACCGTTGTCGTGAATGCCGATCCGGTCAATACCGCGCCGAGCGCGTTCGACCTTGAGAGCGCAGACTTTGCCGGGCAGGTCGAGAGCGGTGCGCTGCTCGTCAATGTGCTGAATTCGTTCACGGCCTCCGCGACGCTGAGCGTCGTCATCGCGGCGCCGGCGCAGAACGGTACGGGGGCGGTCTCGATCACGAAGGCGCTCAATATTCCGGCGACTCCTACGTCGACGGCGTCGATCAACTTCTCCAGGGCCGAGCTGCAGTCGATTCTCGGTAAGTCGGGTGTAACGATGGCGGTGAACGGTACCGCGACGGGGACCGGCGCGGGAAATACCGTGACAGTCACACCGACGCAGCAGATCACCCTGCGGACCAGGGTGCAACTCGTCCTCAACGTGGGGGCCTGAGCCATGACCCGCATTCAACGATCGGCTGCACGACTCGCGGCGTTCGGACTGATCCTCGCGCCCGTGCTCGCGCACGCGCAGGGCAACGTATCTGCGGCCGCCACCGCGATGGGTGGTAACTACACCGCAGTCGCGCGCAACTTCAACGCGGTCGCGTGGAACCCAGCGAACCTCGGGCTGCCTGGCAACTCGCGCTTCTCACTCGCATTCTCTTTTCTGCCCGGCGTGGGCACCGGCCCGATCACGCTGAAGGACCTCAAGGAGTACGATGGTGTCGTCGTCCCAGAGTCGGTGCGACAGGCGTGGCTACAGCGGGTGACCGACAACGGCGGCCAGAACCTGAGTGGCGACATCAATTTGACGCCAATCGCGCTCTCCATCGGCGCGTTGGCGTTCAGCACAACGACCACGATACGCGCGGCCGGCGACGTGCCCGTAGCGCTGGCCGAGGTGCTACTGTTTGGGAATGCGGGGCGCACGGGAGTTCCTCTGGACTACACCTTTGCGGACCTCGCGCTCGATGCCAACGTGACTACCACCTTTGGACTCTCGTACGGCGAAAGCCTGCCCTTCGTGACGTTCGGTGATCTCGCGGTTGGGCTCACTGCCAAGTACACGGTAGGCAATGTCGCGATGTCGATGCGTGACAACGGATCGGCACTCACCTCGAATCCGTTGCAGATCCTGATCGACGCGCCGATCGTGGTGACCGATACCTCGACGTGGAACAACGGCTCCGGCCTCGGTCTCGATGTCGGCGCCTCCTGGCAGGTCGGCACCCTCCGCGCATCCGCTGTCGTGCATGACCTCTTCAGCAGCTTCGCCTGGAAGACCGACGACCTCTACTACATGCCGGTGCAGGCGACGTTCGGGCAGGAGGGCGGCACGAGTCAGTTGGAGGATATTCTGCCCCTGTCTGGGGCGTCGACGGCGTTGCAGTCGGAACTCCGTTCATTGTTGGACGAGTCGAAGGTGACGCCGACGCTTGCGCTGGGCCTGGCATGGACGGGCTTCAAACGAATCACGATCGCGGCCGACCTCCGCCAGCGTTTCGGCGACGGACTGGAGCTCGGGTCGAAGACAGAGTTTGGCGTGGGCGCGGAGTTGCGGCTCATCCCGTTCATCCCGCTGCGGGCGGGCGTCACGTCGATCGGCAACGGCATGCGGTATAGCGGCGGTGTTGGTCTCGAGTTCGGCTTGGTCAATATGCAGGCGGCGGCGATGGTCATGGCTGCCGAAGGACGCAATGATGCCGGATTCGGGCTGACGATGAGCCTCGGTGGGCGATAATGGCGATGCGACAGAAGTACGTTGTCGCCGCGCTGGTCCTCGCCGCCTGCACGGGTAAGGCAGTTTCGATCGCGACGCCGGTGGACGAGCTCGTCTCGTCCACCGGCGTGGTCGTCTCGGCGCATCATCTTGCGTCGGATGCGGGCGCGGCCGTGCTCGCCAAGGGGGGGAGCGCGGTCGATGCGGCAGTCGCGACCGCTTTTGCGCTCGCAGTGACGTATCCTGCCGCGGGTAACATCGGCGGCGGCGGGTTCATGGTGATCCGTCAGGCCGACGGCACCGCGACGACGATCGACTACCGCGAGAAGGCGCCCCTCCGGTCGACGCCGACCATGTACCTCGACGCCACGGGGGCGATCGCGGCCTCGGCGACCGACTCCGGCTGGCGCGCCCCCGGCGTGCCGGGCACCGTACGTGGCCTCGCGATGGCACATGAGAAGTTCGGTAAGCTCGCCTGGGCCGACGTCGTGATGCCCGCCGTCCAACTCGCGGAAGAGGGCTTCGCGCTCTCAGAGTCGTTGGCCGGAGAGTTGAATGGGGCGCTGACCTCGATCCTTGCCTCGTTCCCCGCCTCGGTGGCGACGTACGGTAAGCCGGGTGGCGGCGCCTGGGTGGCCGGCGATACGCTCAGGCTCCCGCAGCTTGGCCGCGCGTTGCGCGCGATCGCGACGGGTGGCCCGGAGGTGTTCTACACCGGGTGGATCGCCGACTCGCTCGCTGCGCAGATGCGTGCGCACCGCGGACTGATCAGTCGCGCCGACCTTGCGGCATACCAGGCGGTGGAGCGCGAGCCGGTGCGTGGCACCTTTAACGGATACGAGCTCATCTCAATGGGACCGCCGAGCTCTGGCGGCGTGGTGATGATGCTGACGCTCAATCAACTTGAGGCGCTCGGCCTTGTCGGTGCCGATGGCAGTGCCGATGGCAGTGCCGATGGCAGTGCTGACCGCAGCGACGCACGGACGTTGCACCTGCGGATCGAAGTGGCCCGCCGCGCCTATCTCGATCGTGCCCGTTGGATCGGCGATCCCGATTTCAGCGAGATTCCGCTCGCGCGGTTGCTCTCCAAGGAGTACGCCCGTGAGCTCGCCGCTGGGATCGACACCGCACAGGCGTCGAGCAGCGCCGAACTGGGTAAAGACATCCTGACGCCCATGGCCGAGTCGCCGCAGACGACGCACTTCAGTGTGGTGGACGCCGAAGGCAATGCGGTCTCGAACACCTACACGCTCGAGAGTGGATATGGCTCTGGCGTGGTCGTGGCCGGCTTTCTGCTCAACAACGAGATGGGCGACTTCAGCAAGAAGTCCGGCTACACCAATACCGGCTGGGCGATCGGTACGCCGGCAAATCTGATCGCGCCCGGCAAGCGGATGCTCAGCTCGATGTCACCGGTCATCGTGACCAAAGGGGGCGCGCTGCGTCTCGTGACCGGGTCACCAGGGGGCCGGACGATCCCGAACACGGTGCTCAACGTGGTGCTTGGTGTGACGGCGTTCGGTGAAGGCGTGCGGGCGGCCGTCGATGCGCCGCGGATTCATCACCAGTGGATGCCCGACACCGCGAGCTTCGAGTCGGGAGCGGCGACACCCGCCGTGCTCGCCGCGCTCCGTGCGATGGGGCATCAGATCAAGGAAGTGACGGCTCGCAGTCAGGGTGATGCCCACTCAATCCTCTTTGACGCCACCACGCGCACGGCACGTGCGGCGAATGACCGGCGGAGTCCCGACTCGGGCGCGCGGGCGCCGAAACCGTAGCGCTCCGCAATCCCACGACTCCCGGCCGATGACGTCGCATTCTCCAGTAGTGATCACCGACCGGGCGTTGCTGTGCGACCGCGGCTTTATCGACGGGGTTTGGCTCGCAGCATCCAAGACGTTCGCCGTCCACAACCCCGCCTCGGGAGTGGAGTTGGCACAGGTGGCCGACTTTGGCCCGACCGAGACAACGGCGGCCGTGGCGGCTGCGGCACACGCGCAGCCAGCCTGGGCGGCGCGCACGGCAAAGGATCGGTCCGCGATCCTGCGCCGATGGTTCGAGTTGATTGTCGCGGCGCAGGACGACCTCGCGGCGATCATGACGGCGGAGCAGGGGAAGCCGCTCGCAGAAGCGCGCGGCGAGGTGCTCTTTGGCGCGGCGTTCATCGAGTGGTTTGGCGAGGAGGCCAAGCGCACCTACGGGGAGGTGATTCCCAGCCCAGTGCGTGGGCGCCAACTCCTCGCGCTCCGGCAGCCAGTCGGTGTCGTCGCGGCCATTACGCCCTGGAATTTTCCGAACGCGATGATCACGCGCAAGGCGGCTCCCGCGCTCGCCGCTGGTTGCACCTTCATCGTAAAGCCCGCGCCAGAGACGCCACTCTCGGCACTCGCGCTTGCGGTGCTCGCGGAGCGCGCCGGCGTTCCTCTCGGGGTGTTCAACGTGATCCCAACGACGCGGGCGAGCGAGGTCGGCAGCGTGCTGACCGAGCATCCACTGGTGCGGAAGTTCTCGTTCACCGGGTCGACCGCGGTGGGCAAGCTGTTGATGGCGCAGTGCGCGTCGACAGTGAAGCGCGTCTCGCTCGAGCTTGGCGGTAACGCGCCGTTCCTGGTCTTCGACGACGCCGACCTCGACGCGGCGGTCGTAGGGGCGCTCGCGTCGAAGTTCCGCAACGCCGGCCAGACCTGCGTCTGCGCGAATCGCTTTCTCGTACAGTCGAGCGTGGTCGACTCGTTCACGCGCAAGCTTGCTGTCGCCGTCGCGGCACTCACGGTGGGTGACGGCATGACCCCGGGCGTGGTGCAAGGGCCCTTGATCTCCGAGCGCGCCGTGCAGAAGGTGGAGCGACTCGTGGCCGATGCCACGGCCCAGGGCGCGCGCGTCGTCTGCGGTGGCGCGCGGCACGCGCTCGGTGGCACCTTCTACGCACCCACGGTGCTGGCCGGAGTCACCCCAGCGATGACGATCGCGCGCGAGGAGATCTTTGGTCCGGTCGTGACGATCATTCCGTTTGCCGACGACGCCGACGCCATCGCGATGGCCAACGACACACCATTTGGCCTCGCGGCCTACGCCTATACGCGCGACCTTGCGCGTGCATGGCGCGTGGCAGAAGCGCTCGAATACGGGATGGTGGGGATCAACGAAGGGATCATCTCCACCGAGCTGGCGCCGTTTGGCGGGATCAAGGAGAGCGGGATTGGTCGTGAGGGTGCTCGACAGGGGATCGACGAGTACTTGGAGATTAAGTATGTGGCGATGGGTGGACTCGGCGGCTGACGCGCAGCGACCTGCGAGCCGTACGTCGTGTAGCTCCACGCGGCGGTGTCTATATTGAGTGAGGTTCGCGGCCGCTCGGTGCGCGAGAACTTTTCGCGAGGTCCATCCGTGTCGCTTTCCCTCCGGCTCCTCGCTCGCGCGCTTCCACTGCTTCTGTCCGGCTTCGGACCGATCGCCGCGCAGCAGCCGGCCGGCCCGTGGCCCGAGGATTCAATCGAACGCCCCAAGCCGCCTGTGGAACGTGCCCCGGCGGAGCAGCTTCCGGCGGCCGCGCCCGCCCCCCCGGGTGCGATCGCACTCTTCGACGGCGATGACCTCTCGTGGTGGGAGAAATGGGACGAAACGCCAGCCGGCTGGCGGGTCGCGGACGGCAATATGGAAATCGTAAAGGGTGTGGGCGGCATTCAGACGAGGATCGGGTTCGGTGATGTCCGCCTGCACATCGAATGGGCGTGGCCCAAACCCGCCTTGGGCACCGCGCAGGACCGCGGCAACAGCGGCGTCTTCTTTATGGGCCAGTACGTGGTCCAGGTACTCGACTCGTACGGCAACGAGACCTACGCGGATGGGCAGGTTGCCGCCCTCTTTGGGCAGTACCCGCCGCGCGTCAATGTGAGTCGACCGCCGGGCGAGTGGCAGAGCTTTGACATCGAGTTCCGCCGGCCGCGCTTCGACTCCACGGGGATGGTCCGTGATTCAGCGCGCGTCACGGTCTGGCACAACGGCGTGCTCGTGCATGCCAACGTCACACTATTAGGATCAACATCGCATCTCCGGCGTGATCCCTGTAAAGCGCATGCGGATCAACTGCCGATCTCGTTGGCCGATGAGCTGGCGCGCCGCTGGGCCAAGAACTGGGCCGACGTGAAGTTCTGCTCCGAGGCCTGCCGCAACACAGGAGCAGTGCGTGGCTGAACTACGTTCCTTAATAGTCGTGCTGGGCGATCAGCTCGATCTCGATGCAGCCGCCTTCGACGGTTTCGATCCCGCCACCGACGCCGTGTGGATGGCCGAAGTGGCCGAGGAATCCACCCATGTGTGGTCGAGCAAGCCGCGCACGGTGATGTTCCTGACGGCGATGCGCCACTTCGCGCTCGCCCTGCACGCTGCTGGCCGGGCGCTGCACTACACGCGTCTGGACGCCCCGGGCAACGGTGGCAGTCTTGGCGCGCAGTTGCAGGCCGACATCCTGCGTCTGCGCCCGGCCCGGCTGGTGATGACCGCCCCAGGGGACTGGCGCGTGCTGCAGGCGATCAGGGCCGTGGCCCAGGCGCACCAGTTGCCGCTCGATGTGCGCGAGGACCGCCACTTCTTCGTCAGCATTTCCGAGTTCGCTGTGCACGCCCAAGGCCGCAAATCGCTGCGCATGGAGTACTTCTACCGCGAGCAACGCAAGCGTCACCGCGTCTTGATGCAAGGTGACGAGCCGGTCGGTGGCCAGTGGAACTTCGATGCCGACAACCGCGACGCCTTCGGCGCAGCAGGTCCAGGTGCAGTGCCGCCGCGCACGACCTTTGAGCCCGACGCCATCACGCGGGAGGTGATCGAACTCGTCAACGCCCGCTTCGCCCGCCACCCCGGCCGGCTGGACAGTTTTGCCTGGCCCGTCACGCGCGCTCAGGCGCTGCAATCCTTGCAAGTCTTCGTCTGCGAGCGCCTGCCACTGTTCGGCCGCTACCAGGATGCGATGTGGCAGGGCGACCCGTGGCTCTACCACGCGCACCTGTCGGCAGCGCTCAACCTGAAGCTCCTCAACCCGCGCGAAGTGGTGGCTGCGGCTGAGGCGGCGCATCGCGAGGGGCATGCGGCGCTGGCCAGCGTAGAGGGCTTTATCCGACAGATCCTCGGCTGGCGCGAGTACGTGCGGGGCATCTACTGGACCCAGATGCCGCAGTACCTGGAACGTAACGCGCTTGCAGCGCCGGAGAACCTGCCCGCCTGGTTTTGGACTGGCGCCACCGACATGGCCTGCCTCCGCGACGCGCTGGCGCAGACGCTCACCCATGGCTACGCCAACCACATCCAGCGCCTGATGGTCACCGGCCTGTACGCGCTGATGTTGGGCGTGAACCCGAAGCAGGTGCACGCCTGGTATCTAGCGGTCTATGTGGACGCGGTCGAGTGGGTGGAACTGCCCAACACTTTGGGAATGAGCCAGTACGGCGACGGTGGTCTCATGGCCAGCAAGCCCTACGTGGCCAGTGGCAAGTACATCCAGCGCATGGGTGGGCCTTGCAAGGGATGCCGTTATGACCCGGCGCTGCGTGAGGGTGAACGCGCCTGCCCCTACACAACGCTGTACTGGGATTTTTTGATGCGGCACGAAACGCTGCTGGCCAAGAACGCGCGCATGGCCTTGCAGGTCAAGAACGTGGCGCGCATGACGGAGAGCCAAAAAGAGGCCGTGAAGCGGCGGGCCGACGCGATCCGCAGCGGCGAAGTCGGCGTGGCCCGATGATGCTGCACGAGACTTTTCCGCCTACACGTCAAGCCGTTCTGGCGCGCGTCAGTGCTGTGCGGCCCAGCGACTATCCGCGCAGCCGAAACGGCTATTGAGGGCGCGGTCACTGGCCTCTCGTCCTACATCACCCAGGGACTCCTCAGGCTGCCCGACGTACTCGCTGGCGTGACCGCCAAGCACTCGCGCGGAGCCGAGGCGCGCACCTCATGACCGGTATCGAGGGCTTGGCGGGTCGTTTCCAATCTGATCCCCTTGCTGGCGCCGACAATCAATACACGCATGATAGGCCTTTTATCGGAAAGTCAATCCCACCACCCTTACTACAACCTGAGTAGCGATGTAGCTGCCGATTGCGGCGATCGACAGGCTCGCCCTTACCTGGGATCTGCTGTCGACGCATGCCTGGGCACCAGATGACGCGCTCCAACTCTGCTTCTGCACTCGTTTAAGAATTACAGAATCGCGAGAATACACGTCTTAGATGACCGATCCTTCACGCTGGATAGCAACCCAAGCGACAATTTTCTTGCCAACTTTGATAGGCAGCACACGCCAATACATGATGAAGGGTGTGCCATCTTTCTTATAGTTAATCGCCTTGCCTTCAAATTTTCCGCCCGACTTCAATGCTGCGGAAAGCCTCGCGATGACCTTCGGATCTGTTCCCGTGCCTTGAAGAATCCGAGGCGTCTTGCCGATTATTTCGGATGAGTCATGGCCAGTGAGTTTTGTGAACGACTTGTTGGCATAGATAATCTTGCCCTCCACCGATGCATCCGTGATCAACACGGAGTCGAAACTGTTCTCTGCCAAAACCTGGAGCAGGGCCAACCCACCATCAGATCCATTCATCAGTTTCTCAAACGTCTCGGACATTCTAGGTTCCTCTTGGTTAGAAAGCGTCACCGGCAACAAAGCCGTTATCAGAGATGGCGATCGGGATTTGTACTCTCAGCACGGTACAGCCTTTTTACGCAAGGAACAACCCGCTGGATCAGTTGACTAATCCCCATCCACCGCCTCCAGTTGTCTCGACACGCTTTTGCGGATCCGGTCACCATTCGTTCAGCATACCCGAGGTGGGGTTTGGGGATCGAAAGTGAATCTGCAAAGATATCTGCTATTTCTTTACCGAAACTAAATTCGGTTTGTTCTTCAATTGAGGATTTGATTTTTCCTGAATTGGAGAATTCTCGTCGCAAGACTTCAGAGTTAACTGTTCGATCTTCTCAAATACGGCATCCAAGCTTTTTCGCGGCTTCCTGCTTTTCGTGTGATGTGCCTCAGCAGCGATGCATCCCCCGAGTTCCTCCAGCTCAGAAAGCGTGCATCGGGCGGGAATAATTGCACCACGACATTTGGAGGAGTAAATCGCTTGCATCTTCGCTTCAGGAATATATGTGAGCGACGTAATAGGGCCGCATTCTTCTGCGGTGAGCAGCCGCATCACGTGCTGGCCGGGCTTGAGATATTGTCTAATGGTTGCTAACAAAATGTCCTGATTGGGAATATCAGATAGCCTCGACGGTGTCGTGCAGCCCGTAGTGGGTCTGGCCCTCCTGGCTTTCGATGCCTGTATAGCGGAGTGACGCATCTTCGTAGCGCCGGAAGGCAAACACAGCCTGATTCAAATGCTCGGTGTTGAACACCTTGAGCCGCATAAGCAGGTGGAAGTTCTTTACCGTCAGGTCAGTCACGGTCTGAAACAAGTCGGGTTCAATCTGGGTGTTGACATCCTGGAGCGTGTTCTCTCGGAAGTCGGTCAGATACATGAAGGCCGGGATACGCGTTGCGAGCGTGATGAGCTTTTCGTGCACCAGCTTGCGCTTGGACCTGTATTCCTTCTCCTGGTCTGTGAGCTGCTTTTTCTCTTTTGCCGACAAGTCCTTGTCCTTCGCCTTGTCCGTCAGATCCTTCATCATCTCGCTTTTGTTGATGATGATTTCGATGATGGTATCGCGGACGGCGCGCCAGCCTTCGATGCGCTCCACGGTGGCCATCGCCTCAGGGTTGTGGAGGATGGGGCGCAGGGTGTCGTGGTCCACGTTCACCAGCATCGCCGATTCCCACGTGCGCGCGAGCAACGTGGCCGACGTTCCCGCCATCGCGATGTCGAGGATGCCGCCTGCATCAATCTGCGTTATGTTCGCGCGCAGGACCATGGACACTCGGTCCGGTTTCGAAACATCTGGGCGCAGCCGCTTGCACCGTGAGCGGCAGCGCCACCACGCGATCGAGTCCAACTCATCGCACCCTGGCGAGCACTCATGCAGACGATGAACTTCACCGCGATCCAGGAGCCGCGCAGCGTAGAGGAGAGCAGCGACCCGGGATTCGGGTCTGTTGTCTCGGCCGCCAGCGAACGTCGCCTGCTCAATCCAGACGGCAGCTTCAACGTGCGCCGCGACGGCCTGCCCTGGTCCGAGGTCGTGAGCGTCTACCATGCGTCGCTCGTCGCGAGCTGGCCGCACTTTCTTGGCTGGGTCGCGCTCAGTTACCTCGGTCTCAACATCGCGTTCACTGTGGCGTTTGTTCTCTGCGGCCCGGGGGCGATCGTCGGGCCCGTGTCGGAGTCGGTCGGCGGTGCGCTCGCGCGCGCTTTCTTCTTGAGCATTGAGACATTCGCGACGATTGGATACGGCAACTTGGCGCCGCACGGTCTTGCCGCGCACTGGATTGTGACCATAGAATCGTTCGTGAGCCTCCTCGCGCAGGCGGTGATCACGGGACTCGTTTTCGCGCGATTCGCTCGTCCGACGGCAGCCGTCACGTTCAGCCGTTGTGCGGTCATCGCTCCGTTCCAGGGCGGGCGGGCCCTTATGATTCGGATGGCGAACCGTCGCAAGAACGAGCTGATCGAGCTGTCGGCGACGCTTTCGTACAGCTTTGTGGAGACAGTCAACGGCGCGTCGGCGCGCCGCTATCGCCCGCTCGCTCTCGATCGCTCCCGAGTGACGTTTTTCCCGCTCGCGTGGACGGTCGTGCATCCGATCACCCCGGAGAGCCCGCTCTGGGGGCTTTCCTCCGATCAATTAGAGGCGCGCAATGCCGAGTTTCTGCTGCTGCTGAGCGGGATCGACGACACCTTCTCGGCAACGGTGCACGCACGCACGTCGTATAAGGCGGCCGAGGTCGTCTGGGACCAGATGTTCACGAATATTTTCAATCCGGCCGGGGCTGACGGCATCCTGTCGATGGACATCTCGCGCCTCGACGAGGTGCAGGCGGCACGGTGAACAGGGGAGGGCGATACAACGCGCACGTTCGGTCGCGCGTAGTGACGGTTGTACGGATTCTCACCTGACATCATAGGCTGCTTCGACTTCATGGTTCTGCCCACGTTCCTGTGCGTCCCGATGGCCCTCCTGTTGGTGTCGATACCTCTCACCACCGGCGCCCAAGCGGTGGTGCGTGATACGACGCGCGACAGTTCGCGCGTCGACCTGCGCACCGTCATCGTCACTGCCACGCGCGAACGCCGCAGTCTCATGCAGGTCCCGCTCGCCGTCTCGATCGTCTCGGCCGAGCAGTGGGCGGGTCGTGCCGGCGTCGGTATCGATCAGGCGCTCCAGCAGGTCCCGGGTGTGTTCGCGCAGTCTCGGTACGGAACGCATGACATCCGCCTCACGATCCGTGGTTTTGGTGCGCGCGGGGCAGGGGACCGCTCCAACGCCGGAACATCCCGCGGGATCCGTGTGGTACTCGACGGAATTCCCGAGACCGAGCCCGATGGCCGCACCGCATTCGATCAGATCGACCTCGCGACGATCGAGCGGATCGAGGTGATGCGGTCTAACGGAAGCGCCGCCTGGGGGAATGCCGCGGGCGGCATCGTGAGTCTGAGCTCGATGCCCGCGTTCGAGCGGGACTTCCTCGAGCTCACGCAGGAGTCGGGGAGCTTCGGTCTGCTCCGCACCGTCGCGCGTGTTGGCGCGAGCATTGGCCCGGCGAGTAGCTGGCTCTCGCTTACGCGGACAACGTTTGCTGGCTGGCGCGAACACTCCGACGCGTCGCGCACCCAGTTCGTCGGCGGTCTCGTGGTACCGACGAGACGAGCGGGGCGCATTGGGGTACAGCTCGCGGGTGCGAGTAACCTGTTTCGGATCCCGGGTGCGCTCACACCGATCCAGTACGCTGCTGACCCGCAGCAGTCCAACGCAACGTACCTTGACCGCGATGAGCGCCGCTTCAATCGCCTGGTGCGACTGGGCGTCACGCTCGACCAGCCCGTGGGTGTCTCGTCAGATGTGAGCGCGATGCTGTTTGTGAACCCCAAGCAGCTGCAACGCTCCGAGCGGAACATGTACCGTGACTTTAATCGCTATCACGTGGGCGGGTCGGGGTCGTGGGGTACCCGGTTCGCGACCGGTGGCCTTGGCCACAGACTCCGCTTCGGTGGCGACCTCGCCTATCAGGACGGGGCCGTTGAGTTTTACACTCTCAGCGCTGGCAACACGCGCGGCAACACGCTGCTCCAGAACAAGCGTGAAGGGGCGCAAAATGGTGGCGTCTTCGTGCAGGACGAGATTGCGCTTCGGTCGGATCTCACGCTTCTCGTTGGCGCGCGCTATGACGACCTGAGCTACTTCTACCGCGACCGCATCACCCCGTCGCTCGACGCGACCCGTCGCTTCTCTCGCGTGTCTCCCCGTGGCGGGATCAGCTGGCACGCGGCCAATGGCACAAACGTATATGCGAGCTACGGTGCGGGCGTCGAGATCCCTGCTGGCAACGAGACCGATCCGCCGAGCGTCGGTCTGCCGGGCCCAATAAACGCGCTGAATCCGCTGCTCGATCCCATTCTGTCAAACACCATTGAGACGGGCGTGCGTCGGTACGTCACGTTGGCGCGTGGTCCTCTGATCGGGCTCTTCGTCGACGCGGCGCTCTATCGGGTGAAGGTCGACGGTGAGCCGCAGCCCTACAACGGCGGGGGCTTCTATCTCACCGCCGGCCAGGTCCAGCGTCGCGGTCTTGAGCTCGCCCTCTCGGGCCACTTTGCCGGCGGCCTCTCGGCGCGTTTCGCCGGCACCTTCTCTCGCAATGCCTATGATCGCTACGTGATAGACTCGATCTATCTCGGCGTCCCGGGCGCGAGCGCGGACTACAGCGGCAATCGCGTCGCTGGACTCCCAGGCCGGGTGGTGAACGTCGTCCTTGCCTGGCAGCCTCCCCTGGCGCGCTGGCTCTCGCTCGAGCTTGGTGGGCAACACAACAGCGACTACTTCGCTGACGATCGTAATGCGGTCGAGGTACCGGGTTTCACGGTGTACCGCGCGTCGGCCTCCGCGGAGCGTCAACTCGCGGGAGGGGTGATTGCACGCGCGTCGCTCTCGGCCGAGAATGTGACCGACGCACGGTTCGTCGGGAGCGCATTCATTAATCCCGACTATGCGGCCGGGCTGCCCCTCGTGTACGAGGGCGGACTTCCACGATCGTTGCTAGTCGGGATCACGTTGCGACGTGCCCGCTGAGCGCGCCCCGAGCAGCAGGGTTGGGCTCCGGCAGACGGTCGACGAGTGGACTTCGGGTCGTAAAGGGTGGCTGGCTGGCCTTCGGCGTGCGATCTTGAAGCGATGTCTATTCCCCCGCTCCCCGATCCGATGACTGCACCGCTGCTCCCTTCGACGCCCGTGGACGAGAAGGACGCCAAAAGGCGCGAGAAAGAGGCGAAGCGTCTCGGTATCGAGCGCGAGCCGCTCGAGCCGGCGTTTCGCTACAAAGCGCTGCTCAGCGCCGTCAGGGCAGGGCAGGACCTGATCGAACTCGCGGACAAAAAGGCGCGGTTCGCCCTCGTGATCATCTCGGTGCTCAATGCGGTCGTGGTCATTATCGTCGTTCGTGGGGGCGACTCGTTTATTCCTAGGGACGGCCTCTGGGGTACGATCGCGCAGACCGAGATCGTCGCCTATGTCCTCACGACGATCTACTACATCTTCAAAGCGATTGAGGCCCTGCGCCCCCGCGGGTCGGGCGCAACGACTGACCCGCTCCCGACCGTCGGCACGGCGGGCGAGTCGATGCGCGTGCTCTTTCATGGCGACATCACGCGGCGCGGGCGGGGGGAGTTCCGTCAGATCTGGGAAGCGCTGCGCCTCGACAACCTCAATACCGAACTCGCTGACCAGCTCCTGACTATCGCGCAGATCAATCAGGCCAAGTATGCTGCCCTCGCCAAGCTCTATCGTGGCGTGAGTATCATGACGGCGCTCCTCACCGTGACGCTCGTGACGATAGCGGCCTGGCGCCTCACCCGATGAGTGGGGTGTCACGACCGCCACGGAGACTCCTCGTTCTGCGGCGCGACCTGCTGATCGCAACGCTCGTGCTCGTGGTTGGTGCGTGCGAGGAACCTGTCGGAGTCGCCGGCCCGCCCGAGGTCCAAACCCTGATCATCGACACGACCAGCTCACCGCTTGTGCGTAGAGTGACCGTCGTCATGCGCCGTCTGGCGCGGGCGTCAGTCACGTGGGGTGCGGCGGGGACGCCGGTCCTCACGCTCACCACTGACTCGAGCGCCCTGGTTCACCAGTTCCTTCTGCCACGGCTCCGTCAGGCGCGCGATTACACGCTCGAGGCCACGTCGCCGGGTAGCACGCGCCCGCCGCTGCGCGCGACGTTCATGACGGAGTCGCTGCCGCCGGTGTTGCGTGCCATCCAGATCAACGAGACTGGTGAACCCAGTCTTCCGGTCGCGCTCATCGAAGTGGTTGGCGCGACGCAGTTCGGTGGACTGCTGATGGTCGAGGATGGCGAGATCGTCGGCTGGATGTCGCTCGTTGGTTCGCTCTTTGGCGCGACACGCCGCGCGAATGGCGACATCACGATGCTTGATGGTGCGCTCGGTCTGACCTCGTACCGACTCGACGGAACGCTCGCGCACCGTCTGCCACACCCCTCGCTCGCTGCGCCCACGATGTACGGCCGCATGCACCACGACGTCGTCGCCACGTCGCAAAACACACTCCTCTTCATCGCCAACGACACCAGAGTGCTTGGCGCCGAGACGGTGGTCGGCGAGGCGTTGTGGGAATGGTCGCCGGAGACGGGCACCGTCCAGAAGCGCTGGAGCGCGTTCGACTTCCTCAACTGGAGCGTCCTGCGAGGTTCGCGCACGGTCGTGGGGAACTGGCTCCACGGGAACGGACTCAGCTACGGGCCGCGCGGCAATGTGCTGATGTCGCTGCGCAACGTCGATCAGGTGATCTCGATCGCGCCCGACTTCGCAACGGTCGAGTGGACGCTCGGCGGCACGAACGGGACGCTCGCTCTTGCCGACACCAATCGGTTCTGGGGTCAGCACTATGTCTCCGAGCCGGCCCCGGGTCGCGTGCTCGTGTTCGACAACGGCTTTGAGCGGCCGGGCGGAGAGTTCTCGCGCGCGATCGAGTACCAGATTAACACGACAGCCAGAACGGCCGTGAAGGTGTGGGAGTATCGCGGAGCGCCCGATATTTTCGCGGCCCTCGTCGGCTCGGCGCGACGACTTCCCAACGGAAATACGGCGATCATGTTCGGGATGCTCGCCGGACAGAATGCATCGACCGGACCGGTGACGGCGGTGGAGGTCACACCGGCGTCCACGCCGATCTGGCGGCTGACGTTCGGGCCACAGCTCACGCGGCTGTACCGTATTACCCCCGTGGCATCGCTGCTCGGCGAGGTGCCAGGGGCGTTCTACTCGCGGTAGCGTCGGTCGGAGCGGACTCGCATCAGGTGCTGGGAACGCGTATTGTCCGCTTCATGAAAGCCACCCACCGTCTCGCCCTGCTCTCCCTCGTCCCGGTCGCCCTCGCGGCGCAGGTGACCGCCCCGCGCCAGACCGACGGCGACTCCTACACGCGCTACGAACTCTTGGCGCCCGGCAGCGGCCAGTTCCGGATCACCTACGAGGTGACGGCGACCGCACCGAGGGCAACCCATTATTTCAATGCGATCCGCGCAGGCAGCATCGCGACAGACGAATCGGTGTTCGATCGACGCACCGGGTCTCCGCTTCAGTTTGAAGAAGTCGGCGGTGCGGTGGCGAGGGCCGGTGGCGTACGGAGCGCCGACACCGCCGGGCGCTATATCCGCGTCCGGTTGAATCGCCCCGTCCCCGTCGACGGTGAAGCGCGCCTCCTGATTATCAAGACCTACGAAGATCGGGTGAGTTACTTCGCTCGTGGTGACACGATCATCTTCACGCGACCGCTCGGCATCAAACGCAACGCCGTCGTGCTGCCGGGGGGCTACGAGCTCGTGGCGTCGAACTATCCGTCTCAGGTACTGCAGGAGGCGGACGGGCGGATTGGCGTGAGCTTCTGGAATGCAACGCCGGTCGAGGCACCGCTCACGATCCGTGCGGTGCCGCATCGGCGCACCGCGGTCGCGGCGGCCGCGTCGGCGGTGGCTAATCGCCTCTCGGAACGAGCGCATCAGGACCGCGAGATTATCTACTTCCTGCAGCAGCCCGAGACGCACGCCTTTGATCTCTACCACGACTACACCGAGTCGCGTCCCGGCACGAGCACCTATCTGAACGTCGTGCGCGCCGGCAGTACCGTCGCCAACCCACGCGCACGTGACCTAGACACCGGTGAGGAACTTCGCTGGGAGACGCTGAAGGGCGACGCGATCACGCGCGCGGGGCTCGACGTCTCAGGCGTTACACCCGCCACCGAAGTCGTGGTCTTCCGATTCGCCCCGGTGCTGGGCGGGGGCTCGACGCGCCTGCGGATGTACGAGACCTACACCGACAGCGCGCGCTACCGCCTCGTGGGCGACGAACTTGTCTGGGACCGCGGCTTCGGTCGCCCCCTGAACATTGTGGTGCTCCCCGCGGGCTGGATCCTCACCAACAGTTCGATCCCCGCGACCGTCTCGCTGCGCGAGGATGGTCGAGTGCAGCTCGACTTCATCAACGCGCGGCCCGACGAGATCCAGGTGCTGATCACCGCCCGCCGGCGGTGATGGGTCAGGCGATCGGTTTCACCGGCGGCACATAGACCGCCGGGATTCCGTGGCGCTGCAGTAGTGCATTGAACCGCGACAGTTCCTCGCGCTCGATCCGCCCCAACTCCTGCATCTGCAGGTCGAGCCTGGCCTTGAGGCCGTCGTAGACCTCGCCGTTCTGCTTCGTCGGCGCGTACGCCCCGGTCTGGAGCTGCATGTTGAGCGTGATGAACTTGTTGTAGAGCTTCGTCGGCATGTCGAGCGTGCACTGGTCCACGTGACATCCGACCTCGTAGAGTTCCGCGCGCACCGCCTCGATCTTGCTGCGAACCGCCTTTGCTGAGTCGCCGAGCATCCGCGCGATGCTCGAGTCGGCGGCGCGCCGTGCCCGGTCGACGAGTTGCGATTGTAGGTCCTCGGCACGCTTCACGCCGTCCCCGATCTCCGTGATGCGGTCCGCCACGCGTCGCGTCGCCGCATACTGCGCGATTAACTCGGCGGTCGTAACCAGTACGCGGGGATCCGCCACGACCGTGAAGCGCCTCGCGAGCGTGTCGCGCCCGACGATCAATCGCACGCCGTACTCACCCGGCGGCACCCAGGGACCGCGCAGCGTGCCGAAGTCGATCACGGTGTTCGAGAGCTTCGGCGCCGACCGGGAGCGGAGGTTCCAGACGAATCGATTGGTTCCGCGCCGCGTCGGGACGAGCGAGTCCGCCGGGTAGTACGCGATGCTGTCGGCGGTGCTCGCCGAGTCGGCGCTCGTAAAGCTACGGAGCAGGGTCCCGCGCGCGTCGGTGAATTCAAGGCGGATCTTTGCGGTGGACGAATCGGAGATCCACCAGTCAACGAGGACGCCGGAGGGCGGGTTCTCGCCCGTCCCCTGGCCGCCACCCCCGCCATTCCAGAGAATGGCCGTCGCCGGTTGGAAGAGATGCACCGGCGTGCGCGTCACACTGTCGGAGAGCTGGCGGAGCGGGGAGAGATCGTCAATCACCCAGAAGGCGCGACCGTGCGTCGCCGCGACCAGGTCGTTCCCCTGCACGCGGAGGTCGCGCACACTCACGCGCGGGAGGTTGAGCTGCAGCGGGCGCCAATTGGCACCGGCGTCCAGCGAGGTCCAGACGCCGTACTCCGTTCCGGCGTACAGCAGTCCGCGCCGCATGGGGTCCTCACGCACCACGCGCGTGTACGCAGTGCGCGGGATGCCAGCCGTGATCTTCACCCACGTTTTGCCGAAATCGGTTGTCTTCCACAGGTACGGCGAGAAGTCGTCCTGCTGGTACCGGTTGGCCGCAACGTACGCCGTGCCGGCGTCGTGCGCCGACGCGTCGATGTGCGCCGTGCGCGTCAGGCGTCCATAGCCCGCCGGCGTCACATTTTGCCAGGTCGCACCGTTGTCGCGCGACAGGTGAATCAGGCCGTCGTCCGAGCCCGCCCAGAGGACCCCGGCCTGCTTCGGTGACTCGACGAACGCATAAATGGTCGCGTACCACTCGGCGCCTGTCATCTCGCCATGGATCGGGCCACCGGTGCGCTCGAGCGTCGCCGGTTCGTGGGCCGTCAGGTCGGGGCTGATCCGTTCCCAGCTCGCCCCTTCGGTCCGCGACCGCCACACATGCTGCGACGTGGCGTAGATCGTGCGCGGGTCGTGTTTGGAGACGAGGATAGGAAAGGTCCACTGGAAACGCTCGGGTGCGTCTTTCGCCGCGTACCCATCCCAGTTGATGTCGGTCACCGAGATGTCGCGCTCCTGCCGCCTGCGATGATCGTAGCGCGTGAGTTGGCCGAGGTAGCACCCGCCGTACGTGATGTTGGGGTCGCGCGGGTCGGGTGCGATCGTCGCGTTCTCGCAGCCCGCCACACTGAAATAGTCGCGAAGCCCGATGCCGCGGTCGTCACTGCGCGAGGCGATCGAGATCGCCGAGTTGTCCTGTTGCGCTCCGTAGATGCGGTACGGGAACTGATCGTCGGTGGTGACGTGGTAGAACTGTGCGGTCGGCTGGTTGTGCTGGGAGCTCCAGTGTTGCCCACCGTCAAAACTGACCGATGCGCCGCCGTCGTCGGCGAGAATCATCCGCTTGGAGTCGACGGGGTCGATCCAGAGGCGGTGTGTGTCCCCATGTTGGCTATCGACCTCCTTGAACGTCTTGCCGCCGTCGATCGACTTGAGCACGCTGAGGTTCATCACATAGACGGTGTTCTCGTCCTTGGGGTCGGCGGTGACGGCCGAGTAGTACCAGTTGCGCACCCACATCCGCGCATCGTCGTTCATCCGCTGCCAGTGCGCGCCGGCATCATCGGAGCGAAAGAAACCGCCGGTCGAGTCCGGTGCCTCGATGCTCGCATACAGGCGGTTCGGGTTCGCACCCGAGACGTCGATGCCAATCTTGCCGAGCGGCGTGCGTGGGATACCGGGGGCCTTGCTGATGTCGGTCCAGCTGTCGCCACCGTCGGTGGACTTCCAGAGTCCGCTGCGCCCGCCGCCGGCGTTCATGCTCCAGGGCGTGCGCTGAAATTTATAGAACGCCGCGTAGAGCACCCGCGGATTGGACGGGTCGATCGCGAGGTCCTGCGCACCGGTGGAGTCGTCGACGAAGAGCACCTTCTTCCAGCTCTTGCCACCGTCAATCGTGCGGAAGACTCCGCGCTCGGGGTTGGGTCCGAACGCGTGGCCGATCGCTGAGACGTAGACGCGGTCGGCGTCGCGCGGGTCGATAACGATGTCGGTGATCTGCTGGGCCTCGGTAAGGCCGAGATGTTGCCAGCTCTGCCCGGCGTCGGTGGAGCGGTACATGCCGGTGCCGAACGTGAGGTCCTCGCGCAGCTGCGACTCACCGGTGCCCACATAGATCACGTTGGGATCGCTCGGCGCCACAGTAATCGCACCGACCGACGAGATGTCACTCTTGCCGTCTGTGAGGTTGTCCCAGCTCCCGCCGCCGTTGGTCGTGCGCCAGACCCCTCCGTTCACGGAGCCCATATAAAAGAGGAATGGCTTGTGCAGGTCGCCAGCCACCG
This sequence comes from Gemmatimonas phototrophica, assembly GCA_945869195.1. Lineage (GTDB taxonomy): Bacteria > Gemmatimonadota > Gemmatimonadetes > Gemmatimonadales > Gemmatimonadaceae > Pseudogemmatithrix. Next base: position 342,026 of record CAMBNV010000001.1, on the reverse strand, counting down.
CATCCACGCGTCCGCCGCGATACGGGCCAACCGAGCGCCATCGCAACGACTTAAAGGCGCGCTCTGTGGCGGTGGGCGAGGTGTAGAGTGTCGGGTCGTAGGCCGGGTTGGCGGCCAGTGCGCTGGCGGCGGCTTGGGCCGCGCCGCGCCCGCGTTGGGCGGCGACACTCGAGGGCGCGAGAAGGGTGGCGAGCAGAAGCGCTGCGGTGGGTGCGACGAGACGGAGGGGAGTGGGCATTTCGGTAAAATGCAGACTGGGCACCCGGCGCACCACTAGAGGACCGAGGAGAGTCGCCGGTCCTGGGTGGTGTAGATTCCACTGCCTACTACCTTTTCCCCCGCCGATGACCGACGCGCCCAACTCCGGCCACGACCAGCTCACGTTCGACCGCGCGATCCCGTTGACCAGTTCTGCCAGCCTCGGCATCGGGATCGGTGCGACGGTACGGTGCTCCGTCTGCCACAGATTTATTACCGAGAGCTACCACACGGTGAACGGCGTACCGGCCTGCGCGTCATGTCGCGGCATCCTCGCGGCGGTTAGCGCACCGGTCCGTGAACTGATCCCGATTGTGAAGGCGCTGCTCCTGGGCTTTGGTGCCGCGCTCGTCGGCGCCGTCATCTATTGGGCGGTCATCCGCTTTTTCAGTCTTGAGATCGGCATCGTCGCCGTCCTCAATGGCTGGATGGTCGGGAAGGCGATGCGCTGGGGGACCGATGGCCAAGGCGGACGGTTGCTCCAGGTGGCCGCCGCGCTGCTCACGTATCTCTCGGTTGGCATGGCGTATGTGCCCCTCGTACTTCCCCCCGGCGCCTCGATCGGATTGGTGTCGCTGCTCGATGCGGCCCGGCTTCCGGTTTCCATGATCCTCCGTTCGATGCCGGGTGGCATTATTTCCGCCCTGATCATCGGATTTGGGATGATGCAGGCCTGGCAGCTCACGGACACCCCGGCGCTGGACCTTGAAGGTCCGTTCCGTGTTGGCTCCGCGCCCACGGTCTGAGATGTTCGTTCCCACTCAGCCACCAGTGGCGCAGACCCGACGCAGCTGCGGGCAGTGCGGGACCGAGCTCGCGGCGGGTGCACCGGCCTGCCCGGCCTGCCACACCCTCGTCCACGCCGAGCGCCTTCGCCATCTCGCGGCGCGCGCCGAGTCATTCACGGCGGAACGAAAGCTTCATGAGGCGCGGACCACCTGGGAGGAAGCGCTCGAGTTGCTGCCTGCCGCGTCGCAGCAGCATGCAGCGATTGCGGCGCGACTGACTGATCTCGCGACGCGAATCACCGACGCCTCCCACCTCGGGGATGGGACCGCGACGGGTACTGCGCCGGTGAATGGACCCTTCTGGAAGCGATGGGGCGCCGGTACCGGGGCGCTCGTGTTGCTGCTCCTGACCAAGGGCAAGTTCCTGCTTCTGGGGCTCACGAAGCTGCCGACGCTCCTCTCGGGGTTCGCGTTTTTCGGCGTCTACTGGGCGACATTCGGCTGGCCGCTCGCACTCGGGCTGGTCGTGAGCATCTACATCCACGAGATGGGGCATGTGGCCGCGATTCTCCGGTTGGGGCGGAAACCGAGCGCGCCGATGTTCATCCCCGGGCTCGGCGCCTTCATCTCCTATTCGCGCGGCATCAGTGACCCGCGCGAGGATGCGTACATCGGCTTGGCGGGCCCAATCTGGGGCGCCGTCGGCGGACTCGTCGCATTCGTGATCGCGGAGTTGACGGGGAGCGGCACCTGGCTCGCGATCGCGCAGCTCACGGGGATGCTCAACCTGTTCAACCTGCTGCCGGTGTTCGGACTCGACGGCTCGCACGGCTTCAAGGCGCTCAATACGCTGCAGCGTTGGGGCGTGGTCGCGGCGTTCGCGCTCGCATTCTGGCTCACGAGCTTCAAGTTGATCATCCTGCTCCTGCTGGTGGCCGCCTGGCGCGCCTTCGGTCGCGATGCGGGGCCGGGCGACGCCAAGACCTTCGCCAACTTCCTCGGGCTCATCGGCCTTCTCTCTTGGATGACGTCGCTGCGCGCACTCTGACCGAGCTCGGCAGCGGCCAGCTGATCGGTGCAATCAGCGAGAGGGCATCACCGGCAAAATAAGCCGCGACGGATGCGCTGCGTCATGCCGGATCGTGATCCGCGCCGGCGCCAACGCCGCGCTCGTCTGCTCCGACTCGCCGGTCTGCGGATTGAGCGAGAAGTGCGGTTGGAACGCTCCCATGATGTGCACCCGCAGCCGATGGCCCGGAAGGAACCGGTTGGCGGTCAGGAGATCAGCCAGCCGGAGTTCGTACGTCCGTCCGGGCTCGAGCAGCTGCCGGCCGCGCGCCGGCTCGCGATACGATGCGCGAACCACTTCGAGGCCAGGCGACATCAGGTTGTACGCGGTGCCGTCGGGCGCGACATCGAGGACGCGCACATATAGGTCGACGTCGCGCGCATCGGTCTCGAGCTGCAGTAGCGCCGTCATCGCCCCGATGACCTCGACCGGCCTGGTAAACGGTACCGTCTCGAAAGTGAGTAGATCAGACCGACTGGCAAGCGCACGAAAGTCATGGGCGCCGTACGCCGCGTCGTAGGGATCGACCACCGGGTCGCGCGGGTCCGAGGTGAAGCTACTCGCGCCAGCGCGGCCGCCAGCGCGTCCGCCAGCGCGGGCGCCGCCGCGGGCGCGCTCGAGTCGACCGCCAGCGGCGAACCAGAGCGTCTCGGCCACGACACCAGGCAATGGCCACCGGTCGCCCGAGCGCCACTCGTTCGCGCCCATCACGAAGACGCGCACGGCAGGCTCTCGATCGACGCCGTTCGCCTCGCCCTTAAGCCACCGATCCATCCACCGCAGCACGACCTCATCATAGTCGATTCGCGACGCGGCGCCGAACTCGCGCTGTCCACTGCGCGTGCGCGCCGTCGCCGTCACTCCATGCACCCAGGGGCCGATGATCATCGCTGTGCGCGTCGATGGCTCACCCCGCCGCGACTCGACGAGCCCGGTGAAATTGTTCGTGGCACCGTGGGGTCCGTACGCCTCGTCATGCCAACCAGAGAGGTTGAGCACGGCGGCCGAGGTGTTGGTGTAGCGGCCTGAGAGCTCGGCGAAGTTCCACCAGGGGTCAGTCGGGTCTCGGCGCATCCACTCATAAAACCAGGGCGCGATACCCTGAAAGTCAGGGAGGTCGTTCAGCGGTCGCTGCGCGAGCACGCGTTTGGAGTCGCGCTCCCATCCTGCTCGCGCCTCGTCCTTGGTGCGTGGCCCCGCCGCATTCAGCCGCTGGCGCAGGTCCGGCGCGATGTTGTTCCAGACCCAGCCCGCCCAACTGAGATCCCACGCTCCGCCAGAGTAGAAGAACTGCTGTGGGCTCGCAAACGTCATCGCCGGTACGAACGCCCGAAGATGGGGCGGCGATTCCATGGCGGCGAGCCACTGCACGGCGCCCGGGTAGGAGAGCCCGAAGAGCCCGATCGCGCCGTTCGACCAGGGCTGAGTCGCCGCCCACTCGACGGTGTCGTAGCCGTCCGGCCCCTCCTGTCGGTAGGGGTCGAATGTACCGGCCGAGCGATATCGACCGCGCACGTCCTGCACCACGACGGCGTAGCCGCGGGCGACGGCGCGCGGCACGGTGGCGTAGTCGCGGACGGCTTCCTCCTTGCCGTAGGGCGTGCGATACACGAGCACGGGGAAGGGGCCGCCATCGCGCGGCCGGTGGATGTCGGCACGGAGCACGATTCCATCACGCATTGGCACGGCGACATCGAGCTCTATGAGCACCGACGAGCGAGCCGCTGCGGTTGGCGTCTGGAGCAGCGCGATGACGAGTGCAGCGAGAAGCATGCGTGATCGGCCGGACAGTGGGTGGCAGGCGGACTGGGCCGCCGTGATGCATCTTCTGGGGGTAGAAGATGCATCATGGCGCGGGTACCCGCGACGCCGCTCCCCCGTACTCTGGTCCCTCCATGCGCCGACACTCGCCACTCCTCCTACTTATCCCGTCCTTGTTGGTGCTCGCGGGCGCCGCCGTCAGACAGTCGGCCCCGCGGCTCGCCGACGCGCAGGCGGTCGATTCGATCCGCGGCTTCACCGCCGCCTCTGCCGCGCGCGAACGCGCGCTCGAAGCCGAGCTCGCGAGCCGATTGAGTCGCGACTCGGTGCGCACCTTCTTTCGACACTTCACGGCCGAGCCACACCCCGCCGGTTCGGTGCGCAACAAGGAACTCGCCGATTTCATTGCCGAACGATTCCGCACCTACGGACTCGACGAAGTACGCCTGCACCGTTATGACGTCCTCCTGCCGCTGCCGCGCGAGGTGAAGGTCTCCATGCTCGCGCCGACGCCCTATGAGGCGACGCTCACCGAGGATGCCTATCCGCAGGATCCGCAGACCGCAAAGGATGCCGGCCCGACCTTTCTCGGCATGTCGGCGTCGGGTGACGTCACCGCGGAACTCGTCTATGCCTCGAGCGGGAACCCCTCCGACTACGATTGGCTCGAGGCACAGGGGATCGACCTCAAGGGGAAGATTGCGATCGTCCGCTATTCGGTGCCCTACAGCTATCGCGGCTTCAAGGCGCTCACCGCCGAGAAGCGTGGACTGAAAGCGTTGCTCATCTACTCGGACCCCGCGCAGGACGGGTTTACCAAGGGCAAGACTTTCCCCGACGGCCCATGGGGCCCCGCGAGCCATATTCAGCGCGGCGCGCTCTCGTACGACTTTATATATGCCGGCGACCCGCTCACACCGGGGTACGCTTCGCTCCCGGGCGCGCCGCGCATTGCCGAGAGCGAGTCTGAGCAGATCCCGCGCATCATCGCGGTGCCGATGTCGTACCGAGACGCCGAGCCGTTGCTCCGGGCACTCGGCGGCCCAGAGGCGCCGGCGGAGTGGCAGGGTGCGTTGCCGTTCAGGTATCACGTCGGTGCGGGGCCCGCGACCGTCCGCGTGAAGGTCGACATGGATGGACTGACCCGACCGATCTGGGTGGTCGAGGGACGCATCCGCGGCACCGAGGAGCCTGACAAGTACGTCGTGCTGGGCAATCATCGCGACGCGTGGGCGTATGGTGCCGTGGATCCCTCGTCGGGCACGGCCACGCAGCTCGAGCTCGCGCGGGTCCTCGGCGGTCTCGCACGGGAGGGCAAGCGGCCCAAGCGATCGATCGTCTTCGCGAGTTGGGACGCCGAGGAGTGGCACCTCACCGGCTCCACCGAGTGGGGAGAGCAGTTTGCGGCCGATCTCAAGAAGAACGCGATTGCCTACCTGAACGTGGACGGGTCGACGAGCGGCAGCACCTTTGACGCTGGCGCGATCGCGTCGCTCAATGCGCTCGTGACGCAGACGGTCCGTGATGTGCGCGATCCGGGGGCCGATGGTTCGGTGCTCGAGTCGTGGGGTCGCTCACTCGCGGGAACCATGCGCGAGGCGATGATCGGCGGGGGCGGAACGCGGGGGACAGCTGTCCGCCGTCCGATCGACTATCCTAGCAACGCGCTCGGCTCCGGTTCTGACTACACGGTCTTTCTCAACTTCCTCGGCGTGCCCATCGTGGAAATGAGTTTCAACGGAGACTACGGCGTCTATCACTCGATATATGATAGCGCGTACTGGATGGAGCACTTCGGCGACCCGGGCTACCGCTACATGACCGCGATGAGCGAGGTCTGGGGCCGGATGGCGCTGCGGCTCGCCAATGCCGAGCACTATCCCCACGAGTTCGCGCTCTACGCGCAGCGTGTGGACGGGTTCCTTGACGCTATCGCGTCGCAGCTCGCGGCGCAGCCGACCGCGAGCGCGCCGCTCGATCTGATGGCGGTGCGTGCGGCGTGCGAACGGTGGCGCGTGGCGGCGGTTGCGCTTGAAGCGGCGCTGGCTCGGCGCCTCGCTGCACCGGACGGTGCGGCGAGGCGCGATGCGCTGGCGCGCATGAACGAGGCGATGCGCGCGGTGGAACAGTCGTTCCTGTCGCCGGCGGGCATCCCCGGACGGCCCTGGTTCAAGCATGTGCTCTACGCGCCAAAGTACACCTATGCGGCGATGACGCTGCCGGGCGTGCAGGAGGCAATCGATGCCGCGGACTGGCCGCGCGCGCGGGACCAACTCGCCGTGCTCACGACACGACTCGATGCGGCGGCGGGTGCAACGCGCTTGGCAGTCGAAGCCGCTGGCGCGCGGTAATCCGCTGGAGCGGGCTCAGTCGCCTCCGCCTTACGGGATGGGCTTCGGCCGCGCCGGCTTCGACCCATTGAGCCGCGGCCGCGGCCCGTTCCCGACGTCGACCGTCACATCGCGCAGGAGCGTCGTGATCCTCGCATAGTGCGGGTAGTCGATGAACTCGGCCTCGTCGCTGCGCTGGTGATAGTCCCCGTGCAGGCCGGTGAAGAAGAAAGCGACCGGCACGCCTTCGCGCGCGTAGTTGAAGTGATCGCTGCGCCCGTAGAGGTTGTTGTAGCCGGCCCACGCGATCGGATCGTCGAACTTGTAGTCGAGCGCGAGCGGCCGTCCCTGCTTGCTGTTCGACGCCTTGACCGTCTCGCCGAGATCCTTGGAGTCGAAGAAGGACCCGATCACGCCGACAAAGTCGTTGCCGCCGCCCGGTAGGTCCTCCGCGCGGCCGCGACCGATCATGTCGACGTTGATCTGCGCGACCACCGAGTCGAGCGGCACCGTGGGATTGCGCGTGAAGAACGCCGAACCCAAGAGCCCCGCTTCTTCACCGGTGTGCCAGATGAACAGCGTGGACCGCTTCGGCTTCACCGGCATGGCGACCATCGATTCGGCCACCTCGAGCACACCCATCGATCCGGAGCCGTCGTCGTCGGCACCGTTATTGATTGAGTCGAGCCGCGCGACCGGATGAACGCGGCGGATGCTGTCCATATTGACCCTGAACGTCATCAAGACCTCAATCGTCGGCGACGCCATGTTGTTCGCGAGCATCCAGCGCACGCGCTGGTCGTTGAATGCTTTGATCGAATCCTTGTCGGCCGGCGTCGTGAATCCGACATGGTCATTGTGCGCGCCGACCGCGACATACTGGTGGCGTAATACCGGGTCGCTGCCTGGGAGCATCGCAATCACATTGCGCGCGAACTCGGTCGGAAGCTCCACGAACTCAAGGGATGCGTTGACCGTACCACCCTTGGTTCCGGCCGCGATGTTCTCGAGTCGCGTCCGCGAAAAGAGCGCCGCCGCCCCGCCACGCGTTATGCGGAACGTTGCCTGCGGTTGCAGCGCCGCGATCTCCTGCCGCAGCATCGCAATCGTGTCGACGACTGCCGCAGCACCACTCGGCGGTCCACCACGTGCGGCGCCGATCTGCGAGGCGACGGTGGGTTCGTTGATCGCGGCACGCTGAACGAGCGTCAGGTCATCGAGATCGATCGTCGCCACCGCGGCCGCGTTGGCAAACCGGCTCGGCGCTGGCGGGCCGCCCGCACGGGATCCGCCGCCGAACGCCTGGGGACCCTGCGGCCCGCCGGCTCCGCGTCGTCCCGGCGCCGGGAGCAGTACCACGAACTTTCCCGCGGCCTCTGCCGCGCTAATCTGCATCAACGTGTCGCCCGTCGTGCCACCGAAGATCACCTCAGCGCCAGTCACCGCCCGCGGTGCGCGCTGCCCTGGCACCGCGACCACGTCCTGATTCCAGGCGATTGGATTGCCGTTGACCGTCACGCGCGAGCTCGCGGTGAACTTGCGCAGATGGTACGGCAACGACTGGAAGTAGGTGCCGTTGTCGCCCATCGGTACGAGTCCGAGTCGCTTCATCTCGGCCGCGAGGTAGTCGGTGCCCTTTCTGTTGCCGTTGCGACCGACCTGACGGCCCTGCATCGAGTCGTCGGCGAACTGGTAGAGGCGGATCTGGAGGTCACGCGCCGAGATCGCGCCCGCCGTGGGCGCCGGACGCATCGTCGCTGGATTGCCGTAGCGGTTGACCTTCGCTGCCGACTGCGCGCCGACGAGCGACGCGACCGAAACGACCGGCAGGAGGATCGCGAATCGGGCGAGGCCAATGGTCCGCATCTGTGCTCCAACTGGGGGGATGGTGCCTGAACGGTTCGAAAATCTACGTTCCGGCCCCGCGCGGCGTTCAGCCCGGAGGCCGGTGTCGTCATCGTCCACCAGACGCATCAGGGTGGGGCGGGATCCCCGGCCTAGTTCACCGCCAGGCACCTGCCCTTGCGGGACTACTTGTGCGAGAGCCGGTAGACGAACGCAGCGATTGCGCGTGGGTGAGCGGAGTGCCGCCACAGGTCGGCATCATGCTCGAGAATTGCTTCGGCATTGAGACGCCAATCGTGACCCCGTTCGAGCTGCCGTCGCGATGTAGCCAGAGAGGATCCGTGAGATCGGGCGGACGGTGCCCTGCTTCGCGTCCGCGCCATGGCACGCGTGACACGAGCCGGCACCGAACAGGAGGGAGGGGGATTGGTCATCCGTTCACGGTACCACTTGGATGCACCTGAAGACGTCGGGCGGCCGCCTGATACCGGGTAGGCGAATCCCCGACAGAGCCGAACGGCACGGGGGGTAGGGCGCCTCAGGTTGCCGAGGACTCCGCGCGTGGCTACGCTCGTGCTCTATGCGACTCCTACTCCTGCTACTCCTTATGGCCTGCGCTCCGCGATCGGGGTCACTCTCCCCGGCGCCCACTTCTCACGAAACGCTGGTGCGCGCGCGCGTCGAGGCGTTTGCCGATGTCGCGGTTCCAGGCAGGCATTGCCGCGATGTAGGACTGTACGGCTGCGTCGCCGTCGACCTTCGCGATTTTTGGATTTCCACCCGTCAGGAGCACCACCGGCTTGGTCATGGCGTCAGCCTGTAGCGGAGACTTGGCAACGGAGCTGGACCGCTTTTTCATGATCGCGAGTGTTGGCTGGACGAGTGAGATAGCCTAGCGTCTCCAAATATCATCGCGCGTCCGGTCGGCTGCCCAGCGGCTCGTGCGGCGGCGACGGCCGTGCGGTCGAAGCGCGAGGCACGCTGGCCGGCCTCGCGCCCAGAGAATATCATACGTCAGCGTCACTTTCTCGGACTCCCAACAGGACGCGCATGTCGCAATCCCCGGCGCCGGATCAGGTCCCAACTCACGCCCGCATCGTCGTCATCGGCGGCGGTGTAATCGGGTGCTCGGTCGCGTATCATCTCGCGCACATGGGCTGCCGTGACGTGGTGCTCCTCGAGCGACACCAGCTCACCGCTGGCACCACCTGGCACTCGGCCGGTCTCATGGTGACGTTCGGCTCTACCTCGGAGACATCGACCGAGTTTCGCAAGTACACCCGCGATCTGTACGCGCGCCTCGAAGCCGAGACGGGGCAGGCCACCGGCTTTAAGCCCGTGGGATTCATCGAGTGTGCTGCGGACAAGGACCGGCTTGAGGAGTACCGTCGCGTCTCGACTTTCAATCGCTACTGCGGCGTAGATGTCCACGAGATCTCCCCTAACGAGATCGAGGCGCTCTTCCCGATTGCGCGCACCGACGACATTCTCGCGGGCTTTTACGTGAAGGAGGACGGCCGCGTCGACCCGGTCGACGTCACGATGGCGCTCGCGAAGGGTGCGAGGATGCAGGGGGCCACGATCCTCGAGGGCGTCGCTGCGACCGGACTGATCACGTCGCAGGGCGCAGTCACCGGAGTCCGCACTTCGCGCGGTGACATCACCTGCGAGATGGTCATCAACTGCGGCGGCGCGTGGGGACGGCAGATCGGTGCGCAGGCCGGAGTGACCGTGCCGCTCCAGGCGGCCGAACACTACTACCTGCTCACCGATGAGATCGCGGGCGTCTCTAAGTCGTGGCCTGTCCTCGAGGATCCAGCCTCATTTGGCTACTTTCGCGAAGAGGGCGGTGGCCTGATGATCGGTCTCTTCGAGCCGGTCTGTGCGCCCTGGAAGATCGAGGGCATCCCCGATGACTTCGCTTTCGGCGAGATTCCGCCCGACTGGGATCGCATGGGCCAGTACATCGAGACGGCCATGAAGCGTGTCCCAATCTCCCTGCAGACGGGCGTGCGTAAACTCTTCTGCGGTCCCGAGTCGTTTACGCCGGACTTACGTCCCTGCCTTGGCGAGGCACCCGAACTGAAGAACTATTTCGTCGCGGCCGGACTCAACTCGATCGGCATTCTCACCGGCGGCGGCGTCGGGCGCGCGATGGCACACTGGATGCTCAGCGGCCGGCCTGACGTCGACATGACGGGTTTTCATCTCGACCGACTGCACAAGTATCAGGCCAACCCCGAGTATCGACGCACCCGGACCGTCGAGTCGCTTGGCATGGTGTACCAGACGCACTACCCTAACCGCTCGATGGTCACCGCGCGCGGTGCAAAACGCGCGGCAATCCACGAGCGCCTCCTAGCGCGGGGCGCCTGGTTTAAGGACGTGAGTGGCTGGGAGGGCGCCGACTGGTACACACCCGACGGGGTCGCGCCGGAGCAAGAGCTGCTCACGTTCGGTCGTCCGTCGAGCTGGGCCAACTGGAAGGCCGAGCATGACGCCTGCCGCAATGCCGTGATCCTCATGGACATGTCGTTCATGTCAAAGTTTCTCGTGCAGGGGCGCGACGCCGGGATTGTGCTCGATCAGATCTCTGCCAACTCAGTGAATGGCGAGAGTGGGCGCACGACCTACACGCAGTGGCTCAACGAAGGAGGTACGCTCGAGGCGGACCTCACGGTTACGAAGCTTGATACCACCTTCGGTGCTGGCAATGTCGGCCATCAGTATCTGGTCGTCGCCGCCGACAATGCACACCGGCACGTGGAGACCTGGATCAAGCGTCACACGCCGGCCGAGGCGCACTGCTTCACTACCGACGTGACGAGCGCCTATGCGCAGATCAACATTCAGGGGCCACGCTCGCGGGAGTTGCTCCAGCAGATCACCACCGCAGACATCTCCAACGGCGTCTTCCCGTTCCGCACTGCGCGAGAGGTCGATATCGGCTTTGCACGGGTGCTCCTCGTGCGCATCACCTACCTCGGCGAGCTCGGCTACGAGCTTTACATCCCCACGGAGCAGGCGGTGCAGGTGTATGACCTACTCGTCGCTCAGGGTGAGTCCGTCGGCCTCCGGCACGCAGGACTCAAAGCGCTGGCGAGTCTTCGTATGGAGAAAGCGTACCGCGACTACGGGCACGACATCGACAACACCGACAGCGTACTTGAGGTCGGGCTCGGCTTTGCGGTCGATCTCAAAAAGCCATCGTTTATCGGCAAGGCGGCCGTGCTCGCAAAGAAGGCGACTGGCATCAAGAAAAAACTGGTACAACTGCTCGTGAGAGACCCTGAGCCGTTGCTCTTCCACGCCGAGGTCGTGCGCCGCGACGGTCTGGCGATGGGCTATGTGCGTGCCGCGTCGTACGGGCACACGCTCGGCGGCGCGGTGGGGCTCGTGATGGTCGAGCGGGCCAGCGTACCGATCGACGAGGCATGGCTCAGGGCGGGGACCTGGGACGTCGAGATCGCGGGCAAGCGCTATCCGGCGGTCGTCTCGCTCAGGCCGATGTACGACCCGGAGATGTCTCGAATCAAGGCGTAATCTCGTGCTGTTCCCTACAGGAGCTTCGACATGACTCGATCTATCAGGCCTATCCCCCTTGTCGCCCTGGTCCTCCTTGGCGCGACCGCGTTCAACAAGGCCGTCAACGTGGACTGGGCTACCGTCGCAAAGATTCGCGAGGAGGGGCTCCAGCACTCGCAAGTCATGGAGTACGAGGCCTATATCGCCGACGTGCTCGGCGCGCGTCTCACCATGTCGAACGACATGCAACGGGCGCAGAGCTGGGTGCAGGCGGAGATGAAGCGTATCGGTCTCGTGAACGTCGCCGCCGAGCCGTACATGGACTACGGTGTCACCTGGGACAACGAGTATGTCTCGTTGCACCTAGTTGCGCCCGACTATCAGCCGATGGTCGGGTATCCGATTGCGCACACCAACAGTACGAACGGCAAACAGATTGCAGACGCGGTGATCGTTGATCTTCAGACGCACCGTGACGTTGAGGCCCTGCGCGGCACGCTCCGCGGAAAAGCGGTGCTCGTCACCCCGCCACCGGTGATCGACTTAGGCCCGCTCACCAACGGCGTACCGCGCTACACGCAGGATCAGCTCGAGGCGCTCGAGCGGGTCACCATCGTACCCGCTCGTCCGGTGCCGGCGCGCGCGATCCGGAACCCCGATCTACTTACCGCGGCGGAGAAGATCACGTTTTACGCCGCCGAGGGCGTCGCGGTCGTGCTGCAGAGCGAGAGCGGCTGGCTCGGCGCCGTGCGAGGCTTCTCTCGCCCGGGCTCGCGAGAAGACGGCTGGTCGCGCGCGGGGATGCTCGCCTCGCCGGCGATTGTTGCCGTTACGCCGGAGCACTACAACCGGATGTATCGCATTCTCAAGCGCGGCCTCGGGGTTCAGGTTGAGGTCGAGGTACGCAACCGCATCGGTGCGCAGGTGCAGAAGGCGGTGAACCTCGTCGGCGAGATCCCAGGTACCGATCCGCGCGGTGAGGTCGTAATGCTGGGCGCGCATCTCGACACCTGGCACGCGAGCCCCAACGCAAGCGACAACACGTCAGGCGTCGCCGTCGCGCTCGAGGCGATGCGCATTTTGCGCGCGATCGGGGTGAGACCGAAGCGCACGATTCGTATTGGACTCTGGTCAGGGGAGGAGCAGGGGCTCTACGGGTCGCGCGCGTACGTGCGCGCGCACTTCGGTGATCCACGCACTGGCGGCGCTGGCGTGAAGCCGGCGTACGAAAAGCTCTCGGCGTACTTCAATCAGGATTACGGGGCGGGCCAGTACCGCGGCATCTACCTTCAGGGCAACGAACAGGCGCGCGCGCACCTCGCTGCCTGGATGGAACCGTTCCGCGACCTCGGCATGACCGCGGTCTCGAATCAGAGTGTGGGGAGCACCGATCACATCGCGTTCGACGAGGTGGGTCTCCCGGGCTTCCAGTTCCTGCAGGACCGTACACCGGGGACGGGTGGGCACACGAATCTCGATTTTTTCGACATGATCCAGGCCGAGGATCTGATGAAGAACGCGACGATCATGGCGTCGTACGTGTATCACGCGGCGATGTCGGACGAGCGAATCCCCCGGAAGGCGCCGCCTCGACCGTAGCTCTCCCCTGGGCGCGACGACGAGCGTGCTAACTGTTCCGACTCCACCGTTGACCATCACCCGTAGCGACTGGCTAGACTCGCACCTCGGCTAAACTCGTCTCCAAGATGATCATCGCCTCGTCGACATCCGCACGCGAAATCAATAGCGGCGGCATAAACCGCAACGTGCTCACGCCGCACGACAGAAGAATGAGTCCGTTGTGGTACGCCCGCGTCACGAGGTCGTCGCAGAGCTTCGGTGCGGGCGTCTTGTCGCCGTCGCCATTGACGAACTCCATTCCGATCATAAGCCCGCGGCCGCGGACCTCGCCGATGCTCGGCTCGCGCGTCTGCCAGTCACGTAGGCGCTGCATGAAGTAGGCACCGACCACGGCGGCATTGGCCATGTACTCGCGCTCCACGAGGTCGAGTGTCGCGAGCGCCGCTGCGCAGCAGAGGGGATTGCCACCGAAGGTGTTGCCGTGCGCCCCACGCTTCCACTGCTCCATGTGTTGCTTCTTCGCGATTACCAGACCGATCGGCATCCCGCTCCCAAGTCCCTTGGCGAGCGTCATAATGTCGGGCACAACGCCCACGTGATGTGCCGCGAACATCTTTCCGGTACGACCTACCCCCGACTGGACTTCGTCGAAGATCAGCATAATGCCGTGCCGATCGCAAAGTGCGCGCAGTCCTTGTAGGAATCCGTCGGGCGGCACGACGTAACCGCCCTCGCCCTGGATCGGTTCAATCAGAATCCCTGCGACCTCCTTGGCCGGCAGGTTGTGCTGGAAGAGCACCTTCTCGATGTACTCCAGCACCGCCGTTCCCTGGTCGTCACCGGCGAAGAGCGGCCGATAGTTGTTGGGATAGGGGACGTGTGTCACGCCGGGCATCGTGGGGAAGAAGCCCGCCTGCTGCGTGTACTTACTGCTCGTGAAGGCGAGCGACCCCATCGTCCGGCCATGAAACCCACCGAGAAAACCGATCAAGCGCGATCGGCCGGTGACATATCGCGCGAGCTTGAGCGCGCCCTCTACGGCCTCGGTGCCGCTCTGGCACATGAAGCTCATCACGGGCTCGTCGCCCATCGGCTTCACCTCGGCGATGCGCTCCCCGAGTCGGACCTGACGCTCGTGCCAGTAGTCGCTGGAGATATGGAGGAATCCCTGCGCCGCGTCGGTGATCGCCTTGACGACCTCCGGATGCGAATGTCCGGTGGAGCAGACGGCGATGCCGGCCGCGAAGTCGAGGAATCGGTTACCATCGACATCCCAGACTTCGGCGCCCTTGCCGTGCGACATCGCGAATGGGTAATCGCGCGGATAAGACGGAGAGACGACCTTCGCATCGCGAGCGATGAGGGCGAGGGCGTTGGGGCCGGGGAGGGGGGTGCGGATATGGGGACTTTTCATCGGACACCAGATGTTGGCAGGGTGATTCGAACGCGAGTGGCATGTGCCGCTTTGGTGCGTTGGTGCAGATCGCGGAGTACGCGAAGTTCTTCATTCGCCGGCGGGCTGACCGTCGCGATCGTCGCGACGGTGCGTAGTGGCCACCCGCATGCGGCCTGCACCTGAGCTGGGGTCACCCCGTCGTACAGTTCCGCCAGCACCATCTCGCGCGCCTCACCGTTGGGTCTGAACACCCCGAGGTCGGTGATGATCGCACTCGGCCGCCCCGCACTCGTTGTGAAGTCGAGCGACGACACGAAGGTGCGCGTCGTCTGCTTCATCACCACGAATACTTCCCGCGCCTGCGACGCGATCTCTGGTGCGCCGCCGGACCCAGGCAGTCGCACGGTGGGGCGGGCGTATGCCCCAATCACCGTACTGTTGAGCTTCCCGAATCGGTCGACCTGCGCCGCGCCGAGGAAGCCTACATCCACGCGTCCGCGCTGCAGGTAGTGCGTGAAGATCTCTGGGAGGGGGATCACGCTGTGCGCCGTCTCGGCTAACTCGCCATCCCCGATGGAAAGCGGCAGTACATTCGGCCGGGTGCCCACCGTCCCTGATTCGTAGATGAGCACCAGGTCCGGCGCATGCGTTAGTCGGGCAAGGTTGCAGGCGGCGCTCGGCAGGCCGATGCCAACGAAACAGACTGCACCGTTCGTCAGTCGGCGGGCGGCCGCGATGGTCATCATCTCGTCAGGTGAGTAACTGGCGCTCACTCCGCCGCCCCGACGCTGCGCAGAAATCCCGCATGGTCCGCGGTGCCGAGCACATGGTGCTCCATCCACGCGAGGAAGCTGTCCCGTGACCGTGCGATGTCGTCCCATGCTAAGTAAAAGGCGTTGTCACGGGCGTAGTGCCCCAGTGCGTACGAGGGGTACGCACCACCCGGTACCTCGGCGATCGCTGCGACCTGCCAGCCGGGGATGACGAACGCGTTCATCGGCGCGTCGAGTGAGTCCACCACCCGCTCGACCGTGATGACCAGTGTGTCCGCAGCCATCGCGGCTTCGCGACTCGCTCCGACGATGCCACGGAGCAGCACGTTGCCTTCACGGTCGGCGGCCTGTGCGTGCAGCAGGGTCACGTCGGGAGTGAGCGCCGGGAGTGCGGTGAGCACTTCGCCGGTGAACGGGCAGGTGACCTGCGAGATGTGCGCGGGATTCGCCGCGGGGAGGTCGGTCTCGGTGTAGCCGCGCAGCACACCGAACGGCAGGCCACTGGCACCGGCTGAATAGCGCACGGCCATGCCAGCATGACTATGCTCGTCAATCGCGAGCGCGTGCGGCCAGGCGTTCTCGATCGCATCACGGACGCGGTGCAGTGATCCCACGCCAGGATTGCCGCCCCACGAGAAGGTCAGCCCCTTCGCGCAGCCCATCCCGATCATCTGATCGTAGATGAGATCTGGCGTCATCCGCACGAGGGTGAGGTCGCGCCGGCGCTGGCGGATGATCTCGTGGCCTGCGGCGAACGGAATGAGATGCGTGAAACCCTCGAGCGCGACGGTCATGCCGTCGTGCACGTGCTCGGCAATCGCATTATGCAGCGACGTCAGCGTGGCGCTCATGGCGTGGCCGACGGAAAGTGCTGACGCAGCAGACAGTCGAGCAACGAGAGCGCGTCGAAGAGGTCCTGTTCTGCGATCACCAGTGGAGGCGCGAGCAACAAGAGGTTGCCTCGCGTCGCGAACGAGACGCCCGCGTCCAACCCGTCGCGGACAAGCGCACTCAGGGCCGGCGGTGTACTCGGCCACTCGGCCAGCGGCGCGCGCGTGCCACGATCGGCAACGAATTCGAGTACCGCGAAGAGCCCGTGACCGCCACGCACGTCACCGATCACGGCGTGACGTCCGTGCATGTCGGTTAACTCGTCGAACATCAGGGCCCCGAGTCGTCGCGAGCGTGCGATGAGGTCCTCAGCCGCATACGCTTCGATCGCGGCAACGCCGGCCGCGCACGAGAGCGGGTGCCCGCAGTAGGTGAGGCCGGTATACAACATCTCCTGCTCGAGTCGTTTGGCCACCTCCGCGGAGAGTACCACCGCGCCGAGCGGCAGATGGGCACCGGTGAGTCCCTTGGCGAGCGTCATCAGGTCGGGTCGGCCTGCCTCGCCGTAGCGCTGCCACGCGAACCAGTCGCCGCAGCGGCCGAATCCGCTCATCACCTCGTCGGCAATCAGGAGCGTGCCGCTCCGCCGCGTGACCTTGCGCAGCGCGGGCCAGTAGCTCTCCGGCGGCACGATTCCGTTCGTTCCGGCGTCGGGCTCCATGAGCACCGCCGCCACTTCGTGCGCGCCTTCGCGTGCGATCAGTGCTTCGACATGCGCTGCGGCTCGCAGGCCGCACTCCTCGTCGGTGCCCGGGCCGAATGGCGAGCGGTACGCATACGGCGGCAGCGCATGGATGACGCGATGCGCGGCTGGATCTGCGCCCTCACGGGTGCGCGTGTCGCCGGAGTAGGCCATGGTCGCGTAACTGGCCCCATGGTACGAACGATCGCGCGCGATCACGAGCCCGCGTGCGCGCCCCTGCGCCTGCCGCGCGAACTTCACCGCATGCTCGTTCGCATCGGCGCCGCCGAGCGTGAAGAAGACGCGCCCGCCCCTGAAGCCGCTCTTCTCGAGTAGCAGCTCAGCGAGCCGCGCGCGTGGCTCGGCCCCCCAGGCGTTCGCGATGTAGCAGAGGCGGTCGGCCTGCAACTTGATGGCGTTCACGACGGCCGGGTGCTGGTGCCCAAGATTGCAGCATTCCGACTGGCTCGACAGGTCGAGGATCTGGCGCCCGTCGGCCGTAATAAAATGTGCCCCGGCGCCACCCACGACGGTCGGGGCATCCCAACGATCCTGCGCCGTCCAGCTGTGCAGGACCGTCTGCTTCTCGGGAAGGCGAGGACTGGCGCTGCTGTTCATCGGGGGAAATATACGGCTGCCGGCGATGCGCCGATTGCGTACCCCCTTCGACCCGCTCATCTTCTTCCGGAATGTCCTCTGACGCTCTCTCCGGCCCGCCCGGGCGATGGCGCGCCTTCACGCGCGCCATTTCGCCTCGTATCGTCGAGTGTGAACTCACGCACCTCGCACGCACGCCGATCGACCTGGCGATCGCCGGCGTCCAGCATGCCGAGTACGTGCGGGCCCTCGTCGCGCTCGGATGCTCGGTGCAGGAGGTGGAGCCGGCGCCGGATTATCCCGACTCGGTGTTTATCGAGGATGTCGCCGTGGTGTTCGACGAGATCGCGGTGATCACTCGTCCGGGGGCGGAGTCACGGCGGGGCGAGACAGCCGCGGTCGAGCGCGTGCTCGCGCCGCTGCGTCCGCTCGCCCATATCACCGCGCCGGGGACGCTCGACGGCGGGGACGTGTTTGTCGTCGGGAAGCGGGTCTTCGCGGGCCGCACCGGGCGCACGAATGACGAGGGCATCGCGCAGTTGCGTGCGGCCCTCGCAGGGCACGGCTACACGGTCGAGGCCGTTGCCGTCACAGGCTGCCTGCACCTCAAGTCGGCCGTGACCACTGTGGACGATCAGACCGTGCTGGTCAACCCGCAGTGGATTGACCAGGCCACGCTCAGCGGACTCGATGTTATCGAGGTCGACCCCACCGAGCCGATGGGTGCCAACATCGTGCGCGTGGGAGCGGCGCTGCTCTATGGTGCGTCATATCCACGTACGCGCGCGCGGCTCGAGGCACTGGGCTACTCGCCGGTCTGCGTGGATGCCTCGGAACTCGCAAAGGCAGAAGGCGCTGTGACCTGCTGTTCGCTGTTACTGCGCGCATGAGAACCCCCCAGCGCGTACGCATGACACTGGGGTTGTTCTGCGTGGTCGTGATGCCCTTGGCGCTGGGCGCTCAGCAGGCGCCCGCGCCGGCGAAGCTCACCGGTGTGAGCCTCCCCGCAGGAATCGCGGTGCCGGTACTCGACGGCCGTGGGCTTCGGGCGCGGACGCACCCGCTGGGCGGTCGGCACACAGGGGCGGGTCACGCGACTCAGGGGCTGGGAGCGATGAAGCGGCTGGGCTTCATCGCCACGCGGGGTGTGGTGGCAGCGGATCGCCTCGTTGTCTTCTCGGCTTGAGGACTCACTTCTTGGCGGTAGGCCGGCGGTCGTCCGGCACGAAACGGTCTGCGTACGGCATCTTCACCGCACGCAACGCGGTGGCGTCGAGCGTCGCGTCGTCGGGGATCACGTCGTCCACCGCGAGGAGGTGCGCGGTGAGGGCGTAGACCTCGTCGTTGGTGAGCGATCCCGGGGTGGCGTGTGGCATGGCGCGCCTGATGTAGTCGAAGAGCGTCGTCGCATGCGACCAGTAGTTGCCGATGGTATGCGGCAGCTTGGGGTCGCTCGCGAACTTGAACCCCTCGGCATTGGGATCACGGCCGCTCAGGCGCGGGAATGCCGGGGCCATCCCTTCGCCATTCGCGCCATGGCACAGGGCGCACTTGGCGGCGTAGACCGCGCGACCTGTTGCGACGGTTCCGCTGCCAGAGGGGAGCTCGGCGCCACCGGGCCCGATATCGGTGTTGAGCGTTGCGATTGCTTCGGCGGTCGCGGTGCTACCGATGGCATAGCCCTGACCGGCACCTGGGCCGCCGGGTACGGTGCCGCCATCGTAGTCGGCGAAGCGCATCGACGCATCGAGCGCCGTCTGGCTCAGATTGCTCTCAGTCCCGGTGCGTCCGCAGCCGGTCAGGGCGAATGTTGTCGCGCACAGGGTCGCGACCGTCCCACCACGCCGCACGCGCCGCATGAACGTGTACCGCATCGTCAGGTCTCCCCGTGAAAGAGGACCTTGCCGCTGCGTTCGATCTTCCAGCCCACGACCTGGTTGAAATGATAGTCCGTCCCGAGCCCGCGTTCGGCAATGAGCGCCGAGCGCGTGGGCTGCACAAAGCCGGCTTCATCGGTCGCGCGGCTCAGGAGCGTTGCCTCGTTGCCCTTCCACTCCCACATGTACTGAAAGCGCACCGTCGACTTGGGCTGCGACTCGCCCAATAACTCGGCGTTCGTCCAACTGGTGCCACCGTCGGTACTCACCTCGATGCGCGCTATCCTGCCGCGGCCGCTCCACGCCAGACCATGCACGGCCCGCCAACCCGGCGTGGGGATCGTGTCGGGGGCCGACGGCGATGTGATGATCGACTTGGCGTCGAGCTCGAACGAGAAGCGACGCGCGGTGTTGTTAGGGAGGGGGTCCGTGTATTTAGACGTTTCCCAACGCGTCATCCAGGGCTGCGTGCCGAGTTCAATGCGGCGCAGCCACTTCACGTTGATGTTGCCCTCCCAGCCTGGGAGCAGGAGTCGCATCGGATATCCCTGTGCTGGGCGCAACGGTTCGCCGTTCTGCGCCCAGACGACGATCGCATCATCCCACGCTTTCTCGATTGGGACCGAGCGCGTCAGGAGGCAGGCATCGCCCCCCTCGGCAAGGAACCACTTCGCCGCTGGCTGCACGCCAGCTTCTCGGAGGAGCGTCGCGAGGGGCACGCCCGTCCACTCAGAGGTACTTAACAGGCCGGCGACCTTCTGTGCCGTCAGTTCAGGCTTGGGATCGCGAAAGGCCCCGCGGCCGTTGCCAGAGCACTCGACGAAATACTGGCGCACCACCTGCGGGAATCGTTTGAGGTCGTCGACCGTGAAGCTCAGCGGCTGGTCGACGAGTCCGTGGATGGTGAGCGTGTGCCGCGCGGGGTCGAGCGACGGGATGCCGGCATGATGCCGTTCGAAGTGCAGGTCGCTCGGTGTGATGTTGCCCGCGAGATCCTGCAGTGGCGTGTAGGACGACCCTGTGGTCTCACCGAACGGGGCACGCGTCGGCGCCTCGAACGCCGAGCGTGCTCCGAGCGGCGACGTGGTACCACCCAGATGCATCAGCGCGTGGACGGGGTCCGAAGGCCTTGCGGAGAGAGCCGACTGGCCCGAGAGCGCCGTCGGTAGGCCGGCGACAATCGCGCCACCGACCGTACCGACCGCACTCGCGATGAGATCGCGCCGAGTGAGGGCGGCGGGCTGAATGATCTTCTTCATGACAGGAGTGTCCTTCATGGTCAGGGGCTACCGCCTGCGACGGCTGACGACGGGCGGCGTGGGGACAATCGCCCCGCGGGAGGTCGCGCGGGGGAGCAGTGGCGGCGGATTGAAGGCGGGATGTCCCGTTGTGGCATACGGCACATCCTTCGGTGCGCCGCCAATGGGCCAGTCGAGTTCCTTGCCGGGAGAGTCGGGGCGCGCGTGCGAGTTGATATAGGCCGAGAGGTCGAAGGCCTCCTGCGACGTCAGCGTGCCGGGCGAAGAGAGTGGCATGTTGTACTTGATGAAGCTCGCCGCGCGCTCCTGTCGCGCCATCGAGGCGCCGACCGAGTACGACTTGGCACCCCAGAGCGCCGGGACCGGACCGACGCCCGTTCCGTTGGCACCGTGACAGGTACTGCATGTCTTAGCCGTAAAGAGCGCCTCACCGCGCGCCGCGTCACCGACCAGCGTGTCGCGCATGGTGATCAGTCCCTCGGCGCCGGCGATTTTTGTGCCGACCGGAATGTCTTTGGAGATGTATGCCATATATGCGAGAAGGTCGGTCATCTCGCGGCTGTCGACCGGGACTGCGCTGCCAGCGAGCGACCGGGTAAAGCAGTAGTTCACTCGGTCGGCGAGCGCGATCACAGCGCCGGAGCGCGGCATGTACTTGGGGAATCGCGCGTGGGAACCGGTGAGGGGGGCCGCGGTCGGCTTGAGCCCGTCGTCCTGGTGGCAACTCGTGCATCGCAGGTTGCCAGGGGCGTACGCGGGGAGGCTCTCGGGTGTGAAGCGCAGCAGGTAGAGTCCACGCCGAATCGACGCGCCCATAGAATCGTTGGGGATATCGGCTTCGCGAAGCGGGATCCAGCTCGCCTCCGTGAAGGAGACGGCCTTCGCTGGGACCAGCTCGGACTCCTGCTGGGCCGCCTGCTCTGGCGCGAAGGCGGCGCGCAGAACGATGGTGCCGATGGCGAGTGCTCCAAAAAAAGCGATGCGGGAGGTGCGCACGATCGATCTCCTGCTCGGTGGGGGCGGTCCGCGCCAGCGTGTCGACGATGAACCAGTACAGAAATACACTTACCCCTTCTAGGCAAGCACGACGGGGTGGGCCTCTCGGCCCACCCCGTCGATATATCGGTTCCGCGTCACTAGTGCTTCATGATTCCGGTGACGGTGATCTCGAGATTGTGGCTCACGCGGATGCCGTACCCGCCATCCGTCGAGGTGAGTCGATCCGCCGCGATGAACTCGGCGCGCGGCAGCGACTTCACCACCGTGCCGTTAATCACGCACGAGGCCTGACCGCCGCGTACGCGCCAGCTGATGGTATTCGTCGACATGCCGTTCGCGTCCGCTTTGTGTACCGCCTCGCTCGCCTCGCCGTCCACGAGCGTCGTGACCTTGGCGCCATGAAACGTCTTGATCGAGTACTTGCCCGTGCCGTAGACGATGCAGTACATGAGCGTCTCGTTGTCCGTCTGCAGGTCGGCGCCGCCGACGAACAGGCCGAACGAGTGCGGATGCGAGGCGACCATCTTGTGTTCCTTAAAAGTCCCCATCACTTCGTAGTCGCCGCTGACCGTGTTCGCCGGGTTCCAGAAGTTTCCTGCGGGACCCGCCGAGATGCGGAAGCCACCGCCCTCGGCTACGAACCGTGAGTCATTGATGGTCTTGCCCTGCGAGATCGCACGGCGGTCAATCCGGCCGAGCCAGCCGGCCACTTTGATCCCACCATTCGCGACTGAGCGGTCGGCGTCCTGCGCGGCGGTCGACGTCGCGGTGAGTGACGTCGCGGCAGCCAGGGCGGCGGTGAGTACGAGAGTGGTGATACGCATGCAATCCCTCCTGTGGGGTGATATGATCCTGAGGGACGCTCGCATACTGCACGGCTTGATGCAAGGTGCGTCCGCGTGGCCTGGTCGAGTGGCAGAGCATCGCGCCGTTACAGCAGCGAACGGATCCAGCCCCCGTCGACCGCGATGCTCTGCGCGGTGATGTAACTCGCACGATCCGATGCGAGGAACGCGGCCAGCGCCGCGAACTCGCGCGGCTCTCCTACCCGGCCCATCGGGATCTGCTGCTCCCAGGCGCCGAGTGCCTGCTCGGTGGTGATCCCCTTGGCGTTCGCATTATGTGCCGCCAGTCCGTCGAGCCGCTCGGTCCGCGTGTACCCCGGCATCAGGTTGTTCACCGTGATGTTGAACGGCGCGACTTCGTTGGCGAGCGAGCGCGCGAAGCCTGTGACGGCGGCCCGCACGCTGTTGCTGAGAATCAAACCGTCCACCGGCTGCTTCACGGCAATCGACGTGACGTTAAGAATACGCCCCCAGCGGCGCGACTTCATGTCCGGAAGGACGGCGCGCGCGAGATTCACCACGCTGTCGAGATTGAGCGCCACCGCCTTCTGCCACGCTTCAGGCGAATGACTCTCGAATGGGCCGGGCGGCGGACCACCGGCGTTGGTGACGAGGACGTCCACCGGGCCGAAGCGCGCCACGGTCTCTGCGATCGCCCGTGTGACGTCGGCCGGCACCGAGACGTCGGCGATGATGCCCAAGGTCTCGGCACCATGTGCCGATCCAATCGTTGAAGCGACGTCGTGAATGCGCTCCGTGCGTGCACAGATCGCCACCCGCGCCCCCTCACGTGCCAACTCCTCGGCGATCGCCCGACCGAGTCCCTGACTTGCCGCCGCGACGAACGCGACGCGTCCCTTCAGCCCAAGATCCACCGTTACTTCTTGTTGTGGAAGTAAGAATCGGTGTGGTTGAGCCAGTCTTCGCGCGGCGGGCTGAAGATGTCGACGTCGAGCGTATCCTCGAGCGCTTCCGCCTTATGCCAGACGTTCGACGGGATGTGCAGCACCTCGCCGGCCTTCACGTCGATCACCTCGGCGCCTTCTTCGCCCATCCAGAAGCGCAACGTGCCAGTCAGGATGTACGTGAACTGTTCGTTGTGATGCTGATGCTTGGGGACAATCGCGCCCTTTTTGATATGCACGTGGGCGAGCATCATCTGCTGGCCGGTGATGAGCTGCCGCGAGATCTGATCAGTGACTGTCTCGAGCGGAACGTCGGCCCAGCGGCGATGGATGTGCGTCGGTGTCGTCATAAACCGAATGTAGTGCATGCGGACCACCGCCACACCCCTCGATTCACCCGAAGATCGAGCGCGCGACGAAGAGCACGTTGGCCGGACGCTCGGCGAGGCGGCGCATGTACCACCGGAACCAGGCGTTTCCGTAGCTGATCAGCGTGGCGACCGCATGGCCGTCGCGGCGGAAGCGCGCCTGCTCCTTCTCGCGGATGCCGTACAGCATATGAATTTCATACTTCCCCTTTTCGACCCGAATGCCATCCGCGTAGGCGACCAGGCGCTCAAGCAGCGCGATGTCGTGCGTGCCAAAGACCGGCGTGCATTCGCCAGTGGTGGCCCAGTCGAGCATCGTGCGCGAGATCGCCTCGTAGGCAGCGTCCGTATCACTCTTTGTGGGGAAGGCGACCGTGGCCGGTTCGGCGTACGCGCCCTTCACCAGACGAATGATCGGCTTGAGCGGGCGCAGGCGCTCAATATCCTTGGGCGTGCGGAATAGGTACGCCTGGAGTGCGAGCCCGGTGCGTGGAGACGTCGCCTTGACCGTTTCATAGAGCGCGAGCGTCCGATCAACGTAGCTCGAGTCCTCCATGTCGATCCAAAGCGCCGACCCGACCGACTCTGCTTTGGTGGCGAGCGCGAGGCAGTGCTCGAGGCACCGAGCCTCCGACTGGTCGAGACCGAGCTGTGTCGGCTTGATGCTCACACACGCCGGAAGCCCACGCTCTTTGAGCTGATCGAAGAGCCAGAGATAGTGGTCGCGGACCGCGTCGGCCTCGCCGATGTTGGTGATGGCCTCGCCGAGTTTGGTGTAGAGGAGCTTGCGCCCGTCCTTCGTGAGTACCGCGCCGGCGTCGAGTGCGTCGTCGGGCCGCTCTCCCGGCATAAAGGCTCTGGTAGCCCGCTTCACAACGCGGCTCTTCAGCGCGAAGTCATTGATCGCCTGATTCTGGGCGGCGGCGAGGAGGATCGAGCGGACGATGGACATATTCTGGGGATGGGTGGAGGCCTGTCGCGGCGACGAACGCCCACCGCGCCATATCCGGAAAAATACTCCAAAACGAGTCGCGCGCCACGGATAGTGGTGGCGCTGGTGGCCTCCGGCGCCGCAACTTCCGGCGGTCGCTCCCATCTCATCGCGCGGAGTTCGCATGCGCTCCAACGTCCGCTGGTCCGCCCCCACGGCGCTCTGTCTGGTCGTGCTCTGCCTTCCGACCCAGGTGGGCGCTCCGGTGGGCGCTCTCGCCCCGACGGCGCGCGGCCTCGTGCTTAGCGACCTCACCTGGCTCGAGGCCGAAAAGCGCCTCACCCCATCGGCGGTCGTCGTGATCCCGCTCGGTGCTCAGTCCAAGGAGCATGGTCCGCATCTCCGCCTGGACAACGACTTTCGACTCGCCGAGTACCTCCGAGATCGCGTGCTCGCGGCGTCGAACGTGGTCATGGCTCCGACGGTCAATTACAACTTCTATCCTGCGTTCCTCGAGTATCCGGGGTCGACACATCTGCGGATCGAGACCGCGCGCGACCTGATCGTCGACATCGTGCGCAGCCTCGCCGCGCATGGCCCGCGCAAGTTCTACGTGCTCAACACCGGCGTCTCCACCCAGCGGCCGTTGCTGGCTGCCGCGGAGATCCTCAGGGCCGAAGGCATCGAGTTTGCGTTCACGGATATCCTGGCGATCGCGGGACCGGCAGAAGCGCAGGTGAAGCAACAGGCGCGCGGCACGCATGCGGACGAGATCGAGACCTCGATGATGCTCTATATGCATCCCGACCGTGTGGATATGTCGAAGGCGGTGCGCGACGATTCGCCGCAGGGTACGGGGGGCCTAACGCGCGTGCCCGGGGGCGCGGGGAGATATTCGCCGTCGGGCGTCTGGGGCGACGCAACGCTTGCCACCCGGGAGAAGGGGCGCGTCGTGGTGGAGGCGATGGTGGTGGGGATACTGCGCGAGATCGAAGTGCTACGAGGAGGCGCTCGCTGAACCGTGACTGTCACGCGCGAGCCGCGCCTCCGTGAACACCGGCGCCATGAGCCCTTTTAAGGAACGCCCGTGCGGGTCCTGATTCGCGCGGATGGCGTTCACCATCTCGAGCGCAGTCTTCTCGCAGGGCGGTAGCGTGGCATCGCTCGTGCCAAGCGGTGTGATGCGGCTCCCCCACTTCACGAGCAGCGAACAGTAGGTCAGTCCGCCGCCAAAGGCGGGCATAAGGATCCAACTCCCCGGCTTCACGCGCCCCGTCTCGAGCGCCTCGACGAGCGCGACCGGCACCGTCGCGGCGCTCATGTTGCCGTACTTCTGTACGGTCACGATGACCTTCTCCATCGGAATGCCGGCATACTTGGCGACGCTTTCGATAATCCTCAGGTTCGCCTGATGTGGGATTACCAAGCTCACATCCTCGGCGCTCACCTGGTTGTCGGCAAGCACCTTCACCGAGGCCGACGCCATGGCGTTCACGGCGCGTTTGAAGATCTGGGGGCCGTCGAAGTCCCAGAGTGTGTCACCGAACGTGATGCCGAGTCCGGAGTAGCCGCAGCCGAAGCCGCGCACGCGGAGCGTCTGGCGTGCCTCGGCGTCGCAGCCGAGTACGCTGCCGAGCATTCCTTCCTCCTGGTCGCTCGCCTGCAGGACCACGGCCGCAGAGCCATCGCCGAAGAGGACAGCGACGTTACGGTTGCTCCAGTCCATGTACCGGCTGATGAGCTCGACACCGACGACGACCGCGTTTCTGATCATCCCCGTGCGGATCATCGCGGTGGCGGTGGCAAGGCCGTAGCAGAAACTCGTGCAGGCGGTGTTGATATCGATTGCTGCGGCCTTGGTCGCGCCAAGTGCGAGCTGCACGCCGGAGGCGCTGTTGGGGCACAGTTCCTCGTTACTGACGCCGCCGTAGATGATCAGGTCGAGATCGGCGGCGGCAAGACCGGCGCAGGCGAGGGCCCGCTTGGCCGCAACCGTGGAGATCTCCACCGCACTCACATGTGAGATGCGGCGCTCCTTCATCCCCGTCCGCGATGTGATCCACTCGTCGTTGGTGTCGAGGAACGTCGAAAGGTCCTCGTTGCTGAGGACGGCGGGGGGCATGCAGGATCCCCAGCCCGTGATGGCGGCGTAGGTCATGAGTGGAAGATGCGTTGGGCGGATGTTTCGGAACAGGGCCTGAGGTTGCCTACTGTCTGCCGCCTGCCGTCAGCCGCGCGCCGCTATTGGGCGTGCGGCACCACCGCTGTCGCTTCGATCTCGACGACCGCGCCCGGCACCATGAGTGCCTGCACCTCAACGGCCGACATCGCGGGGAAGTGACGACCGATGAGGTCACGATACGCGGCACCGAGCATCGCGCTCGACGCGAGATACTCCACGCGCTCCGTGACGTACCACGTCAATCGCACGATGTGTTCAGGGCGCGCCTCGTCGAGCGCGAGGATCGTCACGATATTGGCGAGTGCCTGGCTCGCCTGCGCGACCAGACCCCCCGAGACGAGACGCTGCTGCGCGTCCCACCCCACCTGCCCGGCGACGAAAATCGTCCTTCCGCTCGCGCTGATGCCGTTCGCATACCCGCTGGGACGCGGCCATCCTTCGGGGTGTAGCACACGGATGCTCACTTGGACTCCTTAAGCCGGAAGCGTTGGAGCTTCCCGGTATCGGTCTTGGGGAGCGCGGCGACGAACTCCACCACGCGGGGATACTTGTACGGGGCGATCGTTGCCTTGACGAAATCCTGAACGCCACGCGCGAGGGCAGTGGTCGCTTCCACGCCCGGCCTGAGTACGACGAACGCCTTCACCGCCTGCCCCCGCTCAGGATCGGGGACGCCGATCACGGCACACTCGGCGACGTCCGGATGCAGCAGGACGGCGGCCTCGACCTCGGGAGCCCCGATGTTGTACCCCGACGAGAGGATGAGGTCGTCGGTGCGCGCTTTGAAGAAGACGTAGCCGTCAGCATCCATCGTTGCGGCATCGCCGGTCAGGTTCCAGCCGTCCTGCACATAATCCCGCTGGCGCGCGTCGTTTAGATATCGACATCCGGTTGGCCCGCGCACCGCGAGCCGGCCCACCTCACCTCGCGGGACGGGCTGCAGTGCGTTATCGAGGATCGCCACGGTATAGCCGGGGACGGCGCGGCCGATTGCACCGGGCCGTACATCGGCGCCCGCCGCGGCGATGAAGATGTGGATCATCTCTGTCGCGCCGATGCCGTCGATCAGCTCCACGGCGGTCGTGGAGCGCCAGAGCGTGCGCGTCGCGTCTGGAAGTGCCTCGCCGGCGGAAACGGCTGCGCGTAACGACTGCGTTGAAAAGCGCGCGGGTTCCTTGGCGATCGAGAGCGCCATCTGGCGATAGAACGTCGGGGCGGTGAATGTCACCGTCGCCTGCGTGTTGGCGATTGCCTCGAGGAGCGACTCGGGGGTGTAGCGCTCGAGCAGCACCGTGCTCGCGCGCGCAGCGAGGGGGAAGGTGAGCAGCCCGCCGAGCCCGAAGGTGAACGCGAGCGGTGGAGTCCCAATGCATCGATCATCGGCGGTCAGTCCGAGCACCTGCGCCGAGAACCCGTCGCTCATCGCCATCACGTCGCGATGGAAGTGCATACAACCTTTGGGCGCGCCGGTGGTGCCTGAGGTGAACGCAATGAGGCAGATGTCGTCACTTGAGGTATCGCAGGCGGTGAAGGGGCCGCGATGCGTGGTGAGTAACGCGTCGAGACCGTCGGGCGCGTCGGTGCCCCAGCAGCGGATCGCGTCGGGCGCGAGCGGAGCGCCCACTGCGGCGCGCAGTTCATCGGCGAGACGCGCGTCGCAGAGCGCAGCGGAGCACTGGGCGCGCCCAATAATGACAGCGAGTTCCTTGGCGCGCAGCAATGGCATCGTCGTGACGGCAACGAGCCCTGCCTTGATCGTTGCGAGCGAGGCGACGGCCATCCATCGACCATTGAAGCCGCGCAGGAGCACCCGGTTCCCGGGTACGAGGCCGAGGGTGCGCACGAGCACCGCGGCGAGCGCGTCGACGTCGGCGGCGAGCTCGCCGTACGTCGTGGGCACCCAGCCGCCCTGTGCGTCAGAGGTGATCAGCGCGACTCGTTCGCCATGCCCCTCGCGCACGGCGTCGTCGAGGAGCCGCACCGCTGCGTTGAGCCGCGGGGGATAGGCGTAGGGCGGCTCGAGGAGGAGCTCGGGCCACGCCGAGGCCGGCGGCAGTTGCTGCCGTGCCCAGGGGTCGAGATGCGCGCTCGGATGCAGTATCGTCGTCATCAGTCGGCCTCCTGGGTCAGGTCGGCGGCACGGGCGCGCCCTTCGCAGCCTTGAGCACCTCGCGTCCCACGAGCAGGCGCTGCACTTCGGTGGCACCCTCATAGATACGGAGCGACCTGATGTCGCGGTACAACCGCTCCACCACCTCGCCCACGCGGACGCCGCGACCGCCGTGCAGCTGCACCGCGCGGTCAATCACCTGCTGCGCCAGCTCGGTCGCGCCCAGCTTGGCCATCGCCGCGACAGCGGTCGTGCGCCCCTCTTGCGTGTCGCGCTGCCAGGCCGCGCGGTAGGTCAGCAACGCCGCCGCGTCGACGTCGGTTGCCATGTCGCCAATGATCGCCTGTGCGAGCGGTTGGCTTCCCAGCGTCGCGCCAAACATCGCGCGCTGGTGCGCCTGTGCCAGCGTCTCGGCGAGTGCACGTCGGGCGAAGCCCACCGCCGCGGCCGCGACCGAGGGGCGGAAGATGTCGAGCGTGCGCATCGCGAGCGCGAAGCCGGCACCCTCCTCGCCAAGGAGATAGTCCTCAGGGATGAAGCAGCCGTCAAACTGCACCGTCGCGAGCGGATGCGGCGACATGACCTCGATGCGCGCGCTCGCGTCGAGCCCAGGCGTTGTGGCGGGCACGAGGAAGGCGCTAATCCCCTTGGGTCCCGTTGTCGCCGGGTCGGTGCGTGCGAACACGCAATAGAAGTCGGCGATCCCACCGTTGGAGACCCAAGTTTTCTCGCCGTCGAGCCGCCAGCCGCCAGCCACGCGCACCGCGCTCGAGGTCATTGCCCCCACGTCAGAGCCAGCGTTGGGCTCGGAAAGTGCGAAGGCGGCAATTGCATCGCCGGACCCGACGCGAGGGAGCCACTCGTGCCGCACGGCGTCACGACCACCGAGCGTGACCGCGCCAGAACCGAGTCCCTGCATCGCGAACGCAAAGTCGGCGAGGCCGTCGTGCGCGGAGAGCGTCTCCCGGAGGAGGCAGAGGGCCCGCGAGTCGAGCGCGTCGAGCGCGCCGCCCCATTCACGAGGCACCGTGTAGCGCAGGAGGCCCGCCGCGCCGAGCGCGCGGACCCAGGCACGACAGGCGGCATCGGTATCGCGCGGATCGATCTGTTGATCGGCGACCCAGGTGGAGGCGTGGGCAGCGAGCGCGCGGTGCGCGTCGGTGAAGAAGGGCCATGACAGATGTGGGGGCGCGGCGGTGTCCACCTCAGTTTCCCTCAAAGATGGGGGACCGTTTGGCCGCGAATGCCTCGAACGCGCGCCGAAAGTCCTGCGTCCCCATGCAGAGCGCCTGGGCCTGGGCCTCCATCTCAATGGCCTGTTCGAGGGACACGTTCCACTCCTGCTGCAGCATCCCCTTGGTCATCGCGTGCGCAAACGTCGGCCCGTTGGCGAGGTCGGTCGCGCGCCGCATGGCCTCGGCGAGGAGCGCGTCGGCATCCACGATCTGATTGTAGAATCCCCAGCGCTCGCCCTCGACCGCATCCATCTGGCGGCCGGTCAAGAGCAGCTCGCTGGCCCGCCCCTGGCCGATGATCCGTGGCAAGAGCGCGCAGGCGCCCATGTCGCAGCCAGCGAGTCCGACGCGCGTGAAGAGGAATGCGGTGCGCGTGCGGGGTGTCGCGAGGCGGATGTCCGATGCCATCGCGAGGATCGCGCCGGCGCCGGCGGCCACGCCGTCGACCGCCGCGATAATCGGCTGGGGACAGGCGCGCATCGCTTTGACGAGGTCCCCGGTCAGACGCGTGAAGGCGAGCAGCTCCGGCGCCGCCATCCGCGTGAGCGGCTCGATGATCTCGAAGACGTCGCCGCCAGAGCAGAAGTTGCCGCCGGCGCCGGTGAGTACGATCGCACGCACATCCGAGGCGTACGCGAGCTCACGAAAGAGGTCGCGGAGCTCGGCGTACGACTCGAATGTGAGTGAATTTTTGCGCTCCGGCCGGGTCAGCGTGATGAGGCCGACGCGGCCTGCCTCCGCCGTTGACCAGCCGAAGCGCGTACAAGTGCGCGCGGCCAGGGGCCGACGCATCGCGAGCATGGGGTCCGGAGCCGACATCAGGAGGTCCTCTCGAGTCTGAGGTGCTGCTTCACGGTGCCGAGCAACGTGTGCATGGTGCGGCGTTCGAGTGCGGTGAGCCCTGCAAACCCATGGATGATCAGCGCTTCGTGCTCGCGGGCCATGAGGGTGAAATGCCGACGGCCGGCCGCGGTGAGGCGCACGACGGTCGCGCGCCGATCATCGGGAGCCGTTCGACGCGTGACATGGCCATCGGCCTCGAGCGCGGCGACCAGCCACGTAACATTGCCGTTCGTCGTGAGTGTTCCCTCCGACAGTGCGCCCATACGCAGGCCGTCGGGTGCACGGTCAAGTTGTGCGAGCACGTCGAACCGCGCGAGCGATGACCCAAACGCGCGCTTGAGCATCTGGTCGACTCTGCGTTCAACCATCGTGGTGCAGGTGAAGAGGCGCAGCCAGAGACGCAACGCCTCATGGTCGTCGCGCTGCAATCGCGTCTCCGGGTCGAGTGCCGGAGCGGTCATCATGCCGGATCGCCCATCACGAGCGTCGTCTCGCCGGAGACCGTGCACGTCGGCAATGCGAACGCGAGCGTCGCCAAGGCGACTTCGTCCGTGGTGGCGAGGCGTCGTTGCCCGCTGTCCTTCAGAATAGTCGCGATCGCATCGTGGGCGGCGATGCCCGTCTTGTCGACAACGCGCGTCACGGCACGGCTGACCATCTCGGTATCGGTGTAGCCCGGGCAGACGGCGTTCACGAGCACGCCCGTATTGCGGTACTCCACGGCGAGTGCCCGCGTCAGGCCGACCATCGCATGCTTGGCCGCGACGTAGGCGGTGACGTACGGACCGCCGGCGAGCCCAGCGATACTCGCGATGTTGACGATCCGGCCGCGTCCGGCCTCGAGCATCGCGGGCAGCACCGCCTGTATCGCGTGCACCGGCGCCATGAGGTGCACGCCGATCATGCGCGTGAATAGCGCGTCATCACTGCGGTGGAAAGACGCCGTTTCGGCGGTGCCGGCATTGTTCACGAGGACGTCTACCGGACCAAGCGCGGCGACCGCTTCGCTCATCGCGAGCGCGAGCGCGGCCGCGTCGGTCACGTCGGCGCTCACGATCACCACGCGTCCTCCGAGCGACTCGAGCGCCTGCGCGAGGGGTTCGGCGTTCGCTGGTGTGCGCACCAGGAGGGTGACATTCGCCCCGCCTGTTGCGAGATGGCGGGCGATCGCGGCGCCGATCCCGCGGTTGGCTCCGGTCACGAGGGCGTGCTGCCCGGCGAGCGGCTTCATGTGAGTTCTCCTTTCGGTGGTGCCGGAGCAGACGCGGCCATGGCGGCACGCTCCCGGTCCAGAAGGCGATCGAGTTGAACTTTGGCGGCGCGATACTGCGGCGGCCACAGCGCCTCGCTGCCGTCGAAGCCGAGTCGAGCGGACTCCGCGAGCAGCCAGGCAGGATTCGCGAGATGCGGCCGACCGATCGCCACAAGATCGGCACGGCCCGATGCGATGATCCCGTTGGCCTGATCGGCGTCGCTAATCGCGCCGACGGCGATGACCGGCACGGCCGCGTCCTGTCGCACGACATCGGCGAGCGGAGTCTGCCACATGCGACCGTACACCGGCCTCTCGTCCCGGACCACCTGGCCGGCGGAGACATCGATCATGTCGGCGCCCGCCTGGTGGAAGAGGCGGGCGATCCCGACGGCGTCCTCACCGGTATTGCCGCCGGGTGTCCAGTCGTGGGCTGAGATGCGCACGGACATCGGACGATCGGCGGGCCAGGCCGCTCGCATCGCGCGAAAAACTTCGAGCGGGAATCGCGCCCGGCGCTCCGGATCGCCACCGTAGTCGTCGTTCCGACGGTTGGTGAGTGGCGAGAGGAACGCCGACAGCAGGTAGCCGTGCGCGCAGTGGAGTTCGAGCCAATCAAAGCCGGCGTCGTCAGCCAGTCGCGTGGCCTGCACGAACTCATCGCGCACGCGGTCCATGTCCTCGCGCGTCATCGCGCGCGCACGTTGGGAGATCCCGGTGAGGTACTCCGTCTCGGAGGGTGCGACGAGGGGCCAGTTGCCGGTGGGGAGGGGCCGGTCGATGCCTTCCCACATCTTCTTTGTGGATCCCTTGGCGCCCGCATGCCCGAGCTGCAGCCCGATACGCGCTTGGGAGTAGGTATGCACGAAGCCGACGATGCGCGCCCAGGCGTCACGGTGAGCCTCGGTCCAGAGGCCCGGACACCACGGAGTGATTCGGGCGTCGGCGGCGGGGCAGGTCATCTCGGTCATCACCAATCCCGCGCCGCCGGTCGCACGCGCGCCGAGGTGCACAAGGTGCCAGTCGCTCGGCGATCCGTCAGTGTCGGCGCTGTACTGCGCCATCGGCGAGACCACGACGCGGTTGGGAAGCGTGCAGCCGCGGACCGTATAGGGCGTGAGGAGCGGGGGGACCGCCGGTGGGGTCTCTATGCCGTCGATCGTGCTCGCCGCTGCGCCCTGGGTGAACCACCGCTCGAACGCGGCGACATACGCGGGGTCTCGCTGGCGCAGATTCTCATGCGAGATTCGCTGCGACCGGGTGAGCAGCGCGTAGGCGAACTGCTCGGGCGCGAGCGACGCGTACCGGTCGACGTGCTCGAACCACTCGGTCGAGTTGCGCGCGGCGTTCTGCAGCTTGAGCACTTCGACGGCCCGCTCGGCCTGATAGCGCGTGAGGGCGCGGGCGTAATCGTGCGGTGACGCCGCGAGACAGGCGTCGAGCGCAATCGCATCTTCCAGCGCGAGTTTGCTCCCTGACCCGATGGAGAAATGTGCCGTATGGGCCGCGTCGCCGAGGAGCACAAGGGGGACGCGGCCGCGCGCCGTCTGCAGGTGGTGGACCCACTGTTCGCAGGTAATCCGCGGAAAGCGGCTCCACTGCGCTGGGCCGCGCAGATGCAACGAGTTGCTCAGCAGGGGGGCGCCCTGTAACTGATTGGCGAAGAGCTGCTCGCAGTAGGCGATCGACGCGGCGGTGTCCATTGCGTCCAGCCCCGCGCGCTCCCAGACGTCCTGAGGCGCCTCGACGATGAAGGTGCTCATGCCGGCGTCGAACTGATAGGCATGGGCTTGGAACCACCCGTGCTCGGTCTCGACGAACGCAAAGGTGAAGGCGTCGAAGGTGCGCGCCGTTCCGAGCCAGGTGTAGCGGCAGTGACGCAGCTCCGTGTCCGGGCGGAAGGTGCTCGCATAGCGCTCGCGGATGCGGCTGTTGATCCCATCGGACGCGATCACGAGGTCCCAGCCGTCGGTCTCGACGAGCGTCTCGAGGTGGAGCGGGGTCTCGTGCTCGAACCGCAAGACCACTCCAAGCGTCTCGCACCGCTGCCGTAAAATCCGGAGCATCGTCACCCGCCCGATGCCACTGAAGCCGTGACCGCCGGAGCGCAGCGTCCGGTCGCGAAAATGCACGGCGATGTCGTCCCAATGATGCAGGGCGCTCGCGATTTCGTCGGCACTCTCCTGGTCGGCGGCGCGCAGGTTCGCGACCGTCTGGTCGGAGAGCACAATACCCCAGCCGAAGGTGTCGTCGGGGCGGTTGCGTTCGTGCACTTCGATGAGCGCGTGCGGATGCCGCCGCCTGAGCAGCAGCGCCGCGTAAAGCCCACCCGGACCGCCTCCGACCACCAGTACGCGCACGCCATCACTCCTGTGGGATCGGAGCTATGGTACGGCGATTTACTTGAAGTTTCAAGTAAAGACCGAAACGAAGGGGACGGCGGCGCGGTGCTGGTCCGCGATCGGGGGCGGAATCACGGGTCTCGGAGGGTGTGGTGGAACCGACGTCCGGGGTATCTTTCGTCCCGATGACATCCATTCCTTTCATTGTGCGCGTTCGCTGATGGCGACCTCTCGCGGAGGGCGCGGACGGCGCCGCGGTGGGGCGGCGACTCCGCCCGCGGCCCCTGCGGCTGCGCCCGCGGCTGCGCCAGCAAGCCCCCAAAAGAGGCGTCGACGCGGCGGTGGCGGCGGCGGCAGTAGCAGCAGCACCGCACGGCAACCGCAGCTCACCTCGGTCCCCACCGGACGCGCGGCGTATGTCGAGACGCGGCGCTGGTTGCTCGAGCGCTTCGGGCCCACCTGCGCCTACTGCGAGCGGCTCGTCCCTGAGCGCACGATCACCCTCGATCATGTGACGCCGCGGCGCGGGCAGACGGCATACGACCGGCGCGACAACCTCGTCCTCTGCTGCAAGGTGTGCAATGCGGCCAAGGCCGACAAACCGATCCTCGTCTTCCTGCTCGGGAATCGCGCGCGCGTGGTCGCGCTCTTCAAGTACGGCCAGCATCTGAGCCATCAGCTCCTCGAGATGGTGAAGGACCTGATCCCGCCGGATGAATGGCCGGCGATCCCGCCACCGCACAGCTCAGGGCGGCCGAAGGGGCGCAAGTCGTCGCGCGAGCTCTTTGGCGCGGACGACCGCGGTCCCTCGCCCTATCTGGACGTCTGAGACCACTCCACACCTCTTCACGCGCCAGCTGCGCGCGGGGCCTCTACTCAGCCTATGTCGATCCTCTACGTCCAGACCAATACGGCGCCTGCGCCTGCCGGCCACTACTCGCATGCGACCGTGCACCGCGGTGTGATTTATGTCTCCGGTCAGCTCGCCTTCGACCCGGCCACTCGCGAACTCGTACCCGGCGGCATCGAGGAGCAGACGGAGCGCGCCCTCGCAAATGTCGGCGCAGTGCTCGAGGCCGCGGGCAGCGACTTCGCCCACGTACTCAAGATGAATGTCTATGTGAGCGACATCGCGCTCTGGGGTGCCGTCAACGCGACCTACGCAAAGGTGATGGGCGAGAGTCGGCCGGCGCGCGCTGTGATCCCGACTCGGGAACTCAAGGCCGGCTGCCTCATCGAGATCGACTGCATCGCCGCCGTCCGTGAGTGATCTCGGCGCGCTCACCACGCCGAGCCTGCTGGTCGACCGCACGCGGGTGGAGCGCAATGTGGCGCGGATGGGAGCCCGCATCGCCGGACTGGGCGCCACGCTGCGCCCGCACGTGAAGACCCACAAGAGCATCGAGGTCGGGCGGCTGCAGGCCGCCGCGGGGATGCGCGGCATCACCGTCTCGACGCTTGCGGAGGCGCGCGCCTTCGCCGCGCACGGCTTCGACGATATCACCTACGCGGTGCCGATCGAACGCGGCAAGTTCGAGGCGGTTGCACAGATGAATGCGGCCGGGGTGCGCCTTGCTGTTATCACCGACGATGTCACCGTACCGGGTCCACTCGGTGAGGCGGCGCGGCAGGCGGGCGTGACGGTCGACACCTGGGTGAAGGTCGACTGTGGCTACCATCGTTGCGGCGTCGATCCCGAGGGGCCCTCGCTCGCGGAACTCGCACGGCGCATCGGCGAGCGCACACATCTTCGCTTTGCCGGGATCCTCGCGCATGCGGGGCATTCGTACCAGGCGCGTGGTCCGACCGAGATCCTCGCGGTCGCGCGCAGTGAACGCGACGTGATGGTCGCGGCGGCGGCGCACCTCGCGTCGGCTGGCGTACCCGTGCCCGCCGTGAGCATTGGCTCAACACCGACGGCGATGGGGGTCGATCATCTCACCGGCGTGCACGAAGTGCGCGCCGGCAACTACGCATTCTTCGACGTGATGCAGGTCACGATCGGCAGCTGCACGGCAGACGATTGCGCGCTGTCGGTGCTCGCCGCCGTTGTCCATCGCGACCCCAAGCGCGGCACGGTGATCCTCGACGCCGGTGGAATTGCGCTGAGCAAGGACGCCGGGATCGCCGATGCCGACGGCGTGACGCACTACGGACGCGTTCTCGACGTCGAGGGGCGCGACCTCGGGCTTCGTGTCACGTCCCTCTCGCAGGAGCATGGAGTCGTCCACGTACGAGACGACGCGCTGCTCACGCGACTCGGGGTGGGCGCTCGGGTCCGCGTGCTGGTCAACCACTCCTGTCTCACGGCGGCCCAGCACGCCGAGTATGTGGTGTGTGAGGGGACGGCGATCGTCGGCCGTTGGGTGAACCACCGCGGGTGGTGATCACTTCCGTGTGTCGCGGCCTCGAACGCTGAGCCGGCGGTGCACGTAGGGAGTTCTGTGACCAATCGACGCTGTGCCACGCTTGTCACGATTTTCTGCCTCTCGAGCACAGCGAATGTCGCCGCCCAGTCCGCCGGCTCCGCGGTCTCCGCCGCACGCGCGGTGCGGAGTGACGCCCCCATTCGCCTTGACGGCCGGGACGACGATTCCGTCTGGCGTCTGGCTCCCGTCACCGATGCGTTTCGACAGTTCGCGCCAAATGAGGGCGGGCCGTCGCGTTTCCGCACCGCCTTTCAGGTCGCGTACGACGACCGGACGCTCTACGTCTTCATCCGCGCCTACGACCCGCGCCCCGACTCGCTCGTCGCGCTTCTCAGCCGTCGCGACGTGCGCACGCCGTCAGAATGGATCAAGGTCGTGATCGACGGATTCCACGATCGGCGCAGTGGACTCCAGTTCATGGTGAATCCCGCCGGGGTGAAGCGCGACGCGACAATCTTCGCCGATGTACAAGAGGACAATGCGTGGGACGGCGTCTGGGATGTCGCGGTCCAAGTAGACACCCTCGGCTGGAGCGCCGAGTTCGCGATCCCGTTCTCCCAACTGCGGTACGATCCCGGTGAAGCGCTGACGTTCGGGTTGGGCATCTGGCGTGATGTCGCGCGCTACGGTGAGCGCGACGCCTGGCCGGCCTACCGGACCTCGCTCGGTACCTTTGCCTCGCAGCTGGGCGATCTCACGGGAATCACGGGCATCGATCGCAACCGCCGCCTCGAGGTCATGCCGTACGCGGTAAGCAAGAACGTGACGGAGGGTGCGGTAGGCGGGTGGACGCATCCGCAGCGGCAGGCGTTCGGGCTCGATTTGAAGGCTGGGCTCACGAGTAACATCACCGTCGATGCGACGATCAATCCCGATTTTGGTCAGGTCGAGGCGGATCCCGCTGTACTGAACCTGAGCGCTTTCGAAGTGCGATTCGAGGAGCGTCGTCCGTTCTTCCAAGAAGGTGGTAACCTCTTTCGTTGCAATGGTCCGTGCGAGGGGATCTTCTACACGCGGCGCGTTGGACGGGCGCCGCAGCTCGCGACGAGTGATCGCGACCCGCGATCGAGTACGATCCAGGCGGCGGCGAAGGTGACGGGACGGTTTTCGGGCGGAACGCAGTTCGGTGTCGTCGCCGTGGGGTCGGCGCGCGAACAGGGCGTGGCAGGCCAGACGATCGAGCCTGCCACGACGACGCTCGTCGGTCGCCTCGTCCAGGATTTTCGTGGCGGGCGTTCTCAGATTGGCACGATGGTCACGGCGTTGCGGCGCGATCTCGACGCAGGCACCGAGCCCTTCCTCCGTCGTGACGCGTATACCGTTCTCCTGCAGGGGTACCACCGGTTTGCCGAGCGCTGGGAAGTTGTGGCGTACGGTGGGCGCGCAACGGCCCGCGGCAGCGCGGCGTCGATCGCGCGAACACAGCTCTCGAGCGTTCACTACTTTCAGCGCCCCGACCACGAGCGGCGGTACGACTCTACGCGGACGTCGATGGACGGCGGCGTCACCTCGATCGCGCTCAGGCGGTTCGCGGGCCGAGTGCGTTGGGAGACCACCCTGCGCTATGCGGAGCCGGGGAGTGAGATGAACGATCTCGGTTTCGTGCCGTTGGTGAATGACGCGATGGTCAAGAGCCAACTTTCGGTGTCGTCGGTGGTGCCGACCAAGTGGTACCGCCGCGGGAACGCGGTCCTCTCGCACGAGAACCATTGGACCTCAGGCGGCCTGCCCACCGGCGCAGTCGCGACGGCGCACGCCGCCGCCGAGATGGCGAACTTTTGGGGCACATCGTTCACGTACGCCGTATCGAATCTCGGCAACACCATGTGCGTGAGCTGCGCGCGCGGCGGGCCCTTGCTCCGCGTGTCACCGTATCACCGCATCTCCGTGACGCTCGACGGGGACGGGCGCCATTCGATCGTGCCCGAGCTCGACTTTCGGCTCGCGCGTGGGGACGAGGGGCGTTCCTGGTCGGCGCAGCTCTCGGCCGGAGTCCTGGGACGAGTGGGGACACGCACCTCGCTCGAGTTGAGGGGGAGCTTTGAGCGCCGGGCCGATGACACGCAGCCGGTCCGCAACTATGGCGCGCTCTTCAGCGACACGGTGCACTACACCTTCGCGGCGCTCGCGCAGAGCATTTTCGTGCTCGAGACGCGGGCCAACGTGACGCTGACTCCGGCGCTCAGTGTGCAACTCTACACGCAGCCGTTTATCGCGAGTGGTGCCTTCGCCGACTGGCGGGAGATGGTGGACGCGCGGAACACGTCGTATGCGGCGCGCTACGCGCCATACGGGGGCGGAGCGAATCCGGCCGGATTCAACTCGAAGCATTTCAACTCCAACGCGGTGGTTCGCTGGGAGTACCGGCCAGGGTCGGTGCTTTTCGTGGTCTGGCAGCAGGGGCGGTCCGACGGGCGCGATCCCGCGAGCTTCGAAGTGGGGCGCGATCTGCGCAACCTTTTCTACTCCCATCCAGATAACACGCTCCTGGTGAAGCTGTCGTATTGGTTTAACCCGTAGCCGAATGCGCTGGGGTGGACCGAGCTGAGCCCCTGATGCGAATCGGGGTTCGCCGCCATATTCCGGCCCCATGGCCCTCTTTCCTGCTACCACGCGCGACACGCGTCGCGTGATCCTCGCGTCGTCCCTCGGTACGGTCTTCGAGTGGTACGACTTCTATCTGTATGGCTCACTCGCCGCGATTATCAGCCGGCAGTTCTTCTCCGGGGTGAATCCCACCGCCGCGTTCATCTTCGCGCTGCTCGCATTCGCGGCGGGGTTCGCGGTGCGGCCCTTCGGCGCGCTCGTGTTCGGCCGCCTCGGGGACCTAGTCGGGCGCAAGCACACCTTCCTGGTCACGATCGTCATTATGGGCGTGTCGACGTTCGTTGTCGGCATCCTCCCGTCGTACGCGACCATCGGCTTCGCCGCGCCGGTCACGCTGATCCTGCTCCGGCTGTTGCAAGGGCTCGCACTTGGCGGCGAGTACGGCGGCGCCGCGACCTATGTTGCCGAACATGCGCCCCACGGAGCACGTGGCGCGTACACATCGTGGATTCAGACCACCGCGACCCTCGGTCTCTTTCTCTCGCTGCTCGTCATCACCACCTGCCGGATTGTGCTCGGGCCCGAGGCGTTCGAATCCTGGGGCTGGCGCATTCCGTTCCTCGTCTCCCTCCTGCTGCTCGGCATCTCGGTCTGGATCCGCCTCACGCTCGACGAGTCGCCCGTGTTCAAGGCGATGAAGGCTGAGGGTACGCTGTCCAAAGCGCCGCTCACGGAGTCATTCGCCAAGTGGGGCAACCTCAAAATCGTGCTGCTCGCGCTCTTCGGTCTCACCGCGGGCCAGGCGGTTGTCTGGTACACGGGGCAGTTCTATACGCTCTTCTTCCTGACCCAGACGCTCAAGGTCGACGCGCAGACCGCGAACATCCTCGTCGCGGTCTCGCTCCTGCTCGCCACACCCTTCTTCGTCGTGTTCGGCACGCTCTCCGACCGCATCGGCCGTAAGCCAATCATCCTATTGGGATGCGCGCTCGCCGCGCTCACCTACTTCCCCTTGTTCAAGGCGCTCACGCACTACGCGAACCCGGCGCTCGCGTCGGCGCAGGAGCGAGCGCCGGTCGTCGTCGCCGCCGACCCTGCGAGCTGTTCCGTGCAGTTCAATCCGGTCGGTACGAGCAAGTTCACGTCGAGCTGCGACGTCGCGAAGGCCGCGCTCGTCGCGCGCGGTGTGCCGTACCGCAACGAGACAATCGCGGCCGGCAGCGTCGCGGAGATCCGGGTTGGCGTGGTGCCGGTCGCATCGTTCGATGCCACCGGCGAGGACGCCCCCGCACGGCGCGCGTCATTCACGGCGGCGCTCGGGTCAGCGCTCACCAACGCCGCGTACCCGGTCACGGCAGATCCCGCGGGAATCAACAAGCCGATGGTCGTGTTCGTGCTCTGGATTCTCGTGATCTACGTGACGCTGGTGTACGGCCCGATCGCCGCGATGCTCGTGGAAATGTTTCCTACCCGCATCCGCTACACCTCGATGTCGTTGCCGTATCACATCGGGAATGGATGGTTTGGGGGCTTCTTGCCGACGACCGCGTTCGCCATCGTCGCGGCCAAAGGAGATATCTATGCGGGGCTCTGGTACCCCGTGATCATCGCGAGCATGACGTTCGTGGTTGGGGCGCTCTTCTTGCGGGAGACCAAGGACGTGGACATCATCGGGGATCGTTAGGGCGCCGATCATATCGCCAAATCAGGCCACCCGCGCGGAGATTGCCTCCCCGCCGTTGGGAGACAGCGCAGGCGTCGTGTGCGCCGAGACCCGCGCGCGCAACTGCCCGACGTCCAGCAGGGATCGGCAGCGTCGGTGTCCGTGGTGACCGACCACCCCTGGGGTCGGGTCCGGCGCATTCGACAAGAACCCTGAGGCGCCTCGCGCCTCAGATCAGGAGCGCCGTCGCCAGTCCGAGAAAGAGCCCCATGCTTGCTACATCCGTCGCCGTGGTGAGAAAAATGCTCGACGCGGTCGCGGGGTCAGCGCCGAGCCGCCGCAACGTGAGCGGGATGAGCGCACCGGCGATGCCGCTGACCAGACAGCTCGCCGTCATGGCGAGCATCACGATGCCGGCGAGTGCCAGTGCATTAGGGTTTCCCTGTGCGCGCGCAACGACGAGCATGCCAGCGCCAGCGGTGAGCCCCACGAAAGAGCCGTTGAGAAGACCAAGCAGCGCCTCTTTGGCGACGAGCGTACGCTCGGTGCCCGGCTTGAGTTCGCCGAGTGTGAGTCCGCGCAGCGTGACCGCCAGCGCCTGACACCCCGTATTTCCTGACTGCCCGGCGAGCACCGGCAGGAAGAGCGCGAGAATGACCATCTGATCGAGCGTCTCTTGGAAGATCCCGACGACCCCGGCGGCGAGGAACGCCGTGAGGAGGTTGAGCTGGAGCCACGGATGCCGGGACTTCAGGCTGCGCGACCAGGGGGTGAGCAGGCGCTCCTCCTCGCCGACGCCGACCATACGACCGGGCTGGGCGCTGAACTCAAACGCCTGCTCCTCGAACATCGCACTGCCGCGTACCTGACCGATGAGCAGACCGCGGTCGTCGGTGACCGGATAGACCGGATAGTGCCGGTGGACGACGAGGCGCATCGCGTCGGCCAACGGCAGCGACGCCTTCAGCGCGAAAACGTCACGTAGCATCAAGGTGTCGAGCGTTGCGTCGTCGTTCTCTGACACCACGAGATCGCGCATGGTGACGACGCCCGAGATGTGCCCGGCATTGTCGACGACGAACAGATAGGTGAGCGTCACCCGCTTGGCGAGCTCTCGAACGCGTTGCGTGACCTCGCGGACGGTCTCGCGCCCGAGGAAAGTCGCGGGTGTTGGCTCCATCAACCGGCCGATGCTGGCGTCTTCGAATGAGAGGTTGCGTGACCACTGCTGACTGACCGCGGGCGGTGCGGCGGCGAACATTGAGCTGCGTCGGCCCGGTGCGAGTTCAGCGATGATGTGGCTCGCGAATGACGGATTGATCTGCTGAAGGACCTCGGCGACGAGCGCATCATCGTACCGCGCGAGCGTTTCGGCGGCGTCGGCGGGAGCGAGCGTCAGGAGTTCCGATGCGAGGTGATCGGCCTCGCCAGAGTTCACGAATTTCAGATCGTTCGGCATCATATTTCCCACTGTGCTGCTCCGGAACGGGGTCACTTAATAGCGAAATGATGTACGAATCGAGCCGCTATACAAGGGGACTCACCTCGCCAACCGTCTGGGAATCGCCGAGATTTGGATCATGCGTCGTCGGACTCTGGTCCTCTCCGTTCTCTTGGTCCTCTTGCTCGTCTATTTCGCGACCTGGCGAGTTCCGATCGCGCCCGTCTCGTGGGAGGCGCCGGCCAATCCGGGATACCGGGGCGTATTCGCGCCGGACTCGTCGCTCGCCTCCTTCGAGACGCTGTCGCTCGGAGGGCACGAGGGGCCGGAGAGCGTCGCCCGCGATGCGCTCGGACGCCTCTATGTTTCCACCCGTGATGGCACGATCCTCCGATGGGGCGTCGAGGGTGTCGCGCCCGAGGCGTGGGCGAATACGGGCGGTCGTCCGCTTGGACTCGCCTTCGACTCGTCCGGCACGCTCTTCGTCGCCGACGGTGTACGTGGTCTATTGGCCATCGACACTGCCGGCACGGTGCGGCTACTCGCCGACTCGGTCGACGGCACCCGGATTGAGTTCGCGGACGACCTCGACGTCGCAGCCAACGGCAGGGTCTACTTCTCCGATGCCTCCACCAAGTTCGGGCTTCGCGCGCAGTCAGACATGGATGCGAGCGTCCTCGATCTTCTCGAGCATGGCGGGCACGGCCGGCTGCTCGAGTGGGACCCCGCCACCGGTCGAGCGAGCGTCGTGGTCAGCGGTATTGAGTTCGCCAACGGCGTCGCGATGGCGCCCGACCAGCAGGCGGTCCTGCTCTGCGAGACGGGCCGCTACCGAATTCTGCGCGTTGGCGTGGTCGGAGAGGCGCGCGGTCTCGTCACCCCGGTGCTCGAGGCGCTGCCCGGCTTTCCCGACAACATCTCTCGCGCGGCCAACGGCACCTACTGGGTCGCGCTTTTCGCGCCGCGGAACGCGCTGGTCGACCGACTCTCCGCATCACCAAACCTGCGGAAAGTGCTCCTGCGCATTCCGCGCGCTTTCCAGCCCAAGGCGGCGGAATACGGCCACATCATCGCGATCGATGGCATGGGCAAGGTGCTCGACGACCGTCAGGACCCCTCAGGCAAGTTCCCCCGGATGACCGACGTCCTCGAGACCGAGCGATATCTCTATATCGGCAGTCTCGCCGGGCCGGTGCTGGCCCGCGTGCCGAGATGACGGTGCCAGTGAACCCGAACCGCAATCCAAGGCCTTCACTCGCCCGTTCGTTCTTCGCCCTGTTGGCCGGCCTGATCGTCGCCGTCACGGTCGTTTCTATCTGTGACCTTGCGGCCGGCACCTTGCATCCCGTACCCGAGGGCTTCGATCTGCTCGACGCGGAGCAGGTGGGGGCGCACCTGTCGTCTGCCCCCGCGTCAGCGATGCTTGTTGTTCTGCTCGGCTGGCTTCTCGGACCATTCGCGGGCGGGGTCGTGGCGTCGCGTGTGGCCGCGCGCAGGCGCCGGCAATGCCCGTGGGTCATCGCGAGTGTGTTCATGGCCTTCATAATCGTGAACCTGGGCTCAATCCCGCACCCGGCGTGGATGGTCGTCGCCGCGCTGCTCGGCGTGCCGGCGTCTGGCTGGTTCGCCGGACGGCTTGCGCCGCCCGACGAGGTCTGACTCAGGGCGCCATTTATTGCGTGACGGAGGTCAGCCCGCCCGACGCGGGTCGAGCCAGTCGTTGAGCGCGGCGAATACCGGTGTCGCATCTCTCTC
Organism: Gemmatimonas phototrophica; assembly: GCA_945869195.1. Lineage (GTDB taxonomy): Bacteria > Gemmatimonadota > Gemmatimonadetes > Gemmatimonadales > Gemmatimonadaceae > Pseudogemmatithrix. Next base: position 297,607 of record CAMBNV010000001.1, on the reverse strand, counting down.
GTTCAAGATTTCGTGGTAAAGGCCAGCGAAGCACTTCGCGCGCAATGCCGCAGTCGGTGCGGCTGCGGCAAACGCGGCGCTTCCGCGGGGTGAGACGAGGGTATCGTCACCTGCCCAGAGCAGGAGTGTGGGTACCGGCCAGCGACCGGCGCGGGCGAGCACCGTCTTGCCGCCGTTCACCAGGGCGCGCGCGAGCCGCGCCGTCACGCGGTCATGCACCAACGGGTCGTTCAGGTACGCCTGCACTACTGCGGGGTCGTGCGAGATCTTCGTTGCGTCGAGCTGGTTGCTCATCGCGAAGTCGGGGAGGAGCGCGTGCCCCACGGCGAGCTGGAGCCGCTGCGCGAGGCTGAGGCCTGCGTCGAGGGCCGGCGACGAGAGTACGAGCGCGTCGATCGCCCCCCGGCCCTCGGCAACGAACTGCGCGGCAACGAGCCCGCCCATGCTGTGACCCAGTAGGACGAAGGGACGCATCGGCGAGGCCAGGCGCACGGCGGCGATCACCCGCGAGAGATCGTCCGGTAGATCGTCGGCGGTACAGAGCGCGCCCCGTTTGCCCGGCGAGGCGCCGTGCCCGCGCTGGTCATAGCCACTCACGGCCCAACCCCGCGCGGTGAGATGTGCCGCCACCGGTGCATAGCGACCGATGTGTTCGCCGAGGCCGTGCACAATCAACAGCGTGCCGCGTGCGGGGCCCTCGGCGGGCCAGTGTCGCAGCACGAGGTCGATGCCATCCCGGGTGCGGACCGTCGCCGGGTGCTGCGTGAGGGAGTTCATGAGGACCGCCGCTGGCGTTTGCGGACGACGTTGGTGAGTTTTCGCTGTAGCACTGAATTAAACTGGGGTGCCCAGCGCCCGGAGAGGCAGGTGTCACACTTCGCACAGCGATGATCACGTACCGGGCGATGTTCTCTCGGGCGATGCTGCTGGCCGTCACGGCCCCGGTGCTGCTTGCACAGGGGCCCGCCAGTCTGCCGGGCACCGCGCCGGGGGAGCTCGTGGTGCTCGTGCATGGTATGGGGCGCACCACGATGTCGATGGCCCCGATCCGCCGCACGCTCGAAGCCGCAGGGTACGAGGTGTTTAGTTTCGGGTACTCGAGCTACTGCTGCACGATCACCACGATCGGCGAGAGTCTGCGCGCGGAGCTCCGCGCCACCATGGGACCGCAGCACCGTCGCGTGCATTTCGTGGGACACAGCCTGGGCAACATCGTTATCCGGTACGTCCTGACGCGCGACACGCTGCCGGAACGGGTCGGCAACGTTGTCATGCTCGCACCACCGAATCAGGGTGCGCATGCGGCGAATACCTTTACTCCCTGGGTCGGTTGGCTTCTGCGGCCCGTCTCCGAACTCGGTGCCGACAACGGCTCGACCGCGCGGAGCCTCCCCCGCGTCCGGGACGTGCGGATTGGCGTGATCGCGGCGCGCGACGATCGCGCGGTGAAGATCCCTGAGACGCATCTCGCTGAGGAGTCGGCGCACCTGCTGGTCGGCGGAGGACATTCGTTCATCATGGGCCGCGCCGAGGTAAAAAAACAGGTGAGCACCTTTCTTCGCACGGGTGCGTTCTCGACCGGCACTACGGCGATCGCCCCGCGGTCCAATACCCCGTGAGCACTCCATGACCACCGCTGTCGGCACCCACTCCGCCGCCCCAATCCTCGTCTACGACGGCGACTGCGCCTTCTGCTCGCGTAGCGTCCAGTTAATTCTGCGGCACGACCGACAGCGCACCGTGCGATTCGCCGCGCGAAACGGGGTGGCGGGACGCGCCGTGCGAGAGCGGCATCCGGCGTTGCTGCAGGTCGACTCGATGATCTGGGTCGAGACCCGTGACGGTCGGGAAGAGCCCCTCGTGCGGTCCGATTCTGTACTCGCAATCGCCGCCTACCTCGGGGGCGGTTTCGGCCTTCTGGCCGGTCTCGGTCGCCTGGTGCCGCGCGCCCTGCGCGACGTCGGCTACGCCATGATCGCGCGGCTCCGGCGGCACCTCGCATTTGGCGGCGAGGCCTGTGTGCTGTTCACGTCGGACGAGCGCTCGCGCCTGCTGGACTGAGTGCGGCGCACCCGGCACGTCACAGGCCCTCGGCTCGGGTCGTGAGTCGGTCGTAGTCGCTGGGTGTATCGATGTCCTCGAGCGCCGTCTCGGGCCACTCGTGCATCCCGGCCTCCGCCTGATGCGCGCGTACGACTGCCTTGCCACATCCCTCGCCCTGCCACGCGAGCAACTCGGGCCAGAGGAGGCGCCGGAAGAGCAGGGGCGGCGCGAGTACCTCACCGTACCGCGAGATCTCGAGCGGCGCCGTTCCGCGCGTCGATGCATCGAGGAGTGCGCGCAGCATCGTCTCAGTGACATGCACCATGTCGGAGAGCATTACGACCGCCGCCGTGACGGTGGGGTCGAAGGCGCGGAGCCCCGCGTGCAGTGACGCACTCGTCGGGCCCGAGGGTTCGGGGCTCGTCGCGAAGCATACGTCGAGGTCGGCGAGCGCCTCACGAACGAGATCGCCCTCATGACCGAGCACGACGACCACCGGTCCGAGTCCGGCGGCGAGCGCGCGCCGCGCGGCGCGGCGCACCATCGCTTCGCCGTCGACAGGCAGCAACAGCTTGTTGCGGCCCATTCGTGAGGAGGCGCCGGCGGCGAGGATGACCGCGCCCACCCGGTCGTTCATTCGCCGCTCGTGTGGATCGGCGCGCTCCGCTCTCGCAGTGACCGCGGCCGACGCCCACTCCGTACCGCGAGGAGCTCGGCTACCACCGCGAGCGCGACCTGCTCCGCCCCATCGGTACCAATGTCGAGTCCCACTGGTCCGAAAATTCTCGACTCCTCCACGGTGCCCTCCGCGCGTAGGATACCAAGAATCCGATCGGTGCGTTGCCGCGGGCCGAGTAGTCCGATGTATTGCACCGGACTTTGCAATAACGCGCGTACGTAGGCTGTGTCGTCGGCAAAGTGATGTGTCATCACGACGGCGAAGCTCTGGGCGTCGAGCATGACGCGCTCACCGAGACGCGCCGCGTCGGTTTCGACGATCCGCGTGCCAGGCGGAAAACGGTCGGGTGCGAGCAGGCTGGGACGATGGTCCGCGACGACGACGCGAAATCCCACGGCCTCGGCGAGTCGTGCGAGATGCCGCGCGTCATCGCCACCGCTCACGATTAGCAGGCGCGGCGGGGGGGCGAGCACGTCCACGAACAGTTCGCATCCCTCGCGAATCTCGAGGCGCGAGGTGCCGTCTCCGATCCAGGGAGCGGCGTCCGCTCCGCTCATAAAGGACCGCGCCGTAGCCCCGGTGAACGCGAGCGCTCTCGCCACATCCGTAACGATCACGAACGTCCCTTCGGCGTCGACCAGCGATTGCGCGCCCGCGAGAGCACCGTCGACCGGCTCGATGAGAATCTCCACCTCGCCCTCGCAGCCGACGCCGAGGTCCCAGGCCGCGATCTCGTTTGCGCCGCCGCAGTAGGAGCGCCGTTCGGCGGTCCCGGTCGCCATCACGCGCCGCGCAACCTCCCGTACGTCCTCCTCGAGGCAGCCACCACTCACGTTGCCGGTGATCGCGTCGTCTTCACCAACAAGGAGCTTTGCGCCCTCGTGCCGGTACGCTGAGCCACGCACCCGGATCACCGTGGCGAGTGCGGCGCGCTTGCCCTGACGGGAGCACGCGCCGATTGCCGCAAGCACCTGTCGCGTCTCGAACCACTGCTTCACTGCGTCAGCTCCAGCTCAGATCGTGGCGGGTGAGGGGGAGTGAACGCACCCGCTTGCCGGTCGCCGCGAAGATCGCGTTGGTGAGCGCGGGAATCACCGGTGGCAGCGCCGGCTCCCCCATGCCCGTGGGCGGGAAGTCGGTCGTGCGGAAATGCACTTCGACCGGAGGCGCCTCGGTAATGCGCAGCAATTCGAAATCGTCGAAGTTGCTCTGCATCGCGCGGCCACCTTCGATCGTAATCTCCTGCTTGAATGCTTCCGCGAGCCCGTCGAGCACAGAGCCTTGCACCTGGTGCAGCGCACCGCTCGGATTGATGATCTGACTGCCGACGTCTCCGGCCACCCAGACCTTCACGACCTTCACTTCGCCGCTGCGGCTCACCGTGATTTCGACGACTTCGGCGAAGTAGCCGCGGTGACTGTAGTGCATGCCGACGCCCATGCCAGCGCCCTTAGGCAGGCGGCGCTTGCCCCAGCCCGACTTCTCGGCAACGAGTGCAAGCACCCCACGCATCCGCTCCGCGTCGACCGCGAGCGGTGGGGCACCTGCGGCCCGCGTGATCGTCGCTGCCTGCGCGAGCAGGTCGAGTCGGAACTGGACCGGATCACGTCCTGCCGCGAGCGCGAGCTCGTCGATGAACGACTGATAGACGAAGGCGATCGCGTTGCTTGTCGGTGCGCGCAGGAAGCCGGTTGGCACCCCAAGCGGCATCGTCGAGACTCCGAACGTGAGGTTGGGAATGAAGCCAATCGGGAATTCGGTGCCCCCGATTGCCGCCGCCGGTGCGAATCGTGTCCCCTCGCCGAAAGTGACGAAGTGGTTCTCCCAGGCGACGATCTTCCCCTGCGCATCCACTCCACCCTTGAGGCGGTGGAACCCGGCCGGTCGATAGAAGTCGTGCGCCATGTCGTCCTCGCGCGACCAGGTGAGCTTCACCGGCACGCCCGCCTGTTTCGCGATGAACGCGGCCTCGACCATGTAGTCGTTGTTGAGCCGTCGCCCGAAACCGCCGCCACCGCGCACCATGTGAATGGCGATGTCGGTTTCCGCGATCCCCAGCGTCGCTGCCACAAGCACGCGCCCCGCCTGCGGACTCTGCGATGGTGCCCAGATCTCCATCTTTCCATCAGCGAAGCGCGCGGTGCAGTTCTGCGGCTCCAGGGGGGCGTGTGCCAGGAACGGATACTCGTAGTTGGCCTCGACGACCTTCGTCGCGCTCGCGAAGGCGGCGGACACATCACCATCCGTGCGCGGAACCGTCTGCGGCGTCGTCGCCATGAGCTCGGCGGCCTTGGCCGAGAAGCCCGCGCTCGACTGCTGGGCGGTTGGGTGATCGGCCCAGGTCACGCGCAATCGGCGCCTCGCCGACCGTGCATGCCACCAGGTCTCGGCGAGAATCGCCACGCCAGGCATGAGCCCCGCGAGGTTCGCGGTCCCGTCGACGATGAAGGCCTGCTTCACGCCAGGGAGCTTCAGAATCTCATCGAGGTTCGCACTCGCCACCTTGGCGCCGAACACCGGTGCCTTTTCAAAGACCGCGTGCACCATGCCGGGCACGGTGACGTCGATGCCGAAGATCGGCTGACCCGTGACGATCTTCAGGTTGTCCACGCCTGCAGTGAACTTGCCGATGATCTTGTACTCCTTCGGGTTCTTGAGGGTGACGCCGCTGAGGGCCGGCGCCGGGAGCGTGGCCGCCTTGGCCGCGAGTGCGCCGTAGGTTGCCTTGCGGCCCGAGCCGCGATGATGCACCACCCCGGCCTCTGTGATGCAATCGGCCGGGGGCACCCCCCAGGTCTCCGCCGCCGCGGCAACAAGCAGCTGGCGACCGGCCGCACCTGCGCGGCGCAGCGGCTCCCAGTTGGTCGGCGTTGCGGAGCTTCCACCGGCGACCTGACGTCCGTACGCCGCCTCGTTCGACATTGCCTGTTCAATCGTGATGCTCTCCCACGTCACGTCGAGCTCCTCCGCGATGATCATCGGGAGCATGGTCTTGATGCCCTGACCCACTTCCGGATTCTTCGACATGATCGTGATCGCGCCATTGGCCGCGATCTTGATGAAAGCGTTCGGCATGAACTCGCCCGCGACCATCCCTGCGCCGCCGCCGATGCGCTCGGCTGCGCCGAGTAGGGAGGAGCCGTCGAAGTCGAGAAAGGTGCCGAGCAGGAGGCCGCCTCCCGCAACTGACGAGACGCGGAGGAAATCGCGCCGGTCGAAGCGGGTGAGTGCCGGGGCGTCTGCGGTCACGGGACCGCTCGTGATACGAATGTCGGTAGTCATGGCGGCCGCTACTCGTTGTTCGCGGCGATTGCCGCGGCGCGGTGGATGCCGGCGCGAATGCGCAGGTAGGTCGTGCAGCGGCAGAGGTTGCCGTACATCGCCGAATCAATGTCCTCATCGGTTGGCTTGGGATTCTTCGCGAGGAGGTCGGCCGCCTGCATGATCTGGCCGGCCTGGCAGTAGCCGCACTGCGGCACATCGAGCTCCTGCCACGCGACCTGGAGCGGATGCGACGCCTTCGCGCTCAGTCCCTCAATCGTGGTGACCTTGCGGCCGTTCATCGTGCTCGCCGGGAGTTGGCAGCTGCGCACTGCCTCGCCATTGATGTGCACGGTGCAGGCACCGCAGAGCGCCTGGCCGCAGCCGTACTTGGTGCCCTTGAGGTCCAGGACATCGCGCAGGACCCAGAGGAGGGGCATGTCGGCGGGGACGTCGACGGTGCGCGACGCCCCGTTGACCGAGAAGGTGACCTTCATGTGGGACGACTCCGGAGAGGGGACTGATACCAAGTTCGCAGGACGGCGAGGGGCCCGCAATGCGAGAGGGGCCTGAGGGCCGCCGCCACCAGGCACGCTGGGCGCACTCGACGGGGAGAGGACCGGTGCCGGTGTCCTGCGCAGGTCAGGGGGTCCATCTCGGTGCTGGGATTTCAGCTCCCCACCGTAAATCACACGCCGTAGCTTTACTCACAGCATGTGGTCCTTCTTCGTGAAAATGCTCCCCGCCTGGTGGCCGTACGCTGCTGGCGCCGTCCTCTCGGCGCTCAGCCTCGTCGCGACGGCGCACGTTGTCATGCGGAAACGCGATGTGCGCGCCGCGATCGGCTGGGTGGGCTTCATCTGGCTCGCCCCGGTCTTCGGCGCTTTCCTCTACGCCGTCTTCGGGCTCAATCGGATCCAGGTGCGCGCCTCTGCGCTCCACGTCATCCGTCGCCGGCTCCCGAGTGCCACCCCGGCCGCGCTCAGCATCGCGCGAATCGGGACCGCCTCCGAGGTCTCGGCCGACCTCGTGCCGCTGGCACGTCTGAGCGAGAAGCTCTCCGGGCGGCCGCTCCTCCGGGGCAACCGAATCGCCGCACTACAGAATGGCGACGAGGCCTACCCCGCGATGCTGGACGCAATCGCGGCGGCGCGGCGCACGGTCGCGCTCTCGAGTTACATCTTCGCCGGGGATCGGGCGGGGCGACGATTCGTCGACGCGCTCGCCGCGGCGGCGGCGCGCGGGGTCGAGGTGCGCGTTCTCGTCGACGGGGTCGGCGCGCGCTATACGTGGCCGCCGGTGCACCGGGAGCTATGCCGCGCCGGGGTGCGGACGGAGCTCTTCCTGCCGCGCATCAGGGAGGCGGGACTCGCCTTCTTCAACCTGCGCAATCATCGCAAAGTCCTGACCGTCGACGGGCGCGTTGCCTTCACGGGCGGCATGAACATCCAGGCGCGCAACATTCACGCCGACAATCCACCCCGGCGGGTACGCGACCTGCACTTCCGCGTCGACGGTCCACTGGTGGGGCAGCTGCAGGAGGCGTTCGTCGAGGACTGGGCATTCACCACGAGCGAGGTGCTCCACGGCCCCGGCTGGTTCCCCTCGCTCTCGGAGGTGGGGAGCACCACCGCGCGCGTGATCAGCGACGGCCCGGATGGCGACATCCAGGTCCTCCGCACGGTCATCCTTGGCGCCCTCAGCGTAGCGCGCCAGTCGGTGCGGATCGTGACACCGTACTTCCTCCCCGACTCAGGACTGATCTCGGCGCTCGCGGTCGCTGCGCTGCGCGGCGTCCGTGTCGACATCGTGATCCCGGCACAGGTGAACATCCCGGTGGCAGGCTGGGCCGCGACGGCACAGCTCTGGCAGGTACTACTCCCGGGCTGCCACGTACATCTGTCGCCAACGCCGTTCGATCATTCCAAGCTCATGATCGTCGACCGGGAATGGACACTGTTCGGGTCCACCAACTGGGACCCGCGCAGCCTGCGCCTCAACTTCGAACTCGACGTGGAGAGTTACTGCACCGAGACGGCGGAGGCGCTGGATATCCTGGTCGCCGAGACCATCGCTCGGGCGCGCGAAGTCACGCTCGCGGAAGTCGATGGGCGCACGATTCCGGTCAGAATCCGCGACGGCCTGGCGCGACTCTGTTCGCCGTATCTCTGACCCTCTCTCTTCTCCCATCGCGCGTCTCCCATCAGTACTCTTCCGCTATGTCACTCTGCGTCCGCCAGTCCTTCATTCGCGTCATCGTGATTCAGTTGATCACGCTGGCCGTCCTCTGGCTGCTTCAGCAGCGCTACGCCGGCTGATCGCGCATGCACTGGATTAACTGGCTAATCGTCATTGTGTACCTCCTGTTCGTTGTCGGGGACGGACTCCGCCGCGCGCGCGGGGCCACGAATATCGAGGCCTATTTCCTCGCCAACCGCTCGTTACCCTGGTGGGCCGTCGGGCTCTCGGTGATGGCCACGCAGCTCTCGGCGATCACGCTCATCGGCACCACCGGGCAGGGTGCGACCGATGGCCTCAAGTTCGTGCAGTTCTACTTCGGGCTTCCGATTGCGATGCTGCTCCTCGGCGTCACGATCGTACCGTTTCTGCACCGCGCGAAGGTCTACACCGCCTACGAGTACCTCGAGCGGCGCTTTGATACGCGGACGCGCACACTCACCAGCCTGCTTTTCCTCGTCTCGCGCGGCATGTCCGCCGGCGTCATCATCTCCGCTCCCGCGGTTGTTCTCTCGGCAATCTTTGGCTGGTCCCTCACCTGGTGCGTGGCGCTGATCGGCGTGCCGACGATCCTCTACACGGTGATCGGCGGCGTACAGGCCGTCACCTGGGCCGACGTCAAACAGATGGTCGTCATCGTCGCTGCCGTGCTCGCCATGCTTTACGCGCTGGTCATGCGGATGCCTGTGCCGCTCGACGACGCCTTCGCCATCGCTGGCGCTGCCGGGCGAATGCAGGTTTTCGACTTCTCGTTCGATCTGACCAACCCGTACACCTTCTGGTCAGGGATCATCGGCGGCACCTTCCTCATGCTTTCGTACTTCGGTACTGATCAGAGCCAGGTGCAACGGTACCTCACAGCGAAGTCTGTCGACGAAGCACGTAGTTCGCTGCTCATGAGTGCGTACTGGAAAATCCCGCTGCAGGCGATGATCCTGCTGCTCGGTGTGCTTGTCTTCCTCTATTACACCTTCCAGCCGACGCCGCTCTACTTCAATCCGACGCACGATCAGGTGATGCGCGCCTCGGCCCCGGCGACCTACGACTCGCTCGCCGCGCGATACACCGTCGTTACGCGCGCGCGCGCGGACGCGGCACTTACCGCGGTAGCGGCGCGTCAGTCGGGGAACGCGGTCGCCACGACGGCCGCGCTCGACGCCTACGTCGCGAAGGAGCAGGAGGCCGGTCGCGTGCGCACCGCTGCGCTCGCCGCCGTCGGAAAGGTCACCGGCGCGCCGACGCGCGATGTGAACTACGTGATCCCGCGCTTTGTGCTCGACAATCTCCCCCTCGGCTTCGCCGGGATCTTCCTCGCTGCCGTGCTCGCGGCGGCGATGTCGAGCATCGCGGCGGAGCTCAACTCGCTCTCGACGGCGACGGTCGTGGACTTTTACCAGCGCCACTACCGGCGCGAGGGGAGTGACGCGCACTTCCTTGCTGTGTCCAAGTGGGCGACGGCGATCTGGGGGGTGTTCGCGTGCGTGGTTGCGACGTACGCGGCAACGCTCGGCTCGCTGATTGAAGTGGTGAACCGATTTGGATCGTACTTCTATGGATCGATTCTCGGCGTGTTCATCCTCGCCATGATCCCGGGCGCGCGTGCACTCGGAGCGTTCGTGGGGCTCATCGCGGGGATGTTGACCGTGGGTCTCATCAGTTGGCAGGTGCCAAGCATCGCATTCCTCTGGCACAACGTCACGGGAGCGGTCACCGTCGTCACGGTGGGACTGCTGTTGAGCATGGGACCCGCGCCCAAGTCCGCCTGAGGGTGACGCCCGCCGAGCGGTGGTAGCTTATGCTCGGCGGTACGCATATCGCGCGCATCTCCTGCATGTGCATGCGTCCTTACCTCCGCTGCGCGTGGGCCGGGTATGATCCCGTCCATGACTTCAATCCGATTGATCGGCGTGCCTATGGACCTCGGCGCCTCGCGACGTGGCGTGGATATGGGCCCGTCCGCCGTCCGCTACACGGATCTGCGCGCGCGGCTTGAGAAGCTGGGTGCCCAGGTAGAAGACACGGGGAACGTCCCGGTGCCGTTCCGCGAAGACGCTGCCAGGGGCGCGCAACGTGGTGCGCGCTACCTCGGCGCCATCACCGAGGTCTGTGTTGAGGTCGCACATCGCACCCGCGCCGCCCTCGCGGCGGGGCAGATCCCGATCGTGCTCGGCGGGGACCACGCGCTCGCGGCTGGGAGCATCGCTGGCGCGAGTGCCCATCTCGCCGCAAAGGGGGCACGTCTTGGCGCCATCTGGGTGGATGCACATGGCGATCTCCACACACCGGGCTCCTCGAGCTCGGGCAATGTGCACGGCATGCCGCTCGCCGCGTTGCTCGGCTATGGCGACACGGCGATGTCTGGCATCTGCGGGATTCAGCCCGCCCTCCGTGCGAGCGATGTCGCCCTCGTCGGCTTACGCGATCTTGATCTCCCCGAGCGCACGCACATCAAGAAGTGGGGACTCACCGCCTTCTCCATGCGGGCCCTCGATGAGCGCGGGATCCACAAGGTAATGGAGGAGGCGATCGGGGTCGCGACGCGGGACACCGATGGCATCTGGGTCTCGATCGACATGGATGTGATCGATCCAAGCGAGGCGCCAGGAGTCGGCACGGCGGTGCCGGGCGGGATGACCTATCGAGAAGCGCATCTGGCGATGGAGATGCTGGCGGACTCGGGCAAACTCATTGGTCTCGACGTCGTCGAGGTGAATCCCGTGCTCGACGAACGCAATCGCACCGCCGAGATCGCCTGTGAGCTCATTCTCAGCGCGATCGGTAAGCGGATCCTTTGACCGACCTGACCAGACCGATCATGTCCAAGCCGATCCGCTACCGGGCGCCCGACTTCACCGCGCCCCATCTGAAAAACGCGCCGACCGCACGCACCGTCGCGGCCGAGCGCGACGGCGTGCTGCCAGACGGATTTTTCGCCACGACGAACCTTCCGACCTATGTGAAGGGTGCCGACGGCTCGTGGACGCTGCCCCACGAGCCGCGCATGGACGGTGTGCTCGTGCGCGACGCGCAGGGCCAGTGGTGGGTGCGTGAAGGACGGCGCGTGAAGCAGGGTGACGCCGTCGTGATCGGCGCCGCGGAGGATGGGAGCGAGGGGATGCTCGTCCACGCGAGCGGCTTTACCGGCGAGGCGAGCGCACACGGCGATTTTCACTTCATGAGCAGTCAGGTCTCGCGCGAAAAGCCGATCGACTACGGTTCAATCGCGCGGATGCTGGTCGAGGAGAAGCGCCGCGGTGGCTACACGATCTGGGTGACGGGCCCCGCGCTCGTGCATTCGCGGGCACGCGACAATCTCGTCTGGTTCATCCGCAGCGGCTATGTCCAGGCGCTGCTCGCAGGAAACGCGGTCGCCGTGCACGATATCGAGGCGGCGATCGTTGGCACGACGCTGGGGATGACGAGCGAAGGGGAGCCTACGGTCGGCGGGCATGCCGCGCACATGCGCGCGATCAATGCCGTGCGGCGTGCGGGCTCGATCGCGAACGCGGTTGGGGCTGGCCTGATCACCGGTGGTATCATGCATGCCTGCACCGTGGAAGAGGTCCCGTACGTGCTGAGTGGTTCGATCCGCGACGACGGGCCGCTGCCCGGCGTATATACCGATGCCGTGGCCGCGCAAGAAGCGACTCGCACGCACGCGATTAGGGCGACTATGGCGGTGATGATCGCGACGGCGCTGCACTCGATCGCCGTGGGAAACATGCTGCCGTCCTACTATACCGACGCAGCCGGCGATTTGCGCGAACTGCCGACCATCTGTGTGGATGCCAGTGAATTTGTCGTCAGTAAGCTCAAAGACCGCGGCACGCACCAGGCGGTGGGCGTCGTCACCAACGCGCAGGACTTCATGAGCATCCTGCGCGCGGCCGTGGAGCGCGAGGTCGCCGGGGATGCCGGGTAGCGACTGGCGCCGCCGCCCTCGTTAGCGCATCGTAGCGGGGTAGGCTCACTCGCGACACGAGGATTATGTCATTTACGACTGAGGCGCAGGGAATTTGGGATCGGGTCCCCGAGGCTACTCGCATCCGGCTGCTCGACAGCGGATTCTGTGCGCACTGCCTGACCACGCGACATTTCGAACTCACTGACGGCGAAGTCCGCGGCAAGGACCTCGCGTTGATCGGGAAGTGCGGGACCTGCGCACACCGCGTGGTTCGGCTGATCGAGATCTGAGCGTGTACTTTGTACGCCTTCGAGCCGTCGGTCCGGATTGTGCTCCCTCACGCACTCTTCTGATGTCGACGTCACGCCGACTCGTCCTGATCACGCTTATTGCCACACTCTCCGTGCAGACCGCCCAGGCCCAGCGGTGGCGGGCGATCGGTCAGACCGTCACAGGGAGTTCGGTCTTCATCGATCCGGCGAGCGTCTCGAAGAAGGACAGCATCATTACCGCGACGGTGCGCGTCGTCTTCAAAGAGCCGACACCCACACCAAAGGGCCCCATCACGGGCTCACGAGCGGTCGCGATGTTCGACTGCGCACGGAAGACGGTGGCGGTGAAGGAGAACATCATCTGGCATGACGAACGAAAAGGGACGATCTACGAGAAACGGACGCCGAAGCTGCCGGGATTTGGGCCCGTCTTTACCTCCAACTTCTCGGGCGTGGCTCTCACGTATCTGTGCGCGCCTCCGACGCCTCCGACGCCTCCGACGCCTCCCACGCCCGCGAGACCAGCGGCTCCCGCCGTTCCGAACACGCCACCCTCAGGACGCCCGCCACTGATTCCACGTAATCCGTAGCGCGCGTCACTATCACAAGGCGGGGCCGAGCTCATGCTCGGCCCCGCCTTGTGGCATCGTATCCCATCGTCTTAGAACTTCAGGAATCGCTCCAGCCGTGCGACTTCCTTGGCATTCACATATTTCCCGATCTCCCTACGGAACTGCTCGGCACTCGCCCACGGGCGGTATTCCTTGAACTCGCGCAGCATGCGCGGCCCGAAGCCGGGAATCGTGTTGAAGTCCTCGTCGCTCGCCGTCGTGGGGTTCATCGGCACGAAGGTGTACTGCTCCAAGCGCGCCACCTCGTCGGCGGGGACGTACTTGGCGATCTCGCGGCGGAAAACAGCCATGTTGGCATAGGGCCGATACTCGAGGAACTCGCGCGTCATTCGCGGGCCCATCCCGGGGACGAGCTGGATCTCCTCGCGGGTCGCCGAGTTCAGGTCAATGTGTACGAAGAGCTTGGGGTAGAGCTCGGCGCGCAGCTCTTCGGAGAGCTTGGGTGCAAGAAAGGCGTCGTACGCCGTCGCGTTGACGAACGGGCGTGCCGCGACGAGTTCCTTGGCGAGAGCGGCCGTCATATGCGGCATCGCCGCGATCTCGGCTTCGGGGGCGGAGTTCGCATCTTTCACAGTCACCGACTTACCGACCTGTGCTTCCGCCGGTGCGACGGCGAGGAGAGCCGCCGCGATCAGGAGCAGCGGGTGGGAACGGAGCTTACGCATATCAATCGTCCTTGATGGAGAGGGTGGGGTGTCGAAAGGCGTACAGGAGGCCGAGTAGCCCCAGTTGCACGAGCGTCCCTGGTGAGAGCATTGGGGCCTCACCGCGAATGACCTCCAACCAGAGGTCGAGGCCGAGCAGTGAGGGGTTGAACTCACGCTCCGCTTCAAAGTTCCCCTTCACGTGGAGGACGACCCCGACCGGCCCCGCGATCACGAGGAGGAGCATGACGGATTGAAAGGCGCGAAGACTGCGCCTCGTGCCGTCGCGCCAATGCCACGCCGCTACCAGGAGCGTGACCGAGAGCAGGCCGAACGGAATGAGTTGTGGCGCGTCCTCGTAATGTTCCAAGAGGACCAACTCCGCGACCAGTCCTGTCGCACCGAAGAGGATCAGCGCGAGGAGTCCGCGGCGCAGCAGGGAGAGCAGGTCGGGGGACGCCATGGAGGCTGTGCCCTGGTGTTGATCTGCTGGCGGAAGAGTGCTCACACTATGAATCTACGCTAGTTGATAACAGTTATTAAGTAGTGTCAGGCGAGATCGCCGAGCCGATCGTGCGCTCGCGGAATAGAGGCTCGGATGATCCGTCGTCAGCTACAGCTTGCGGAGACGAATACTGCCGTTGACCGTGCTGGCGCGAATCGTGGGGCCGCCGGCGCCGATCTTTGCATGGACGCGTCGCGGGTTGATCGCTCCGTCCAACGTGATCGGGAAGTCGGTGGAGATCCGCCCGTTCACGGTCGAGAGGTCTAGGGTGGCGTCGGTGTTCGCCGGTAGTTCGAGCGTGATCGACCCGTTCACGGTCTTGTAGTCGAGTCCTTCGACCGTCCCGGCCGAGGTGCGTACCGTGATACTGCCGTTGACGGTGGTTGCTGCCACGCCGCCACCAAGACTACGCGCGTCAACGCGGCCATTCACGGTCGTCGCTTTGATGTCGCCCGTGGTCCCGTCGATGATGAGTCCACCGTTTACCGTCGAGGCGTCGACCTTTGCGCCCGCGGGGATTGTCACCACGAAGAACACCGATACGTCATCGCGGTTGTTCCAACCACGACGGCTGTTGTTCCCATGGTATCCTCGCTCGTCGCAGGTCGCACGCGCGCCCCGGAGCGCACAGATGACGATGTCGCCGTTTCCGTCGCCTGACTGACGCGCCTCGATCCGCACCTCCTCAGGGGTGCCGCGCCGCCAGCGCTTCTCGGCTCGTACGGCCACCGTCGTGCCCGGGCCCTGCTCGAACCGCACCTCGCCATTGACGTTGTGCAGGTAGACGGTTCGGCCGCTGCCCAGCTGACCGCTCCACTTCCACTCCTTGGTCTCCTGGGCACCGGCGGTGATGGTGCTGAGGACCAGCACCGCCCCTGCGATCATTGCGCGATTCATGGACCTACTCCTCGGTGCAGTGTGGCTCAACGCGCTGCGTGGCGGTGTTCTACTTGAACGTACAGCCGAGACGCGCTCGTCGTCCGCATTAGATCCGGGCGAACCCGTCTACCAGGCCGCGCAGCTCGTTGAAGTCGCGCAGCCAATACGTGGGGTCCGCCGTCTCGAGCTGGGCGCGGCTAAATGGCCCCCAGAGGGCCGCTGCGGTCGCGACACCAGCCGCATTTCCCGCATGCATGTCATGGGTGGAGTCGCCGACGAAGAGTGCGCGGGAGGGGGGGACTCCGCCAATCCGCTCGAGCGCATGCCAGACGGGCTCGGGATGCGGTTTGTGTCGTTCGGTCGATTCAATCCCCACCACGGCGGCAAAACACTCCTCGATCCCCACGAACGCGAGCGACCGCCGCGCCCCGACCGCCAGCTTGGAGGTGACGATCGCGAGGAGATGCCCGTCGGCGTGCAGGGCGCGCACCAGCTCAACCGCGCCCGGATACGCGGTCGTCATGGCGTCGTGGTTCGCGAACTGGAACTCGCGATAGCGCACGCGCAGCTGTCGCACATCCTCTTCGTCCCGCGCCCAGCGCCGCAGCATGGCGTCGAGCGGCGTCCCGATCGCCGCGATCCACTCGTCGACCGGGGGACGGTGCGCGCGATCGTCGTAGGCGAACTCCATCGACTGCACCAGCAGGTCGATCGAGTCGATCAGCGTACCGTCGAGGTCGAAGAGGATGGCCGGCTTCTGCGGGACGGTGAAGGCAGTGGCGCGATCGTCAGACCGATTCATACCGTCGCCCCTTCCACTCGACCCTGCTTCCCTTCCATGCCGACTCGGCGCAGATCCCGCTCAGCACCACGTTGGCCACCGGATGCCAGAGTGCCCAGAGCGGATTGAGTCCAGAGAACGCATAGACCCCGAACCAGAAGAGGAGGTTCGTCGTCCCGGCGATCAGGCCGAACCAGAGTGCGCCACTGCCCCACGTCCCCAGCAGCGCGAGCGCGAGTACCCCCATCGGCATGAGCGGCACGAGTGGGGGTATTGGATAGATAAACGGCAACAGCCGGCGCGTGATCGGGCCAAGCGAAAGCGTGTCTCGGCCTGCGGCGTACAGGTTCTTCCCCCAGCCGCGTCGGATCTCACACAACGAGGTGTACATGCGCGTAGAAAGATGATCGCGCGCCAGCACCATGTGGGCGGCGAGCCCCTGCTCCGTGAAGAGCTGCGCGAGCCGGAGGTCCTCGGCCACGTGACCGCGCACCGCCCCATGCCCACCCAGACGCTCGTACGGCTCGCGGCGTACGACGATGAACTGGCCGTTCGCAATCTTGTCGAGCGGGTGCGTCGACCGACTCATCGCCTCGAGCCCCCCATAGCGCGCGAGCAGTGTGGCGAAGACGCTCGGCTGGATCACCTTCTCCCAGAAGCTCAGCATCTCCTGACGACCGGCGACGGTAAAGAGGTCGGCGCGCCGCGCGGTCAGCGCGTTCACACTGCGTGAGATTAGCTCGGGACCATGCGACGTATCAGCGTCGGTGAAGCAGAGCAGGGAGCCCTTGGCCAGCTGACTGCCCGCATGGCACGCCCACTGCTTTCCAAACCAACCCGGGGCGAGCGCTGGCGCCGTGATGACGCGTACGCGCGGCTCAGGCTGCTGGCTCGCGCGCGTCTCGCCCGGCACGCGCCGCTGAGCGGCGGCGTCGTCGGCCGCAATCGCGCGCGCGATCGCACCCGTCCCGTCGGTGGAGTGGTCGTCAATCACAATCACTTCGAGTGACGGGTATGCCGCCGCGAGCACCGAGCGCAGGCAACGCGCGATGTTGTGCGCCTCGTTTCGCGCGGGAATAATCACGCTCACGAGTGGGGCATCAGTGGGAGGGGCCACGGGATACTCGTCGAGCGAGCGCGTGTCGCGAAACCGCCAGACCAGGAACGCCATGGGCGCGCTCCACGCAAGCGCGGCGCCGACGGCCAGCCAGGGGACGGTCACGTGGGCTCGCGTTCGCCGTGCGCGAGAATCACGGCCGCCGTCATGTGTCCCGTCACGTTGGTCGTCGTGCGAAACATGTCTGGGATTGTGTCGGCGCCGAGCAGGATGCCGATCCCTTCTGCCGGGATCCCCGCAGACATCAGCACCGGCACCATGATGATGATCGATCCCCCGGGCACACCTGGCACGGAGAATGAGGTCAGGATCGATGTCACGCCGATCGTCAGCAGATCGTCGGCGCCGAGATCAACGCCGTAGAGGCGCGCCAAGAAGATCACGCCCACCGTCTGCCCGATCCCTGCGCCGACACGGAACATGGAGGAGGCGAGTGGAATCAAAAAATTCCCGATCGTAGTGGGCAGGCGGAGCGTCTGATGCACACTCTCGAGCATGGCCGGGAGTGCGGCGAGCGATGACCGTCCGCTGAATGCGATCGTCTGCGCCGGG
Source organism: Gemmatimonas phototrophica (assembly GCA_945869195.1). Taxonomy (GTDB): domain Bacteria; phylum Gemmatimonadota; class Gemmatimonadetes; order Gemmatimonadales; family Gemmatimonadaceae; genus Pseudogemmatithrix. Next base: position 280,100 of record CAMBNV010000001.1, on the reverse strand, counting down.
AGCACCGCGCGCGCAAAGGTGCGGAACGGCACCTGGCCGATCACGACCGCGGCCGGGTAGAGCACGCCGAGGGAGAAGAGCACACAGATGCCGGAGACAATCACGATATAGCCGCCAATCGCCCCGAGTGCGCCCGTCCCCATCTTGGCCCCGAGCGGCACGGCGAGGGCAAATACACCGATCGGCGCCAGTGTGAGGATCCCGCGCACCAGTGCGAGCGAGGCATCCATCACACCCTCAACAATGGTGACGACCGCGGCGCGACGGGCCGGCGCGACCTGCACGAGCGCGACTGCGAACGCCACTGAGGTCACGATCAATGGGAGCATCGCGCCATCAGCGGCGGCCTTAATCGGATTCGCCGGGACGAGCGAGACGAGCCATTCGCCGGCGCTGGGAATGTTACGCGCGCCCTCGACGGCGGCGGCGGCGCTCCCGGCCGCCCCCCCGCGGAGCGACTCGACGGCGCTCGCGTCGAGGGGGATCATCGCCAGGAGCGGTGTGCCGAGCAGAACGCCGACCGCGGCTGCCAGCGAGACCGCCAGAACGAAAAGGACGATCGCGCGCCCCCCGATGCGGCCGACGGCGCGCGGGTCGGGCGCCGACGTCACCCCGACAATGAGGACGGAGACGACCAGCGGGATCACCGTCATTCGGATCGCGTTGATGAACAACGTCCCGACAGGCCCAAGGACCGCGAGCAGGCCGGTCTTGAACATCGACTCGCTGTCAGCGAGCGGAATGCCGAGCGCGAAGCCGGCGAGCAGCGCGATGAGCACCTTCAGTGTGAGCGACATGCTGGAAAGATGGCCTAGCGCCAGCGTTGCGGATACATATCCCGGGTCCTTCACGGCTCACTTCCAGATTCGGATATCTCCGATGCCCTTTACTCGTCTGTGACTCCCTCGTCCCCTCCGTCCGCTTCGCGCGCCTATTCTGACCAGCTCTACCGCTGGAACGGGCTTCCGGCCTCGCGCCTCGCCTGGCTGGCGAGCGAGTTAGATGTCGCCGAGCGGGCAACCGGCCCCGAGCGCAAACGCGTCCTGAACGCACTCGGAAAAGCACTCGACCGAGAGGCCGCGACGGCGGCAGACGCGAAGCCGGTGCGTGCGCGCTCGAACGTCGTGAGGGCGCTCGCGATTGCGGAGCGCTGAGGGGCGCCCCTGGAGCGAGTTCTAGAAAGTCGACGTAACTTCAGGGACCTCCAACCAGACCTCGAAATGCACAACAAGTCCGGCGCCGACCTCATTGCCGAAGCTAAGAGCCGCACCCGCGAAGTTTCCATCGACGAGGTGAAACAGTCGCTGGGCGCCGTGGGCGCGCCGCTGCTGCTCGACGTGCGTGAGCCGCAAGAGACGAATCTCGGTCGTATTCCCGGCGCGATCGTCATTCCCCGTGGCACGATGGAGACGAGAGTCGAGGCCGTCATCCCTCGCGAGGCGTCCGTTGTCATTTATTGTGCTAGCGACAACCGCTCGTCGCTCGCCGCCGATACCCTGCGGCAGATGGGCTATGAGAACGTCGCCTGGTTGAGGGGTGGCTTCAACGGATGGGCCGTTTCGGCTGGACGCGTCGAGGGCTGAAGTGAACGCCGCGCCGCCGCATCCACTGGTCGCCCGGCTCGCGCGCGCGCTCGCGGGATACGCGCCGCAGAGGGCCGAGCGCGACGAGCCGTACCTAGAAGCGGCCGTCGCGCTCATTGTCCGTCCCCGAGAGGACGATGATGCCGACCTGCTCTTCATCCGTCGTGCCGAACGTGCGGGCGATCCGTGGAGTGGACAGATCGGCCTTCCCGGTGGCCGCCGCGATCCGGCCGACGCCTCGCTCGAAACGACGGCTCTGCGTGAGACGAGTGAGGAGGTCGGCCTCGACCTGTGCCGTCACGGCCGCGTGCTCGGCGCTCTCGACGAGATCCGTCCACGCACGCCGGTGCTCCCGCCGATTATCGTCAGGCCGTATCTCGTCGTGCTGGAACGCCCGCTCGATCTTGTGCCCGATCTCGTGCTCAGCGATGAGGTCGCCGACGTGCGATGGGTGCGGTTGCGAGCGTTGTTCGTTCCCGGCGCGCGCGTGAGCACGATCGTCGCCGTGCGCGACCTCCGGCTCCGGGTCGACGCGTACCAATATGAGGACTTCACCATCTGGGGGATGACCGAGCGCATTCTCTCGAACTTCGACGGGCTCTGGCGATGACCGCTGCAGATGATTTCGAACGCGAGCGGACCGACTGGTCCCCGGCGTGGCGCGCGCTTGGCATCACGGCAGTCGCCTTCACGGCCGCCTGCTTCGCTGACAGCTGGGTATACCGGCATGTCAGCCATCCAGGGGTGTACGACCGCGACTGGGGTCGGCTGTTGCGCGTGATGGGATTCCTCGGCACCTGGGTCGCCCTCGCCGTGGCGGTCGCACTGCATGAGGGCACCGAACCGTTGCGTCGCGCTCTCGCAAGGCGGCGTGCTTGGTTGCTCTTCGGTTCGGCGGCGCTGGGCGGGATCGTCGCAGAGATCGGCAAGCTTTCACTGCGCCGTGAACGCCCGCAGCTGCACGACGGCCTTCACGGCTTTCGAGCATTCTCGGAGAACCCGTGGAGCACGGCCGGCCTGGCACTGCCGAGCTCGCATGCGCTCGTCGCGTTCGGGGGCGCAGCGATGCTCGCGCGCCTCTTCCCGCGCGCGCGCTGCGTGGGCTATGCGCTCGCCGTCGGCTGCGCCGCCACACGGGTCATGGCGCGCGCACATTTTCTCAGTGACGTAGTCCTCGCGGCAGGGCTCGGCTGGCTGGTGGCGTTCGTGCTCACGCGGCGCTGGTCGCCGGCTGAGGAGGTGGCGCCCTGAGGCCCGCCGTTCGCCCGTGATGTTCGTCGTCGATGCGGGGTAATATTGGTACGATCGCGACCCCCTCTCCCGCTTCGCGTCGATCGTTGCCACGGGTGACTTCCTCACGAGCCCGGAGTTGGACGGGGTCCAGACGATCCCGGACATCTTCGCCGCGCTCGCAGAACGGTTGAGCGATTGTGTCGCGATTCCATGATTCAGCGACGGCGAGAGCTCCGCGATCCAAGCGCGGTGAACGAGAATGGGCCGCCCAATCGGGCGGCCCATTCTTTCTCCCTTCCACCGTCTGCGGTTCAACTACATCGCAATCTTCTTCGCCTCCACCTTGGCCTTCGGGTCGAGCAGTGGCTTCCGGTCGCGCAGGTGCTGCTCCATCTGCAGCCGCGGGACCCCCTCCTGCATCCAGGCCGGTGCGGGCTTCCCTTGCAGGAAGTGGTCGAACCACTCTCCCATCCGCACGGCGTAGTCCTTCTGGTTGATCGGTCGCGCGAGGCCGTGGTTCTCTCCGACGTACTCCAGCAGCACGACCTCCTTACCCAACTCGCGCAATGTGTTGTAGTACGTGATCCCCTGATTGAAGTCGACCGCGCCGTCGCGATCGTTGTGGAGGATCATGAACGGGATGGTGACGTTGTTGGCGAAGCGGTTCGGGGAGTTGCGCAAATAGGCCTCGGGATCGCGCGCATAGCTCGAGCGAAACCGCCCCTGACTCGAGATGAAGATCCCCTGGTTGGTGTTGCCACTATTCCAGTAGACCGAGCTGAACATCGAGACCATGTCGGTGAGCGGTGCGCCGGCGATCGCCGTCTTGAAGATGTTCGTCTGCGTTGCGATGAAGCTCGTCTGGTAGCCACCCCAGCTGTGCCCCTGCAGCGCCACGTTCGCGGAGTCGACGATGCCTGAGGCGATGGCGGCCTTCACGGCCGGGACCACGCACCAGAGGGCCGACTGGCCTGGATCGTCGAGCTTGTAGGTGATGTCGGGCATGAAGTACGCATAGCCGCGCGAGGTGTAGACGCTCGGGTTCGCATAGCGCGTCGCGTTGGGCTGCGCGTAGGCGTGGAAACCCTGCGAGAGCCGCTCGTAGATGTACGTGAGCGTCGGGTACCGCTTTCCCTCCTCGTAGCCGGCGGGCAGGAACAACGCCCCCTGTAGCTCGTCGCCGTTGTTGTCGCACTTGTAGTTGATCAGGCGAGCGCCGGCGCTCCACGGCACTTCGGATTGCTGAGGGTTGGCGTCGGTGAGGCGCCGGGGATTCACGAGCCCCGCGTCGGCCACATACCAATCGGGGAAGTTCACGAAGCTCTGACGCGTGAACGCCCAGACCTCGGCGTCGCGGGCGCGACGGAAATCGATCTTGGCGTCCTCCCACGCGAGCGATCGTGCCCCGCCGCGCTGGGGGTCGACCTGTGTGAGCCCCTCCTTCTTGGTGCGCTCGCCGTAGGTCTCGATGAAGACCGGCTTTGCGAGGTCGATCCCGCGCTCCTTGGGATCGGCACCCACGCGTTGCTGGTATCGCACGCCGTCACGCTTGCCATTCGCGGTGATGTTGACCGCCGGGCCACCCGCCACGCCTAGGCGCCAGATGTCCCAGTTGTCGCGCACGAACACGAAGCGCGAGTCGCGCGACCAGCCGAACGGCGGCCCCACGGACGGCTTCACGACGTTGTGGTCGTCATCCATATCCCAGAAGGTCGCGGCCACGCCATCGGTCAGGCGGCGCGATGCCTTGGTCGCGAAGTCATGGACGTTCCAGTGGCCGTCGTCGTACCAGGCCGCGCGCGCACCGTCCGGAGAGAGCAGGGAGGCGAAATTGCCACCCGGGTCCTGCAACGCCTTCGCCATCACCGTGCGCTCGCCACTCACCGCGTCGATCGCGTACAAGTCGCGCAGGTTCCGACCGTCCACGCTCGCCTGACGCTCATACGGCGTGAAGTCGGCCCCGAGCGCCCAGCGGTCACCCCAGGCGACCGTTGCGGTGCGCACCGCGTCGTCGGTGAGCTTCACGACCTTCGACGCGCTGACGTGCCAGGCCGCGAGATAGCTGAAGCTCCTGTCCTGACCCTCCTGCACCTGCTGCGCACTCTGCAGGCGCGGGTCCTTCCAATGCCAGAGGATCAACGACGGCGTCTCCTCGTCCTGCCGTGCGGGAGCGACCTGACCCCCGGCACCGGCGCCCGGTGCGGGCGCAGTCGCTCCTGCGCCGACGGGAGCGGCCGTTGACACCGGCGGAGCAGGGCGGGGCGCGCGCAAGCCGAAGTAGATCGTGCCCTGCGCATCACTCCACTTGGGCGCACGGTCGGCACTCACCACGAGCCCGCCCGTGATCCCCACACTGCGTTCATGGATAGTGACCGTGGTCGGCGCACGCGACGCGAGCCGTGCCCAGCCGAGGACGGTCGTCAACGTATCTCGCGTCGCTGAGTCGGCGACCGAGCGCAGTACGGCGAGTGCGTCACCCGTGTCGGCCCACACCAGGCGGCGGTAGAGGGCTTTCTCGGAGTCGAGTGCCCGGACCACGCCCGTGGCGAGCTCGCGCAACTGCACGCCATTGCCGAGCTGGTCGCGTTGATCGAGCGTGTACGCGAGGAACTGGCCCGCGGCGTCGAACGCGAACTCGCCGACGCCGACCAAGGTGATCGGCGTGCCGCCGCTGAGGTCCACGATCTGCACCACCGAACCACTCGGCGCGCCAGCCGGAGCGGCCGCGCCGCTCGCGGTGGCGGCCGCTCCCGCGCCACCGGTCGTGGCGTCCGGGGGCATGAACTGCAGTGCCAGCACATCCGACCGGTCGCCAGCGAAACGGAAACTCCGCACGCGATCGAACTCACGCTTCGTCCCTGTTGCGAGTGCGATCACACCGATCTTCATCGCCAAGGTGCGGCGATCGCGGCGCGCTTTCTTCGCGTCCTCGGCCTTCGGATACATGGTGTATGCGACCCACCGACTGTTGCCCGAGATCGCCACGCCACCTGCGCCGCCGAATCCGGCGGGTGGTTCACCGATCGCGACGCGTGTCTCGCTCGCACCCGCTGCCGTGGACCGGACCACGAACTCAGCGTCCCCTTCATTTGGCGCGAGCACGTAGGCCATCCAGCGACCGTCGTTGGAGAGGGTGGGGTTACGGATGCCCTTCCATGAGAGGAGGTCCTCCATGGTCAGCGCGCGCTTGGGCGCCGTAGCAGGGGTGACTTGCGCGGCGACTTGCGCAACGACCGGTCTGACGGCGAGCAGAGCAAGTGCGAGCGCCGCGACGGCGCGCGCGCCAAGAGTCGTGTGGGGTCTGACGCGCCTCATCGTGCGAAGCAGTAGAAGAGTCCATTGCCGCCGGTCGCGACCAGGTTCTGTTGACTGCAGCCGCGTGATCCATGGGCCGAGTTCCACGAGGTCGGCCGCATGCCGCCGCCCTGCCGGTCATGGTGCCCCACCATCGCGCTGCCGCTACCTGCGGTGTTGCTCGTAAAGTTGTTGCAGGTCGTGTCGAGCGTGTCGACGGCGACGGTGCCGTCGGGCAGGGAGCCGGTCAGTATGTCGTGCATGTTGGGCGTGTCGCCACGTCCATTCACCTGGTCACCCTTCTCGTTGAGACTGTTCTCCTTGCCGAGCGCGCTCTCCTCGCTGTGGAGCTGTGCGAGATTCGACGCGACCATCACACCGTTCGCGTTGTACCATGGTCCGGCGCCGATCCGGTCGCGCGCATTCACCGCTGGTTTACCGGCCGACGCCCGCTCGCTGAGGTACGCGTGCCACTCCCGGCCGCGGACGCCCGCCGACTCCGCGAGCTGCGCGCAGAATCGATCGGCGCCAGCGAGTCCGCCGAGGTTCGCGCCGTCGCCCGGACCGACGCTCGTGATGAAGAAGCTCATCGACTCGGCAGCGGGGCGAGTACCGGCGTCCGCGCCGATGAGCAGGCCAGTCGCGCCCGCAAGGACTGCAAAAGGGAGGAGGTGTCGCATTGAGGCTCCTGTCTGGAATGGGGAAGTGGAGAGGAACATGCCGCGACTGCTCTGTGCGCGCTACAGTAGATTCCCGCCGGTATGGTCCAGACACCGATCTCTCGCTGCCGGTCAGGAGGCCCGCATCCCAAAACCCAAGCGCATCAGCCGGCCCGTGATGGTCCAGCCATCGCCTGAGCCCGCCTCCACCGGCCCACTCACCGGCCAGGCTGAGGACTATCTCAAGGCGATCTACGAACTTGAGCAGCGAGGGTCGGCCGCCGGCACCAACGACATCGCGGCTCGCCTCGGGATCGCGGCGGCGAGCGTAACGGGCATGGTCCAGCGCCTGCACCGGCTCGGACTCGTGCGCGCGGAACGCTATCGCGGCGCGAGACTCACGCAGGGCGGCCGGGCTGCCGCGCTTCAACTCATCCGTCGGCACCGCATCATCGAGTGCTATCTCGTCGAGCGACTCGGCTTCGGCTGGGACGACGTGCACGACGAGGCCGAGCGTCTGGAGCATGGGGCGAGCGACGATCTGATCGCGCGGATGGCCGAGGCGATGGGCAACCCGACCGAGGATCCGCATGGCGCACCCATTCCGACCGCGGCGGGTGAGGTGGACGAGACCCGACTGCCGAGCATCGCCGATCTCAACGATGGCGAGACGGCAACCGTGGTCCGGATGTCCGACCGTGATCCCGCATTCCTCCGGTACCTCGACGAGCTGGGCGTGCGTCCTGGCGCGACGGTGCAGGTCGTTTCACGCGCTCCATTCGAGGGCCCGATCACGGTGCGTGTCGGCGCCACCGATCATGTCGTGGGAACGACGGCCGCGGAACAAGTATTCGTCAGGACAGAACCCTGATCGATCACCTGTTCATCATTGGTCGGAGCACACGCATGATGAAGCGCTGGATCCCCGTTCTGGCGGCCGCGCCGTTCCTCGTCCCCGCCACGGTCGTTCTCGCGCCGCGGCCATTCGTGCGCGATGTCGCGCACTCGCAGCTCAATTTCATCGCGGGATCGCAGCTCCTCGACGCGCACGGCACGTTTGAGAGCTGCGACGCCGAGATCATGTTCGATGCGGAGAAGGTCGAGGCGTCGTCGGTCGTGATCACGATCGACTCCAAGAGCATCAACACGCGCGTCACGCAGCGCGACAATCATCTCAAGAGCAACGACTTCTTCGCGACCGACTCGTTCCCGACGATCACGTTCAGGTCGGCGTTCATCAACGCGCTCGCCGAGGACCGGATCAACAGCACGGGCGACCTGACGATCCGCGGGCGCACCAAGCCCATCACCGTCCCGTCGCGACTCGTCTTCTTCGATGCGGCGCGAAATACGGGCCGTGTGAAGGGCCAAACGGTGATCGACCGGAACGACTTCGGCCTCTCGTTCCAGCCATCGCTCAACAAGATCAGCCCCGAGATCCAGTTGCAGTTCGATATCGCGTTCAAGGCGAAGCCGTAGGCGTATCGCTCATGGGCCAGCTGCGTCCACTCTCGTTGCTCATCTGCGCGCTCCTCTCGCTCGGCGCGGGTGTCGCGCAGGCGCAGGCAGTGAACGCGGCACCGCCGGCGCGACGCACCATCACTGTCGATGAACGGCTCGCCACTGCTGCCGGGCTCGCCGTCGGGGATCTCGTCACCGTCACGACGGTGGCGGGGACGGTCGGAGACAGCGTGCGGATCGCCGCAATCACTCGCCGCGGCGCCGACCCGAGTGAAGTTGCGCGCAGCGAGTTCCGCGTGCGGCTGCACCTCGAGCACCTGCAGACGATCACTCGGTCGGGTGACCGCGTCGGGCGATTCGCGGTACAGTCCCGCACCAACGGCGCGAACGCGCCGGCCCTGTCGCGGGGTGTCTCCCTCCCCGTCTCGCCCGGCGTCTCCGCTGCTTCAGTCGCCGCCGACATCAACGCCACCGCGTTCGGCTTTCGCGCGTACCCCGCGGTAGAGGTCGCTGTTGAGACCTCGGCGACCTTTCGTGTGGTCAATCGCTTTCACCGCGCGATCGGGATCATCACCATCGTCGCGAGCGCGATATTCCTCCTCTGCATCACGCTGCTCAAGGTCGACGAGCGCCGCCGCGACATCGGGGCGCTCCGCCTCCTCGGTGTCTCGCGTCGTTCGGTCGTGCGCGCGGTCGTCCTCGAGTCTTCGCTCGTCGCCCTCGTGGGCAGTGGCATGGGCGCTGGCTTCGGTTGGGCGGCGTCGGCCATAGTCAACTGGTACTACCAAGGCTTCTACGACACGCCGTTGCGCTTTGCGATGGTCACGCCCGGCATCGTCGCCTTCGCGGTCACGCTCTCTCTCGTGCTCGGTGTGGTAAGCGGCTACCTCGCGGCGCAACGTCTCGTGCGCACCGCGCCATTGGAACTCGTCGGCCGATGATCCTCCGACTCGCGCTCGCTACGCTCACGCGCCGCCGCGCGCGCACCGCGCTCACGACCGCGGGAGTCGCCGTCGCGACGGCGATGCTGTTGGACATGGTCATGCTCGGCTCCGGGATGCGCGAGAGCTTTCGCGGCTTCATCGAGCAGCAGGGCTTCCAACTGCGGATCACTCCGCGGGGAACCATGCCGTTCGACACCGAAGCAACCGTCGGAGGAGGCGCGGCACTCGTTGTCGCGTTGCAGGGTGACCCGGACGTCGTGCGCGTCGCGCCGATCATCGGCACCAAAGGCTTCGTCACGCGAGCCGGTACCGACTCGGTGATCGGGGCCTTCCTGCTCGGGCTCGACCCCACGGTCCAGGGGGACTACATCCTCGCCGAGGGTCGGGACGTCGCGGCACCCGACGAGATGGTCGTGAATGCCGCTTGGCTCGCATCCACCGGCTACGCGGTGGGCGACACCGTCGCGCTCGCGGCCGGATACGAGCCGCAGGTGCGACGGCTGCGTGGGATCAAGACGGTGCGGATCGTCGGGCGCGGGCGATTCGTGATGCTGGCCGGCGGTGACCGAGCCGCGGCGCTCCCGATCGCAACGGTGCAGGCCATAGGAGGTGAGGAGCGCAGGGACCGCGTCTCCGTGGTGCTCGTCGCCACGCGCACCGGTGCTGACGTCGAGGCAGTGCGCGCCAGGATCGAACGCGCCGACCCTCGCCTCAGCGCACTCTCCACCACCGCCGCGCTGCGCTTCGTCGACGAACGCCTGAGCTATTTCCGTCAACTCGCCTTCATCCTCGCCTCGGTCTCGCTCGCAGTGGGATTTCTCCTGGTAACGACTCTGGTGACCGTGTCAGTGAATGAGCGCATCGGTGAGATCGCGGTGATGCGTGCGATCGGTGTGGCCCGCTGGCGGATCGTCGCGCAGGTGATGATCGAGGGTGTTGCGCTCTCCGCGGTGGGTGCGATACTCGGACTGGGACTCGGTCTTGTGACTGCGCGCTGGCTCAATGGCATTCTCGCGACCTTCCCAGGGTTGCCGGCTGCGTTCGACTTCTTCTTGTTCGAACCGAGCGCGGCCTTCCGCTCACTCGGGATGATCGTGCTCTGCGGGATCGCCGCCGGCGTCTGGCCCGCCTGGCGTGCCGCGACGCTGCCGATCGCGCGTACGCTGCGCGAGGAGGCGGTCGCATGACGTCGCCGCCACTCGTGCTCTCCGCACGCGACGTGCGGCGCGACTATCCGGTCGCCGGTCAGCCGGTGCATGCCGTGCGCGGCCTCTCGCTCGACGTGAGCGAGGGCGAGTGGGTGGCCGTCGTAGGCCCGAGCGGCTCCGGCAAGTCGACGCTGCTCAACCTGCTCGGTGCGATCGACCGGCCCTCGGGCGGATCGATCTCCATTCGCGGCCAGGACGTCGCGCGCATGGGCGACGCTGAGGCGACCCGCTTTCGACTCACGGGGATCGGCTTCGTCTTTCAGCGCTTCTATCTGATGCCGACGCTCACTGCCGCTGAGAACGTCGAGCTGCCGATGTCCGAGGCCAAGGTGCCGCGTGCCGAGCGTGAGGCGCGAGCGAAGGAGCTGCTTCGCTATGTCGGGCTGGGCGAACGCACCGGTCACCGTCCGTTCCAGCTCTCCGGCGGCGAGCAGCAGCGCGTGGCGATCGCGCGCGCACTCGCCAATCGCCCTGCGCTGCTGCTCGCTGACGAGCCGACCGGCGAACTCGATGCGCGGACCGGTACTGAGATGATCACGCTGCTCGACCGACTCAACCGCGACGGAACGACGATCGTGACGGTGACCCACGACGAGGCGCTCGCCGGTGCCGCTCGGCGCGTCGTGCACATGCGCGACGGTGCGATCGTCGATGACGTGACTGTGCGGCCGTTGTGATCACCCGTCTCGCGCTCCGCGGACTCCTCGACCGCCCTTGGCGCAGCCTCTTCCTGCTCTGTGGCTTCGGACTCGGCGTCGGTGTGATGATCACGCTGCTCGCGATCGGCGAGGCGATGGTCCTCCAGTCGCGCGACGAGAAGCTCATCGGCGGTGGTGACGTGGCCGTGTTGCCCGAGGGTCTCGATCTCGAGGTGATGAAGACCGGTGGCGTGGGCGGGATGTTCGTCGCGATCCCCAACGCGCGTTTCGTGCACCGGCAACTCCTTGCCTCCCCGCGACTCGTGGGCTCGGTGGCCGCGGTCGCGCCGCAGACCGACGGCGTGTTGCTCTATGTGCGCACGGCCGCCGGCGGTGAGTTTCCGGTGCGTGCGCTCGGTGAGATCCCCTCCGCCTCACGCGCCGCGGGTGCGGCGCCCGACATCGTCGCCGGTGTGTGGGAGGACGACGCGACCGATCGCCAATGGCTCGCACCGACGCCGTCCGAGTTACGGCACGAGATCGATCACTTTCATCACACCCCCGCGAGCGTCCCCGTCGAGGAGCGATCGACCTGGGGCGAGTGGCACTACTTCAACGTGCTCTCCGACGACCGCAAACGCTGGGCATTCCTCACGCTCGCTGTCGGCGGCGATGTGCCCAACGGCGAGTGGGGTGGGCAGGTGCTGCTCACGGTCCACGAGGAAGGACGTGCAGCGCGGCGATTCGTACGCACCGTGCCACGGCGCGACGTTGCGCTCGACACCGCCCTGGCCGACCTCGCGCTCGGCGGCGATCGCGTGCAGGTGCTCGAGGACGGGCGATACCGCGTGAACGCGACTGCGCGCGAGGAGGGTACGGGCGCGACGGCGACGATCACGCTCACGCTGACTCCCGCACCGGGCGCCTATTTCCCCGGCACGTCGATCGGCGGCGACGCACTCGTGAGCGGCTACGCTGTGCCGGCCCTCCGCGCCGACGCAGACGGCGAACTCTGCGTCAGTGGCCGCTGCGAACGGTTCAGCGCGAGTCAGGCGTATCACGACCACAACTGGGGTGTCTGGCGCGACGTCGAGTGGGAGTGGGGCGCGGCACGCGTAGGGAGCCATACCCTGCTCTACGGGCGCGTGGTCCGCGCTGGTCCCGACGACGTGCGCGAGCCGCTCTTCGTGTATCTCGTGGACTCGCTGGGGTTCCGCGCGCTCTTCCGGCCAACGGAGATCGTGTATGATGACGCTGGAACGGTCGTCGTGAACGGTCGAACGGTCCGCGTGCCTGCGCGCGCCGAGATGATCGACGTGCGCGGGGCCGACACGCTGCGGATCGAGCTCCGGATCGAGGACGCCGTCGGCTCCGACCTGCGGCTCGATCGTCCTGGACGAAGTTTGGACCGGCCAGTCGCGCGACCGTATTTCATCCAGATGAAGGGAGTGGCGCGGATCTCCGGGCGGATCGGTGGACGCGCGATCGCGGGCGAGGGCACGGGGTTCTTCGAGACGTACCGCTAGGAGCGCTGACGTCGTGGCTCACGCGGCCGGGCACCGGGCGAACCTCGCGGTTAACGTTGCCCCTTACGGAGCGTCTACCGAGAAACCTCCAACATCTAAATGCTCACGCTCCGTCGTCTTCGCCCTGCAGTACTGGGCAGTCTCCTCGTTCTCGCGGCCGCCTGTGGTGGGGGCGACGTGACGGGTACGGCCGTGATCCCGACCGTGCCGGGTATCGACACGGCGGGTAACAGACTCGTCTTAGCCGCACTCGACATCGATCCGACTGCGCTCCCCAGCTATGCGATGCAGGTGCTGCCCGCATCCTACACGCCACAGGTGCTGCAACGCGAAGACCGCGGTGCCGCGGGGAATCCGATCACTGACGCCGGCGCGACGTTGGGCCGCGTGCTCTTCTTCGACCGACGGCTCAGCCGCAACGACAGCGTCTCGTGCGCGAGCTGCCATGTGCAGTCCCTCGCGTTCGGCGACACGGCGCGGTTCAGCTTGGGCTTGGACGGCGTGTCGCGCGCCACCGCCCACTCGATGCGCCTCGCGAATGCCCGCTTCAACCAGAGCGGCGAGTACTTCTGGGATCGACGGGCGCCGAGCCTGCAGGCGCAGGTGATCGAGCCGATCCAGAACGCCGTGGAGATGGGGTTCGACGCCTCGCATGGCGGCCTCACCGCGGCCATTGCGAAGGTGAACGCCGTGCCGTTCTACGCGCGGCTCTTCACGTTGGCGTTCGGGAACGCCGCAGTCACTCAGGATCGTCTGCAGCGCGCACTGGCGCAGTATGTGCGCAGTATCGTGTCAGTGCAGAGTCGATGGGATGTTGCGGTCGCCGCGTCGGGTGGTGGCGCGCCGTTCCAGCAGCCGATGCCGGGATTCACCGCCGAGGAGTCGCGCGGTCAACAACTGTTCCTCGCACCACCCCAGGCCAATGGGCTCGGGTGTGCCGGCTGCCATGTACCGCCGTCGTTCTCGCTCGACGCCAACTCGCGGAGCAACGGACTCGACGCAGGCGAGACGCGGATCTTCCGCTCGCCGTCGCTCAAGGCCGTCGGAATGGGAAACCGATACATGCACGACGGTCGCCACGCGACGCTCGAGGCGGTCGTGGAGTTCTACGACGCGGCCGTGCAACCCGGGCCAGCGCTCGACCCGCGATTGGCGAACCCCAACGGCACGCCTCGCCGGCTCAATCTCTCGGCGGCGGACAAGGCGGCTGTTGTGGCGTTCCTCAAGACACTGCGCGACTCGGCGGTGGTGACCGATCCGCGCTTTCGCAATCCGTTCAGGCGGTAGCGCAGCGATCCACATGCCGCGAGGCGCGCGGGCCCAGCATCGCCTGGCATCGCCCAGCATCGCCCAGCCTTGCCCGCACAGGCCTACGGCTGGCGCGCGAGTGAACGCCCGCCCTGATGCACGAACTCCACCCGGCCGTTCGCTCCACGGACCAACAGCAGCGTGACTTTCGCGCCCTGCGGCGGGACGATCACCAATCGCTCGTCGCCGACCAACCGCGTGGGAGCCGTCATGCCTCCCTGCTGGAATCGGAGCGCGCCGTCCTGCTCGGTCAGGACGATCGTCGTATTCCCCATCTTGTACGTGCCCACGAGCTGCGCGCGCTCTGCCGCCGTTGCGTCGCGCTCCGCGGGAAGTGCCGGAGGCAGTACCGGTGCGATGCCCCCCGCGCGCTGAGCGACAAGATCGGTGATGCCCTCGATCGGCGCACCGCCGCGATTGTCGAACACGATCACCGCGAGCTTTCGGTCGGGGAACATCGAAACGTTCGCGTCAAAGCCGTTGATCGAACCGCCATGGCGCCACACGCGTTCGGTGCCGACCGTTCCGATGTTCAGCCCATAGCCGTAGCGCGCAGTCGTGGTGCCCGGAATCGCTTGATGTCCCGTCGTCATGCGGCGCACCGCGTCCGCGGCCATGACGCGCTCCCCGTCGAGCATCCCGTTATCCATGAGCGCCATGGTGAAGCGCGCGAGTTCGCGGGCACTCGCGAACAGGAATCCCGCAGTCCACTGCGCCGTGTTCTCGGTGAACGGGCGGACGATCGTTCCCGCCTGCCCCAAGACGCCGATGTGGCCCTGCGAGAAGTCCTGGGTCATCGCCTCGAGCGGGCGAAAGGTCGCGCGCGGCATTCCCATTTTGCGCAGTACGAGCTGGTCGACCGTGAGACCGAAGCGCTGCTTCGCGGCCATCTCGCCCACGTAGCCGGCCATCGAGTAGCCGGGGTTCGAGTACGAGTATACGCGGCCCGGCTCAGTGAAGAAGAGCGTGTCGTTCACGACGCGCATGACCTCGCCGAGCGCGCCCTCACCCATGCGGCCGTAGGGGACGGCGTTGTCGAGCCAGCCGGCGTTATGCGTGAGCAGTTGGTGGGTCGTGACGATGCCGACGCGCTTGCCGGCGAGCTCGGGGACGTAACTCGAGATCGGCGCCTGCAGGTCGAGCTTTCCCTCGGCGACGAGCTGTGTGAGTGCGGCCGCAGTGACCATCTTGGTGACCGAGCCCACGCGAAAGAGTGTCCGCTCGGTGACGGCGCGTCTCGACTCGATGTCGGCGACCCCGTAGCCACGCGAGTAGACCAGCTTGCCGTCGACGACCACGGCGACCTGCGCGCCTGGGGTCATGGTGCGCGTCATCTCAGCCGCGATCGCAGAGTCGAGTGCGGCGGCCCAGACTGGCGTCGACAGTGCGGCGGGCGCCTGCGACTGCGCAGGCTGCGGAGTAACGAGCGCGAACAGAAGCGCGGCCAACGCCTTCGCGGGATCGATCTTCATGTGAAAAGAACCTGAGGTTGAGTGTGTGCCCAATCTACGGCTCACTGGGCGCTCGGGATTCGGTTCACAACCGAGCTGTCAACGTTCCCCATCACGCAGCGTGAGAAGTAGGACGACGACCACGACCAACAGACCGATGGCGAGCATCACGACGATCGGTGCACCACGGGTCGCCGAATCGGTCGCGACGGTGATCCTGTCCCCGATCGACGCGGCCGCTTCGCTCGTGCGTCGGCCGGAGAAGACGAGCCCAAGACCCGTGGTGACCCCGAGCAGCGCAGCAATCAATGTCATGCGCTGCCATGAGACCAGTTGTGGAGGAAAGCGACGCGCGGTGACCTCATTGCCCCCGCTCCGTTGCACGCGTCGTACAACGAAGAACGCCAGAGCGAGCATGCCGACGGCGACGGTGATCGACAACGGGATGAACTGCGACGCGGACTCCACCGGCACGGCTTGGATCGACCACTCCTGTTTGGTCACTCAGGGATCGCGCGGAGCGGCACGCTTCGGCACACGCCCCCCGCGCTTCAATGCATCCCGCAGCAGATATTCGATCTGCCCGTTCACGCTGCGCAGGTCGTCGTTCGCCCACCGCTGGACGGCATCCAGTAGATCGCGGTCGACGCGCAACAGGAAGGGCTTTTTCTCCGCCACGGCTCGGGCGCCCTCAGGTGTAGAGGGAGCCCGCGTTCACCACCGGCTGCGTCGAGCGCTCCGAGCAGAGGACCACGAGCAGGTTGCTCACCATCGCCGCCTTCCGTTCGTCGTCGAGCGTGACGATCGCGCGCTCGCTGAGCATCGTGAGCGCCATCTCGACCATGCCGACCGCGCCCTCGACGATCTTCTGCCGCGCGGCGATGATCGCGCTCGCCTGTTGCCGCTGCAGCATCGCCGCGGCGATTTCTGGCGAATACGCGAGATGCGATATCCGCGCCTCGATCACTTCCACCCCCGCCTTGAGTAGCCGATCGACGAGCGCCTTCTCCAGCGCCTGCGACACCTCGGTGGTGTGCGTCGAGAGCGAGAGCTCTCCGGTGGAGTGCGAATCGTACGGATACTGCGCGGCGACCGCGCGCAGCGCCGACTCCGACTGCACGGCGACGTAGCGCGTGTAGTCGTCGACCTCAAACAGCGCCTCGGCCGCGTCCACGACCTTCCAGACCACAATCGCGCCGATTTCGATCGGGTTGGAATGATTGTCGTTCACCTTGAGGCGGGCGGTCTCGAAGTTCCGCACCCGGAGCGAGATCGCCTGCTTCGTCATCAAGGGGTTCGCGAACCAGAAGCCGTCCCGGCTGACCGACCCCTTGTAGGTGCCGAACAGCACGAGCGCCTTGGCCTCGTTCGGATTCACAATGAACAGCCCGGCGAACATGAACGACGCCCCCAGCAGCACGAGCGTGGCCAAGAGACCGGTCGCTTCGCGTTGTGCCCCGAACTCCGTCACCATGACGGCCAACGCGCCAAGGTCCACGGCGATCAGGGTCAGCAGGACGACCAGTCCGTTCGTAGCGGGGTAGGGCTTGTCTCGGTACACGGTCACGGCTCCGGAAGAATGATAGTAATATGATATCAGTACGGTATCGTGCGGTCAAGCGCCGCCGGTGTCAACGCCTGAGGATCACCTGAATGACGCCATTGCTGTGGCCCGTGGCCCGACGGGTCGTCGCGTCGGTCGCGCTAAGGAGCTCGCCATGGAGCTGCGTCAGGTCCTCGAGCGGGTGCAGCGGACACTCGGGAGGTGCACCACGATGTGAGGTCGGAGCGAAGGGGCGCTTAGATCGCGCGCGCCTTCGCGTCCGCCGCCCGCGCGACCCGCTCACCCTCGGCGGGGTCGACGAACAGCAGTACAAAGCCACCAACGATAAAGAAGACGATCACACTGAGGATTGCGAGATTCGATTCGCCGCCAAAGCCAGCGACGATTCCGAACAGCGCCGGGCCGGCGATCCCGCCAAACTTCTCGAAGACAGAAAAGAACCCGAAGAACTCGCCACTCTTGTGGCGCGGAATCATGTTCGCAAACATCGAGCGGCTGAGCGCCTGGGTCCCGCCCTGCACGAGCCCGATCGCGACGGCAAGAATGTAGAACTCCCGGGTGCTGTCGAGTCCGTAGGCAAAGATGCAGATCGCGGCGTATGCGACCAGGCCGATCAGCACGCCGCGTTTCGCGCCGATGAACTGGGCCAGGTAGCCGAACGCGAAGGCGCAGGGGATGCCCACGAACTGCACGATTAGGATCGCCGTGATCAGGTCGCTGCGCGCGATCCCCGTCCGGTCACCCCATTGGGCTGCCATCTTGATGATCGTCTGAATGCCGTCGTTGTAGATGGTAAACGCGACCATGAACAGAAAGGCCTGCTTGTAGCCCCGGAGCTCGCGCATCGTCTCGCCGAGCCGCGTGAAGGCGACGGCGAACGGGTTGGCGTCGGCGCGCTCGTCGGTCTCGATCGTGCGCGGAGGCTCGGGGACCTTTCGCAGCACCGGGATCGAAAAGAGGAGCCACCAGACACCTACGCTCACGAACGAGAGTCGCGTCGGGAGACTCGCCTGTTCTGGCGTCAGTCCTTCTCCGGTCGGGAGCCCAATCAGTCCGGGATAAGTGATGACCGCCAAGTTCAACGCGAGCAGGAGACCGCCGCCTACATACCCGAGCGCATACCCGGCGGTAGAGACCCGATCCATCTCCTCTTCGGTTGCGATGTGCGGGAGCAGTGCCTCGTAGAAGGCCGTGCTCCCGCTAGCGCCGGCGAGCGAGACCACGAGAAGAACGCAGGCGAGCATCACATCGCCCTGGCCAATGAGGAACATGGCCGATGTCGAGCCAACGCCCAGGATCATGAACCAACCGAGAAACTTCTTCTTCGCCGCCTTGTAGTCGGCGACGGCGCCGAGGAGCGGTGCAAGGATGGCAATCAGCAGGGCCCCGACGGTCTGCGCGAAGCTGAACCACTGCGTCTGCTCGACCTTGGTGAGGCCCTGCGCCGCGTACTGGTTGAAGAAGATCGGAAAGACCGCGGCCATGATGACCGTCTGGTAGGCCGAGATGCCCCAGTCGTACATCGCCCAGGCCCGCAGCTGCGGCGTATGCAGGCCAACCTGGTTAAGCAGCGAGCGCTTCTCGGTCATGGGGAGGGGCGGCAAGGGAAGGAAAGCGGCCAGTGGGCGTGTATCGAGGTCACCGACGACGGGGAGCATGCAACGCGGCGGCGTCAGGCGCAATGTGTCGGTGTGACTACCACTTCTCTCCACAGCGGCTCTTCAGGAGCGGGCTGAGCGCCATCCGAGTTGGCCCGCAGGGCTGGAACTATTCAGCCTGGATTGGGCGTCGGGAACGCGGCCGGCTGACCGCACGACGGAGATCGATGCCTGGGTGTTGATCTAGCCGTCACTGGCGAAGTCGGTGCCGGTGTACCGGTACGTCAACAACCATTTCGGCGGACATCGTCGGGCGAATCTGCGGTTGCTGCAAAGCAGACTGGGCCAGATCCCGAGGGACCCGGCCCAGCTTGCGGTGCAGTTGGGGTTGTTCTAGGAAGCGCTAATAGGTGCCGCACATCCCCGTGAGACTTCCTTGTCCGGTCTTGGTACCGTTCCACTGGCAGAGATTCACAACGTTGATCGTTCCGCTGACGACTTCAAAGAGTCCGTAATTCACGATACGCGGGTGGAGTTTGCTCACGCCGTTGCCCGCGGACTTCCGAACCGTTCCACCAGAGTCGATGGTGAGAAACGAGTATGGTGCTGACGGCGGGTTGGTCCACAAGAGTTCGCGCGGCGTGGTGCTGCCGTGCATGATGTCGAAGATGCCCCCCGACCGGACACGCATCGAAGCGAACGGGATGTTGTTCAACGTGTCGCGCCCGAATGCCATGTCGTAGTCACCCCAGGTGGCCTTGCCCGTGTTGTTGACGTCGACGGTCCAACCATTCATGCTGTGCACGGTCAGATTCCCCCCCGCCCGCACGTTGAACGTGCCCGTGCCGTCGATCAGCCCCTCGTTCAGCACGACGTTGCCGCGGATGCCGAGAACAGCACTGCCGCGGAAGGAGCCTCCGCCGAGGTACGCGCCGCGAGTCACCTTCATCGTGTCAGCGCCGTTGAACCAGACGTTGCTGTTCTCTACGGTGAGTGAGTCGACGTCGAGCCCGCCGGCAAAGACCGTGCTGTCCGCCCCGTCGAGGCGCAATGTACCGAGCCCACTTACGCTCGAGCTTGAAGTGAAAACGTGACGCCCAGAATTGGTGACGATGCCTTGGGACTGCAATGACAACACACCACCGGCAGCGATGGTGATCGGTGCGCTTGCGAGGGTGCGCCCGTAGTGGATCACCGCGGCGTTGGCCAGAATCGAGACGTTCCCACCACCGTGACTCAGCGTGTTTCGCAGGTCGAGCGAATCATCCACCACCTCGATCAACCCACCAGAGTTGTTGATTGGCCAGTCGACGCGGACGAGACCCGCCGAAGCGTGTTTGCGTACCGTGCCTGAATCAATATTGACGGTGAGCAATCCATTCGTCGAGAGGTACGACGCCGTCGACGTGAACGAGAGCGTTCCCGTCGGCTGCACGGCGATGCTGGGTGAGTAGACGGCATTGAATCCCGTACCACCAAGCGTCATCGTCCCGTGGATCAGGAGTTGGCGAGCAGAGAGCGTCGGCGCGCCGGTGACGGCCAGGGTCGCCCCCATCGCCACGTGCGTATTCCCGAAGCCGGCCATCGTGCCACCGCTCCAGTTCATGGTGCCGCCGACCTTAATCGATCCGGTGCCGGTGAGCGTGCCACCGGTCATGGTGACGGTGCTTGAGGTCCCAAAGCTCGCAGCGTCGACGACTGTCAGCGTCGCCCCCGATGCGATCGTGATCGACGTCATTTCTGGGACTGTCAACCACCTGACCGTGCTCGCCGACGCGAGGTTTACGGTCTGGCTGCCATTGATGACGACACTGTCGCCCGAGACCGGTAGGCGGTTCAGGTTCCAGTTGCCTGTTGTCCCCCAGTCGTTGTTCACCGCGCCCGTCCACGACAGGATCGGGGTGGCAACGAAAATCCCTTGCGAAATGCTGGTGAGACCACTCCTCTGAAACGTCAGACTGTAACTCGACGAGAGGCCGCTCACCCCGATATTCTCGAAGGTCGCCACGCCGCCGACTGCGGTCGCGGTTCCGGTCCCGATGACAGTCCCGGCCCCGTCCACCGTCATCGTCACAATCGACGTGTTGTCCGTCGTGACCAAGTTGTTCCACGCATCTCGCACCTGGACGATTGGCTGTGTCGTGAACGTGCTGCCACTCGTGGCGCCAGCCGCAGGGGTCGTGAGTCCAAGGCCAACCGCAGCCCCAGCGGTCCCGGTCGCCGAGACCGTCAGCTGTAGCCCGGAGTTCTCTGACGGGTACACCAACATTTGCTGCGTGCCGGCATAATAGCCCAGTGACCAGGTACTACTGGCCTCGCCAGCCGCGTTGGTATTCGCGATCACCGTTGTTGTAGGGTAGCTGCTGAAGAAGGTCACCTTCCTTCCCGGGAGCAGGTTGCCGGATGCGTCGATCAACCGGACCCTGATCGAATCCGTGAGCATCGTCATCACCGTCCCCGACTGCCCGCCTCCGGAGACGAGGATTATCCCGGCTGGTGGGCCCGTCACTGTGAATACAGCGGAGACCGCATTCGTCAGTCCGACCGCCGCATAGCGGAGCCGGTAGCTGCCCGGACTGTCGAGTGCCAGTGTACTGAAGACAGCGGCCCCACCGACGGCGACGACGGTTGTCGTGCCCGAAAGGACCGCCCCCGAGGGACCACTGTCGATTGTCGCGGTCACGTTGCCCGTGAAGGAGTTCTGCATGTTGCCGTACTGGTCGCGCGACCGGACCTCGCTCGCCGGAAGGACCGCCGCGGCGGCGGCGCTCGTGGGCTGGATGGACATGGTGAGCTGCGCCGCCACGTCGGCGACGACGTACTCGGTGATCGGCGAGTTGTTGAGCCCGGCGGACCGCGCCAAGATCTGCACCTGCCCGACCGAGGTGGGCAACGTCGGCAACCAATTGCTCACGCCAATCGAATCCGTCACGCTCGTGTGCACCGCAAGCGTGTCGGCGCCACGGACCATCGCCCAGGTGACGGTCAACCCAGGAATGTGATTGTAGAACTGGTCCTCAATAAAAATGCCGACCGGATACGGCAACGGTTTTCCGGCAGTCCCGGTGTTGTTGGCGCCGGCTAACAGGACGATCCGTGCCGGCGCGGCCGGGGTCACGGCGAACGTATTGCTCACCGCGTCGGTGAGACCCGGTGCGCTGAAGCGGATTGAGAAGGTTCCGGCGGTCTCGACGACCTTCCCGGTGAACGTCACCACGCCACCAACGGCGGTCACGAACACGCTGTCACCGTTCTGGCTGGTGTCAACCACGCTGCGGTCGATCGCCCGGACGCTACCAGTGAACGTCTGCGCGCGATTGCCCAGCGCATCTTGGGCTTCGACGACGATGTTCTGGAGCGCCACACCCGCCACCTGGGTACCGATCGGCCCCGACGTGAGCAGGAGCTTAGCCGCCGCGCCCGGGAGTGCCGTCGCCGCAAACGTTTGCGGCGAACCGGTCAGGCCGTTCGCCGCCGCCGAGACGGCCACGATACCCGCCGTGTTCGAGAGCGTGAGGGTAGTGCTCGCGTACCCACTGGCATTGGATAGGGAGCTTGCCGCCCCGAGCGTGCCCAAGCCGGTCGTCATGGTCCAGGTGACCGCGACGCCCGCAACATTGTTCCCGAAACTGTCAGTGATGCGCACGACGAGTGGCGCAGCCAGCGCAGCGCCGACCATCGCCGACTGGCCGCCGCCCGAGATGATCTCGATTTTCGAGGCGGCGGCATTCACGACCGCGAACGCGAGCGTGGTGTCCGACACCAGCGCGCCGCTCGAGGCCGCCAGTCGGTATCCGGCGTTCGCCACCGTGACCGCGATGTTCGAGAACGTGGCGACACCCGCCACGGCCGCCACGGTGAGCACGCCGGTCGGTGTGGTCGCGCCAGGATTCACCGCGAGGGCGAGACTGACCGTGCCAGTGAACGTCTGCGCGCGATTGCCCAGCGCATCTTGGGCTTCGACGACGATGTTCTGGAGCGCCACACCCGCCACCTGGGTACCGATCGGCCCCGACGTGAGCAGGAGCTTAGCCGCCGCGCCCGCCGTGGCGGCGGCCGTCACGGCGGCCTGCAGGTTCGGGTTGGCCGTCACGGCCGCCGTGACGCTCTGGCTGCCCACCGCACTGCCAAGGGTCCACCGCACCCGGGCCCGGCCCATGGCGTCGGTGACGACACTCGTGGGCGAGATGCTGCCGCCACCGGATGTCACACTGAACGCGATCGACGACCCGGCAATCGGATTCGCGAATGCATCGCGGAGCTGCACGTCGACGGAATCCGGGAGCGGTTGCCCGACCGTGCCGCTCTGCGCATTACCGGCGACGAGGACGAGCGCGGCCGGCGCGGCCGGGGTGATGGTGAGTGGGGCGCTCGTCGCGGGGGCGATCGCTCCACTCGACGCAGTGAGCGTGAGGCCGGTGGCCGCGCGCTGAATCCTCAGATCGGTGAAGGTCGCAACGCCCCCCACCGCGGTAACCGTCGCGGTGCCCAGGAGCGTCGCGCCGGTCGTACCAGCGTTGAGCGTGAGGGAGACAGGGCCCGTGAACAGCGGCGTGAGCGCATTGCCCGCGTCGCGCACCGCGACGGTGATCGCACCGAGCGTTATCCCCGCCACGGCCGTCGTCGGCGCGGCGGTGATCGCAAGCTGGGTCGGCACGGGGAGGGACACCGTGATGAACGAGGTATCGGTCTTGGCGTTGAGCGTCGACGCGACGACGCGCACGGTGCCGGGATTCGGGAGCCAGGTCGCGGTGCTTGTCCCACCGGCCGACACGAGCGTCACCCGCGCATCACTGTCGGTGGTGAAGACAATTGGCGTTCCAGGGAGCGAATCGCCGGCGGCGTCGAGCGCGGTCGCGCGGAATACCGTGGTCGTACCCGATGTCACGCTTCCGGTCGGGGGCGTCAGCACAATCGACGCCGGCATTGCGCCCCGAGGGACCCAACTGACCGGAATCGCGACCGGATCGCTCGCACCCGGCGTCCCCACCGGCTTTACCGTCGTCGCCGCCGGTCCACCACGGAACACGGTATCACCTGCCGCATTCACAAACGCCATCGCCAACTTCACCGGCAGGCCGCCGGATGGTGTCGTCAGCGGGAGCAGCATGGTGAGCGTGAGCGCCACCGAGTCCGCGTTCGAGGGCCAGTCAATCGTCGTGTCCTTCACGATCGCGTTGTCGAGCTGGCGAAGCGTCATCCGCACCTTCACGAACGGCACCAAGTCGCTCGCGAAGTCTCCGCTCGGGAGCTGCGGGAACTGCGGATCGATCGCCAACGCGGCGGTCCGACTCAGACCGAATCGGAGGCCGTCACCAGGTCCCGTGACCTCGCGGCCACAGGAGAGGAGCGAAAGTCCGAAAACGGTGGCGAGCAGGAGAGCACGGCGGCTATTCGAGGTCACGGCATCAGGTAGTAGTGGGCGAAACATTTCTAAGATATCGCCTAGCACGCCTGCCTGAAGTGAGGCAGGTCACATTGACTCGTCCGCACCGAGCGCCGGATCGAGGGTATTTTTCAGGCTAGCGGCAACGTTGCGCGTCTGTCGCGCCCGTCACGTAGTCGCGTCCACGTCCTCCTCCCCCCCCCCCCCCGTGCGCCCCAAAGCCCTGCTAGGACTCGCCATTCCGCTTGCCTGCGCCGCCCTCTTCATACGACTGGGGTTCTGGCAGGTTGCACGCCACTCGGAGCGGGCGGCGTACAACCTGTCCGTGGGTACGCGGCTGGCGGAATCACCGGCGCCCTTCGCCACGCTGCCCTCGGACAGCACCGCGCTGCGGGGTCGTCTGGCAATCCTCACGGGGCGATTTCGCTACGACCTTGAGCAGGTGCTCGCCGCGCGCTCAAATGGCGGCGCGCCGGGCGTCCACCTGATCACGCCGTTGGAGCGCGAGGGGAATGATACGCTCGTGATCGTCACGCGCGGCTGGGTCTTCTCGTCTGACGCCGCGGGAGTGGATCAGACGGCCTGGCGAGAGGAAAGTGTCGTGACGCTCTCCGGCTATGCGTCTCCGCTGCCGGCAGACGGCGCTGCTCCGCCTCCGGACCCACGCAAACCGCTCCGCGCGCTCAATCGACGTGCGCTGTCCGCCCGACTTGGCGCTCCGGTGGCCGCCGCGATGGTAGTCATGACCTCCGATTCTGCCGGGGCCGCAGGGTCCGTGCCCCGCCGGCTTGGCGTGCCAGTGCTGAGTGCTGGCTCCCATAAGTCATACGCGATTCAATGGTTTTCTTTCGCCCTTATCGCGGTCGTTGGCGGTGTGGTGCTCTTCCGGCGCAGCACTGTCGCCGCCGTCGGATGAACCGGGCTCAGGCCACTCGGTCACGCCGGAACTGCAGGACGACCACGGCCCCGATAATCGACGCGCCACCGATCAGCGTGGGCCAGGCGAGCGGCTGACCCAACACGATGATCGCGAGTAGTGCCGTGAGGAACGGCTCCACCGTCGACACGATCGCGACGCGCACCGGACCCAACCGGATCAACCCCATCATAAAAAACACACTCGGCAGCACGGTGCTGAACACCGCGAGGGCGCCGATCGTCATCCACGCCTCTGGCGCGAGCTCCCAGGTGAATGATCGGTCGGAGACGCTCAGCAGGAGGAACGCGAGCGCTGCCCCAATCTTCGCGTACGCGCTCGGCGGCGCGACGGGATGGTCTTTCTGCAGCACTCGCATGACCGGGATGTAGATGCCGTAGAGCAGGGCGGCACCCAGTGCGAGCGCGATGCCTCGCCAGTCCGTCGCCGCTGCTCCCGGCATTCCGACCATCACGGCGATGCCGCTGAACGAGAGCGCCAGTGCAGCGAGGCGCCGCCGGTCGAGCTTCTCGGCGCCTCGCACTGCCTGGGCGAGGGCAACCCAGACCGGATACGAATAAAACAGAAACGCGAGCGTCGCCGCGGGGATGTACTGCAGCGACGACAGTGCGAGGTAAACCAGCAACGCCTGCCCAAAGCCACCGATCGCGACGAAGCGGATCATTTCGCGCGGCGGGATCCGCTTGTAGTCGTGGGTGCCTACCCAGAGCGTGAGAATTACGGCGGAGAGCAGGTAGCGCCAGGCGAGCACCGTCGCGAGCGAGAGCCCAACGGCGGTTGCTTTCGCTGTGAAAATGCTGACCGCCGCGAACCCTGTTGCGGCGAGGAGCGCGTAGGCAGTGCCCGCACCGGGTTGCGTGGTGTCGGCGCGTGTGGAGCGAGAGGTCATCACTCGGGGGGCGGAACGTCGGGGATTGCCGGATGCCCGGATCGCTGCAGGAGGACGATCGCGACCATGATCATGAAGCCACCCGCGAGCGTCATCTTGCCGATCGGCTGGCCGAGCACGAGCGCCGCGAGCAATGCCGACCAGAATGGTTCGACAGTGGAAAGGATCGCGGTGCGCACCGCACCGAGGACCTCGAGCCCGCGGAGGAAGGTGATGAACGCGACCGTCGTACTGATCCCCGCCGCGGCGATCGCGATAATCCAGATGGATGGGGTCATACCAGTGAACAGCTCCCCCCTCGCGATCGCCCAGGCGCCGAACACGAGCGCCGCGCCGCTGATGACCCACGCTGAGGCGACGGCGGCATCGAGCGGTCCGCGCATCCGGTGGAGTAAGGGAATGTACGCTGCATAGATGACCGCCCCTCCGAGCGCACGAACCACGCCGGGGAACGGCAGGGCGGCGCTCCAGGGTGTGCCGACCATCATCGTGATCCCACCGAGCGCGACGACTAACGCGCCTATCCGGGTCGGCGTAAGTCGCTCGATCCCCGCGACCGCGGCGATCACGGCGACCCAGGCAGGATAGGTATAAAAGAGAAAGCCGAGCTGCGCGACCGAGAGCCACTCCAACGAGGAGAAGGTCAGGTAGGTGATGAGAGTTTGCCCGCCACCGCCGAGGAGCAACAGCGCCACCGCGCGCCGTACGGGGATCAGTACGCGTGCGGGACCTCCCGCCGCGAGCACGAGCAGAGGGGCGGCAATCCCGTAACGCCAGGCCATGAGCGCGATCAGCGCGACACCGGCGTTGGTCGCGAGCGCGACACCGATCGAGAGTGACCCGAAGGCGCAGGCCGCGACGAGGACGAGCCCCGCTGCCCGTCCGTCGCGACTCACTGCCGCAGCCCTACAGGAGGGTGCCACGGAGGAGGAGGATCGCAATGGTGAAGTAGAGCACGACGCCCGTCACGTCCACGAGTGTTGCGACGAGCGGCGCAGAGGCGCTCGCGGGGTCGAACCCAAACTTCTTGAGAGCGAACGGCAGCATCGCTCCGGTGAGCGTACCGAAGAGCACGACGCCAATCACCGTGGTGCCCACCGTCGTCGCGAGGAGCAGGTAGTGATCGCCGAATGGGTAGAGTCCGAACCACTGCCAGACCACCACGCGCAGGAGGCCGACCACGCCGAGCATTGTACCGAGGATGAGGCCGAGCACGACTTCGCGTCCCAGAACCCGCCGCCAGTCGCGGGCGCTCACCTCCTGGAGCGCCATCGCGCGGATGATCAACGACGTCGCCTGTGAGCCGGAATTGCCGCCCGAGCTGATAACGAGTGGGACGAAGAGGGCGAGCACGGTCGCCGCGTCGATCGCGCCTTGGAAGTAACCCATCGCGGCGGCCGTGAACATCTGTCCTACGAAGAGCACGATCAGCCAGGGTGAGCGCTTCTTGAGGAGGTCGGCGATGCTGCTCTGTAGGTATGGTTCCTCGAGTGCCTCCAAACCGCCGAACTTCTGGGCGTCCTCGGTCTGCTCTTCTTGGATCACGTCGATGACGTCGTCGACCGTGATCACGCCGATGAGGCGATGGTCGGCGTCCACCACCGGCACGGCGACGAGATCGTAGTTAGACGTGAGTCGCACGACCTCCTCGCGGTCCGCCGTCGCGAGTGCGGTCACCACATCCGTCCAGGCGACGTCGCGCAGGATCGCGCCCTCGGCGGCGGCGAGTAGCTCACGGAGTGAGAGCACGCCCGCCAGCGTGCCCCGGCCGTCGACGAGGTAGACTGTGCCCATCGCCTCGCGGCGACCGACGCGCGCCATCGCGCGAATAGTCGCGAGCGCTTCTTCCACGGTGTCGGTCTCCGGCAGCGAGACGAACTCGGTGGTCATGAGGCCACCCGCCGTGTCGGCCTCGTACTGCAACAGCCGCTCGGTCTCGGCGCGTTCCTTCTCGGGGATCGCCTCGAGAATCTCGTCGGCGGCCTCCTCATCCATTTCGTCGAGCGCGTCGACGCGCTCGTCGGGCGTCATGCCCGTCAGGAATGCAGCCGCCTGGCCGGCGTCCATCGCCTCGAGGACCTCGGAGCGTAGTTCCTCGTTGAGATACTCGAGCACGTCTGCCGCGCGGGCCGACGGTAGCGACATCAGCAGCAACAACACGAGTTCGCGAGGCAGGAGCTCCGCGACATCCGCGAGGTCGGCTGGGTGCAGCTCCTCCGTCTCGGCCGCGATGCTCGCGGGGTCGTTTTGGAGCAGCTCAAGGATGTCAGGCGCGACCAAGGCGGCGACCGACTGTTCCTGTTTCCGTTTTTCTGGTGTCACGGAGTGCCTCCCTGGGTAACGAAGGCGTACGCGCGGGCGCGCACCGCTAAAGTGAAGTGACCCGAAGCTAACCGAATGTCGCGGTGCACAACAAGCGCCGGTGTTCATCCGCACTCCACCAGCAGTGGGACGTCACAGCGAGGCGCGCGTTCAACCCTCGAGCATCGGCAGCGTCCGTGCCAGCGCCCGCACCTCGCGTACGCGAAACCCAGCTGCCTCAATCGCCTCACAGATTGCTGATCGAATCACCTGATCGCTCGCCCGGCCGTCGTGCTCCAGTTCTGCCCGCCCCAGCTCCACCTCGGCGCGCGTGAGCCCGTCCACGGCGCCGAGCGCCGTGAACACGGCGTGCCGTGCATGCACCGACAGCATCCCATCAATCAGTACCAGAAGTCGCATGAATGGGAATCTACCACTGGCGGCACCTGCGACGATTCAGCGAGCTTGTCCTGCGTCGGCGCGGGATCGGCGTCACGTCGTCCGTAGTCGGAGGAGGGACTCTCCTCTTCCGTCGCTCCTCTTCCTTCAGCCTCGATCATGCCCTCCGTCGCATTCCTCGGTCTCGGTGCCATCGGCACCCCAATGGCGCGCCACCTCGCCCGCACCGATTGGGGCCTTCGCGTCTGGAATCGCACCAGCGCGCGCGCCGCGGACTTTGCGGCTAAGTACGCCGAGCTTGGCGTGACACAGGCAGCGACCCCCGCGGCCGCCGCACGCGGGGCTGACGTTGTGATCACCTGCTTCGCCGTCTCTGGTGACGTCGAAATGTTGCTGGACGGGCCTGACGGTCTGCTGGCCGGGCTGGCGCGCGGTGCGACGCTCGTCGATTGCACGTCGGGCGATCCGACGACATCCAAGCGCCTCGCCGCCCGCCTCGCCGCGATGGGCGTCGGCTACCTCGACGCACCGGTGTCGGGCGGCGTCGTCGGCGCCGAGAGTGGCACGCTGACAGTCATGATTGGAGGCGACGCGAACACGATCGAAACGGTGCGCCCGTTCCTCGAGGCGTTTGGCAAGAAAATCGTCCATTGTGGCGCAGTCGGGACTGGTGATGCGGTGAAGGCGGTCAACAACGGCCTACTGGCACTGCATCTCTGGTCGACCGCCGAGGGCCTCGCGGTCCTCACGAGCGCGGGCGTCGATCCTGCGGTGGCCCTCGACGTGATCAACACCTCGAGCGGTCGCTCGAACGCGTCGATGAACCTCTTTCCCGAGCGTGTCCTCACGCGCGCCTTTCCGCGCACCTTCCGTCTCGCGTTGCTCGACAAGGACGTCGGCATCGCGGCGCAGGTCGCGCGCGAGCAGAAGATCCCTACGCCGATGCTTCAGCTCACCGCCGAACTCTATCAGGCCGCCCATCGCGCGCTCGGCGAGGCGGCCGATCATGTGGAAGTCGTGAAATGGGTCGAGCAGTTGACCGGCACCGTGATCAAGAGTCAAGACGCCAGCCCGTGAGGGCAGGGGTGTCGCCGCCCGCTATCGTCTATCAGCGCTCTCACTCGTTTATCTTCCATTCCATGCTCAATCAGATCCGCTCCAGATTTCCTGCCCTGAGCAGACGCTGTGGTGGCCACTCCGTCGCGTACTTCGATGGACCGGGCGGCACGCAGGTTCCGCAGTCGGTCGTCGACGCCATGGCGGACTACCTCCTGCACCACAACGCCAACACCCACTGGGCGTATCCGACGAGCAACGAAACCGACGCGATGCTCCTCGCCGCACGCGAGACCTTCGCCGACTTTCTCAACTGCTCGGCGAATGAGGTCTGGTTTGCGAATAACATGAGCACCGGGACCTTCCATCTGGCGCGCGCGCTCGGCCGCGCCTGGGGACCCGGAGACGAAGTCGTCATCACGGACCTCGATCACCACGCGAACGTCGCACCCTGGCGCGCACTCGAGAAAGAGCGCGGTATCACCATCCGAGAGGTGGGAGTCAATATCGACCGCGGTCAACTCGACTGGCGGGCGCTCGAGGCCGCCATCGGCCCTCGCACGAAACTCCTCGCGATTGGCGCAGGCTCGAACGCGCTCGGCACCATCTCCGACGTGACCGCCGCGACGAAACTGGCGCACGCTGCGGGCGCACTCGTCTTTGTCGACGCCGTGCATTACGCCCCGCACAACCTGGTCGACGTTCGCGCGATCGACTGCGATTTTCTCGGCTGCTCTGCCTACAAGTTCTACGGGCCGCACATCGGCGTCCTCTACGGCCGCGAGCGATTACTCAACGCGGCCGACGTGCCACGACTTGAGCCCGCGCCGAGCGAGGCACCCGATCGGATGGAGACCGGGACCCAGAATCATGAGGGGATCGTCGGCGCCGCCGCCGCTGTCGAGTTTTTGGCGTCGATTGGCGAAGGAGCCACGCGGCGCGCGCGCCTCGAAAACGCGTTCGATCGGCTGCACGAACGAGGAATGACCCTGTTCACTCGTCTCTGGGATGGCCTCGGCGCGATCGACGGCGTCCGGCGGTACGGCCCTGGTCCCGACCAGCCTCGAACGCCTACCGTCGCGTTCACGGTACGCGGGCATACTGCCGAAGCGGTCACGTCGGCACTTGTCGCGCACGGCCTGTTCACGAGTCATGGTGACTTCTACGCGGCAACCATCGTCAAGCGCCTCGGTCTCGAAGTCGAGGGACTCGTGCGCGCTGGCGTCGCCTGTTACACCTCCGAGGAGGAGGTCGACCGTCTCATCGCGGGCGTGGCCGAGGTTGCCTCGCGCGGGTGATATATTGCGGCATGCGCGCGCGACGGCTGTTCTTCGTTCTCCTCGCGGTCGCCTGCGGGCGCGCCGAGCCGCCGGCTTCCGCGCCGCCGGCCGAGTTCATCGTCGCCGCGGCCGATTCAGTGTTCTGGATCCGATCCGACGCCGACGGCATCCGGGTGCGTGGCGCCCCGATGGTGCTCGCCCAAATCGATGGACGCTTCGCCGAACTTTACGTCTCCGACGCCGACTACTCGTTCTACGATGCCGTCTTCATTGGGCAGCGGCTGTATAAGCGCGACCTCGTCAGTGGCGATTCGGTCCAGCTCGTGGCCGACACCCTCATGCCCGGGCTCGCGCGTGCCTACGCCGCGGCGAATCCCGCGGAACGACCGCTCGATCAAGACGAGCAGGGGAGTGAAAATCCCCGCTCGCTCGCCACGGCCGACATCATCGTGCTCGACGTGGTAGGGCCGTGGCTCTCGTACGAGCATCTTACCGACATCGATGTGATCGGCGGCGCCTCGTTGCATGGGGCGCGGCGTGGCGTCGTTGATCTGCGCACCGCGGTCGCGGCTCCGCTCGATGCGGTTATCGGGATGGCGCCAGGGCGCCGCGCGCTGGCGACCGCACGAGCGAGCTGGGCCGCGCTGCGGGACTCGATCGCCACACTCGACGCCGACTCGACGGCCGCCGACCTCCCCGTGGTGGCGCAGCGAACCTTCGACCCGCTGAGCTTCACCCTGGGCGTATTCGACCGCCGGTTGCAGGTACGGTTCGCCGTGACGCAGGCCGGCGCGGAGGAAGAGGTCGGTGTGGTCGAGCTCGACCCCTTCGACGTCGAGCAGCCCGAGTGGTGGAGCCTCGTGCGCACCGAGTATTCGACCGATGAGCTCGATGCCGATCGCGTCGGGGAGCGTATCTGGACCCGTGATGGATTCGTGCTCGTCGGCCACGCAGCCGATGCACCACAGGCACGCGTCTCGCTCGTGATTCGCGATATCGCCGGCACGGAGTGGCGACTCGGCTCCGTCCCCTCGCCGATCAGTCGTGTGATGTGGATCGGCGACACCACGGAGGTGCCCGGCATGCGGGCGGCCCTCACGAGGGCATTCAACGAGGCCTCGTTCTATTCGGGAGAGAACCGGATCGTACGGCAGGCGCCGCGCGGCCAGGCGCCCGGGGCGTTGATGCGGCCGGCATCGCGCCTGCGCCAAGCACCCCCCCCCCTCCGACGGAGGGCGCGGAACGCGCGCCCGAGGACGGGGGCATGAACGCGCCGCAGGCGGGGACACTCTGGACCCCAGAGCGCGCGAACCGCGCCCTGCCGCTCGTCCGCCGAATCGCCGCCGACCTTGTGCGCACCTACGAGGAGTGGCGTACCCTCATCGCACGATTTGAGGTGGTCACGATCGGCCTGACGCCGGCCGCGACTGCCGAAGGGGAGCGACTGCAGCGCGAGGTGCAGCGCGCCGCGGCTGACATCGAGGAGTTCGTGCAGGAACTCACTGAACTCGGCGTCGAGTGCAAATCGTTCGAGAGCGGGCTGTTCGATTTCCCGTGCGAGCGCGACGGGCGCGTGGTCTATCTCTGCTGGCGGCAGGGCGAGCAGAGTGTCTCGCACTGGCACGAAGTGGACGGCGGGTTCGCAGGGCGCCAGCCGCTCGAGTAGCCGGTCAGCTCCCGCCGGTATCACCCGCCGAAATTCCCAGCGACAGGGCGGTGCCCATCAGGCCGGCGCGTCCGCGGCCGGCACTTCATCCCGGTACGGCACCTCAATCTCCATCCCGTCCTTCGCCATCACCACCGGGCCCGTGAACACCTCACGCGCCTCGCGCGCGAGATCGCTAGTGTCGCGCGAGTAGCGCGCCGAAAAGTGCGTGAGGACGAGGGTACCGACCCCCGCCATCTGTGCGACCGTCGCGGCCTCGCGGGCCGTCGAGTGCATCGTCTCCACCGCGCGCGTTGCGTCTTCATCGCCGAACGTCGATTCGTGCACGAGCAGGTCGGCGCCCTCGGCGTGCGCGATGGTCGCGGCGCAGGGACGCGTGTCTCCGGTGATGACGATGGTACGGCCCGGTCGTGTCGGACCGACGAGGACCGAGGGGGCGATCACGCGACCGTCCCCGAGGGTGATCGACTCTCCCTTGTGAATCCGGCCCCAGAGCGGGCCTTCTTCGATGCCGAGCGCACGCGCGAGATCCGGATCGAAGCGTCCCCGGCGCTCGTACTCGACGAGCGCGAAGCCCACCGCCGCGCCGTTGCGATGCTCTACCGCGAACGGCCGGATCTCATAGTCCTTGCGCCTGATCGGCGTCCCGGGCTCGACCTCCGCGACGATGAGAGAAAAGGTGAGCCGCTCAGTCCCCAGTCCTTCGGCGCGTTTGAATAGGGCGACGGCGCCCTTCGGGCCCCAGATACGCAGCGGCTCCGTGCGTGCCTGCAACGAGAGAGTCTTGAGCAGGCCGAGCGCGCCGAGGAAGTGGTCGGTGTGGAAGTGCGTGAAGAAGATGTCGCCAAGGGTGAAGCCGACGCCCCAACGCATCATCTGGCGTTGGGTGCCCTCGCCGCAGTCGAACAGCATCGTCTCGCCTTCCCGCGTCACCGCGATCGACGAGAGGCCGCGCTCGACGGTCGGGCGGGAGGCGGAGGTGCCGAGGAATCGGAGATGGAGCGACATATGTGAAAAGTAACGCGCTCAGCGGTGTCGAGCGGATGCCGTGGGCGCTCGCCCAGACGAGAGTGGGCCGCCGCCGCTATCCTTGATAGGTGGATTCGAAGGACTGACGACTGACCGGAGGAGCGTGAATGTCGAGGGCATTCCTGCGGGACGACGCGGAGGGGGAGATGCCACGCCGCAACTACGGGCTCCCCGCGCGGGATGATCCTGGCTACGATCGCGCGGCCGCGCGGGCGTTGCTCGAGGCGGCGCGGGTGAGCGAGACACAGCTCGCCGAGCGAGCGACCGGCTACTACTGGGG
This sequence comes from Gemmatimonas phototrophica, assembly GCA_945869195.1. Taxonomy (GTDB): domain Bacteria; phylum Gemmatimonadota; class Gemmatimonadetes; order Gemmatimonadales; family Gemmatimonadaceae; genus Pseudogemmatithrix. The sequence continues at coordinate 246,410 of CAMBNV010000001.1, read as the reverse complement.
TGAGCCGGTGCTGCGCAGGTACGTTGAGGAGATGCTTGTCGAGGCGGAAGAGGCACGGGATGATCGGCTCGAACAGGTTGCGCGGCGATTCTTGCGCTAACTCCGACCTGAGCCGTCAGCGATACGGGTACACGAGGTAGAACACCAGCGACATCCCGGCGAGCAGCCACATCGGCGCACGCACCTCTCGGCCGCGCCCCGAGAGCACTTTCAACACCGGATGCAGGAGCAATCCGGCCGTCATCCCCACGCCGATATTGAACGTGAAGCTCATGAGCACGATCGTGAGCAGGGCGGGTATCCATTCAGTCAGATCGTGCCGGTCGAGCGTGGCGATCGGTTCGACCATCAACAGTCCAATCGCCACCATCGCCACCCCCGTGGCATGCAGGGGAATCGCGGTGAGCAGCGGCGCGATGAACAGCGCGCAGAGGAAGAGCAGGGCCACGACGACCGCCGTGAACCCCGAGCGACCGCCTTCCTCGATACCCACGGCCGACTCGACGAACGCGCCGGACGTCGTCGTCCCGACCAGGGGCGCGAAGATGTTGACGAGTGCATCCGCGAGCATTGGCTTCTCAATCTCGGGGAGATTCCCCTCTGCGTTGAGCAGCCCGGCGCGCCTAGAGAGCGCGAGCAACGTGCCAATGGTGTCGACGAATGCCATGACGAAGACGATCACGACCACCGGGAGCGCCTGGAGTGTCAGGGCGCCGGCGATATCCAACTGCGCGAACACCGGCATAAGGCTCGGCGGCATGCTCACGAGCGCGTGCGGCAACGGGGTTACGCCGACCAGCACCGACAGCGCGGTGGTCGCGAGGATTCCAATGATCAACGCCCCCGTAACGCGTTTCGCTAGCAACCAGACCGTCAACAAAAAGCCGACAAGGGCCAGTAGCGTCGTGGGTTGATTCAACGCGCCGAGCGTGACCGGCGCTCCAGGCACACCGAGTGCGACGACGCCAATCTGATTCAGCCCGATAAACGTGAGAAAGAGTCCGATCCCAATCGCGAAGCTCTGTTTGAGCGACATCGGCAGCGCGTTGGCCAGCCAGCCGCGCACGCGAAAGACCGTCAGCAGGGTGAAGATCACGCCGGCAAGAAAAATCGCGCCCAGTGCGGTCTGCCACGGGAACCCCAGCCCCTTCACGACCGTGAAGACGATGAAGGCGTTCTCTCCCATGTACGGTGCGATGGCGAACGGTCGCTTGGCGTAGACGCCCATGAGCAGGGTGCCGAACGCGGCCGACAAAATGGTCGCTGTGATCGACGCCTCCCGCGGCAGGCCGGCGGCCTCGAGGATCGCCGGATTCACGATAATGATGTAGGCCATCGTGAGGAAGGTCGCGATCCCGGCGCGCGTTTCGGTGCGGAACGTGGTCCGGTGACGGCCAAACTCGAAGTACTGCGTGACGAACTGCATCATGGGCGCTCCACGGCGCGAGTCGGCGCCAGCGCCTTGAGGAACTCGATGACGACCGCGGCAGAGTTTGCAGCCGCGAGGCGCCCGAACAGGCCCACTTCGTTCTGGCCGGCGCCCCCCCCGGCCAGATCAGAGAGCGAGCGGAACGCGATAAACGGAACTCGGTTCTCGTAGGCCACCACGGCGACCGCTGCCGTTTCCATATCGAGTGCGTCAGCGTGGAACGTCGTCCACACCCACTCCCGATACGCCGCATTGTCGACAAAGGTCGGGCCGCTCACGCCGTTGCCACCCACGACCATCCGCGGCGCGTGCGCGAGGCAGTCACCCTCGCCATTGCATCGTGTGAGCTGTACCTGCGGCGCAATACTCTGCGCCGTGGCCAGTGCCCCGGAGTCGACCGCAAACCAGAAGCGTCGTTCGAGCGAATCTGCCGGCGCCCCGTGAACCGTGACCGAGGTCCCTTGCGGGAACATCATGCCAAAGTTGGCGAATGGCGTGGTGACGCGGGCCGGTGCGAAGCCGGTCGGCGTCTCTCGGGCGAAGAGCTGCTCCTGGTAGTTGCCCCACTGCGCGGGGACGGTGACGTCCCCAACATTCAACGTGGGGTTCACGCCACCGGCGATGCCGGAAAAGACGATGCGGGTGATCGTGTACTGGTCGAGCAGCGACTGCGTTGTCATGGCGGCATTCACCATACTGAAGCCACTGAGCATGAGCACGACGTCATGGCCGGCCAGCGCGCCGAGGTAGTGCGTTCGTCCGTTCACGACCCGCGTATCGGTAATCGTGGTCGCCGCGCGGAGCGCAACGAGTTCCGCATCGAAGGCCGAGACCACGGCGATGCGCGGACGCTCGACGGTTGCGGCGCTCGGGTGGTCGCGGACGGTCGAGCAGGACGACGTAGCGACCGTCGTAGACACCACGAGGAGTGTGGCGCGCAGCAGGCGAATCATCGGGATTGGCATCCGCAAAGAATACTCGCACTCTGGGGGAGCGCTACGGGGGGTGGGCGCCGGAATCGCTTCCCCGCGCTAGCATTCAGGGGATCGATCTCGAACCGGCACACCCGGAGGCGTCCGTGGATCCGAACAAGGCACTCGTGGGAGCAGGGCGACTTCACTGGCATCGCGGCGACTGGACCGTGCGCCGAGACGTCGCACGGACCCACCCTCACATTCTTTCACGACCGGCGTGCCTCGTCTCTCACTGACCGACGCGCCACCGCTAGCTGCGCGCCTCTACGGACTCACCGCGGTGGCGACGGATCTGCCGTCGGAACGCGACCAGAATCTCCTCCTGCGGACCGACGCCGGCCAGTCGGTCATCCTCAAGCTGGCCCACGTCGATGAGCCGGCCGAGGTCCTTGAAGCCGAGTGCGCGGTCATGCGTCATCTCGCGCCGACAGGGCTCGTACCGCAGCTGATCCGCACCGTCGACGGGCACGACGTCGGGGCGCACGGCCCGCATCAGGTTCGGCTCGTCACGGCACTTCCCGGGCGGACGCTCGGCTCGACACGCCTGCATTCTGACGCGCTCCGCCGCGACATCGGCCGCGCCGTCGGTGTACTCGATCGTGCACTCGCAACATTCGATCACCCGGCCTTTCACCGCGAGTTCCACTGGGACCTCGCGCGGGCGGACCAGGTGGTCCGCGCGCATCTCTCCCTCGTCGCCGATGCCGCGCTCGCCGGGCACATCGCACAGCTCTTGGCGTACCACGAGCGCCAGGTCGTCCCGGGGCTCGCGGACTTCCGTCAGAGCGTGATCCACAGCGATCCCAACGACTACAACCTCCTCGTTGATGAGTCCCGGCAGACCGTCACCGGTATCATCGACTTTGGGGACATGGTCTACAGCCACACCGTCAATGACGCCGCCATCGCGATGGCGTACGTCGCTCTCGGAGCGGACGACCCACTCGCCGCTGCCGCGACGGTCCTCGCCGGCTACCACGAAACGTATCCGCTCACTGAGCCCGAAGTCGCCGCGCTCTTCAGTCTCATGTGCATGCGACTCTGCGCGAGCGCCTGCGTGGCCGCAAAGCAGATGGCCGAGCGGCCGTCGGACAGCTATCTAGGGATTAGTCAGGGTCCACTCGCCGCGACGCTGCCGCGCCTCGCGTCGATTCATCCGCGCTTCGCACACTATACCCTCCGCGACGCCTGCGGCCTGTCGCCGGTGCCGCACACCCCGCGTGTTACCGATTGGCTTGCGCAGCACGCCACCTCGTTCGCGCCGCTGCTGGGTCACGATCTTCGGACGACACCGGTCGCCCCCATTGATCTGAGCGCCGGCAGCAGGCTCGTGTCCAGCGACCCGCTTGAGAACGCGCCTGCTGAGTTGGACCGCCGAATACGGCGGACGCTCAGTGAGCAGGGCGCGGCGATCGGCGTCGGGGGCTACGACGAAGCGCGCCTTATTTACGCCTGGCCGAACGACCCCGCGGCGCTTGAGCCGCGCACGATCCACCTCGGACTCGACCTCTCGGTTGCCGAGGGGACGCCATTGTTCGCACCGCTCGACGGAGTCGTGCACGGCTTCGAGAATGCCGCCGCGCACCATGACTACGGTCCCGTGATTGTTCTCCGCCACTGTACCGACGGTGCAGACCCGGTCGAGTTCTTCTCGCTTTATGGCCATCTGACGGTCGATTCACTCGACGGATTAGGGATCGGTCAGCCAATCGGAAAGGGAACGGAGTTCGCCCGTGTCGGCAGCGCGCCGACTAACGGGGACTGGTGGGCCCATGTGCATGTGCAACTCATTACTGACCTGCTCGACGTCCCGTGCAACATGGACGGAGCCGTGCGTGCCAGTGAGCGTCGCGTCTGGACCAGCGTCTGCCCCGACCCCAATCTGATCCTGGGAATCCCGCCGGCGAGACTGCCGCATCAGGCGCGCACGCCGGAGATCTCGGCCGCGCGGCGCGCACAGGTGGGCCCCAATCTCAGTCTATCGTACGGGAGTAGGCCGCTCCACATCGTCCGTGGTCACCGGCAATACCTCTACGACGCAGCCGCGCATCGGTACATCGACGGCTACAACAACGTCGCGCACGTCGGGCACTCTCACCCCAGAGTGGTGCGTGCCGTGAGTGAACAGTTGGCGGTGCTGAATACGAACACGCGATACCTCCAGGAACAGCTCACGCAGTACGCTGAACAGCTGACGGCGTTGCTGCCGGCGTCGCTCGCCGTCTGCTACTTCACGCCATCGGGCAGTGAAGCCAACGAACTTGCGCTCCGCCTCGCGCGCGCCCACACCGGTGCCCGCGATCTGATCGTGATGGACGGCGCGTATCATGGCCATACGACGACCTTGATCGACATTAGTCCGTACAAGCATGCGGGACCGGGCGGCGCCGGTGCGCCCGACTGGGTGCACCGCTCACCAATCCCTGATGTGTATCGCATGCTGGGCGTCCACGCCGACCCGGGCACCTGGTTCGCGTCCCAGGTGACGTCCGTGATCGAAGCGTTGACGGCCAATGGACGCCGGCTCTCGGGCTACATCGCCGAGACCTGCCCAAGCGTCGGCGGGCAGATCCTGATGCCCGCTGGCTTTTTGCCGGCGGTCTACGCCCAGGTGCGTGCCGCCGGTGGCCTCTGCATCGCCGATGAGGTGCAGACTGGATTCGGGCGTCTGGGGACCCACTTCTGGGCGTTCGAGGCGCACAGTGTTGTTCCAGACATCGTGGTCCTCGGAAAGCCGATCGCCAACGGCTACCCGATGGGTGCGGTGATCACCACGCGCGCGATCGCCGACAGTTTTGACAATGGTATGGAGTTTTTCAGCACCTTTGGCGGTAGCACCGCCGCCTGCGTGGCGGGAGCGACCACACTGCAGGTGACACTCGACGAGCGACTCCAAGAGAACGCGCTAATCGTCGGCGAGCGGTTATTGAACGGATTGCGGCCGCTTCTCGACACCAGCGAGATCGTCGGTGACGTCCGCGGATCCGGGCTCTTCCTTGGCGTCGAGCTCGTGCGCGACCGCGAGACCAAGGCGCCCGCGCCCGACGAGGCCACGTTCGTGGTGAACCGGATGCGCGAGCGTGGTGTGCTCGTGGGCACCGATGGTCCGTTCCACAACGTGATCAAAATTCGGGGACCGATGCCGCTCTCGCTCTCCGATGCCGATCGGATCGTCGAGACGTTGACGCGCGCGCTGGACGAGTTGCCGCGACAGTCGAGCTGAGCGCGAGTGTCGCGCGAGTGTCGCGGGCGCTAGCGCGCCGGGCGTCGCTCGCGAGCCACGTACAGCGTGTGCATCGGACCCGCGGTGGTGTGCGCCCGTACGCGCTCCGATTGGACGGTGAGCTTGGACCGTTCCAACGCGTCGACGAAGCGCGCATCATCGGCCACCGACCAGTACGCGATCACGCCGTCGACGCGGAGCGCGTTCATGGTGATCCCGATCCCGTAGGCTGCATAGAGCTGCGTGTTTTCCGACATGATCATCCCGTCCGGGCCATTGTCGGTGTCGAGCATAATCGCATTGAATCCACCGGGATGTGACCGCAGCACATTGAAGACGTCGTCATGCACAATCCGCACACGCGGGTCGCGGATCGCCTCGACTGAAATGTTGTACGTGGGCTCTGAGTTCCAGGCGATCACCTCAGCCATCAGCTCGGCGACTACCACCTCGGCATCGGCGGCGAGGTGCCGTAGCGCGGCACGGAGGGTGAATCCGAGTCCGAGCCCGCCGATCAGCACCCGCGCGTTCGGAACATCGCGGAGCCCGCCACAGGCTACCTCGGCCAGTCGATCCTCGGAGAGATGGCGGCGAGTGGACATGAGTTCAACACCGTCGGCGCGGATGAGGTACGCGCCGTCATGCCGGTGGAGTTCGATGAGCGTCCCTTCGGGAGTCCGCGCCTCGCCGAGGCGTTCAACGCGCTTCATCGAACGAACGAGGCCCGTACGACCCGTCGGGCCGTGGAGGCCGACTGCGCCGGCGCTTCGATCATGCGGTGAACGATCATCGTTGAAACGTAGCCGTGGCGTGTTGGTACCGCTCGATGAGCACATTCCACTGGAGCGCGTCGATATTCGCGCCGCTCACCGTCACGACCGTGGGGAACGTCTGCGGCTTGAGCCTGCCTGAGTGGATCGCTGCAATCCCCACCCCACCGGCGCCCTCGACGGTGAGTCCGTGCTCGCGATGCGCCCACGCGATCGCCTTGGCGATCTCCTCCTCCTCTACGGTCACGATACCGTCAAGCGCAGCCTGACCCTGGGCGAGCATCTCGGCGTCGACGAGCCCGCTGAGTCCGTCGGCGAGGGTGATGAGGTCGGGAATCTCGGTCGGCTGCCTACTCGCGAGCGCGAGCGCCATCGCGTTCGTCCGCACGCTCTGTGCACCGAAAATGCGCACCGCGGGCGCCATTCCGCGCAGGTAGCCACCGATCCCACCCGCGAGTCCGCCGCCGCCGACGCAGACGACGATGGAGCGGAGCGTCGGCAGGTCGTCGAGCACCTCCATGGCAATCGTACCCGCACCGGCGAGCAGGGTGCGACCGGTGCAGGGACTCACAAACGTCGCGCCAGTCCGCTCGGAGAACTGTCGGGCGGCTGCCTCCGCGTCATCGTAGCTAGCGCTTGTCGCGTCGACATGCGCACCGTGCGCCACGATGCCATCGCGCTTGATCGCCGGCGCGGTGCTCGGCACGAATACCGTCGCCACCAGCCCGAGTCGTTCCGCGGCGATCGCGATGCCGCGGCCGTGGTTGCCGGCCGACGAGGCGACAACCCCACGCGCGCGCGCTTCGGGTCCGAGCGAGAGCACCGCGTTGAGCGCGCCGCGGATCTTGAACGATCCGCCGACCTGAGTGCACTCGAGCTTGAGCAGCACCTCGCCTCCGGCGATCGCCGAGAGCGCGGGGGACGGGATCAGCGGCGTGTGCACCACCATGCCAGCGATGCGGGCGGCCGCTGCGCGGACCTCGGCGGGCGTGGGGAGGATTCCCAATGGGATCATGAGGGGAACTTACGAGGAGTCGCGGGCGAGGCCCCACCCACGGCGGTGAACCTCTCATGGCGCTGCCGATCCTCGAGCCCGTGGGGGGGGTGGCGCTCGGTCCCGGGGGCTACTATTATTACTCGACTGGCGGCCCTGCCATGATTCATCCGGCGGGATCGCAACGTTACCGGAACCAAGCTGAGTCGTCCCGGATGTGTAGAGTTGCCCCGGGTGATGAGGGACTGACCGGAACGTGATGCGGGGCTGTAGCTCAGCTGGGAGAGCGCTGCACTCGCACTGCAGAGGTCAGGGGTTCGATCCCCCTCAGCTCCATCTGTTTTTTCGCTGGTTCGCGAGCAGGCACTTAGCCCGCCGCTGTTCGGTAGGACGTATAGTTCCAATGACAGTGTGCGAGGCGACCTGCCCGCGCGCGACCAGCTACCCGAAGCGCCGCGGACCCACGGGTCCGCGGCGTTCTGCGTCGGAGGCGGTGAGTGGGCCGCGAGTGGTGCGCTCGCGTCTGCGCCTGCAGTCGGCTACCACCCCTCGCGCGTCCGCAGGTTGGTCAGGTGTGCCGTGTGATGGCGGCTGTGCCACTCATACAGGGCCACGCAGGAGTCGACCGTCTGCGGCCCGCTCGCGGGGTGGAGGAACGGACGCGCGAACTGCTCCGCGGTAAGCGAACGCAACAGCACGTCGAGGCGTGCATGCACGCCCTCCAGGATCGCGAGCGAGAGCTCTATCGGGAGCGTCGAGTCTGGGAGCGCGGCCCACGGATTCTCGTCATAGGGTTTGATGACGGGATTTGATTCCGTGAGGGCGAGCTTGACGCGCGTGAAGCAGTTCATGTGCGAGTCGGCGACGTGATGTACCAACTGCCGCACGCTCCAGCCGCCGGGCCGATACGGCGTGTCGATCTGGGCCTTGGTGAGACCGCGCGTGGCGGCGCGCAGATTGGCTGGGAGGGCGGCGAGGTTCGCCATGCGTCCGGCGCGATCTGCGGCCGTGCTCGACGCGGGACGCTCGAACTTTCCGATCGGGTACGAGAGGTCGGTGGTCATGCGCGAAAGATATGGCGCCAGGCGGCGTTCGCGCCCCGGTACGACAGCGTGTGATGCAGTGCAGTAGGGGTTGCCGCCGAAGTAGAGGGCCCCTAACTTTCCTGTCTCGCGGAACCGCGCGATCTGATGCCCCTTAGCTCAATTGGCAGAGCGTCTGATTCTGGATCAGAAGGTTCTTGGTTCGATTCCAAGAGGGGCAACTCGAAGGGCCTGCGCATCCCACGATGAGCGGGCCCTTCGGCCGTCCAGCGCCCTCGCAGGTCAGCCCGGTGATCCGACCAGCCTCTCAATCGCGCGCAACCCCTCGTCGCCCACGTCCAGACTCAGCGCGTTCACGTAGAGGGCGATGTGCGCCGCGCACACCTCGGCCGACAGCTCCTGCGCATGCTCGCGGACATAGTCGCGGCTCGCCTCGGGGTGATTGAAGGCGTACTGGACCGAGTCGCGGATCGCGCGTTCGGCCGACACGCGGGTCGCCTCGTCGAGGTCGGAGCGCGCACAGATTCCTGCCAGTGGCACCGGGAGTCCGGTCTCACGTTCCCACCACTCCCCGAGATCAATCACCCGTACCAGCCCCTGCTCGGCGTACGTGAACCGGCTCTCGTGGATGATGAGGCCCGCCGCCACCTCTCCCGCGCTCACGGCATGCAGGATCCGATCGTACCGCATCTCCACGACCTCGCCCAGCTCCGGCGCCGCAAGTCGTAGCAGCCGGAAAGCGGTCGTGTCGCGCCCCGGGATCGCCACGCGTCCGCGTACGGCGTCGGTCAGTGACATCGACGCCCGCGTGACGACGAGTGGTCCAACACCTTTGCCCAGTGCCGCACCGCTGCGCAAGAGGCGATAACGATCGCCCACACCGGCGAAGGCTCCCACACTCAGTTTCGTGAGGTCGAACTCCCTCGTGTAGGCGCGACGGTTCAGCTCCTCTATGTCGAGCAGCACTGGCCGGACTCGGAACGGCGCCTCTACGAGCCCATGCGCCAGCGCGTGGAATGCAAACGTGTCGTTGGGGCAGGGCGAGTAGCCGAACGTCAGCTGGCGCAACGAATGAACTCCCGGACGAGGATCGGCGTGGCCTCGGTGATGGCGGCAAAGGCGGCGTCGAAGTGCCAGCGACCGCGATCGAGCTCGTCTATGTCATTCGAGATGGCGCGGATCTCGATCGCCGGCACACCGGCGAGCTCAGCGGCCCGCAGGACCGCGAACCCTTCCATCGCCTCGACGTCGCAATCCGTCGCGCCTCCGATGCGCGCGCTCGTGCCGATCACGAGTTGCGGCGCGGCGGGGAGCAGGCGGGCGGCCGCCGCGAGCAGCGCCGGCGCTGCGAGAACAGTGCTCGGCGCGAAGTAGGTCTTCACGCCGAGGTCGCAGTAGCGGGCGGCGGTCCCGATCACCAGGGTGGCCGGGGCGAACGCACGACGCCGACACGCGCCCGCGATGCCGACGTGGAGGACGATGGTCGGGCGGTGGCGGGCGATTGCCATCGCGGTGGTGGCGCCGGCCTCGACCGGACCGACCCCGCACTCCAGGGCGAGCCAGCCATCCGGCGACGCGAGCTCGCGCTCGGTCGCTGCTACAACAAGGATCCGCGGGCGCTCGATCATCAGGGGTGAAGTCTAAGGTCTCGCGGCAGTTGAAGGGAGCGAGGGGCGTGGCCGGCGATGGGGGCGCCCCGATACCTTTCAACTTCTCTCCCACCGCCGAACGCCGTGCCAGAACCCACCTCCCTCGACTCCACCCCTCCCCGCCGCGACTTCATCCGTGAGATGGTCGCGGAGGATGTGGCAACAGGCCGATTTAACCGCGGGCCAGCCACCCGATTCCCGCCGGAGCCCAACGGCTTCCTGCACATGGGCCACGCCAAGTCGATCTGCCTCAACTTTGGGATTGCGACCGAGTTCGGCGGCACCTGCAACCTACGCTTCGACGACACGAACCCCCTCACCGAAGACGTGAAGTACGTCGACGCGATCAAGCGCGACATCAGTTGGCTCGGGTTCACGTGGGACAACGAACTCTACGCCTCCGACTACTTCGAGAAACTCTACGAGATCGCCGAGTCGCTCGTTATTGGTGGCAAGGCGTACGTTGACTCGCAGAGTGAGGAGGAGATCCGCACCAACCGCGGCACGGTCACATCGCCAGGGACGGCGAGCCCAGGCCGTTCACGCCCCACCGAGGAAAACCTCGACCTCCTGCGACGTATGAAAGCGGGTGAGTTTCCTGACGGCGCGCACGTGCTGCGTGCGAAGATTGACCTCGGGCATCCGAACATGATCATGCGGGACCCGCTGCTGCTGCGGATTCGGCGTGATGCCCATCATTACCGCCGCGGGACCGCGTGGAAGATCTTCCCGCTCTACGACTTCGCGCACGGACTGAGCGACGCGATCGAGGGAATCACGCGCTCACTCTGCACGCTTGAGTTTAAGGACAGCCGCGCGATCTACGACTGGCTCGTAGCGGCGGCGGGGTTCACCGCGCCACCCACGCAGATCGAGTTTGCGCGGCTCGAGCTCGACTACACGGTGCTCAGCAAGCGGAAGCTGCTGCGCCTCGTGACCGAGGGCCACGTGAACGGGTGGGATGACCCGCGGATGCCGACGATCGCCGGACTGCGACGCCGTGGCGTCCGTGCCGAGGCGATCCGCATCTTCGCCGAGACGATCGGCGTGGCGCGCAAGGACGCACGGGTCGAGATCGGCGCCTTCGAGCACGCGGTGCGCAACGACCTGAACATGGAAGTGCCGCGCGTGCTCTGTGTGCTGAATCCGCTCAAGGTGGTGCTCACCAACTACCCGGAAGGGTTGGTCGAGGAACTTACCGCGCAGAACTACCCGCACGACGTGCCCAAGACAGGGACCCGCACCATCCCGTTCTCGCGCGAACTCTGGGTAGATCGCGACGACTTCATGGAGGAGCCGCCAAAGAAGTTCTACCGGCTCGCCCCCGGTCGTGAAGTGCGGCTGCGCTTCGGCTATCTCATCACCTGCCGCGAGGTGGTGAAAGATGCGGCCGGCCAGGTGGTCGAGTTGCGTTGCACCTACGATCCAGAGACGCGCAGCGGCAACCCGCCCGACGGCCGAAAGGTGCAGGGCACGATTCACTGGGTCTCAGCCGCGCAGGCAAAGTCGTGCGAGGTCCGGCTTTACGACCGACTCTTCGCCCAGCCCAATCCTGACGATGTGCCCGAGGGCAAGGATTTCCTCTCGGCACTCAATCCGCACTCGCTCGTGGTCATCGCCAACGCGAAGGTGGAGCCGGGTGTGGCGCTCGATCCGGTGGGAACGCGCTATCAGTTCGAGCGGACTGGGTACTTCATGAGTGACGAGGAGAGCACGGCCGAGAAGCTCGTATTCAATCGCATCGTCGGGTTGAGGGACAGCTGGGTCAAGGAAGTGAATAAGGGGCAGAAGTGAGAGGGTAACAATGCGGGGGCCGCCCCATCGGGCGGCCCCTGCATTGTCTCGCCTTGTGACCGTCTACTTTTTGTCAGTCGTGCTGACTTCGATGACCCCGGCCTCATGTCCCGGACCGCGCATCTGAATCGCACGATTCTGGTCGAGAAAGCGCATCTCGACAATCTTGGCCGCCCGCACCGTGATGAGCGCCGACTCGAGATCGGGCTGACGCACGTCATCGATGTACACGACGACCTGGGACGCTCCGCTCGTTTCATCCACGATGTTCGAACTCGCCACTCGCCCCATCGACGGACTGAGCCACTGGGGCCGGAGCAGGCGTACGGCATCGCGCGCGGTGACAACGCCGCCGCCGGCGGCATCGATCTCGTCGCGCGTGATACGGTTGCGGTCACCGCGCTTGGGCGCGGCGCGTTTCGGTGGCGTGGAATCTTTTCCCTGCGCCTCGACCGCCGGCGCGCTGACTGCGAGTGTGAGCGCGAGCAGACCGAGTCGAGTGGTCAGTGATGTCATGCGATCCTCCGGTGAGATAGAGTCGGATGGTCGTGCCCCCCGACCCATTCCAAGATACGCACCTTCGCCGCCATCGCCAGCGCCGAGGATGCCCTGGGCGCGGACGATCAGCCGCCGCTGCCGAGCTGGTAGGAGTACTTGAACGTCACCGAACGCGCAATCGGTTGGCGCCAACGCGTGAACCCGTCGGCCTGCTCGCCGTCATTGAGCACGATGAAGAGTCCGGTATTCGCCGTCCGGAGCCAGGCGAACCGTATGTTGGACGTGAAGATGTTCGCCTGGTCGTTGAACTGCGTCAGCGACTGCACGAAGATCTGCGGCGTGAAGAAGTACGCGAACTTCACACCAATTAGGTCCCGCACAAAGTTGCCCTCAGGCAACTTGACGTCCTGATGGTCAAAGGTGAGCGCCGACGAGAAGGCTGCGCCTTTGCGGGCCGTCACCGCTATGTTACCCCCCTTCTTGGTCCCCGAGTAGAACTGGCCGACTTCGATCCGCGTGAGGAACGAGAACGGCGCGCTCGGGTCGGAGCCCCAGTCGAGGCCCGGGAGCGAAAAGGTGTACTGGCCCGGCTGTAGGATCACGCCGGGGGCGATCTCGAACGGTGCCTGTAATCCTTCGGAGAAGACGTTGATGTCGGGGCCGAAGCGTCCGCCGCCGTTGAACTCGACTTCGGTGAGGTCAATGTGTGACCAGGTTGACTGCAGAAATCCGTCGGTGCCGACATAGCGGCGCAAGCTGATGTGGGGGTTCCACTGCCGCACCTGTTTCCATGAATCGCGGCGCACCAGGCGCATCAACATGAGTTCATCGAATCGGTAGCCCGCCGGTCGGCTCATGAAGCCGACTTCGGGATTAAACGCGTCACCGACCTGCAGCAGGCGCACAGAGTTGTTCCAGTCGCGCGTCTGGTACGCGAGACGGCTGCTCCAGGAGTTCGCATTACCAGTGACCCCAGGCGTCTCCGACCGACCGGCCCACGCGTCGCCGGTCCACGCCTGTCCAACCCCCACGCGCCCATCCAGGGCGTAGACGCGATTGTGGTCGCTGGCGTCGCCCATACGTTGGCGCTGCACGACCATCACGCCGACGCGCGAGCGAGCGGAGAGTTCGCGCACGGTCCGGAGCACGGTGTAGGAGTTGCCCTCGGTGGCGTTCCGTTCGCCGGTCACCAGCTGCAGCGCGCCCACCGTGAACCCGCCAATCCGACCCGTGAGACGTCCGCCGCCGAGGATTGGCACCGGTTGGCCGCTTGCCGCGTCGATCCCGATCCGGCGCGTGAAGAAGAGATCGACTGCCTGGGGAGTGCCCGCCGAGAAGATGCCGGCGTTCTCGAGGAAGAACGGACGCTTCTCAGGAAAAAAGAGCGGAAAACGCGTCAGGTTGGTGCGTTGCTCATCGACCTCGACCTGTGCGAAGTCGGTGTTGTACGTGAGGTCGAGCGTGAGGCTCGGTGTGATGCCGTACTTGGCGTCGAGACCGACCTCGCCCATGCTGTTGAAGTTCGGTTGTGTCGCGTACGCGCGCGACGAACTGCCGAGGAGGTACGGCGTGACCGTGGCGATCCGCTGGCTCGGGACCGCGATCTCCTCGAGCGTCCCCGCCTGCGAGAGGCGGTTGATGTTGAACTGCCGGGAGACGCGCGACCAGAGCGCCTCTTCGTTCAGGCGGCGAATGCCGCGCATGATATTGAGGCCCCAGGTCTGCGTGGCGCCGCTCCCGTAGCGGATCGTCGAGAACGGGATCCGGAACTCGGCGTACCAGCCGAGCGAGTCCTGCGTCGTCTTCACGGTCCAGCTTGCGTCCCAGTTCTGGTTCACGCCGCCAAGGGAGCCGGCCTGCGCGCGGTTCTGTCCGGCGCTGAACACGCCGCCGCCCTCCCCTTCGCGGATAATTTGGGCGTCATGCTCCACCCCCGACGGCGTCGTGCCGAAGAGAAATCCGTTCTGTTTGTCGTGGTACGTGTCGAGGATGAAGGCGAAGTAATCACTATTGGTGAGCGTGACGTCGCGGATCTTCTCGCTCGGTGCAATCAGCTGGGGTTGACGATCGTAGAGCCAGGCGGCGACGTAGAGCGCCTCACCGTCGGTGACGATGCGGACCTCCGTGCGCTCGGAGACGGGGCTGCCTTCGACCGGCTCGCGTTGGACGAAATCACTGAGCATCGTTGCGCTCTTCCAGGCGGCGTCTTCGAGTCGTCCGTCAATCTCGGGCGCGACCGGCACGACCGTCGCGCGACCGGTGCGACCGGCTGCGGTGGTCGGTGACATGGTCTGCGCCTGTCCGGGGGCTGCAGAGGCGACGATCAGGGCGACGGCGACGGCGAGCGGGCGGGCGATGGGCACGTGGGGGCGGTCACGGGGACTCCGTGCCTCGTGAAAGAGCACGGAAGGTGGTCGGGCAGGTCTGGTACCTGCTCTCACCACCGAGGGAGAGCGAACACGGGAGTATCCGCCCCCAATTTACGATGTCGCCGTGCCCCTCGTTGAGAATTTTTTTGGGTCAGCGCGCCGCGTCCCGCATCGCTGACTCAGGTCGTTTTTCGGCCTTCGCTGGGACTTCGCCCCTGATCATCTCCCGCCAGGTCACGGTGCGCCGAGTCAGATGATAGTGCACCAGGAGCCGCGCCTCGTGCGGGCCTACCAGGGGGAATCCCTTGGCGACTAGTTCTGCCTCGATCGCCGGGGCGATGCTTCTAGCGGCTGAGTCGTCGGGCACCAAGGAACCCTGTTCCTGCCGCGGTCCATCGCTATCTGGTGGACTCCATGGAGAGTCTCATGAACTCACGGTCTGCGAGATCGACCGGGAAATGCGATAGGGAGAAGTGCTCGCTCTGCTCGGGAAGTGGTCACGCCAGCGTGAGGCAGATGCGCCAACCTTTCGGCTCCCTGGGGAAGGGGGTACGTTCCCGCCGTGCCGTCGTTGTCCCCCCCCCGCGCCATCAGGCCTTGAATGTCCCAGCGATTCTTACGTACCGCCCTTGGGTTCGGCGCCCTCTGCATCCTGCCATTCTCGGGAGGCGCGCAGGGGCAGCAACTGCCGCAGGGTGTGCGGGCCGGACCATGGACCGACCTGCTCGGCACAAATCCCGGTACGCACTGGCGCGGGTACCGACTCGACTTGCTCCCGTCGGCGTGGGCGTTCGACACCGCGACCGGTGTGCTCGTCCGCACGCGCCCCGGCGGTGACATCGTCACGCGGGAGGAGTACACGGACTTTGAACTCGAGGTCGAGTGGCGCGTGGGCGAAAAAGGGAATAGTGGAATCTTTTACCATGCGACCGAAGCGACTGCGATCATCTACGAGAACGCCCCGGAGATGCAGATCCTCGACAATGCAGGGCACCCCGACGGCAAGAATGTGCTCACCTCAGCTGGCGCGAACTACGCGCTCGACCAGCCGGTGCGCGACGTGACGAAGCCGCTCGGCGAATGGAATAGGGCCCGCGTTGTCGTGGTCGGTTCGCATGTGGAGCACTGGCTCAACGATGTGAAGCTGCTGGAGTATGAACGCTGGACGCCGGAGTGGACGGCCAAAGTTGCGAAGTCGAAGTTTGCGCAGTGGCCGACGTACGGACTCGCGCGCCGCGGGCGCATTGGTCTGCAGGAACACGGCGCAGTGGCGAGTTTTCGCCATATCCGCATCCGGGAGCTCTCACGATGATCAAGGGACGCCTCGCGCTCATGATGTTCCTCCAGTACTTCGTCTGGGGGGCCTGGTTTGTCACCATGGGCACCTACTTGGGGCAGACACTCCAGTTTAGCGGTGCGCAGGTCGGTGCCGCCTACGGCGCGACGGCGATTGCCGCGCTCGTCTCGCCGTGGTTCATCGGCATGGTCGCGGACCGCTTTATCAACTCGGAGAAGTTGCTCGCCGTGCTGCACCTCGCGGGCGGTGTGCTCCTGTACATGGTCTCCCTGCAGAGTGGATTCGCCACGTTCTATCCGATGCTGATCGTCTATGCACTCTGCTACATGCCAACGCTCTCGCTCTCGAACTCGATTGCGTTCCACCACATCAAGGACCCAGCGAAAGAGTTTCCGATCATCCGCGTCCTCGGTACGATCGGGTGGATCGCCGCCGGCATCCTCGTGGGGAAGGTGCTCAAGGCCGACGCCCAGGCCCTGCCGATGCAGCTGGCGGCCGGCGGAAGTATCGTGCTCGGCCTCTTCTCGTTCGCGCTGCCGGCCACGCCGCCGCGCGGTGGTGACCGTCCATTCACCGCCCGTGACGCGCTGGGACTCGACGCGCTCAAGCTGCTCAAGCACCGCGATTTCCTCGTCTTCACCCTGGGCAGCTTCCTGCTCTGCATCCCGCTGCAGTTCTACTACTCCTTCACCAATCTGTACCTCAACGAGATCGGGGCACCCGATCCGGCGTTCATTCAGACGTTCGGGCAGATGAGCGAAATCGCGTTCATGGTCGTGCTGCCGGTGCTGCTGTTGCGCTTCGGCATCAAGGCAATCATGCTCGGCGGCATGCTCGCCTGGGCGGTGCGGTATTTCGCGTTTGGGGCCGGTGACGCCGGTAGCGGCATGTGGATGATCTACGCCGGCATCCTCCTGCACGGTATCTGTTACGACTTCTTCTTCGTGAGCGGACAGATCTACACCGACCAGCGCGCCGGCGAGTCGGTGCGCGCCGCCGCGCAGGGCTTCATGAACTTCGTCACGAACGGCCTCGGCTATTTCGTCGGCGCCTTCGTCTCCGGGCGCGTCGTCGACGCCTATGCATCGACCAATGCCGTCACCGGTCTCGCGTCGCACGACTGGGCGCGCATCTGGCCGATCCCCGCGTACGGGGCGCTCGCGGTGTTCTTCATTTTCCTCGTCACGTTCAAGACTGATTCGACTGCTCCCACTCCCGCCCCCTGAGGACTGTCTCATGTCGCCCAACCATTTCGATCGTCGCAGCTTCGTTGGTGGGCTCGCGGTCGCCGGCGCGCTCGCCGCGATGCCGCGCCCGCTACACGCACTCGCCGACCGTAAGCAGCCCAGCCAGAGGCTTCGCGTCGCCTGCATCGGCGTCGGAGGGATGGGCTTCAGCGACGTACGCGGCATGGCGGGCGAGGAGCTCGTCGCCTTCGCCGACGTCGACTGGAAGAGCGCCGAGCGCGCCTTTCGTGCGTTCCCGAACGCGCGACGGTACAAGGATTACCGGGAGATGCTCGAGAAAGAGCGCAACAACATCGACGCCGTCACGGTCTCGACCCCCGATCATGTACACGCCGCCGCGGCGATGATGGCGCTCAAGATGGGCAAGCACGTCTACTGCCAGAAACCGCTCGCGCGCACGCTCGGTGAAGTGCGTGCGCTCAAGAGCGAGGCGGCCAAGCGCCCACGGCAGGCGACGCAGATGGGCAACCAGGGGCATTCGGCCGAGGGCATTCGCCTCATTCGGGAGTGGGTCGAGGCTGGACTGATCGGTCCAGTGAGGCGCGTGGAGTACTGGACCAACCGCCCCATCTGGCCGCAGGCGATTAACCGTCCCACCGCTGCCCACAACGTGCCCGACACGCTCGACTGGAATCTTTGGATCGGCCCCGCCGCTGAACGCCCGTACAATCCGTCGTACGCGCCCTTCAACTGGCGCGGCTGGTGGGATTTCGGCACCGGCGCGATGGGCGACATGGCCTGTCATCTCATGGATGCCGCCTACTGGACGCTGCGCCTCAAGTATCCGTCGCGCATCACGCCCGAGAGCACGCTGCTCTTCTCGGAGACCGCACCCACGTCGGAGCGCATTGAGTACGAGTTCCCGGCAATCGGCAATCGTCCTGCGGTGACTCTCATCTGGCGCGACGGATCGCTCTTCCCGCCGCGACCGGAAGGATGGAGCGAGGCCGAGGACTGGCCCTTCGACCGCGAGGGTGGCCAAGTGTGGTATGGAGACAAGGGGATGCTGCTCGCCGGGACGTATGGCGAGAACCCGCGCCTTCTCGACCCCAAGGTGGCTGCCGAGGTCGCGGCCACGCCGCTGCCGAAGAGGTATCCGCGCACCGAGGGCGTCTACAAGGAGTGGATCTCGGCGATCAAGGAGGGGAAGCAGCCCGGGAGCGACTTCGCCGGCTACGCGGGGCCGATGACCGAGATGATCGTGATCGGGTGCCTCGCCACGCGTATGGGGCGGGCGTTGGAGATGGATCCCGACACGGGCATGATCAAGAATGCGGTGCCGCCGACGGAGTGGGTGAATCCGACGTTCCGGGCGGGGTGGTCACTGTAGTCTGTCATCCTCGGCGGATCCCGTTCATGCTCGTTGAAGCGTACGTCGACCAGTTGGACACGGCGCTCGCCGCCGAACGCAATGGCGCAGGCAGGCTCGAGCTCTGTGGGCCGGGAGAGGGCGGGCTCACGCCATCGCGCGAGCTGCTCGCGGCTGTGCTGGCCACGGTGCGCATCCCGGTGCACGCGATGACCCGTCCGCGGACGGGTGACTTCGTCTACACCGGCGCCGAGTTCGCGCAGATGTGCGACGAGGTGGCGATGATCACGGCGGCTGGGGCTGCGGGCGTTGTGCTCGGTATCTCGAACCCCGATGGCACACTCGACGTGCCTCGAATGCGGGAGCTGATCGCGCGCGCGCGGCCGCTGCGCGTGGGAGTGCACCGCGTCTTCGATCGCACTCCCGACGCGGACGTGGCGCTCGATCAGCTGATCGCAATGGGCGTCGACGTGGTGCTCGCGGCCGGTCACGCACCCACCGCCGAGGAGGGGATCGGGATGCTCGAGCGGCTGGTCCAACGTGCCGCTGGGCGCACCGTGATCATGCCCGGCGGCGGCGTACGCGCGCACAATGTACGCGCGATCATCGAACGGACCGGCTGCGGCGAGGTCCATGCCCGCGCATCGGACCCGCAGGTGTTCGCTGAACTCGCGGCAGCCGTGCGGGCCGGCGGGAATGCCGAGGGCTCGTAGTCCAGGCGCAGGGCGCGCTCGCGCCCCGGCTCGCTCGCCGCGGGCCTGGACTGTATGTTCACTCCCCGTTCACTTCGCCCCCACGAGGACCGTCATGACGCGCTCGACCCGTTCCCCCGCCACCCGTTCTCAAGACCTCGCGGTCCGTGCGACCGCGCTCGCGCTCGTGCTCATCGTCGCCAGCGCCTCGCTCGCATTCGCACACGACATGTTCCTCAAGCCGACGCGTTACTTCGCGCCGGAGAACGCCGAGGTGCGTGTCCGCGTGCTCAACGGCACCTTCACCCAGAGTGAGAACTCGATCGCCCGCGACCGGCTCGCCGACGCCAGCGTACTCACGCCCCGGGGCCGGACCAAGCTCGACACCGCCGAATGGTCGGTGCGCGGAGATACGAGCACCTTTCACATCCACACGCGCACTGCCGGAACGTACGTGATCGGCGCCTCGACGAAGCCGAATGAGATCGACCTCTCGGCGGACGACTTCAACCTGTATCTCGCGGACGACGGGATCCCCGACGTCCTCGACGCGCGCCGCCGCGCGGGCGAACTGCAAAAACCGGCCCGCGAACGCTACCACAAACATGTGAAGGCCTTCGTGCAAGTCGGCGATGCACGCTCCGACCTCTACGCGACGCCGCTGGGCTACCCGGCCGAGATCATGCCGCTCGAGAATCCCTACTCGGTCGCCAAGGGCGGCACGCTCCGCGTGCGCACGTTGGTCGACGGCAAGCCGGCCGCGAACCAGTACGTCCTCTACGGCGGCACCGATGCCGCGGACGCCGGTATCGAGCAGAAGAGCGTACGGTCGAACGCCGAAGGGATCGCCAGTATCCCCCTGGCGTCCGCGGGTATCTGGTACGTGAAGTTCATCAACATGACTCGCGTCGGCCGAGGCGGCGTCGACTACGAGTCGAAGTGGGCCACGATCACGTTCCAAGTTCGATAGCCGACCCCCCCCGGGCTCACTACATCTTCTTGAGCGCGGCGTACGCTCCCCTCGTGCGCAGCGTGACAGTGAGCGTTGCGTTCGAGCGGTTGCGCCAGAACCAGCCGTGCGACCCGTCCATCGCCGCGACGAGCTCCCCGGAGTCGGCGGTCACTCCGGTGCCCTTGCGGTAGTTGATGTAGCTCTTGGGCGCTCTCGTGGAGTCGCCGTGCGTGTCGTGATTGACCACGCCGTCGACGGTGACCCAGGCGAACTGCGCTTCGTCGCCCTTCTGCATCACGAGCTTGACCTCCTTTCCCTCGTTCGGCGCGAGCGTGACGATCGTCACGTCCCTCCAACCGGCGTCGGCGGGTACCAGCGGCTCGGCTTCGGCCGCGTCCGCGGCGGCATCGGCCGCAGCCTCACGCGCGAGCGAGGCCTTGATCTCGCCCATCTGTGTCAGGCCGAGCGTCCGTCCGATCCCGGTGGGATCCACGCCGTACTCAGCGGGCAGCACCGCGATCACGAGGATCGCGACAGCCACCGCGACCGCGATCAGCGTGGAGCGAAGGAGGTGGTCGGCCGGGGGCAGCTCGACGTCGACGTGTGCGGGTATCTTATTCATGGAGAGTACCTCAGGCGAAGTCGAGAATGAGATAGCCGGCGAGCTGATAGCCCGCCAGCACGAAGCCCGCGGACATCATCGCGATGTTCGCGGTGTAGGCGTGCCGGGTGAAACTTCGTGTGCGTCGCCAATGGTTCATGACGATCAGGATCGCACAGAGCGCCAGGACCTGTCCGAGTTCGACGCCGAGGTTGAATGCGATCAGGTTCGGCACGAGTCCGTCCGGCGAGACCTCGTAGTCGAGGATCTTGGTCGCGAGGCCGAATCCGTGCACGAGCCCGAAGCCGAGTGTGGCGATGCGCGCATCAGGGTTGACGCCGAACCAGGCGCGGAACGCGCCGATGTTGTCGAGCGCCTTGTACACGATCGAGAGTCCGATCACGGCGTCGATCAGGAACGCGCTCACGCTCACGCCGGTGAGCACACCGCTGATCAGCGTCAGCGAGTGCCCCAGCGCGAAGAGCGTGACGTAGAGCGCGACATCCTTGAGGCGATACAGGAAGAAGATCACGCCGAGCAGGAAGAGCAGGTGGTCGTAGCCGGTGACCATGTGCTTGGCGCCGAGGTAGGTGAACGGGATCAACAGCACGCCGGACACCTCTTGCAGGAAGCCCTTGTCGCCCGCGGTGACGCCGTGGGCCAGCGTCTCGCTCGGGAGCACGGCAACAAGGAACAGGGCGGCGGCAAGTGGGAGCCACTGCGATGGTCGGATGGTCACGAGCGCAGAACCTCGGAAAGGGGTGAGCCGTCGATCAGATCCGCTCCGGTGATCGGTGCGTCGGGGATGCGGTCACCGAAGAGCCAATAAAGTGCCGGGAGCACGATCATGTTGAGGGCGGTCGCCGAGAGCAAGCCGCCGAGGATCACGATCGCCATCGGCGTCTGAAGCTCGTTCCCCGGCTCGCCACCGCCGATCGCGAGCGGGATCAGTGCGAGCCCCGCCGTGAGCGCCGTCATGAGGATCGGCGAGAGTCGCTCAAGCGAGCCGCGCACGATCACCTCGCGAAAGGGGACGCCCTCGGCCAGCAGGTGCCGGTAGTGCGTGATGAGCAGGATGCCGTTCCGCGTCGCGATGCCGAAGAGCGTGACGAACCCGACGAGCGAGGCGATGCTCACGACGCCCCCCGTGAGCGCGACGGCAAGCACGCCGCCGATGAGTGCGAGCGGCAGGTTCGCCATCACGAGAATGGCCGTTCGCGCCGAACGGAACTCCGCGAAGAGGATCAGGAAGATCGCGGCGACGGAGAGGAGCGAGAGCGCCGAGAGCGTGCGCGTGGACTCCTCTTGCGCTTCGAACTGCCCCCCGTACTCCACGTGATAGCCCCTGGGCATTGGGACCCTGGCGCCGATCACCTGGCGGATCTCCTCCACCGTGCTGCCGAGGTCGCGGCCGGCCACGTTGGCCTGCACGACGATCTTCCGCTGCACATTCTCTCGTGAGACGGTGTTGGGGCCGCGCGCCGTGGTCACGCGTGCCAGCTGCGAGAGTGGGACGCGCTGGCCGGTCGGCGTGTCGAAGACCACCTGGGAGATCGCCGCGGCGTTGGCGCGCATCGACTCGGGGAAGCGCACGGCGAGGTCGACGGCCCGACCCTCCTCGAGCACCTGCGAGACGACCTCGCCGTTGAAGGCGACGTCGATCGCCGTGGCCAGGTCGCCGACCGTCATGCCGTGGCGCGCGAGTGCGCCGCGCTCGGCCTCGATCCGCAACTGCGGCACGTCCATCTGCTGTTCGAGCTGCAGGTCGGCGATCCCGGCAACACCCTGCATCGCGTCCCGCACCTGCGCCCCCACATCGCGCAGGACCGGCAAGTCAGGACCGAAGATCTTCACCGCGATGTTCGCCCGCGTGCCCGAGAGCATATGGTCGATGCGGTGGCCGATCGGCTGACCGATGGTGACGTTCGTGCCCGGCAACGCCGAGAACTCGCGTCGCAGGCGTGCGAAGAGCGAGTCCTTCTCCACCTCCTCGCGGAGTGTGACGTCGATCTCGGCGGCATTCACACCCTGTGCATGTTCGTCGAGCTCGGCGCGACCCTGACGCCGGTCGGTGGTCGCGACTTCGGGCTGCGCGAGCAGGATCCGCTCCACGCGGTGCCCGAGCGCGTTCGACTCGGCGAGCGAGGTGCCGGGGACGGTCACGACGCTCACGGTGAGGGCGCCCTCATTGAACTCAGGCAGGAAGGCCGAGCCGAGGAAGGGGATCACGGCCACGGTGACTGCGAGTGCGACTGCGGCGCCGCCGATCACGGCGCGCGGCATTGAGAGCACATGCTCGAGCGTCCTCGCGTAACGCGCCTTGAGCCAGGTCACGAGCCGGCCCTCGTGCTCGGTCTCCACGGCCTTTGAGGCGGGGAGCAGGTAGCTGCAGAGCACGGGCGTCACGGTCACCGCCACGAGGAGCGAGGCGAGGATCGATACGACGTACGCGAAGCCGAGCGGTCGCAACAGGCGCCCCTCGACACCACCGAGAAAGAAGAGCGGGACGAAGACGACGATGATGATCGCGGTCGCATTGACGATCGACGCGCGGATCTCGCGGGACGCGTCGAAGACGATCGCGAGGGCGCCGCGGCGCGCCTTCGGCGGGCGTTGATGGTTCTCACGCAATCGGCGGAAGACATTTTCGACATCGATGATCGCGTCGTCCACGAGCGCGCCGATGGCGATCGCCATCCCGCCGAGCGTCATCGTGTTGATGGTGATGCCGAGGAGCCGCATCGCGAAGATCGCGACCACGAGCGAGAGCGGGATCGCGACGATCGATATCGCCGTGGCGCGCAGGTTCCAGAGGAACAGGAAGAGGATCACCACCACGAACAGCGCACCGTCACGCAGCGCCTTGACCACGTTTCCGATCGCGACCGTGATGAAGTCCGACTGGCGGAAGAGTGCTGGCTCGATGATCATTCCAACGGGGAGCGTCGGCTGGATCGCGGCCAGCTCCGCCGTGATGCGCTCGGTGAGTGCGAGGGTGTTGGCCCCCGGCTGTTTCTGCACCGCGAGCACTACCCCCGGGCGCGCGTTCACCGCGCCGTCGCCGAAGCGCGGTGCGGCCGCCACGCGCACGTCGGCGACCTGCGCGATCGTCACCGGTACGCCACCGCGGACCATGACGAGCGCCGCGCCGATGTCCTCGATGCTCCGCGCGCGGCCGATCCCGCGGATCACGAACTCCTGTCCCTTGTCCATGTAGACGCCGCCGGAGGCGTTCATGTTCGAAGCCGCTGTGGCCTTCACCACCTGGTCGAGCGAGACCCCAGCCGCGCGCATGCGCACCGGATCGGCGATCACCTGGTACTGCTTCACCTCGCCGCCGATCGGGATCACCTGCGCCACGCCGGGGAGCGCGAGCAGCCGGCGGCGCAGCGTCCAGTCGGCGACGGTGCGCAGGTCCATCGCCGATCCGCGCGCCATTCCAGTGGCACTGTCCACCTTCCACGTGAGGCCGATCATCATGATCTCGCCCATCACCGACGACACCGGCGCGAGCACCGGCGGCGCGATCCCTTCGGGCAACGAAGCGGCCACAGCCTGCAGCTTCTCGGCGACGATCTGCCGCGCGCGGAAGATCTCCATCCCCCAGTCGAACTCCACCCAGACCACGCCGATCCCCTGCGCAGTCGACGAGCGGACGCGGCGCACTCCCGTGGCACCGTTCACCGCCGTCTCGATCGGGAAGGTGACGAGCATCTCGACCTCCTCGGGGGCCATGCCATGCGCCTCCGTGAGGATTGTGACGGTCGGCGCCGTGAGGTCGGGGAAGACATCCACTGGCATGCGTCGCGCGGTCCACGCACCGGCCACGAGCAGGACCACGGCGGCCGCGAGTACGATGACGCGGTTCCGCAGCGACCACGCGATCAGTTGGTTGAGCACGTCGAGGCCCCTAGTGCTCGTGGCCGTGCGCGGGCACGGCCGTGGAGAGCGATGCCAGCTTGATCTGATACGCCGCGCCGGTCACCACGCGGTCACCGGCCCTGAGGCCGCTACGGACGAGCGTGCGCACGCCATCGGTGCCGCCGAGCGAGACCTCGCGCCGCTCGAAGCGCTCGCCGCTGGCCTGCACGAACACGAAAGGCCGACCATCCTCCTCGAGAATCGCCGCGGTCGGTACGACGAGACCGGTGAGCCGGGAAGCTGTCGCGACCGAGACTCGCGCCACCGAGCCGATCCGCACGGCGCCGTCGCCATTGGCGAACTCATACGTCACGGGCACGGTGCGCGACATGGGATCGATGATGCTGCCCATCGAGACGACGCGCACGGTGTGCAGCGTCGTGCGCGATCCCTCCACTTGGAAGGTCGCCCGCGATGCACGGTCCACGCGCGCGGCCAGCGCTGCAGGCACATGTGCTGTGAGCCAGGCCACCTCATGATCCACGATCGTGAACAGCGCGGTGCCTGCCTCCACACGCGCGCCAGGCGTGAGCGTGCGTGCCGAGATTACGCCGTGAATCGCCGCAATAATCTCGACACGTCCTTCGGCGTCGAGCGCACCGCCGCCGGTCCCCGTCAACGCCTCGCGTGCGGCCGCAAGGCGGATCTCTGCCTCGTGAACGCGCCGTTCCGGCACCGCCTCTGCGGCGAAGAGCCGCTTGGCCCGCGCATACTCGTCCTCGGCCTCGCGTAGCCGCGCGCGCGCCTCGGGATAGACTGCGCCTGCATCCCCGAGCGCGGGACGCAGGCGCGCCAGCACCTGCCCCTTGGCCACGCGCGCGCCGACGACCGGTGCGTCCGAGAGTCCAGAGACCTCGAGCAGTCCCGCCGTCGGGGCCGCGACCTCGGCCAAGCGACCGTTCGCCGCGACCACGTCACCCGGCGCCTCGAACGCGTCGGCGACCGTGCCGACGGTCGCGAACGCGGTCCGGAACCCATCCGTCTTCCACTGTTGCTCCTTGAGGAATGAAACGCCAGTCGGCTCCGCGCCGCCGGAGTCGATCGGCGCCTCGGCGACGGTGGCGTACACGAGGAGCCCGCGGACGCTGATGCTATCTTTCGCCTGGGGGCTGCGGACGAGGATGGTGAGGTCGTAGATCCCCGCGCGCACGAACGCCGGCGATGGGCCATAGATGCCCGGTGCGCGCGGTGTCTCCTGCACCACCGTGAGCGTCTCGCCACCGTCGCGCGGGACGAATCGCAGGGTCACGCGCCCTGAGCGAAGTGGCGCGAAATCGGTGATGTCCGTGAGATGCACCGCGAACTTCTCCGGCGCGCCGACGACGAGGGCCGGGTGCTCCAGGAAGAGTTCGGTGGAGTCGGTGAAGATCGTGATGGCGCCGCCGGCCGGGCCGGCCTCCTCGGTGTCCGCCGCTGCGTTGGGGTCACCGCCGCAAGCGAGGAGGAGCGAGGCGCCGGCAAGTAGCAGTGCGGCCGCATGATGCGGTGCGCGCGTCGAGCGTCGGGTCACTGGGCGGATCTCCGGAGCGGAAGGCCGACCGCGCGATCGAGCGCGGCACGGTGGATGATGAGTTCGGCGCGGAGCGTGGCGAACGCCGACTCCGCTTCGTGGTAGGCGCGGACGGCGTCGAGCCACTCGACCAGCGCGATCTCTCCCTCGGTGTACGCGAGTGCAGCAGCGCGCAGTGCGAGCGTGGACTCCTCGCCGAGCACTGGGCGCAACAGCGCGAGCTGCTCGTCCACCACGTGCAGCGAGGCAGCGGCGTCGCGTACCTCGAACTCGATGCGGCGTCGCACCAGCGCGACGGCGGACTCCGCCCGCCGCGCGTCGGCCGCCGCAGCGTCGATCGCGCCCCGACGACGATCCCAGAGCGGCAACGGCAGCGCGACGCCGACGGCGATGCCGCTGAGCGCGCCGATGCCGGTCTGCTCCTCGGTCTTGAGCCCGCCCGTGATCACTGGCGTCGGCCAACGCTCGCGCGAGACGAGCGCCGCGTCGGCCTGCGCCGCCTTGCCGTCAAGACGAATGGCCACGAGCTCGTCGCGGTGCGTGAGGGCGAGGGCGACGAGTGAGTCGACGGGTTGCGGAGCGCCCGCGGCGAGCGTTGGCTCCACGAGCACAAGCGCCGCATCGCCGAGTGCGCTGGTACTCGGCGCGATCAGCGCCGCAAGCGTGCGCCGCGCGTTGCCCTGTCCGAGCAGTGCCTGCGCGCGCAGCACGGCGTAGCGTGCTGCTTCCATCCGAATGCGCCGGTTCGCGTAGCCCGAGATGTCGCCGGCGGCGACGCGCTCGTCACTCACACGACGTGCGCGCTCGAACGCCGTCGCCGCCTCGTGTGCGAGTGCGGCGCGCCGGTCGGTGGCGAGCGCGTCCGCATAAGCGCGCGTGACGTCGAGCGCGAGCTGCGACTCGACGTCGCGCACGCGGGCGGCGGCGGCCTCGCTCCGGTGAGCGGCCGCTTCGCGTCGCGCCGGTCTCAGGCCGAACTCGATCGGTTGGTCCACCGTGACGATGTTCTGCGAGTTCTCCTGCGTGCCTCGCGATGTCTGCTCACGCTGGAACGAGATGGTCGGGTTCGCGAACGCGCTAGCCTGCCTCGCTCGTGCGTCCGCCGCGGTCGCGGCCTCGCGCGCGGACCGGAGGGCGGGACTCACGCGTCGTGCGCGTTCCTGGGCGTCAGCGAGCGTGAGAGTGAGCTCCGCTCCTGCCATGGTCGTTCCCTGGGAGGAGCCGGGGCGGGGCACGAGTAGACTGAACGAGGCGAGGAGCATCGCGGCAACGCGGTGTGGGGACATCGGCTTCCTTCGGATGGTGTGCAGCGCTCGATGTGCAGCGCTTGATGTGGAGCGGGCGATCCGCGGCGGTCAATGCGCGGCGACTGCCTTCCGAGTCCGGAGTGCGCTCGGTAGACTCGCGATAGGCAGCTGCCACGGACGCACGGTGCGCGCTCCGTTGGAGCGCGCGAGCACCGGCGTGCGATCAGCCGAGCGGCGGCGCTCGAGGCTGTCGGAGGGCGTGGAGTGGCGGTCCTCGTGGGACCGCGCGGATCTCGTCGAACGATGTCGCGGAGGTGATCGACTCGGTCGGAGCGGCGATCGGCGGTCTGGTCGTGACGACGAACAGCTGGGCCTCCGGCCGCGTGCTGATCGCGGCACTCAGCTCGGGATGCGCATGATCCTCGTGATCGGTCGCGCCGATGGCAGCCCCCACCTGTGCGCGCGTCGGCAGGTGATCGGGCGCAAGTGCGTGCGCCCGATCGGCCGCGACACCATCCTCGTGGTCCTCACCCGCGAAGTCGGCCTGATGCTCCCGCTCGTGCTGTGACGTCTGTCGATGCGCGCTGCCATGCGCGACTGCCAGACCGGGGGCGGATGACGCCACCAGCAGGCCGACCAGCAGGGAAAGAGCGGGTGAGAACGCCGTGCGACGCATGGGGGAAGCCTAGTCGACGCCGGAACCCAAGGCTAGTCCGTCAACG
The DNA here is from genome assembly GCA_945869195.1 of Gemmatimonas phototrophica. Classification (GTDB taxonomy): domain Bacteria; phylum Gemmatimonadota; class Gemmatimonadetes; order Gemmatimonadales; family Gemmatimonadaceae; genus Pseudogemmatithrix. The sequence goes on along the minus strand of CAMBNV010000001.1, from coordinate 218,169 downwards.
GGTGGGGATGGGCCCCGGTACGGGACGGCGTGATTTCGTCACGTCGAGCCCCGCGCAGAAGTGCAAGAAGAACAGGCGAGGCTCGTCGTCGAGGAAGTGATTGTGCAGGCTCGTCACCGCGATTTCCTGCGACTGCAGCACCCGGATCACGGGATTCACTTCAACGGCGAGCAGGACGAAGTCGCCAATGATTGCCGTCTTGCCGGCGCTGGTCGGCTTGCAGTTGATCGCGGTCGCGAGGCGAGGCTCCTGGACGGGGGAATCTCAACTCCCATCGTGTGGATCGACTCGGCAGGTGGGACACCGATCTGGAGCATTCGGCCATTCACTGCGTCATACGCCGCCATTCACTGCGCCATGGAAGCCTATGATGTTTCGGATTGTCGCGCTGTCGAGCGCGAATATGGCGCGGATCCGCACCTTGCCGATGCGCACGTCGCGATCGCTGCGCGGCATGCCGCAGCGCAATGCGCCGCCAGCGAGCACGGCGCCGCTCCGACCCGACCCGACCCGACCCATGACGCCCGCGATCGACAGGTGTCGGCGCCCGCGCGAGAAGGCGGTCATGGCGCCCAGGTCCCCTTCGCCACCGCAGGAATGAACTTCTCGATTCCCTTGCCGGGGAACGCGACGGTGCGCCCGCTCTCAGCGCTCTGGTATGCAGTCATGAGCATCTTCACTACCTCCACGCCATCGTCGAAGTCGAGCATCGCCTTCTCCTTGCCGAGGAACACTCTCACGAAGTGCCGATCCTCGCCCGTGTACCCATACGCGAGATACTCCTCCGGCACCACGGGCATCACGCCCTGCTCGGCGTTCTGCTTCTCCACGAGATCCTCACCGGCGCGGCCGGTCACCTCGCGCGAGAAGAAGAGCTGCAGCCCGCTGTCGAGCGAGTTCCACTTCATCGAGTACTCGGGACCCAGCAACTCGGCGGAGAGCCGTAGGCCCGCGCCGACGAAGCTCCAACTCGTCGTCGCCTCGCCGATCACCTTGTGCCCATCGTTTGTCTCGAACTCGATCAACACGCTCGCGAAGTCCTCGCTCGGACGTTTGATGTAGTCGGCGCCCATGGTCGCCTTGAGCCGCTTGGCGTACCCGGGCCGCGACCACTTGAGCGAGGCGATGTGCCCCGTGACGCGCACCGGCTTCACCGTGCTGAGGGGTTGGCCGGGCTCGCAGAGCAGATGCCGAACGACGAGCGCTGAATGGCACATCATATCGTTGAGCACGCCACCACCCTGCAGCGCGCCGTTCCAGAACCAGGGCATGTGCGGACCCGCATGCTCCTCGGCGGCGCGCGCGAGATAGGGGCGGCCCGTGGTCGCAGCACCGCGAGCCCAGATCAGCTTCTTACCGGCTTCGACGTGAGGCGCGAACAGCTGGTTCTCGAGGTATCCGGTCTTGAGGCCGACACTCTTCGCGAGCTTCGCCACCTGCTTCGCCTCCGCGACGTTGCGCGCGAGCGGCTTCTCGCATGCGATGCCGGTGAGCGTGCCCCTGCCGGACTTGATCGCGTGGACGATCTCCTCGACGTTCTCGATGCGGGCCTGATTCGGACCGCAGAGCCAGAGCGCGTCAATCTTGGGATCGGCCACCATCGCGGTGATGCTCGTGTAGGCCTTGGCTTGACCGACGTCGAGTGTGCGCGCGAGCGTCGCCGCGCTCGCCGCGTTCTTCGCGTTGGGCGACCAGACGCCGAGCACGTCGGCGTCGCGGACGCCCCGCCAGCCCTGGATGTGGAAGCGGGTGTTGAAGCCAGAGCCGATGAAGCCTACGCCGAGTCGTTTAGACATTGCCCTGCGAGTGCGAGGGAGGAACTGCGAGGGAGGAAGTGCGAGTAGGGGATTCCATTGAGACGACCGAAAGAGATAGCTTGATGTAACGTCGCCGGCCAGCGCTCCGGCGGCATCCCCTCCCATCGTCCGTTCATGCCATTGCACGTGCCAGCGCCTGCCGCTGCCGCCACAGTGAGAGCCGACCTCCCGCTGCAACGCTGGCTCGTGACCTGCATCGTCGCGGTCCTGCTCGTCGTGATGGTGGGCGGCATCACGCGGCTCACCGAGAGCGGGCTCTCGATTACCGAGTGGCGCCCGGTCTCCGGGGTGTTGCCGCCCGTCACCGCTCAAGAGTGGGAGGCGGCCTTCGCGGCGTTCCAGCGCATTCCACAGGCCGAGACCACGCATCGGGGCATCACCCTCCAGGGATTCAAACTGATTTTCTGGTGGGAGTGGTTCCACCGATTGCTCGCGCGCGGCGTGGGCCTCGTCTTCGCGATCCCGTTTCTGGTGCTTCTGTGGCGCGGCGGGATTCCGAACCGCCTCCGTTCACGTCTCGCCCTGCTACCGCTCCTCACGCTGGCCCAGGGGGTGCTCGGCTGGTATATGGTGCAAAGCGGCCTCACGGTGCGTTCTTCGGTGAGCGCGTACCGACTCACGGCGCACCTCGCGCTCGCGCTCGGAATATTAGTGGTGGCGCTCTGGACGCTCGCTGACCTGCGGCCGCGCGTGCGCGAACGCGCAGCGCCGACGGCCTGGCGCTGGAGCCTTCTCGCGGTCGTCGGACTGCTGGCGATTACGGTCCTTTCTGGTGGTTTCGTCGCCGGCCTGCGCGCGGGGAAAATCTTCAACACCTTCCCGCTCATGGACGGGGCGCTCGTGCCGCCGGGGTACGGCCAGCTCACGCCCTGGTGGCGCGACGCATTCGAGAATCCCACTGCGGTGCAGTTTCATCATCGCCTGCTGGCGCTCGGGACCGGCTGCGCCGTCCTCGTGATGTCCTGGAGAGCGTCGTCGGGTTCGCTCGGCGTTGATGCGGTGCGCAGTATCCGCATCATGGGAATTGTCGTGCTCCTGCAGGTGGCGCTCGGGATCGCCACGTTGCTGCTGGCAGTGCCGGTCCTGCTCGGTGTGCTGCATCAGTTGACGGGCGTCCTTGCGCTCAGCGCGGGGGTTCTGGCGCTGCATCGGGTCTGGCGCGCGGGGGCCGTCTAGAGGCCGAGCTTCCGCATGACCTCGGGCGGGGTTCCTTGCCACGTTGTCACCGGACGGTTCCCGATGTAGCCGAGATCCGCGATCCCGACGCGGCTCGAGAAGAATCCACTCGCGGTCAGATTCCTGAAGTTGCTGAAGAAGTCGGCACCGGCCTTCAGCTCGGCTGCGGATTTCTTGGGGAACGCGATCGCGTCGAGCACTTCGCGCCGTTGCACGTCGTTGGAGCTCACGAATCCCTTGCCGAAGCGCGCTCGGCACTCGGCGTTCATCCAGCCGAGTCCGTTCTTCATCCAGGTGCGCATGCCCGCGTTCTCGCCGAGCATGAAGTCCATGAACTCGGGCACACCGGCGTCGGTGGCGCTGCCGGAGCGTGCGTCGCGCGGGATCACGTAGTTCACGAGCAGCCGCACGAGGCGCCACTCATCGGTGGTGAAGTGCTTGGGGCTGTACGGGCGCGCCGCCGCCGACTGCGCGCCGGCCCCTTGCTCGCTCCCGCCCTGTGCGGGCGTTTCGTGCGGCGGCTCGAGTGCGTCGTGCGCATGCGCGGCGGCACGCTCGAGGGCCCCAGGGGCCATCGCGAGCCCCGCGGGAATGGCGAGGAGGTTTTGCAGCGCCTCGCGGCGATTCATCTCGCTCATCAGAGTACCCCCGCCTTCCGCTGCTGCGTGATGAATGCACTCGTGCGCATCGAGAGCGCGAGGATCGTCCAGGTGGGATTCTTGTCGGCCTGCGAGACGAAGGGGGCGCCGTCGGCGACGAAGAGATTGTCGCAGTCCCACGCTTGGCAATGCTTGTTGACGGCCGAGTCGCGCTCACGCTGGCCCATGCGCGCGCCACCGAGTTCGTGGATGATCGCACCGCCGTTGGCGATCCCGTAGCCCTGCTCGCGCGTCGGCATCGGGCTCCAGACCTCGCCCCCCATCTCGGCGACGATCGCACGGAAGGTTTCTTGCATGTGCTTCACCTGCTTGAGCTCGTGGTCCGCCCATTCCCAGTGGAACTTGAGCACCGGGATGCCGAAGCGGTCCTTCACCTGCGGGTCGAGTTCCGCGAATGACTTGTCGTTGGGGATCATCTCGCCGCGACCAGAGAAACCGACCGTCGCACCCCAATACTTGCGATACTGCTGCTTGAGCCCCGCGCCGTAGCCGCCGCCTTCTGGATAGCTCTGAATGCCACCCATGAAGCCGTAGCTCGGCATGCCGAGCCCACCCCAGACCTCGATGTGATAGCCGCGCGGGAAGTCGAGTGTCTTGTTGTCGAGCCACCACGGCATGAAGACATGTCCGCCACCCACGCCGTCGGCATTGTGGCGCGGGACGTCGACGAGGCTGGGGATGAAGCCGGCGACGTCGGTGCCGGTCGTATCCGTGATGTACTTGCCGAGCACGCCGCTCGCATTCCCGAGCCCCTGCGGGTGATGTGACGACTTGGAGTTCATCATGATACGCGACGACTCGAGCGCACTCGCGGCGAGCACGACGATCTTCGCGCGCACCTCGCGGTCTTCACCCGTCTTCTTGTCGATGTATGCGACGCCGGTTGCACGACCGTCGGCGCCGGTCATCACCTCGCGCACCATCGCGTCGGTCAGAAGCGTGAGGCGACCGGTGCGCAGCGCCGGCATCACCAACACGTTGCCCGAGGAGAAGTTGGAGTTGGTCGTGCAGCCGCGATTGCACTGCCCGCAATAGTGGCAGGGCGCGCGGCCATTGAGCGGCTTGGTGATGATCGAGAGGCGCGCCGGGATACAGGTGATGCTCATCCGGTCGGCGGTGCGTTTGACCAGGTGCTCGTAGTAGCGCGGTGCCGGCGCATCGTGGAAGATGCCGTCGGGATCGTTCGGCAGGTTCTCGCGGCTGCCGAAGATGCCAATTAGCGTGTCGACCTCGTCGTAGTAGGGCTTGACGTCGTCGTAGCTGATCGGCCAATCGTCACCGAGCCCGTCGAGTGACTTGCGACGAAAGTCGTCGGGTCCAAACCGGAGTGAGATCCGGCCCCAGTGATTCGTGCGCCCGCCGAGCATCCGGCCGCGCCACCAATCAAACTTGGTGCCTTCGGCCTTGGTGTACGGCTCGCCGGGGATCTGCCACCCACCGATGCAGGCGTCCCACTCACCGAACGGACGATCGGGGGTCGATGCGCCGCGCCGCGGAGAATCGTACGGCATCTTGAGCATCGCCGAGTACTGCGCGCTCTGGTTATCCCAGTAGCCGCCGGCTTCGAGGAGGACCACCTTCGCCCCGGCCTTGGTGAGCTGGTGCGCGGCCATGCCGCCGCCGGCGCCTGAGCCGACGATGGCGACGTCATAGACGGTGGGGGCCTGTGCCCCTGAGGATGTCTGTGGCATAGACGAAAAAATGCGTGAAGTGAGGGGAATCCGTCAATCATGCTGCGAGTGAAGTCTGGCCTCGGAACGGGCTGCAACCCATAGGGTAGCAGTCGCGATTAGTACCCAAGCCCCCGCAAATACGCGCGGCACGATCCCGCCGACGCCCACGCGTCTACCGGGTCGTCGAGGTCCAGGGTGATGTTGGTGACGCGCTGCGAGACACCGGTAGAGATGAGCGCGCGCCAGTCGATGGTCCCATTGCCGAGGTCCACCTGCGCATTGGGCGCGGCGGCGGCGGCGTCCTTGAGATGGAGCTGCGCGATGCGGTCCCTGTGCGCGCGTAGGAACGCGTGTGGGTCCTGCCCGCCCTTGAACGCCCAGTAGCAGTCGAGCTGGAAGTCGACCGTCGACGGATCCGACGCCCGTATCATGATTTCGAGCGCGGGGACGCCCCTGTGCTTCTTGAACTCGCGTGAATGATTGTGGTATCCCACGCGGATTCCGAGCGGTGCCGCCTTCGCTCCGGCGGCGCTCAGCAACGCGGCCGCGCGCTTCCAGCCGTCCGCGTCGTCGCTGTAGTTGGCACCCATCCCGGCAACGATGACCGTGCGATGTCCCATCGTCCCTGCGGTGTCGAGCGTCTCACTTAGTCGCGCGACCTCGAGCGCCTCCGAGCCGACATGCTGCGTGGGCGCGCGGAGGCCGAGTCCGTCGAGCACCGTGCGCAGCTGCGTTGGCGTGCGGCCCCAGCTCCCCCACCACTCGATCTCCTCGTACCCGAGGCGCGCCACCCGTGCGAGCGAAGCGTCGAGGTCGGCTCTCATCTCGTCGCGCATCATGTACATCTGAATGCCGACGCCGGTCAGGATGCCAGCGCGCGCGGGCGTGTGCGAGCGCTCGGCGGCGCGGAGGGCGGTTGGCACCAGTGCGGAGGCACCAACAGCCAGGAGAAAGTCGCGTCGCGTCGTCATTCGATTCGCGGTCAGGGGGCGTAATTCGCTGGAGAGTGCGCCATCTCGACGCTGAATAGCCGGCGCAATGCAACTATATCCTCCTCCTGAACTCCCGTCGGTGCGAAGAGGGGATGGAATCGGATCTCTTTCTTCGAGAAGTCGAGGGCGATCGGGAGGATAGGCACGCCCGACTTCTGCGCGATCCAGTAGAACCCCGAGCGCCAGCGCGCCGTGAGCTTGCGCGTCCCCTCGGGCGAGAGGACGATGATGATGCGCTCGGATCGTTCCACCAACTCGACCGTCTGCGTCACGACATCGCTTCGTGAGGTGCGATCCACCGGGAACCCACCGAGGAAGCGCATCATGATCCCAAGCGGGAACTTGAAGAGCGTGTCCTTTCCGAGGAAGGTAATGCGGATTCCCAGTGCGTACATCGCCATGATGCCGACGGGAAAATCCCAGTTGGACGTGTGCGGCGCGACGATCAGTACAAACTTCCGGCAGTCGGGAAAGTCAGCCCCGGAGAATCGCCACCCGGTCAGGCGCATCAACGCAATCATCAGCACGCGCGTGAACGCGTTGCCGCGGCGCGCGACGTGTGACGGCACCCTGGGGACGTTCACGGCGCCGCCGATCCGAGTGGCGTGAGAAGCGATCATGAGATGGGAACGTAGGTGACCGTTGGCGGCGGTCAAGAGTGCAGGTCGCCGGTACCGTCACCGGCGCGCGCCGTTCACGCGACCGGCGCCATCACCTTCCACTCGGCGGACAGCCGCCCCAAGATTCGCCAGCTCAGTAGTCCGAGTCCGATGAGGAGGACGCCGACCACCGCGAAGATCAGCTTCCAAGCGGGGGCGCCATCGCTGCCGCGCATCGTCTCGACGAGCAGGCCACCCACGAGGGGCCCGAAGAGGAACCCAAACGCGCCCGCCACCTGGAACACACCGAACAGCCCTTCGCCAGCGCCGCGTCGCGCGAACTCGCTCACCAGCACCAGGCTCGGTGAGAACATCATCGCGCTGAGAATGCCAGAGAGGACCATCGCGACCGGGAGTAGTGAGAGCGGCAGAAACCCGTAGCTCGCGTAAACCAGACCGAAAAGGACGTTGGCCGTGACGATCGGGCCGTACCAGCCCACTCGGTCGGCGAGTCGGCCGGCGGGCCAGCAGAGCGCGGCGAACGGCAGCAGGAACAGTGACATCAACATGCCACGCGTGGCCGCCGTGGCGCCGTGTACCTCGGCAAGAAACAGCGTGAACGTCGACACGAAGACCCCGATCAAGAATCGGTCGGCGAAGCCGTACGCCAGCGGCATCCAGCTCGCGACCCGGCTGCGGTCCCATGCGTAACGCGACCGCGGCGACGCGTCGCCGGTGCGATCGACCTGAGGTATCGCCATCGCCGCGATCGCGGCGACCGTGAGCAGCGCGGCACCCACGCGGTACACAAGCGCCGGGTCACGGTCCACGAGGATACCGCCGACTGGCGCGCCCACGCCTACGCCAACCATCAGCGCCGCCGCTACGACGCCCAGCGAAGCGCCACGTCTCTCGCCGCCGGCGCGGTTCGCCGCAAGGATCAGGAGAGTCACCGCCGGCAGGTGCGCCAGGCCGTCGATCGCGCGCCAGGCGAACAGCGCACCGAGTGACTCCGCGGCCCCCATGCCGAGGAACGAGACGGCGTCGAGGGCGAGTAGCGCGAAGATCCAGAGGCGCGTGTCCGGCAGTGTGCGGTGCCAATGCATCACGAACGGCACCGCGATGATCCCGGTCAATTGATTGAGCGAGACGAAGAGATGCGCCTGAAAGCGCGTCCCGCCGTGTTCGCCGGAGACGAGTTCGGTGAGCCCGGGCACGAGTAGCGTGATCGGGACCAGCGTGAGAAACGTCGCGAGGGCGATCGCGCGGAGCGCCGGGCGGTTCAGGTGTGTCACGCTCGCAATCTAACCCCGGTGAACGCTCGCGTCCGCGCCGTGCGACTGCAGGCGACGGATCGAGAGAATCCCGACTGCGGGTCCCACCGCGAGGAACGCGAACGCCGCGCGCCACCCTGCCCACGCGACGAGGGGCGGGACCATCTGGATCGTGATCGTCGTCAGGAGAAAGCCCACACAGACCTGCACCGTGAGCGCGGTGCCCACCGCATGTGACGGTACTGACTCGGTGACGAGCACGGAGAACTGGGCCGAGTCGGCGATCACGAAGAAGCCCCAAGCGAGCGCGAGCGGCGCGAGGAGCCAGGGCGTCCGGCCGAACGCCAGGCCGATCGCGAGCGCACAGAGGCCACTCATCGCCATCGCGAAAATGACGAGTCGCTCGCGGCCCAGTCGATCGCTCGCGAGACCGCCCCAGACGCAGCCGATCCCACCCACGGCGATCGTGCCAAAGCTGAGCGCGCTCACCCACGATGCGTTCGCGGCCACGGGATCACCGGCCCACGCCACCGCGCTCGCTGCGACGAACGCGGGAATCCAGGTCCAGTAGGCGTAGAGCTCTGCCATGTGCCCGAGATATCCGCCGGTCGCGAGACGCCAGCGTGGCGCGGCGACCACCTCACTCACGAGTCCCCAGGAAAAGCGTCGGGAGGGGAACGCGAACGGACCGTCGTGCCAGAAGAGCGCGATGAGCAACGCCGCCATCGCGGCGGCGGCGGAGGACGCGAACACCACGGTCTCAACGGCGGCATGTGGCACGAGGCGCCACAGATAGGGCGCGGCCTTTCCGACGGTGAGCGCTCCGACCACGGTGCCCACCGCCAGCCCTCGCCGCGCGCGAAACCAGGTCGCCGCCATCTTCATCGCAGGCGGATAGACGCCGGCGAGGCAGAGGCCGGTGAGTGCGCGCGTCGCCATCGCCGCGGGATAGGTGGGCGCCCAGACGAGCGCTGCGTTCGAGACCGCGGCGGCAACAGCCGCCCAGGCGAAGTAGCGTCGCGCCGGGACCACGTCCGCGAGGTTGAGCAGTGCCGCGAGTCCCGTCCCGACCACGAATCCGAGTTGCACCGCGGTCGACAGGCCACCAACCTGCGTCTCCGTCAGCGCCCAGCGTGCGACCAACTCCGGCGCGACCGCCGACCCAGTGAACCAGGGGGACATCCCCAGCAGCTCGGCGCCTGAGAGCAGCGCGAGCATCACCCAGGCGCGACCGCTGTCCCCGAGCGGCGGCGCGCTCATCGGGGCCGGCACTTCGCTCGGGGGCACGCTGGGCGGCTGCATCGCGGAAAGATATGGATGCTCCACACGAGTCGCTCAATCCTTCCGCGCCGTCGGACTGTCGGAACAATGACGGCTTGGCTATCGTAGTGCACAGCGCCGCTCTGTCTTCGCACCCTTCAATACACCAGCCATGCGCCCTCGCACCCTGATTGTCGCCGGCCTCGCGCTCCTCGCAGGTGCCTGCAAGACCACCACCGCCACCTCGACAAGGATCAGCGGTACACCCCGCCTCGAGCCCGCACCGGTCGTTGTACCGGTCGCTGTACCGATCACGACACCGGCGGCAGTCTACAGCCCCGCAGGCAAATGGACCGTCGCGCTCACCGCGCAGGGCCAGACGCTCGAAGTCGTCATGGAGCTCGTGAAGCTCGCCGATGGTACGTGGGCCGGCACCATCTCCACGCAGCAGTTTCCGACGATGCCGCTCACCACGGCGACGCTCACCGGCAAAACGCTCGTCGTGACCTTCCCTGTCCCGACCGGTGACACCGGTACGATGACGCTCCACTTTGATGGCGACGTCGCCGAGGGTGAGTGGTCGATGCCCGGCGAGGGCTCGAAGGTCACCGGCAAACGGAACTGACCTCCCCCAGGCCCGCCTGCGACTATGGCGTGGGCGGGGCTGAGGGTATCACGCTAGAGTGTGCCGCCGGGCGGTGAGGTATCTGAGAAATCCTCGCCCGGGTTGATGAACAGGTCGCGCTCAATCTCGTGCTGCGTGTCGTGCAACTCCTTGTAGCGTCCCGCGAGCATCATCAGCTCGCGATGCGTCCCGCGCTCGACGATCTCGCCATGCTCGAGCACGAGGATCTGGTCGGCGCTACGGATGGTCGAGAGTCGATGGGCGATCACGAAGGTCGTACGTCCCGTGCGCAACGACTTGAGTGCCTCACGGATCTCGCGCTCGCTCTCGGAGTCAAGGCTCGACGTTGCCTCGTCGAGGATCAGGACCTGCGGGTCGGCGAGGATGGCGCGCGCGATCGCCACGCGCTGGCGCTGACCGCCCGACAGCTTCACGCCACGTTCGCCGACGATCGTCTCATAGCCGTCGGGGAATCCGATGATGAACTCCTCGCAGTTGGCAATTCGCGCCGCCTCGCGCACCTCGGCCATTGTGGCCCCTGGCTTCGAAAAGGCGATGTTCTCCGCCACGGTACCGTCAAAGAGAAAATTGTCCTGCAGCACCACGCCGAGTGTGGCGCGGTAGTCGCGCAGGCGCAGGTGGGTCAGGTCCTGCGTCCCGATCATCACCCGTCCCCTGAGTGGGCGGTTGAATGCAAGGATGATCGAGATCAGCGTGCTCTTACCCGACCCGCTCGAACCCACGAGGGCCGTGGTCGTGCCTCCCTTCGCGCGAAAGGTGAGGTCCTTGAGTACTGGGATCCCCTCGCGATACTCGAACCAGACACGCTCGAATGCGACATCGCCATCCGTGCGCGACAGTGGTTGACGCGTGGCGTCGTCTTCGTCCTCGGTCGGCGTCGCGAAAATCTCACGAATGCGGTCGAGTCCCGCGAAGGCCTCGGTGATCTGCGTCCCGATACTCGCCATCTGGACCACAGGAAACGACACGAGGCCGACGAAGAAGATGTAGGAGATGAGATCACCCAGCGTCATCTCGCCGCGCGCGACCGCGCGACCGCCCACCGTGAGAATGAGCACGCCCACCGCGCCGATGATCACCGTCGAGACGGCCGCGATCGCGCTCGTGCCGGTGATCGTCGAGGCGACGTTGCGGAACAGTCGATGCACGCCGCGCGTGAACACGATCTCTTCGCGCTTTTCTGCAGTGTAGACCTTCACCACGCGTGCGCCGCCCATCGCCTGGCCAAGCCGTCCTGAAACTTCGGCCTGGATCTTCGACCGTTCACGAAACACCGGGCGCAACTTCGCGAAAGCGTACGCCATCACGCCAGCGAAGATCGCGAGAAAGCCGAGCGTCAGCGTGGTCAGAAACCAGTTGAGCCAGAAGAGATAGCCGAGCGCGATCGTCGCCGTGAGCATCCCGCCCACGAGCTGGATAATCCCGGTGCCGATCAGGTTGCGGATCCCCTCGGCGTCGTTCATGACGCGGTTGATCAGCACGCCGCTCTGCGTCGAATCAAAGAAGCTCACCGGGAGGCGCAGGATGCGTGCCTGCACGCGGCGGCGCAGTTCGGTAATCGCGCGTTGCGCGGCGACCGAGATGACCTGCGAGAGTGCGAACGAACTCGAGGCTTGTAGCACCGTCGCGATCCCGGCAGCCCACGCGATGGGTGCCAGGAGCTCGAGGCGCTTGTTGGTGAGCACCTCGTCGATAATCCACTTGGTACTGCCGGGCAGGACGAGGCCGGCGAAACGATTGACGAGCATCAGCGCGAGCCCAATCCCAAGTGATCGGCGGTGCTGCCACATCAGTTTCCTGGTCTCGACCATGGCGGCCGAGTAGTCAGTTTTCTTCTTTGTCTTCTGCGAATGTTCAGCGGGCGCACTCATCCGACGATCCCCCGTTCGGCGAGGATCACGGCCGGGTCGTCGGTAATGATGCCAGAGACTCCGACGCCCCAGAGTGCGCGTGCGGTGGCGCGGTCATTCACGGTCCAGAGGTGCACCGGGCCGCCGTGCGAGGCCATGAGCCGCGTCAATCCAGCGACAGGGAGCGGCAGGCCGCGGAAGGATCTGGGGATGCACATGGCCTGGAAGGAGAGGGACGCCGGGCGGGCGCCGACGAGCGCTGGAAGATAAAGCTTTGAGAGAGCACGCGTGGCCGCAGACACGGGGAGGCCGGCGGCCGTAAAGGGGAGCAACGCCTCGTCACGGAACGAGCTCATCAACACACGGTCCGTCGCGTGCAGGCGTCCGAGGAGCCGGAGCACCGGCTCCGCCGCGGCGACGGCCTTGATCTCGATGAGACAGGGCATCGCGGGATACGTGACGAGGATCTCTTCAAGCGTCGGGACGCCGATACCGAGCCCATGGTAGGGCCGCGTGCGACCGCCGTCGGTCGAGAACCGAGTCCCGGCGTCCACACGCGCCAACTCGGCCACAGTGCGCTCGGCCACGGGCCCAGTTGCGCCTGTCGTGCGGTCGAGCGTGGGGTCATGGATGATGACGGGCACGCCGTCCCGCGAGAGTCGCACGTCCAGCTCCAGCGCGTCGACTCCCAGGGCCACGGCCTGCGCGAATGAAACGAGCGTGTCTTCCGGCGCATGGGCGCGGTTGCCGCGGTGGCCGATGACCGGGCGCCGGGAGGGGTCAAGGAGGACGAACACTCTAGGGATAATACACGAGGCGGGGTGAGCCTTGCGGCCCACCCCGCCTCACCTGCGCCCTTGGTAAGGGCTCTACTGGACCTAGAACGTGTACTGCACGCGCGTGGTCATCATGCGGCCCATCTCGGGCACGCCGACGAATGACTGCAACTTATTGTTGAGCAGGTTCTGCGCGTTCAGCGACCAGCGGACGTTCGTCGCGAACGGAAGACGCATGGAGAAGCCGGCGTCGACAAAGTTGCTAGCCGGGATCGATGCGTACCGGATCGGTGTCCCGACATTGTAGCTGTTGAGCACGCCAGAGTTGACCGGGAAGGCACTGGCGGCGCGGCCTCGGAGTTCGGCCGAGATGCCCTGCGCCTGATCATCGTACCGGAGGGAAAGCGTCCCGCGGTTCCTCGCGGCGTTGGCGCTCAGCGGGTTGGCGGCCGTCGCACCCGCCGCATTCGCCCAGACATTGCGGTTGAGGCCTGAGAAGGTCGCCGCGAGCGTGAGCTTGTCCGTGAAGACGTAATCGGCCGCGAGGTCGATACCGCGTACGTCGATCTGACCAGTCGCCCGCTGATACGTAAAGACGAGGTAGTTCTTATCGTAGAGCGGGCTGTCGAGGTTCAGCAGTCCGCCAGGGAGCTGGGCGAGCGAGGTGACCCAGTTGGTGATGACGGTAGGGACGGCAGCGCCGGGGACGCCGTTGCCGACGAGCGTCGGGCCCATGGCGGTGCCGAGGTAGCTGGCGAGCGTGGCCGGGTCGAGGAAAACGGCATCATCGGCATTCACGACCTGTGTCGTCGGATCGGCCGGGCGGATCTGATACCAGAAGTCCACCGAGAGGCGGAGCTTGTTGCCGAAGAGCCCCTTGTAGCCAACTTCCCAGGTATTCGAGAAGTTCGCGCCGAGGGCGCCGAGGTCGACCGGGTTGGACCAGGGGACGATCGGAGTGCCCGCCGCGAGCAGGTTGCGGAGGACGCCGAGCACCTGCGTGTTCGTCGGCCGAAGGGCCTGCAGCGCCGTCGTGATGTTGGCGATCTGTGGCGCCGGAAGGCCGAGTGCAGCCAGGCCTCCTGCCATCGTCGCAGCGTTCACCGCCATGATTCCGGGGATCATCGAGGCCCCATTCGCGCTCGTCGGGGCTGCACCGGTGAACGGCGAGCGCATGCAGAGGCCGCCGTTGATCAGGGGGTCGCAGCTGCGATCGTACTGCCATCCGGTCTTCGGCGCGTTCCCGAAGATCTGGACGTCGACGGTGCCCAGTGCCGGACCGAGGTTGCTGCGCTGGCCGGACCACTGGTCGAGAAAGAACGAGAATGCGGCGGGCGAGTTGAAGGCGCGGTTGAACGTCAGGCGCCAGTTCTGCGTCGGAGTCGCCTTAAAGACGAAGGCCGCGCGTGGGGAGAACTGCGTCCCCTCGATCCGGGAGTGCATGTCACCGCGGACGGCGCCCGTGAAATCGACGCGGTCGCTGAGGGGATGCGTCATCTGCAGATACGTGCCCATCTCGGTGATGTTGTCATCGGCATCGTTGCGGCCATGAATCGTCCCGGCCGTCTGCGGCGTCGTGGCGATGTAGTCGAATCCCGCGGTGAACTTCGAGCCCATCAGAGTGAAGCCCTGCTGCAGCTGGCCCACCAGGACGGTCGACTGGTCGACGACCGGGATACCCGAGCGGAGGTAGAACGTCCCCGCGTCGTCCGTCGGGGTGTCATTGCCGGCGTCATTCGAGTTGAGAAAGACCTGCGCGAAGAACTTCTTGTGACGGAAGCGCTGCTGCAGGCTGCTATAGCTCCAGTTCTTTACCTGTGCCGCGCCAAAGGTCGTCGTAATCTCGAGGCCGGAGCCGATCTTGGAATAGCCGAACGTCGTAATCGCTTCCGTGTCGTCGTTCGGCCGGTAGTCGAGACGTGCCTCGCCCGTGACCTTCTCGAGATGGAAATCGCGGGTCTTGGGCAGGCCCTGCCGCGACGCCGGGATGCGCGCGTCGGTCGCCGACCAGATCTTCTGAGTCTCGCGCTCCAACGGGGTCGCCGTCGGGCCGAGCTGTGTTTCGTTCGGGTCGAGATATTCCCAATCCATCGCGGAGAACTTCTCACCCGACAACTTGTAGCCGAGCTTCTTGCCGAGGGTCCCGGCCGTGCGGCCGCTCAGGCGGGCCAGCGAGCGCTCGCCGCCGTCAAGCGTGAGTGACGTCCCCTGCGAGGTGAACGGCGACTTGGTGATCACGTGGAGCACGCCAGCGCCGGAGTTGGGGCCGTAAAGCGCCGACGCCGGTCCCTGCAGGACCTCGATCCGGTCGATATCCTCGCTCGTGCCGGTGAAGAGGAAGGGCACGTTGACGCGGAGCGACGGGACGCCGGCGAACCGGTAGTCCTGCAGCATCAGCATCGATCCAGAGAAGGCGTTGTTGAACCCGCGCGAGACGATGTTCGCCTGCGCGATGCCGCCCGAGGAGATCGAGAGCCCCGGCGACGACTTGAGGTGGTCGGCGATAGTCGCAGAAGGACGGTTGGCGATCTGTTCCGAGGTCACCACCGAGATGGAGTTCGGCGAGTCGAGGATCTTCTCCGGCTCCGCGCCGCGCGTCGTGGTGGTCACGATCTGGTTCAGCTGGGTCGGCACCTCCGCGAGTACGAAGTCCACCGTCGCGGTTCCACTGGCCGTGACCTGCACACGCTCGGTGCGCCCGGCTGTGAACCCGATCCGGGTCACTGAGACGGTGTACACGCCCGCAGGCACGTTGGCGATGCGATAGCTGCCGTCGTCACCCGACTGTCCTGGCGCGACCACCGTGGAGCCCGAGCGGACACGGACCTGAGCGCCGCCGACCGGAATCCCACCCTCGGCCCGCGTCACGCGGCCGGCAATGGAACCGGACTGGGCGTCGGCGGAACTCGCCACGGCGACGAAGCCGAGAACGGCGAGTGCCTTGCTGACGAAAGGAATACGCATACGAATGACACCTCGAATTGCATGGGGTGTGTGAGGCCGCGGGAGGCGCGACCCACCAAGAAGAACGTGACCGACGCCACGCTCCGTCTGGACCACCACAAAGCTCCATTGTCCCACTGCGTACGTCAATAGAGGGGGGGGGGGAGAAATTTTGCGTCCGCCCCGGTGCGACCGGGTCAGCGGACGCCGATGACTTTGTGCGTCTGGACCGAAAGCCGCCACTGAGGATGCGCCAAACAGTAGGCGACGGCGGCGCGAGTGGCCGTCGCCAGCTCAGGGCCGTCCAGGGGCTGCAGCAACCAGTGACGGAAGTCGAGCCCGAGGAATTGCTCCGGCAAGGCCTTCGGCTGCGGGTACACGAGTTTGAGTTCGTCCCCGCCGCTCACGACCAGGGCGGCGTCGGCTTTTGGGCTCACACAGACCCAGTCCAGGCCGCGGGGGATGGGCTGGGTTCCGTTGGTCTCGACGGCGACCTCGAAGCCGCGCGCGTGCAAAGCGTCGATCGCCGCCTCGTCCAACTGCAGGAGTGGCTCACCGCCGGTGCAGACGACGAACGGCCGTCCCCCCGCTCCTCCAGGCCACCGGCTCGCCACCGCCTCGGCCAGCTCCGTCGGGGTTGCGAACTTCCCCCCGTCCGGCCCCACCCCGACGAAGTCTGTGTCGCAGAAAGTGCAGACCGCCGTCTCCCGGTCCTGCTCACGCCCGGTCCACAGGTTGCAGCCGGAGAAGCGGCAGAAGACGGCGGGGCGACCGGCGTGGATCCCCTCGCCCTGCAACGTATAGAAGATCTCTTTGATTGAATACAACGGCGGCGACGCTGGAGGTGACGGTCGAAAGATGCACGACCAAGGTGACGCCGGGTACCAGGGCGTCGACCATCTACTTTCTACGCGCTACCTGCTCCCAATCTCCGCAAACCCCTTCGCTCGCAGCACGCACGCATCGCAATGCCCGCACGGCACTCCCGACACGGTGGGATCGTAGCAACTGATCGTCTCGCTGTAGTCCACGGCGAGCCCAAGGCCCGTGCGGATGATGTCGGCCTTGGTCAGGGCAATGAGCGGAGTGAGAATCCGCGTGCGGGCGGTGCCTTCCACGCCGGAGCGCGTCGCCAAATTTGCCATCGCCTCGTAGGCGGCGACGTACTCCGGACGACAGTCCGGATAGCCGCTGTAGTCCAGGGCGTTCACGCCGATCAAGATGTCGGTCGCCCCGAGCACCTCAGCCCAGGCGAGGGCGAGCGAAAGGAAGATCGTGTTGCGTGCCGGGACGTAGGTGATCGGAATCCCCTCGGCCATCGAGTCGGCGTCACGATCTTTGGGCACCTCCAGGTCCGACGTGAGTGCCGATCCGCCGAAGAGTCGGAGGTCAATGTCGGCCACGACATGCCGCGCGACGCGCCAGCGCGAGGCGATCGCGCGCGCCCGGTCGATCTCCACCAGTTGTCGTTGACCGTACCGGAAGGTCAGGGCGTTGACGGCGTATCCCGCGCGCGTCGCGAGCGCGAGCAGTGTAGTGGAGTCGAGTCCGCCTGAGAGGAGCAGGACCGCGGGCGTGCCGACCGGCACCGAGGCGAGTGACGCGAGCGGCATGACCGTCAGCTCCCGCGCAGGGCGGCGTCGATCTCGTTCATTCCCGTACCTGACCGCGGGGGCGCTTGGCCGCGGGCTGCTGCTGCGTCAGGCAGTGCAGCGTGCCGAGCCCCCAGACGAGGTCCACCGCATGGATGCCGACGATCTGTCGGTCGGGCATGAGCTCCGAGAGCGTCTGCAGGGCGATCCGGTCGTTGGCGTCATTGAATGTCGGGACGAGCACCAGGCCATTGGCGATGTAGAAGTTCGCATAACTCGCCGGGAGCCGCGTGCCGTCCATGACCACCGGGCGAGGGTAGGGCAGGGTCACTGTCCGGATCGGCTCGCCGCGTGCATCCGTGGCGCCCTTGAGCCTCGCGAGATTGTCGAGCGACCGTAGATGATTCTCATCGGCGGGATCCTCCTCGTGGGCGAGCACCACGACACCGGGCGCGACAAAACGAGCAATGTCATCCACATGCCCATGGGTGTCGTCGCCAACGCACCCTTCACCGAGCCAGATTGTCTTTGTGATTCCCAGCTCGTCGGCAAAGGTGCGCTCGTACTCCGCACGTGCGTATCCGGGGTTTCGCACCTGCACGTCGCTGAGCAACCACTCCTCGGTCACGAGTATTGTCCCCTGACCGTCGGTCTCGATACCGCCGCCCTCGAGGACCACGCGCCCGTTGCCGTCGTGTCGACTCGGTGCGTGAGATGCGAGTCCCGTCTGGGCCGCCATGAACGCGCCGAGGCGCGCATCGTGGGCGTAGTTGTCGTACTTGGCCCAGGCGTTGAATCCCCAGTGCACCAGCCGCACACTGCCATCGGCGAGGTGCACGCCGGTCGAGCCCGAATCGCGCAGCCACACCCGATCGCTGGGGCACTGATGCAGATGAATCCGCGAGTGGCGGACCTCATGCATCCGCAGGCAATGCCAGGCCTGTGCCTCGGTCGCACTGTCATGCACCAGGATGTGCACCGGCTCATGCTCGGCCAGCGCGCGCGCGATCTCGGCGTAGACCCACGGAATCGGAGCGAACTTCCCGGGCCAGTCGGGTTCGTGGTGCGGCCAAGCGATCCACGTCGCGTCGTGCCGTTCCCACTCAGCGGGCCATCGTACGCCCTTCGTGGTCACGAACCGATCCAGCGATTGAGAATCGGTCCGTACGCGTCGACGCGTCGGTCGCGCAGGAAGGGCCAGTTGCGACGCGTGTACTCGATGAGTGCCGGATCGCAGGTCGCCATCAGCGTCGCGTCGCCGGTCTCGGTCTGCGCCAGATAACGGCCGTACGGGTCGACAATCATTGAGTGTCCGAAGAACTCGATACCGTCGGTGCCCGCCTTGGCCTCGAAACCGCTGCGGTTGGGGGACGCGACGAAGACTCCATTGGCAATCGCATGGGCGCGCTGCATCGTGCGCCATGCATCGACCTGCGCAGCACCCCACGCGGCCTTTTCGGCCGGATGCCAGCCGATGGCGGTCGGGTAGAACAGGATGTCCGCGCCGAGCAGGGACGTGATGCGTGCGCCTTCGGGATACCACTGGTCCCAGCAGATGAGCACGCCGATCGTCGCGTAGCGCGTCTTCCATACCATAAATCCGCCCGCCTCGCCGTCTGGTCCGCGCGCCCCTCGCGGTTGCACCGATGCCGTCGACTCGCCGGGAGCGAAGTAGTACTTCTCCTCGAACAGCGGGTCGTGGGGGATGTGCATCTTACGGTAGACGCCGAGCAGCGCGCCGTCGGCGTCGATCACGGCCGCGCTGTTACGGTAGACGCCGGGCCCCTGCTTCTCGTAGAGCGGCGCCACGAGCACCACCGCGAGTTCCTGCGCGACCTTTTGCAGCCGCGCGACCGTCGGCCCCGGTACCGGCTCAGCGATGTCGAAGTGCGACGCGTCGAGCGTCTTGCAGAAATAGGGCGCGTTGAAGAGCTCCTTCAGGCAGATCACCTGCGCGCCCTTGGCGTGCGCGTCGCGGATCCGCTGCTCGCTGGCGACGAGCGTCGACTCGGCCGAAGGCGAGACTCCGTCCTGGATAATCGCGACAGTGAAAGGAGGGCGAGGGGTCATTGTGGCAATTTCGCCATCTCACACCCGCAACGCCACCACGATATCCATGACGTTGGTCCCGGTCGCGATCGGCGGGAGTATCGCGCCCGCCACCGCAAGCGCGGCGTGGGCGTCGCACCGGCGAAGCGACTGGGCCGGGCGACCCTCCGCCTCCTCGCTGGCGTGCCAGCTTGTCCACGAGACGAGCGCGCCAGAAGCCTGTGCGGGTCCGTCGCGACCATCGGTTCCCGCAGCAAGGATCCAGGTGCCTTCCGCGGCGAGATCGCTGAGCACCTCCGCCGCCGCGAGGGCCAGCTGCTGACACCGGCCCCCGAGTCCAGGATGTTCGGGAAGTCTGACCGTCGTCTCGCCGCCCCAGGCGAGGCAGGCCCCGCGCGGCGCACGCGCCAGCGCATGCGCGATCACGCGACCAGCGCCGGTCGCGTCGCCCTGAAGTGGCGTCCGCGAGAGCAGCACCGGCGCAAACCCCGCCGCGGTCGCGGTCGCCGCCACCGCGTCGAGTGCCACCGAGTTTCCGACTACGAATGGGTCGGAGACCCTCGCGAACGCGGCATGGTCCCGCTTCGGCGTCTCGGGTATGAGACCGGCGCGCATGGCACCGAGGGTCGAGGCCACGGAAAGAGGGATTCGCACCGCCAATCCCGCCTCTCTCAGGATGCGCTCGACATGTCGCGCCTCCAGCGGGTCGGGCGTGACCGGGCCGGAGCCGATCATCGCCGGGTCTTCGTTTGGCACATCCGCGAGCAGGATTGGGACCACCCGCGCGCCGTGTAATGCCTCGGCAAGCCGGCCGGCGCCCCAACGGGAGAACCGTTTCCTCACGGCATTGATGCGCGCGATTGGGACGCCGGTGCCAAGGAGTAGCGCGCCGAGGGCGGCGAGGTCGGCGGCGCGCACGCCATCGATCGGCGCGCCCACGAGACTCGACGTGCCGCCGGAGATGAGTACGAGCACCACATCGTTCCGTCCGATACGGTCCGTGAGGGAGCTCAGGCGCTCGCTCGCGCGGGCCGACCGTGCGCCCGGCACCGGATGATCGCCGACGATCGATTCAAGACGCCGGTCTGGCGCCTCACTCGACGCCACGCCGACGACGAGCCCGCCGGCGATCTCGAGTCCGGCCGCGTCACAGTGCATGACGGCCGCATGCGCCATGGCGGGGGCGGCCTTGCCCAGTGCGATGATCCAGTGGGGACGATCGCGCCCAACCTCCAGCGTCACCTCATGCGCGCGCAGCCCGTCACGGACGACCCGGGCGGGGTCGGCGGCCGCGATCGCCGCGTCGTAGCACTGTCGGAGCGTTGCCGCGACGTCACGGCTGTCCATCAGTCTCCGCCGCGCGCCTTTTTCACAGCAGCTCCCAGCTCGATGTAGGCCTCCGCCGAGAGTTCGCGGAACGGCCGCATGATGTGCGCGATCCGGCCATCCGGTCCGATCACGAAAACAACCCGCCGGAGAAAGTTGCCGACGGGAAACTTTACGGCGTAGAGCTCGCCAGTCACGCCATTGGCGTCACTGACAAACGTCACGGAGAAGTTCTTCTCCGCCGCCCAGCTCTGCTGCACCGCCACGGCATCGGTGCTGATTGCCAGCACTGTGACACCATTGCCGTTATTGAAAATCGTGGCGTACTGATCACGGTACGCCTCCATTTGAGCCGTTCAGCCAGCGGTCCGCGCCTTGGGAAAGTAGGCAAGGACAACGGTCTGCCCCCGCAGGCCGCTCAGGGTGATCGGCGTAGGGTTGACGCCCGCTTTCGTAGACGCCGGCAGGGTGAAGTCGGGGGCTAGATCGCCGACCTTCAGTTCGCCAGTTGGGGCCTGAGCAAGTGCGGGCGATGCCAGCGCAATGAAGACGAGGCCCGCCAAACTTCCGAGTGAGGTTCGCATTGAAAGAAGTCTGGAGTGCCGGCGTGCCCGGCGCAATCGCGCTACGCGTCGATGACGCGGAGTGCGCCAGGCACGCTCGCGACCTGAACCGACGCGCCCGCAGCGCGGCAGAGTTCGCCATCGGCCTGGAACCAGGGCGCGTCCGCGAACTGCAAGCTGACTTGCGCCGTGCGCTGCTGCGTGGCGTGCGGGCCGCGGAGATGGGTACCGCGGATCGCGCGCGCCAACAGCGGTAGCCGCGCGAGGCGCGGCAGGTCGCGGACCAGGACGGTGTCGATCATCCCATCGTCGATCCGCGCCCCGGGTGCAATATGAAAAGTGCCGCCGAAATGCGTTCCGTTGGAGAAGACCGCGAGCAGGTGCGTCCGCGGCGGCGCACCGTCGACGGCGATCGGGAGCCCCGGGAAGCGGAAGAGCTCTTGTAGCGCACTCACCACGTAGACGGCGGCGCCTCGCAACCGCTGCTGCCGCAAGCTGGCACGTAACACGGCGACGTCGAACCCGAAGCCGGCGACGTTAAGGAACCAGCAGTCGTCCACGCGGCCCAGGTCGACCCGACGTTCGCGCAACCCTCCGTCGGCCAGGCCCTCGGCGAGTGCGCGGGGATCGCGCGCATCGATTCTGAGATTCTTCGCGAAATCGTTGCCCGTGCCCGCCGCGAGAAAGGCCATGCGTGCTGGCGAGCCCGCCCGCGCGAGGGGCACGGCGCACCTGCTCCACGTGCCGTCGCCCCCTGAGACGACGATCGTCTCGATCCCGTCCTCGATCGCTTCGCGCAGGAGCCGGTCTTCATCGCCCGCGTGCTTCGTCCCGCGCACGTCGGTGAAACCACAACGGGCGAACGCGGCACGAATGCCGACGATCGCCCGCGCACCTCGGCCGCGACCGGAGGCTGGGTTGTAGAGGACCCGGACGCTCATGCAGCCGTCCGCTGGATCACCGTCCCCCTGCTAACTGTCGCAGCACGTACTGTAAGATCCCGCCGTGCCGATAATAGTTCATCTCCTCGGGCGTATCGATCCGGCTGCGCACCTCAAAGCGCTGCGTCCCGGCCAACACCGTGAGCGTCGCGCGCGGGCTCATGCCGTCTGACATCCCCTCGATCGTGATCGTCTCAAAGCCGGTGAGCTGGTGCGATTGCCGCGACTCTCCGTTGACGAACTCAAGCGGGATCACGCCCATCCCTACGAGGTTGGAACGATGGATGCGCTCGAAGCTCTCGGCGATCACCGCCCGCACGCCGAGGAGCATCGCGCCCTTCGCCGCCCAGTCGCGCGACGAGCCGGTGCCGTACTCCTTGCCCGCGATGATCACGAGTGGCGTGGCGGACTGCGCGTAGCGCTCCGATGCGTGGAAGAAGGACGTCGGCTCGGCGTCCGGCGCCGTGCGGGTCCACCACCCTTCGAGGCCGGGAGTGAGGTCGTTCTTGAGGCGGATGTTCGCGAACGTGCCGCGCATCATCACCTCATGGTTGCCGCGCCGCGCGCCGTAGGAGTTGAAGTCCTTTTTCAGCACGCCGAGCGACGTGAGCCAGACACCGGCCGGGCTCTTCTCGGCAATCGAACCGGCCGGAGAGATATGGTCGGTGGTGATCGAGTCGCCGAACATACCGAGGACCCTCGCGTTCGCGATCACCCTGACTCCCGGAGGTGTCATGGTGATGCCGGCGAAGTAGGGCGGGTGCTTCACGTACGTCGACTTGTCGTCCCACGCGTAGCGACTGCCGGTCGGCGCCTTGATAGCACGCCAGTCGGCGTCGCCGCTAAACACGTCCGCGTACTCCTTCTCGAAGTGTTCGCGCTTCACCGACGAGAGCACGATCTCCTCGACCTCCTTGGTCGAAGGCCAGATATCGCGCAGGAAGACCGGTCCGCTGCTCCCGATGCCGAGTGGTTCTGTATCGAAGTCAATGTCCATCCGTCCGACGAGCGCGTACGCGACCACGAGCGGCGGCGAGGCGAGGTAGTTCAGACGCGTCTGTGGGTTGACGCGCCCTTCGAAGTTGCGATTGCCCGAGAGTACGGCCGCGACCGTGAGCTTGCCGTCGTCGATCGCCTTGCTGATCGTCTCCGGCAGCGGGCCCGAGTTGCCGATGCAGGTGGTGCAGCCATAGCCGACGATCTGAAAGCCGAGGGCGTTGAGCGCTGGCTGTACCCCGGCCTTTTCAAAGTAGTCGCGTACGACCTTGGACCCAGGCGCGAGCGAGGTCTTTACCCACGGCTTGGTACTGAGGCCCGCCGCCACCGCCTTCTGTGCGAGCAGGCCCGCGGCGAGCATCACGCTCGGATTGGAGGTGTTGGTGCAGCTCGTGATCGCCGCGATCACCACCGCACCATCCTTGAGATCGAAGCCGTGCCCACGATGGGTGGTCTTCACCGCCGAGGGCGTGAGGTCGACCGCATTCGCTGTGCCGCCTTTCGCCGCCGCGCCCGCCGCGACGCGCTCGCGCTCAGCTTTGAACGACTCCGCGTAGTTGGCTTTGACGTTGGTCAGCGCGATCCGGTCCTGTGGACGCTTCGGTCCGGCGAGCGACGGGACGACGGTCGAGAGGTCGAGCTCGAGTGTGTCGGTGAAGACCGGCTCTGGCGTGTCATTCGTGCGGAAGAGGCCCTGCGCCTTGCAGTACGCCTCCGTGAGCTTCACCTGATGCTCGGTCCGTCCGGAGAGTCGGAGATACTTGAGCGTCTCCTCGTCGACGGGGAAGAAGCCCATCGTTGCACCGTACTCGGGGGCCATATTGGCGATCGTCGCACGATCTGCAAGCGCGAGTGTGCTGAGGCCCGGTCCGAAATACTCGACGAACTTGCCCACGACCTTCTTCTTGCGAAGCAGCTCGGTGCAGGTGAGCACGAGATCGGTCGCGGTGGCACCCACCGGGAGTTGGCCCGTAAGCTTAAAGCCGATCACGTCGGGAATGAGCATGGAGACCGGCTGGCCGAGCATCGCCGCCTCGGCTTCGATCCCGCCCACGCCCCAGCCGAGTACGCCGAGGCCATTGATCATCGTGGTGTGCGAGTCGGTTCCCACAAGAGAGTCGCAGTAGACGGACTTCTGGCCATCGTCCTCCCCCACGAATGCGACCTGCCCGAGGTACTCGAGGTTCACCTGATGACAGATGCCGGTGCCCGGGGGCACGACGCGGAAATTCCGCAGCGCGGTTCCGCCCCAGCGCAGGAACTGGTAGCGCTCGCCGTTGCGCTCGTATTCGAGCTGGGTATTGAGCAGCTCTGCGGCCTCCGTGCCGTACTCGTCCACCTGCACCGAGTGGTCGATCACCAGGTCGACCGGCTGGAGCGGGTTGATCTTGGCCGGGTCGCCGCCAAGCGTCGCGAGGGCGTCGCGCATCGCGGCGAGGTCGACCACGCAGGGGACACCGGTGAAGTCCTGGAGCAGCACCCGCGCCGTGCGGAATGCGATTTCTTTGTCGACCGACTGTTTCACGTCCCAACGGGCGAGCGTCGCGATGTCGCCCTGCTTCACGAACCCGCCATCCTCGTTGCGCAGCAGGTTCTCGAGCAGGATGCGGAGTGAGAACGGGAGGTGCGCGACGGTGGCGCCGGCGAGACTGGAGAGTGCGCCGAGACGGTAATAGGTGTACGCCTGCCCGTCGACGGTTAGCGTGTCGCGGCTATTGAAGCTGTTGTGGGAGGACATGGGTGGAATCTATCTCACTCCTCGAGGACAGGCATTTTGAGTGTTTCACGCCGGATTTCGCCGTGGATGCTCGAGGCATGAATCGCGTGCGTCGGGCACTGGTGTACGAACTCGCCGTCGGCGCGGGACCACTCCACGGGACTCACCAGCACCTCTGCCTTCCCGTCCTGGTCCATGGTCATCAGGTGAGGCGCGAGAGTCGCGCAGAGCGTGCAACCGGTGCAGGCCTCGCGGTCGACGCGTACCTCCACCAGTCGACGCGGCCAGACGCCACCGAGGATCATCGACGCACCGGCGCGGTCGAGCGCGTCGTTCGCCGCCTCGTACCCGAGCACAATCATCCGTTCCACGTGCGCAAAGCTGAACATGCCGTACTGCCAGATGGCGGGGCGCACGAGCAGAAGCGGCGGCCCTGTCCAGGATTCGAGCTGGAGCCCTTGCAGCCGCTTCATCAGGATCTGGGCCGAGCGCATGTAGATCGCGGCAAACCCCTTCTGCCTGATTCGACGCGCCCGCGCGATGTTCGTGCTCCCGACGTCGACCGCAATGACCGCGTCCATGCCGTACGAGGCGGCAAGGGCTGGGACGTTGTCCGAGATGCCGCCGTCCGCGCAGGTTCGCCCAGCCACGATGCCCGGCGGAAAGAACCCCGGGAGCGCGCAGGAGGCATAGACCGCCTCCCAGACGGTGACGTCCTGTAGGCCGGGAAGTCCCCATACGACTTGGGAGGCCGACTCGAGGTCGACGGTGTTCACGAGCAACGGACGAGAGAGATCCCGAAACGTCCCACTCGGCACGATGTCGCGAACCAGTTTTTCGAGCGGTTTTCCGAGATACAGTGCCGGCGAGAGCATCCGTTTAGTCAGCATCGACACGTGGTCGATCCGAAAGAGGTCGGGCTTTGTCAGGGCGAGTGCGCGCCGCTCCATCTCGTCGATCGGCATCCCGCCCACGTAGGCCGCGGCGATCAACGAGCCGATGCTCGTGCCCGCGACCACCGTCGGGCGGATTCCGCGGTCCTGGAACGCGCGCAACACGCCAATATGCGCGAACCCCTTGAGCCCACCGCCGCCAAGGACAAGGGCGACCTTGGGTGGAAGCACGAGGTCGGTCTTCATTAGCGAACTCATAATGGCGGACTCCAATTTTCATCGGACAGGTCGGCTCCGTCTGAGCTTGGACTGCCGCTGCATTCAACGTACTCTGGGGGTAACTTTCCGTCGACCCCGTCTCTGTCTACCCCCTGTCGATACGCCTGTGACCGATCCGCTCCTGCGGTTCCGCGACGAGTTCCCGATTCTCGCGCGCAGTACGTATCTCGTCTCCAACTCGCTCGGCGCGATGCCGCGTGCGGTCCCGGAGCGACTCGCCGAGTACGCCGACTCGTGGGCAACGTGGGGGGTGCGCGCCTGGGCGCGCGGTTGGTGGGAGCTGCCCCTCACCGTCGGCGACCTGATCGCTCCGCTGATCGGCGGGGGGTCGCACGAGGTCGCGATGGCGCCGACGGTCACCCTCGCGCAGGCCGCGATCCTCACCGCGATGGACTTTCGCGCCGGGCGCGACACCGTGGTCATGACCGCGCTCGACTTCCCGAGTGTGCGCTACACGGTCGAGCAGCTCGCGCCCAAACTCGGCGCCCGGGTCGTTGTCGTCCCCAGCGACGACGGCATCAGCATTGACCAGGCGCGCCTCCACGCCACCATCGACGAACGCACCGCACTCGTTTGCGTCTCGCATGTGCTGTTCCGATCAGCCTTCATCCTCGACGCCGATGCGCTCTGCGCGCATGCCCATGCCATGGGCGCTGTCGTCTCGCTCGATGCCTATCACGCCGTCGGCGTGATCCCCGTTGACGTGAAAGCCAGCGGTGTGGACTTCTACACGGGCGGTGTGCTCAAGTGGCTCTGCGGCGGGCCTGGAGGCTGCTTCCTCTACGCGTCTCCGTCGGCGAGCGAACGCTTCGCGCCCGCCCTCACCGGCTGGCAGGCGCACCAGCGGCCGTTCGCCTTCGACAGCGCTCTGGAGTACGCCTCGGGAATCCAGCGGTGGCTCGGGGGGACACCCGTCGTTCCAGCGCTGTATGCGGGCACCGAGGGGCCTCGCATCGTCGCGGCCGCGGGCGTGCCGGCAATCCGCGCGAAGAGCGTGCGTCAGATTGCGCGGCTGGTCACCCTCGCTGATGCGCGCGGCTACCGTCTCTCGGCGCCGCGCGATCCCGAGCGTCGGGGCGGGTCCCTCGCCTTTGACGTTCCCCATGGCGCCGAGGTGGCGCAGGCACTGCTCGCTCGAGACGTCGTGATCGACTACCGCCCGGGCGCGGGTATTCGCGTGGCGCCGCACTTTTATACGACCGACGACGAGGTCGAGCGCGTGGTGGGTGAGATCGACGATATCCTCGCAACCGAGGCGTGGCGCGCGTTCGACGGCAGCCGCCCGACTGTCACCTGAATCCAACGGCTGTCGGTCAGTGAAGATGCAGCTGCGTTGGGGCAGGGAAGCCGCTGCCGCTCGCGCCGCGGGCCTCGCGATCGTAGCGCTCGAGAGCTCGGTTCTCGCCCAGGGACTACCGATCCCGTCCAACCGCGAGGCCGACCGGCGGATGCGCGCCGCCATCCACGCAAAGGGTGCGGTCCCCGCCGTCACGGCGATCGTCAGCGGGGATCTCATGGTCGGACTCGACGGTGACGATCTCGACCGATTTCTCCGCCGCGACGGCGTCGCGAAGGTCTCCGCTCGCGACCTGCCCCTGATCGCCGTGCGGCAGGGAGATGGGGCAACCACGGTCGCGGCGACGCTGGCCTGCTGTGTCGCCGCCGGACTCGACGTATTCGCGACTGGCGGGATTGGCGGAGTTCATCGCGAACCAGCCTTCGATGAGTCGGCCGACCTGGCCGAGCTCGGCCGATCGAGTGTGGTGGTCGTCTGCGCCGGGGCCAAATCGATCCTCGATCTCCCCGCGACGTTGGAGCGCCTAGAATCGCTCGGCGTCACCGTCCTCGGCTACCGCACCAACGAATTTCCGGGCTTCTTTACCTCGAGCACAGGGCTCGGGGTCTCATCCCGCGTCGACTCGGCCGCCGAAATTGCCGCCGTGTTCACTGCCTCGCGGTCACTCGGTCGACCGAGCGCGCTCCTGGTCGTCCAACCACTGCCGTCGGCGGTAGCGCTCGACGACGAACTGGTCGAGCGCGCGGTGCAATCCGCGCTCGTCGAGGCGAGGGTGGCTGGCGTGCGCGGCGCCGGACTCACCCCGTTCCTGCTCGCCGCCGTCGAGCGGGCCACCGGCGGTCGATCTTTGCAGGCGAACCTTGCGTTGTTGGAGCAGAACGCGGCCCTCGCGGCCGAGGTGGCGGTCTGCTTGGCCGCATCGGCCTAAACGTTTTTCGTCCGCTGTTGGGCGGTGAAGTGACCGACTAGTTTCTCGTACAGTCCCCCGAACAGGAGGTCACACGCCCCATGCCCTCTCCGTTCCTGAGTTCTGAGGAGTACGACGAGCGCGCGCACGAGCTGTACAACGATGGGAGTTACGACGAGGCCCTGACGATGCTCCGTGAGGGGCTCGGCCTCTATCCCAACGCCGTCGAGCTGTACGTGGGAGTCGGCTATGCTCGCCTCGCGCGTGACGAGTTCGCGTGGGCCCGCAAGGCCTTCGAAGAGTCACTCGTCCTCGATCCTGAGCATGAGGACGCGCTCGCCGGCCTCGGCGAGACGCTCTTGCGCTTCGGTCAGAAGCCCCAGGCGCTCAAGGCCTTCAATCGCATTCTCGAGCTCGGCTACGCAGATGACACCGAGCTCATGCTCCAGGTCGGGCGCGCCCTCTTTCGTGAGGAGATGGTCGCCGCCGCCATGGAATTCTTCGAGGTCGCGGTGCAGCAGGAGCCGGAGAACGCCGAGGTGGTGTCGATGGTCGCCTACACACAGCATCGCCTCGGGGATGATGCCGGGGCGGAGGAGACGCTCAAGCGCGCGCTCCAGCTCGATCCCGATCACAGTGAAGCCAGGATATACCTCGGCAACCTTCTCTACGACCGCGAACAGTTTGAGGCGGCGCTCTTCCATCTCGAGCGGACCAAGCCCGAGGATCACTGGGACGAGCTCGGTATCTGGCGGCTGATGGAGCTCAAAAAGTCGCACCTCCGAATCAAGGATGACGATCCGTCGCTCGGTATCTGGGAGGAGCGTATCGTCGAACTCACGCCGGTGGTCGACGCGCTCGAGGAGATGCTTGCGGAGATCGAGACGCGCGCGAGCAGGCGCGCGCAAAAGCAGGCGCGCGCGCAGCTCGAGCTGTTCGGCGCGCTGCTCGCCGATCTGTCGGACAGCAAAAAAGCGCCCGAGCTACACCGCGTCGAGGGTCGCAACGGTCAGCGCTGCGACGGCACCTGGGAGGAGATCGTTGGGGCAATGCGTGATGCGAGTGGCGGTGCCAAGGATCGCTCGCTCGAGGAGTTCATGCAGGCCGAAGCGCGCCGCGGATTCGCGCTCACGGGCGTGCTGATTCCCACGCGGGACGCGGAGAGCTTTCTCCGTGCCAGCGCCGACGCCGGGCTGCTGCGGATTCTCCACTGATCGTCGTCCCACACACGCTCGCTCCGTCGTGACTGCCCAGCTGCACGCCCTGATCACGCCAGGCGCGGTCCGTCGAGCGCGGCTGCCCAACGGACTCACCATCCTTGCACGCCGGGACGCCACCGCGCCGGTCGTGGCGATCGTGACCTGGGTGAAGGCCGGCTACTTTGACGAGCCGGACGATCTGATCGGCATCGCGCACGTACTTGAGCACATGTATTTCAAGGGGACCCCCAGCCGCGGCGTCGGCGAGATCGCCCGCGAGACGAAGGCTGCCGGCGGCTATCTCAACGCCGGGACGATTTACGACCACACGCACTACTACACGGTCCTCCCCGCCTCGGGCCTCGTCGCGGGTCTTGAGGTGCAGGCCGACGCCTATGCGAACTCGGTGATCGCCGCCGACGAGCTCGCACGCGAGCTCGAGGTCATCATCGAGGAGACGAAGCGCAAGGCAGACACGCCCTCGGCGCTTGCGACCGAGTCGCTCTTCGAGCTGCTGCATGACCGGCACCGCATCCGGCGCTGGCGGATGGGCCGCGAACACGCGCTGCGTGGCTTCACGCGTGACCAGGTCGTCGCGTTCTATCGCAACTACTACCGGCCGTCAAACACCGTCATCGCGATTGTTGGAGATATCGACGTCGACGACGCGATTGACCAGGCGACGCGGCTCTACGGCCCGCTTCCCGACGCCACCGTAGTACGCACCCCAGGACCCGTCGAGCACGAGCTGCCGGGGTTTCGCACCCGCGACTGGGAAGGTGACATCGCCCAGGCCGAGCTGGTGTTCGGTTGGCGTACACCAGAGCTTGCGCACGCAGACACGCCCGCGCTCGAGGTCCTTGCCACGGTGCTCGCCGGCGGTCGTGCCTCGCGGCTCGTGCGTGCGGCGCGCGATCGGCGGCTCGTGTCGAGTGTCACGGCCTACGGTTACGCGCCCACTGAACTGGGTGTCTTCGTCGTGCATGCCCGCGCCCGCGCCACCGATCTCCCGGCGGCCGCGCGTGCGATCTGGGACCAGCTGCGCCGGGTGCGCGAGGGGGAGGTCTCCGCCGGAGAAATCGAACGCGCGCGCTGCCTCCTCGAGGCCCAGTGGCTGCGCGGCCTTGAATCCACCGACGGTCAGGCCAACTTTCTCGGGTCCTGGGAACTCCGTGGCGACTGGGGTCGCGGGGTGACGTATCACGAGGCCCTCTTCGCCGTCGATGCGGCCCGCATCACCGAGGTCGCCGAGCGGTGGATCGATCCCGAGCAGGCGGCGCTGGTGACGTATCGCCCGCGGGGTACCGCCGCGCTCGGCGTCGATGCCACCGCAGTGCGCCGGGCGCTCGAGTCCGAGCGACCGGCACCGATCGAGCCGACCGCACCTTCCGTGGCGACTCCCTCACCACGAAAGTTGGTGGCCCAGTGTGAGCGTGTCGTCGATGGCATTCACCTCTTTCGGTCGGCGCATGGCGTGCCGATTCTCGTGCGGCGCCGTCCAGGGGCGGCACTCGCGCATCTTGGCTGCTTCATTGTCGGCGGTGTAGTCCAGGAAACCGAGGCGGAGAGCGGCATCACGACGCTGATGGCGCGCGCCGTGCTCCGAGGCACCGCGCGGCGTACGGCATCGCGTCTCGCCGAGGACGCCGAGTTGCTCGGCGGGATCCCCTCCGCGAGCGTCGGCACCGAGACCATGCAGTGGACGCTCGGTGTTCCGGCACGTCAGTTCGGCGCGGCGGCTGAGCTGCTCGCCGACCTCGTGCTGTCGCCCCTCTTTCCCGCGGACGGTGTGGAGGCCGAGCGGGCTGTCGCGATCGCGGCCCTCGCCTCGCTCCGCGACGACATGTATCGCCAACCCATGCGACTCGCCGCCGCCGCCGCCTGGCCCGGGCATCCATTTGGCCGATCCACGCTTGGTACCGAGGAGTCGATTGGCGCGATAACGCGCGACCGAATCGCACAGTGGCACACCGAGCGCGTGCCGCACTCGTCCTCGGTGCTCGTCGCCGTCGGCGACATCGACCCACAGCAGGCCGCTGACCTCCTGGCGAGTCGGTTCGACCCCCTGCGCCACACGGCGGTGCCGGCGGTGCAGGTTCTGCCCTGGCCGCTGCTCTCCCGCGTCTGCGTCGAAGAGCGAGAGAAGGCGCAGACGGCACTTTCCCTGCTCTTTGATGGACCATCGTACGGCGACCCCTCGCGCTTCGACGCCGAGATGCTGAGTAGTGTCGCGAGCGGACTCGGCGGTCGGTTCTTTGAGGAGCTACGAGACCGCCAGTCACTCGCCTATGCGGTCATGGCCCGCCCGTTCGTCCGACGGGTCGGTGGGAGCTTTGCGGCGTACATCGCGACCTCGCCGGAGAAAGAGGAACAGGCGCGGGAGAGTCTCCTCCGCGAGTTCGCGCGCTTTGTCGCGGAGGAAGTACGTCCCGATGAACTCGAACGGGCACGGCGCCACGCGATTGGCGCCTGGCAGCTCCGCAAGGGATCCGGCGCGTCGGTGCTCGGTGAGATTGCGGACGCCTGGATGCATGGCACGCTAGAGGAAATCGCACGCTATCCCGAAGATATTGGTTCCGTTACGCCGGCGCGGATGCGTAGAGCGGCAGCCCGCTGGTTCGATCCGAGCCGCCGAGTGGAAGGGATTGTGCGCGGTCGTTCCCCCAGCGGCGATCTGGGCTAGCGGGAGGTCGCGGGCGGGAAACCGAGCGAGCCGTTTAGCCAACGCACCAGCGGCAGCAGTACGGTGTAATCCTGCATGATCGTGTCCACGACCTGGGGTGAAATCGCCTCGGCATCGGTGAGTGTCCGCGACGCAGTGAAACTGATAAAGCGCAGCCAGTGCGCCGCCGGATGGTCGGGTGCGTAGCCGCGAGAGGAGCTCGCATTCATACGTCGGCCGTCGGGCTTCGAACCACGGTTTTGCATTGTGGCGCTTGAGCCCGCGCAGAAACGTGAGCGCCTGAGGCCGGAACCTCGTGAAGGCGCTCCCCTGGGGCCTCTCACCGCCGCCGTGTGGTCAGCCGAGGGCCGCCTATCGCACCGACTACCGTCGTGAGCGAACGATGTCCGTCGGCCCCGACCGAGCGCACGCCGACCCAGACGTCGTCGAGCTGTTCATCGAGCAGAAACTCGGTCACCGCCCCCGCGTTCACGATGCGTGTGTAGGTTGGCGCCGTCGTCCGGCGCACGAGCAGTTCGTATCGGGCCGCACCGGGCACCGGTGACCAGCGGATGGTGAACGCCTGCCCACCCGAGTTGCGGTCGCGCGCATAGGCGGTTGAATCCGGGCGCGCGGGTGCCGCAGCGAGCGAGACGACGGTCGCGAGGTTGAGCCGGGCGACCTTGGCGACGTACGAAAAGTTCACGTCGGCGAGCGAGTCGGTGGGGAGATGCTGACGCTTGTAGTTCTCTAGGCGTTCGGTAAAACGAAGTCCTGGGATACCGCGCTCGACGAACGGCCGATGGTCGCCGCCGCGGCCGAGCCGGTCGAGTCGCAGGATCGGCAGCACCTCGAACGCGGGCTGGTAGAGCGCGCCGACCGCCCAGACGTAGCGCGCCAACTCGCCACCGCCGACCGCGAGCGAGTCCACCGCGAAGACGCGAACCGAGGTCGAGTCCGTGCGGCCGTCGTCCGCGACCACGTTGCCGACGATGTCGTCGGTAAACGCCGCCGTGATATGCTTGCCTTCGCGCAGGAGCCGTTCGGCAAACTGCGTGGAACCGAGTAGCCCCAACTCCTCGCCCGTGTACAGGACAAACGCGATCGACGCGTCGAAGCCCTTCGGGAACCGCTTTCCGACGACGCGTGCGAGTTCCATCACCGCGACCGTTCCCGATCCGTCGTCATCGGCGCCGGGCGCGTCAGAGGTGAAGTCCATCGAATTCGTCGAGCAGATGCACGAGTCGTAGTGTCCGCCGATCACGACCACGCGCGACGTGTCGCGGCCCGGGAGCCAGGCGACGACGTTGACCATCCGAGCTTCCGGCCGGCCCGGCGCACGACTCACCACCACAGTGCCGGTGTCGTACTCAACGCGCAGGCAGCCACCGCAGTCCGTGGAATACTGCCGCAGCTGCGCATGGATCCAGCGCCGCGCCGCGCCGACCCCGCGCGTGGCAGAGAGGGTGTCGCTCAGCGTGTGCCGCGTTCCGAACGCGACGAGCGTCGAGTCGAGCGTGCGCATCCGCGCCGGCGAAATGTCGCCGAGCGCGGTCGCGATGCGGGGATCTTTCGCGAATCCGAGCGTGGAGGGTGTCTGGCCGTCCGCAGGAGCGGCGATCGCGATCACAAACAAGGCCAACAGGAAGAATCGGAGCATGGGGAGGGCTGGTGGTGGGCCCCGGACGCGAATCAGGCAGTGTGTCCAGTTCAGTGTGAAACGCCGCCGGACGGCAATCCGCTGACCTTCGATTAGAACATCGACATCGCAAGGAAACTGCGGAGCGAATCGTTCGTCGCACGCAGCCGTCCGGATAGCAGGCGCACGCACGACCAGAGCACCTTGTGCGCGATCTCGCGGTCGAAGTCGAGGAGTAGGTCAAAGTCGCTGCGCGAGATCGTCAATACCTGCGTGCCACCGTCGGAAAGCGCGTCGGTGGAGCGCTCGCTCCGGTCGAATACCGACATCTCGCCGAAGAGTGATCCGGGCTTGAGCACTGCGAGGGCTTCCTCTCCACTACCAGGAACGACGCGTGAGATCCGCACGTTGCCGGAGATGATCAGGTAAAGCCGGTTCCCAGCCTCGCCTTCGCGGAAGATGTACTCCCCCGAGACGAACTCCTCCGTCCGGCAGACCTCAGCTACGCGCGAGAGTTCGCCGTCGTCGAGGTCTTGGAAGATCGCAACGCCGCGCAGCAGCGTGACTGTATCGGACATCGTCATCCTCGGGGCGTCAGGGGTCAACGGCGAAGCTATCTGACAGCACCCGGGGCTGGCAAGGCGAACGTCCCCAAGGTTCTGTCGTCGGAACGCGACGGGGAATGGTAGTCATGCATCTGCCGCGCGTTGGAATCGGCAGGTGCGAGGCCTTAGCATTCGCGCATGCACTGCGCTCCCCGCCGCCCCGCACGCGTACGCATGAGGTCGCTGCTCATAGGAGCCGCTTCGCTGATGCTCGTGCCGGGCGTGGTCTTGGCGCAACAGCGCGTAAGCGCGACGCCTCAACTCGAGGCCCGATTCGACGGCATCGTCTCGCCGGGGGGAGGAGCTCTGGCCGGGGTGGGGCTCAATGTCCGTGCGGGTTGGTACGCGCGCGTCGGTCTCGCCGCCAGCGTGGGCGCCATGCGCGCGTCAGGCGCCTGGCAGGCGACGCAACGCCTCGACGCCACTGCGAGATTCCTCTTCGATCCGTTCGCCGAGGGGCGACGCGCCTTTTATGCGGGGGCGGGACTCGGCGTACAGCGCTCCGCGTCGGGCGAGGTGCGCGGGCTGCTGCTCGGCATCATCGGCGTCGAGGGACCGCCCCGGGGACGCATGCTGCCGTCGCTCGAGGCGACGATCGGTGGCGGCGCGCGCTTCGGCGTTGTGCTTCGATCCACGCGACCTCAGGGCCGCTGAACCGTAGCAACGCGAGAGGCCCCAGAGCATCGCTCCGGGGCCTCAGGGTGCGGCGCGCTTCCGGATTAGGCTGCGCTGACCGTATCCAGTTCGCCAGCCATGGCGCCACCAGCGATTTCGTCGACGACATCGCTCGTGACTTCCTTATCCGTATCACTGACGATCTCTGCCGCCGGAGCCGTTTCCTGCTCGGGCCGCTTCGTCGGCGCCGCGAAGCGCTCACCCAGCAGCCGGAGGTCGGTGATCTCTTTCTTGCCCAGTTCGTGGTACCGCCCGGCAAAGTACGCCGTGGTTTCGTCGAACCATTCACGCATGTGGTCAGGATCGGACCCAATCACGCCGCACCGCATAATGTGCTGGAATAACTCGTCGCGCGCCTGATCGAACGCTGACGGGGGGGCCGCCATCGGCCGGCCGCGGTTTCTCTGTCTGCTCATCTCGTCCGGATGTAGGGTCGTGGACGGGCGTCTCGCCCGCGCCGGTAAAGATAATCGACCAGAGCCGCTTCTCCTACCCCAATCCCGCGGCTGATGTAACTTGGGGGCGTCCTTTCACCCCGGTATCCAGCGGAGAGCCCCCAGACCGTGTCCAAGCTCAAGAGTTCCAAGTCCAGCCCCTTCGGCGCCATCATCGCGATCGTCGCCGTCGTCGGCATCGCCGCGATCGGTTGGGTCATGTCGCGCCCACCCCAGATCATGACGCTTGACCCCGCAATGGCGGGGGACCTCTCCGCCGCCGGCGTGGTGGTTGGCAATCCTGACGCTCTCGTGGAGGTCGTCGAGTTCGCCGACTTCGAGTGCCCCGGCTGCGGCTACTTCGCGACGATGGAGGAGCCGGACATCATGGCCCGCCTCGTCGCGACGGGCGAAGTGCGATTCCGCTTCATGGATTTCCCCCTCAGCATGCACCAGAACGCCGTGGCGGCCCACAATGCGGCGCAGTGCGCCAACGATCAGGGAAAGTTTTGGGAGATGCACGACGCCATTTTCCAGAATCAGGAGCGCTGGAACGGCCAGAAGACCAGCGATCCGAAGCGCGCGCTCAAGCAGCTCGCTGGAGACGCTGGCACCGACGTGCAGCAGTGGGAAGAGTGCTACGATTCGGGCCGCAAGCTCCCACAGATCGCCGCCAACCGTCGCGAGGGTGAGCGGCTCCGCGTGGGATCGACGCCGTCATTCAAAATTGGCGACCGGATCATCCCCGGGAGCCTGACCTATGACCAGATGCGCGAGCTGGTCACGGCCGAGAAGATCCGCCTCATGGCGAACGAGAGCCTGCAGACTGGGAAGGCCGTGATGTCAGGGTCGACAGGACCCGTCAAGCCGTAAGTCGTGCTCGGGGCCTGTCAGCCCTCCTGCTCCTCGTACAGCGACTTCAACGATGCGACCACGCCCGGATCTGCGAGCGTGGTCGTGTCGCCGAGGGCGCGCCCCTCGGCGATGTCCCTGAGGAGACGCCGCATGATCTTCCCCGAGCGCGTCTTCGGTAGGTCGGCCGAGAACAGAATATCGTCAGGGCGCGCGAGTGCGCCGATCTTGTTCGCCACGAACGTGCGGAGTTCGTCGCGCAACGCCGCCGACGTCTGGAACCCGTCGCGCAGTGTGACGAAGGCGAAGACCGACTGGCCCTTGAGCTCGTGCGTCTTGCCCACCACCGCCGCTTCGGCAACAGCCGGGTGTGCCACGAGCGCCGATTCGACCTCCATCGTGCCGATCCGGTGGCCGGCGACGTTGAGTACATCGTCGACCCGCCCGAGAATCCAGAAAAAGCCGTCCTCGTCGCGTTTAGCGCCGTCGCCGGCGAAGTAGAGGTCGGGCCGCCCGGGCCACTTGCTGAAGTAGGTCTCAGCGTAACGCGCCTCGTCGCCCCAGATGGTGCGGAGCATCGAGGGCCAGGGCTGAGTGAGCGCCAACAGCCCGCCGCCCACCGCGATCGGGTTCGCCTGCGCATCCAAGAGGTCGGCCGAGTAGCCGGGAAGCGCCTGTGTTGCACTGCCTGGCTTGGCGACGGTGAAGCCCGGCAGCGGCGAGATGACGATCGATCCCGTCTCAGTCTGCCACCAGGTGTCGACAATCGGACAGCGTTTCCCGCCGATCTGTTCATAGTACCAGATCCACGCTTCCGGGTTGATCGGCTCACCGACCGAGCCGAGCAGGCGCAGCGACGACAGGTCGTGCTTCCTCGGGTGCTCGACGCCCCACTTCATGAAGGCGCGAATCGCGGTCGGCGCGGTGTAGAGAATCGTCACACCGTGTCGGGCAATGAGCGACCAGAATCGGTCCCGCTCGGGCCAGTCTGGTGCGC
Source organism: Gemmatimonas phototrophica (assembly GCA_945869195.1). Classification (GTDB taxonomy): domain Bacteria; phylum Gemmatimonadota; class Gemmatimonadetes; order Gemmatimonadales; family Gemmatimonadaceae; genus Pseudogemmatithrix. The sequence goes on along the minus strand of CAMBNV010000001.1, from coordinate 180,881 downwards.
CCTCGTACATCACACAGGTGGCGCCGTTGGCGAGGGGGCCGTAGACGAGATACGTGTGCCCGGTGATCCACCCCACGTCGGCGGTGCACCAGAAGACGTCGCTCTCCTTGAGATCGAAGACGTACTTCATCGAGCTCGCGGCGGCCACGAGGTAGCCGCCGGTCGTGTGCACAATGCCCTTCGGTTTTCCCGTCGTACCCGACGTATACAGAATGAAGAGCACGTCTTCGGCATCCATGGGCTCGGGCTCGCAGGTGTCGTGCGCCGCGTGCATGAGCAGGTGATACCAGTGGTCTCGGCCGTCCACCATCGCAACGGGGGGTTCGGTGATCGGCCCCGTGGTAAGGCGCTGGACGACCACCACATGCTCGACGGTGGGGCACGCTTCGAGCGCCAGGTCGGTATTGCGCTTGAGTGGGACGACTTGGCCGCGCCGGTAACCGCCGTCGGCGGTGATCACGATCTTTGCCTGCGCATCGTTCATGCGGTCGCGCAGCGACTCAGGACTGAAGCCGCCAAAGACCACCGAGTGGATCGCACCGAGGCGCGCGCAGGCGAGCATCGCGATCGCGGCCTCGGGGACGAGCGGCAGATAGATCCCCACACGGTCACCCTTCTGGACTCCGAGCGACTTGAGGACGGTCGCGAAGGTACGCACCTCGCGCGCCAGTTCTCCGTATGTGAGCGTGCGTCGATCTCCGGGCTCGCCTTCCCAGACGATCGCCGCCTTGTTGCGCCGTGCGCCGGCGAGATGCCGGTCGAGGCAGTTCTCGCTGACGTTCAGTTTGCCGTCGATGAACCACCGGGCATGGGGCGGCGTCCAGTCGAGGACACGCGACCACTTCTCCCGCCAGAGGAGTGACTCGGCCTGCTCCGCCCAGTACTGGATCGGGTCGGCCGCGAGGTCGTGAAGAGAGCGATCGCGCACGAGCGCTTCACGCTGGAAGGCGGCAGAGGGCGGGAACTGTCGCGATTCGGTCAGCAGGACGTCGATATCAGTCATGGGACAATGGTAGGGGGGCTGCGTCGGGTTGGGCAGTGAGGCGTGGCGGCCGCGTCACTGAACAGGTGCCGTGGTGTGAGCGCGGGCGCAGCGTGTCGTAGCCTCCGTCGCGCGAGAGCAATGATCCGTCGGGACACGTCTGTAACTGTATACAAGATAATGACTTGCGAAAATAGCCTGTGCGGCAGACGCCTCGCGTTTGGATCAACTCGTCCGGTTCCGCGACACGGAGGGAACGCTGCAGCTGCGCCCCTCGCGGTGCGCCGTTCCATGCGACGCGTCGGGTCGCTACCCTTCTTCGGATGGGTGCTTCGGGAAAACGGTCACGATGACGACGCGCGTCGAAGCGACGGGACTGGTCCGCGCGTTCGGAGCGCGTCGAGCCGTCGACGGACTCTCGTTCTCGCTCGCGGCTGGAGACTGTCTTGCCCTGTTTGGCCCGAACGGTGCAGGGAAGTCGACGGCACTTCGCCTCCTCGCCGGCCTTTTGTCCCCGACCGCGGGGAGTGCCAGGATCGATGGCGTGAAGCTCCCCGCGCCCGAGGCCCGGTCCCGCGTCGGTCTCATCTCGCATCGCAGTATGCTCTACGATGCGCTCTCGGCGCGAGAGAACGTTCGCTTTTCGGCCGAACTGCATGGGCTCGCTGACCTCGACGACGCGGTGCAGGGCGCGCTCGTCGCGCTCCGCGTGGCCGACCGCGCGGACGTCGCCGTTCGCGCGCTCTCTCGAGGGTTTCAGCAACGCGTGGCGATCGCGCGTGCGATCGTCCATCGCCCCGACGTCCTCCTCTGCGACGAGCCGTACACAGGTCTCGACGAGCAGGGCGGCGCGGCGCTTACCGCGCTGTTAAACGAGCGGCGCGCGGCTGGGGCGGCCCTCATCCTGGTGACGCATCATCTACAGGAAGGGCTCGCCCTGGCGACCCACGCCGCGATCATGCGTGCCGGTCGCTTTGCACGGTTCGAGCGCGCCGAGGGACTCGAGCGCGATCGCTATGCTGCCGACTATCGGGAGCTCGTCGCGTGAGCCGCCACGCCACACCCCTCGGCATCCTCGCGTCCGCGTGGGTGATCGCGCGCAAGGATCTCGCGATCGAGTTCCGCACGCGCAGCGCCTTCCTCTCGGCGCTCGTGCTCTCGCTGCTCTCGATCGTGATCTTTTTCTTCGCATGGGACCCCACCGCCGTCGGTCCCGCCGATCTCGCACCCGGCGTGCTCTGGGTGACCTTCACCTTCTCGGGTCTGCTCGGCATGCACCGCTCGTTCGGCGTCGAGGCGCATGACGGTGCGATGGATGCGCTGCTGATCGCCCCCGTGCCGCGCCAATCGATCTTTCTCGGCAAGGCACTGGCGAACCTCGCGTTCGTGTTGGGCGTGCAGGCGGTGTCGCTTCCCGCGATCGCGCTGTTCTACAATCTGGCCATCGGTCCGGCGTTCGGCGCACTCGCACTGGTCATGGTGTTGGCGGCGATCGGCCTCGTGTCGGTGGGGACGCTCTTCGCGGGTATGACGGCGAACACTCGGCTCGCCGAACTGCTGTTGCCGGTGCTCGCACTCCCGTTCTTCGTACCGATCGTCATGCCCGCCGCGAACACGACGGCGAACCTCCTTGCCGGCCGGCCAATCGCCGAGTCGTTCGCCTGGATCCGCATCTTGCTCGCGTTCGACCTCGTGTTCGTATACGCCTGTATGCTCCTATTTCCACTCACGCTAGATGACTGACTCGATGACCGTTTCCGCTCGGCGCCGCCGTCCTGATCCCGTGGCCCTTGTCGCGCTCGCCGTCGTGCTGATCGCGTACGGGCGCGCGATCTGGTTTACCCCGCCGGAGATGCTACAGGGGTATGCGCAGAAGATTCTCTACGTGCATGCCCCGGCGGCCTGGGTCGCGTTTCTGGCGTTCGGCCTCACGGCGCTCGCCGGCGCCTTCTGGCTTTTCCTCAAGGACCCACGCCTCGACCGGTTCGCGGAGAGCTCAGCCGAGGTCGGCGTTATTTTCACGACCGCCGTGCTCGTCACGGGACCTCTCTGGGGCAAGCCGATCTGGGGCACCTGGTGGAGCTGGGACGCGCGTCTCACGCTGACCCTCTTCCTCTGGTTCATCTACGTCGGCTATCTCGTGCTGCGGGGCGTGATTTCCGAGCGTGAGCAGCGCGCGCGCTACTCCGCCGTGCTCGGCATTCTCGGCGCGCTGCTCATCCCGTTCATCCACCTGAGCGTCTATCTGTTCCGCACGCTGCATCCGATGCCGATCGTCGCCAACCCGAACGGCATCAACATGCCCCCGGTGATGATTGTCACCTTCTTCCTCTGCTTCTTCGCGTTCACGTGCCTCTACGTCGCCTTCGTCCGCGCGCGCATGGCGCTCGCCACGGAGCGCGACGCACTCGACGCCGCCGTGCTGGGAGACTCCTAATGCCGGACAATGCGCTCTATTACCGTCTCGCGTACGCCGCGACGATGGTGCTCTACCTCGGCTACGCGCTGTCGCTCGTGGTGCGGCGCCGGGCCCTGGCGCGGCGTCGTGCCCAACAGGAGCACCGATGATCCACCCCTGGAGGGACCTTCCCGCCGGCCGCGTGCCGCCCGAGGTCGTGACGGCGGTCATTGAGATCCCACAGGGTGCGCGCAACAAGTACGAGCTGGATAAGGACTCGGGGTTGTTTCGGCTCGACCGCGTGCTCTACTCGGCGGTGCATTATCCGGGCGACTACGGGCTCATCCCGCGAACGCTGCACGAGGACAACGACCCGCTCGACGTCCTCGTGATGATCAAGGAGCCGACCTTCACAGGCTGCCTGATCGACGTCCGGCCGGTCGGCGTCCTCAAGATGCTCGACCGTGGCGAGCCCGACGACAAGATCCTCGCCGTTCCCTGCGACGACCCCGCGCACGGCGAGTACTTCGACATCGCCGATCTCCCGCAACACTACCTGCGCGAGGTCGAGCACTTCTTCGCGATCTACAAGGATCTCGAGGGGAAACGCGTCGAAATCGTTGGGTGGGAGAAAAGCGAGGTCGCGATGCGCGTGATCGAGGAGAGCATCGTTCGATACGCCGACCGATATCTGTCGAGCGGACCGTAGGCCGAAGCGGCTGGCGAGCGCTTCCGATGGAATGCCAGTCTCAGGGCAGGAGTCTCGAGTAGCGACCGCGGAAATACAGCAGGGGGTCGCCGTCTCGTACCTCGGCCGCGAGAACTTCAGCGACGATGATCAGGTGGTCGCCTCCCGGATGCCGTTCGGCGATGCGGCACTCCAGCCGGGCGAGCACGCCCGGGATCAGCGGAACCTCCCCGCTCCCCCGTGAAATCGCGACTCCGGCGAAGCGATCGCCGTGGGTGAGGGCAAATTGACGCGCGAGCGCTTCTTGTCCCGCCGCGAGTACATGGACGGCCAGATGAGTCGCTCCCTCGAGCGACGGCGCCATAGAGGCCGCGCGATCGACGCAGACGAGCACGAGCGGCGGGTCGAGCGACAATGAACTGAAGGCGGTTGCCGTCATTCCGACGTCGTGGCCCTGGCCCGAACGGGTCGTCAGCACCGTCACTCCCGAGGCGAAGCGGGAGAGTGAGGCGCGAAACGTGGCGGTGTCGAGTGGCATCAGCGTGGGGCGAAGGCGACGGTCGTGATGAACGCCAGCGCGGCGCCGATGGCGGTCGCGAGGAGGTTCACGGTGTCGTTAGTCATCCAGCGCAGACCGCTGGCGTGTTGCGTACGATAATCGCACGTATGGACTCGGCGCTCGGTCCACGCTCGGCACCGAGCGCACCAACGTTTCGATTGGAGCGTCGCGCCGAGCACGCTGTCGCCGAGACTGCCGCCCACGCCGCCGAGCAGCACCGCGAGGAGCACCGGGCCGGCGGGAGCATCCGATCCCCCCTCGGACAGGACGAAGAGTCCGTGCGCCGCGAGTGCGACGAGCGCCGCGGCGACGAGGCTCGCCGTCGAACCCGCCACCGTCACACCGCCCGACTCACCCACCTGGACCGCGCGACCGGTGCGGATTGACCGCGGCACACCGCCCCACAGCGTGCCGATCTCAGTCGCCCAGGTGTCGGCCGCTGCCGCTGCCAGAGCGCCAATGCCACCGACGATCAGACGCGAGTCACCGCAGGCTTCACCGAAAACCACCAGCGCGGCGAAGATCCCGCCGTTCGCGACCACCTGCCCCGAGTTCCGCTCCGATTGCCCCGACAGGATCGACTCCGTGCGCCCCTCTTTGCGCCGGCGTCCGAGGCGCGTGAGCAGCGACGACGAGACGAAGAAGACCGCCAGCAGCACCCCCCAGCTCCAGCTCGCGGCGACGACGAGCGTCCCGAGGAGGCACGCCGCCCAGTGACCGCCGCGTGAGAGACTCCCCGCGCGCCGGCCGGCGACCGCAACCGCGCCGGCGACCAGCGCGCCGAGGAGCGCCCGAACGATCAGGGTATCCGGGATACCCATACTCCGCGCCAGGAGGCCCTCAGGGCATTCCGTGCCCCCTCTGGGGCCTGCGCCGACGGTGCGGGTACAGGACGGACAGCGAGTGACGCAACGAGCATTGGGACGACCTTCTTGAGGAGAGCCGGATTCTGGTCGCCCTGCACCACGGATGCAAGCGTCGACCTTGGCGTACCGCTAACTTCCGCCACCTGCCCCCTCACGTCCCTCCCGAATGTCCGCGACCGTTGATCCGCTCGTTCCGCTCGTCCTGCTCGAAGCCGTCCGGTCCGTCGACATGCCGGACGACGACCTCGAGGCGGAGTTCGTCGATGAACTGCGGACCAAGCGTTTTGGGCTCAGCGACACCGTGCTCGCGCAGATCCGCCGCTACAGCGAGGCGGTCAGGCGCGGCCAGCGCCTCCCCTTCGAGGAGGCATCTGGAATCGCCAAGTTGATCGGTCGCCGTCCCGATGCCGAGGCCGTCTTCCGTGAGGCAGGGCGGAAGCTCGCCCGGGAGACGTACGCACGGATCAGCGCGCCGACGCGGTCGCTCATCCGCTCGATGCCCACGCTCATTTCGCGTCCGATGGCGCTCCGTCAGATAAGGCGTATCGGCCGGCGGTCTCTCGGCGGGTCGCTGCGACGGGTCGGCGCGACGGTCCTGCTCGAAGTCCGGGATGGGCCCACGCTTGATGCTGGGCCGCGACAGGCCGGGTGCGCGTTTTATGAATCGATCATGCGCGAGCTCATGCAGCTGCTCGTCGGGGGGGTTGGCGCGGTCGAACACGTCCGATGCGCAACCCGCGGTGAGGGTACGTGCGAGTGGCGCGCCGATTGGCGTTCCATCAGATAACCTGGGAGGTACTATGCTCACGCCGAAGACGCTCCCCGGGCTGCAGGCCGCCCTCACTGAGGCCGGACTGGACGGTTGGCTCCTCTATGATTTTCGCGGACTCAATCCCGTGGCCGCGTCGCTCCTGGGAATGCACGGCATGGTCACGCGGCGGATCTTTGCCTGGATCCCTGCGCAGGGCACGCCGGTCGCGATCACCCACGCGATCGAGCAGGGCCCTTGGGTTGACTGGCCGGCCGAGTGGGAGAAGCTGATCTATGTCTCATGGCGGGCGCTTGAAGAGGCGCTGCCTCCACTCGTGAAGGGGAGGCGCGTCGCGATGGAATACTCACCAGGTGATGCGGTCCCGGTCGTCGATCGCATCCCGGCCGGCGTGCTCGAGCTCGTGCGCGCCTGCGGCGCGGAGGTGGTCACGAGCGCCGCGCTGGTCACGCAGTTCTTCGCCACCTGGAGTGCCACTGAGATCGTGGCCCATCATCGGAACGCGGAGGCGCTGCGGGTGTTGGCGCTCGAAGCGTTCCAGCGAATCGGCGCCGCGGCGCGCCGCGGCGCACCGCTCCACGAGCACGAGGTGCAGGCGTGGTTGCAGGAGGGATTCGGCCGCCACGGGATGGAGGCCGACCATGGTCCGATTATCGCCGCGACCGAGAATGCGGCCAGCCCGCACTACGAGCCGTCGGCGGCGAACCCTCGTGCCTTTCGCGAAGGGGATGTGGTGTTGATCGACCTATTCGCCACCGACCGCGGCGGCCACGGGATGTGGGCCGACCAGACCTGGATGGCGAGCATCGGCCCGCCAAGCGCACGGGCGCAGCAGGTGTGGTCGGCCATCCACGCCGCGCGGGACGCGGCGATCGACCTGCTCCGCACCAAGCTGGCCGCGGGCGAGCCGGTACGGGGCGGAGAGGCGGACGACGCGGCGCGTGCGGTGATTGAGGCGCGGGGGTTCGGCCCGTACTTCACGCATCGCACCGGGCATAGCATCGACGCGCGCGGCCTGCACGGGATGGGCCCCAACATCGACAACCTCGAGACGCGCGAGACGCGGCTGCTCGTCCCAGGGGTCGGCTTTTCGATCGAGCCCGGGATCTACATCGCCGGTGAAATCGGCATGCGCACCGAGGTGAATGGCTACGTCGATACCGACGGCTCGCTCGTCATCACGCCAGCCGAGATCCAGCAGGACCTCGTCATCCTCTGAGAACGGACCACGCCGGGCTAGAAGCCGAGCGCCGCTGGCAGGTGACGGTCGACGACCATCGCCACGAAGAGCAGCGCGAGGTACAGCAGGGAGTAGCCATAGACCCACCAGGCGGGCTTCACGAAGTCCGTCGCGGTGCGGACCCGCCAGACGCCACCGAGCAGGATCCCGCCGAGCACCAGCGCCAGCACGAGGTACACCATCCCGAAGGCGCCAAAGGCCACGGGGACCACGGTGAGTGCGACCAGCAGAATCGTGTACCACCACATCTGTTCGATGGTCTCGCGCACTCCCCAGATCAACGGCGCCATGGGGATATTGGCGTTGCCGTAGTCGCTCTGCTTGTTGAGCGCGAGCGCCCAGAAGTGCGGCGGCGTCCAGTAGAAAATGATCAGAAAGAGGAAAAAGGCCGTGAGGTCGAGTGTGCCGGTGACCGCGGCCCAGCCCACGAGTGGAGGGAAGGCTCCGGCCGCGCCGCCGATGACGATGTTCTGCGGCGAACTCCGCTTGAGCCAGCGCGTGTAGATAAAGACGTAGCAATAGAAGCCGGCGAGCGCGAGCGCGCCGGTGAGCAGGTTCACGAACGTCGCCAACATCCAGGTCGCGGCCGTCGCGATCCCTACGCCGAAGGCGAGCACGACCCGCGCATCCATCCGCCCGCTCGGGATGGGACGGAGCTTCGTGCGCGCCATCACGTCGTCGATATCACGGTCGTGATACATGTTCACCGCGTTGGCGCCCCCGGCCATGAGATAGCCACCGAGCATCACTAGGAGCACGGTGCTTAGGGCGGGGTCGCCGGCGACGTACATCGGGGCGGCGGTCGTCACGAGCAGCAGCGAAATGATGCGCGGCTTGGTCAGCGCGATGAAGTCCTGGAGGAGGGTGCGCTCCAGGGGCGCGGTAGGTGGCGCGCCGGCCGCACCTGGGGCCTGGGCGCTCACAGGCGCTCCGTCGCGCGCCACGCGAATACGAGGACGAGCGCGAGCATCAGCGCGGGGGCGATGGCGAAGCTCCACTCGAGAGCGGGGCGGGCGGGAGCGACGGCACGAAGTACGCGAGTGGTCGAGCGCAGGATCATCCCCTGCGCGACCACGGCCGCGACCACGGCGATCCAGAAGACGGCGGCGATCATCGGAGCTGGCATCTGTCAATTATCACCGATGCCCCTCCCTGCGGGGAGTCCCGGCGCGTAGTTTCGCCGAATGATTGCCACCCCACCCCCGCAGGCTCTCGAGCGCCGCATAGGACTCTGGAGCGCCATCGCCGTCGTCATCGGCTCGACGATTGGCTCCGGCATCTTCCGCTCCCCGGCGGGGATTGCCGACAAGCTCCCCGGCCCGCTCCCGATGCTGATGTCGTGGGTCGCCGGAGGCATCTTCGCGATCTGTGGAGCGCTTACGCTCGCCGAGATCTCGAGCGCGCTTCCGCAGACGGGGGGCATCTACGTCTTCCTGCGGCAGGGCTGGGGAAAAGTCCCGGCCTTTGTGTTCGGGTGGAGCCAGCTGATCATGATTCGCGCGGCCTCGCTCGGCGCGATTGCGATCACCTTCGCCGAATATTTCTGGCGCGTAAAGAACGGAGCGCCGGCCTCGGCGGAGCAGGCCATGACGGTGCGATGCATCGCGGCCGGCGCGATCCTGCTCACCGGGTTCTTCAACGTGGTGGGCGTCCGTGTCGGTTCGGCCTTCACCAATCTCACGGTGATCGCGAAGTACGGCGGCCTCCTCTTTATCATCATCGTGGCCTTCGTGCTCGGCTACCCTGAGACCGGCGGCCATTACTCGCCGGCAATCCCGCCAGGCAGCTTCCAACTCCCGGCGTTCGGTCTCGCGCTCGTGAGCACTCTGTGGGCCTTCGACGGCTGGGCGGACCTGTCGTACAACGGCGGCGAGGTCAAGGACCCGCAGAAAAATCTGCCGCGGGCCCTGATCGGCGGCACGTTGCTGGTGATTGCCATCTATCTGCTAGCGAATCTCGCGTACCTCGCCGTCCTTCCGATCGAGGAGATCCGCCTCTCCAAGCTCGTTGCGGCCGATGTCGCGCAGCGGGTGCTTGGAGCAGGAGGCGTCGTTTTCGTGTCCGTGACCGTGATGGTCTCGACCTTTGGGACACTGAACACGGTGCTGTTGACGAGTCCACGGGTCTTCTTCGCGATGGCGGCGGACGGGCTCTTCTTCAAACGTGTGGCCGCCGTACACCCCCAGTTCGGCACCCCCTGGGTCGCGATCTCGCTTACAGCGTTCCTCGGGGCGAGCTTTGTTCTCCTCCGGAGCTTCGAGCAGCTGGCGAACGCGTTCGTCACCGCCTTCTTGCCGTTCTACCTGCTGGCGGTGGCCGCGATCTTCCGGCTCCGCGGTCGACCGGAGTACCAGCCGAGCTTCCGGGTGCCGCTGTACCCGGCGGTGCCGCTCCTGTTCATGTTCGCGGTGGTCTACCTGCTGGGCAACGCCCTGGTGCAGGAGTCGAGCCGCTGGCAGACGATCGGGGTGTTCGCGGTCTGCCTCACCGGGGTGCCGCTCTATTACCTGACCGTCGGACGGAAGGGCAGGGCCCGGCGGCTCGTTGGCTGACCGTTGCACGACCGTTGCACCCTGACCGTTGCACACGGAGGGGGGTTTGGAGCTACATTTTACCGCGCGGGAAGAACCTCGAATCTAACGGCCTTTATGAGGACACCACATGTTTCGTAATCTTCGCATGTACTCCCTGCTCGCGGCGCTAGTCGCCGTCGGGTCACTGTGGTCGACGACTGCGTCGGCGCAGGTCACGAGCGGCTCCATGCGCGGGATGGTGACTGACTCCGCCGGTAGCCCGTTGCAGGGCGCGCGGGTTACGGCCACGCACCGGCCCTCGGGCACCGAGTACCGGGCGCTCACCCGGGCCGACGGGCGATGGACGCTCCCCGGACTCCGAGTTGGCGGACCATACACGGTCGCGTCGGCGCGCATTGGCTTTGCGCCTCAGTCTCTGGACGGTCTCGTTGTGACACTTGGTGTCGCCACCGACGTCTCCTTCAAGATGGGCCAGTTGGCCGCCGCGCTGAACGCGGTCACCGTGACGTCGACGGGGGGTGCGATTAGCACGACCCGCACCGGCGCGGCGACGACGGTCCCGCAGCAGGCACTCGAGCAGTTGCCGACGATTTCACGCCGCATCGATGACTTCACGCGGCTCACGCCGCAGGCGAGCGGTTCGTCGTTCGCTGGCGTCGATAACCGCCTGAACAACATCACGGTTGACGGCGCCTACTTCAACAACTCATTCGGCCTCGCCGGCCAGCCCGGCGACCGCACGGGCGTCTCTCCGATCTCGCTCGACGCGATCGAAGCGATCCAGGTGAACATCGCGCCGTTCGACGTGCGCCAGGGCAACTTCACGGGCGCCGCAGTGAACACGGTCACGAAGTCCGGGACGAATGACTTTTCGGGCTCGCTGTACTACCTGACGCGCGACGAGAGCATGGTCGGCACCAAGGTCGGTGGCCTCAGGTTCAATCCCGGCACCTTCGATTTCACGAACCTCGGATTTCGTGTCGGCGGCCCGATCATTAAGAACAAGCTCTTCCTCTTCGCCTCGTACGAGACCGACGGCCTCCGGGAGCCGGGGACGACCTACCGCGCCAATGAGGGCGGCGAGACGGCCGCCGGCACCACGACCCGCGTGTTGCGCTCCGACCTCGAGACCCTGAGTACGTACCTGAACACCAACTTCGAGTACGTGACGGGTCCGTTTCAGGACTACACCCATGAAGTCCCGTCGAAGCGTCTCACGGTGAAGCTCGACTACGCACTCAATGATCGCAACAAGTTCAGCGTCCGCTACACCATGCTGGACTCCAAGACCGACGTGCTCCTCTCGAACTCGTCGTCACTCGGGTTCGGCAGCCGGCGCAGCAGTCTGACCGGCCTGAACTTCCAGAACTCGAACTACCAGATTCTGGAGAACATCAGCTCGGTGGTCGGCGAGTGGAACTCGATTGTTGGGTCGAATATGGCCAACAATATGATCATTGGTCACACGACGAACGACGAGAGCCGCGCTTCACGTGGGTCGCTGTTCCCAATGGTGGACATCCTCAACGCGAGCTCGGTCTACACCACGTTCGGGTTCGAGCCGTTCACGCCGAGCAACGAACTGCGCTACAACAGCACGCAGTTCCAGAACAACTTCACGATTTACGGTGATAACCACGACCTGACCTTCGGCGTGAGCGTCGAGAAGTATGAGTCAGAGAACGTGTTCTTCCCCGGATCGCAGAGCGCGTATGTCTACAACTCGCTTGCTGACTTCTATCTGGACGCGAACAGCTACATCGCGAACCCCCTGCGTACCACCACGCCGATCGTTCCCGTAGGTCATCCCGGCGCAGCGCCAGCTGACATCGGGCAGCCGCTCAAGTTGCGGACCTTCCAGGTGCGGTGGGGCAATCAGCCGGGTGTCACCAAGCCTGTCCAGCCGCTCGAAGTGCTCTTCTCGGGACTCTACCTGCAGGACGAGTGGCGCGCGACGAAGGACCTGAAGTTCACGTTTGGCATTCGCGCCGAGACACCGAGCTTTGGCGACACGGGCGCGGAGAACACACAGTCGGCGGCCTACAACTTCCGTGACCAGACGGGGCAGACGGTCCAGTACTCCACGTCAAAGCTGCCTGACGCCAAGATCCTCTTGTCGCCGCGCCTCGGGCTTAACTGGGACGTCAATGGCGACGGCTCGATGCAGGTGCGCGGTGGCACCGGCATCTTCACGGGACGTCCGGCCTACGTCTGGATTTCCAACCAGATTGGGAACAATGGCGTACTGACGGGCTTCGAGGCGCTCTCCAACGTGACGAATCGCCCATTCCACCCGGATCCCGATCACTACAAGCCGGCCCCGGCCCTGATCACTGGTGCGCCGGCTTCGTCGTACGAGCTCAACTTCACTGACCCGAACTTCAAGTTCCCGCAGCTCTGGCGCTCGAACTTAGCGGTCGATCGCAAGCTGGGTTGGGGGATGGTCGGAACGCTCGAGTGGCTCCTCGGTCAGGACGTGAACGGGGTGGCCTACTTCGACGCCAACCTCGCGCCGGCGGACGGCGCGTTCACCGGCCCAGACCGTCGCGCGCGCTGGTCGGTCGACGACTGCCCCACGGTAAGTGGTGTGCAGCAGCGGCTGAACTGCAACGTCACGAGCGCCGTCGTCCTGAAGAATCAGGCCCAGGGCAATCAGTGGAACTTCGCCGCATCGCTCGAGAAGGCGTTCACCAGCGGCCTGTTCGCCAAGACCGCGTACAGCTATGGCGAGTCCCGCAATACGGTCGACGCCGGCAGCATCGCCTCCGGTTCGTTCACGAACAACCCGCACTCGAACGACCCGAATAACCCGGCGGTCGGCTACTCCGGTTCCACGCTCGGCCATCGCTTCTTTACGGCGCTCTCGTACCAGCACAAGGTCTTCTCCTTTGGTCCGACCGGCATCTCGCTCTTCTTCGAGTCCCGCACCGGTGGCAATGGCAGCTTTATCTACAGCGCGGACATGAACGGAGACGGAGCAACGAACGACCTGCTGTACGTCCCGACGAACGCCTCGGAGATGAACTTCGAAGTCATTCCGGCCGCGGGGACAACGAGGAGCTTCACCATCGCGGAGCAGGTGACCGCGTTCGAAAAGTTCATTCAGCAGGACCGGTACCTTCGTAATCACCGCGGCGGCGTCGTTGAGCGCGGCGCGATCCAACTGCCGTTCGTGAGCCGCATGGACGTGAGTCTGACCCAGGATGTCGTCCAGATGGTGAGTGGCAAGCTGCATAAGGTGCAGTTCCGCCTCGACATCCTGAACTTCACGAACATGTTTAACTCGGATTGGGGCCGCGGTTACAGCTTTACGTCCGGCTCGCCGCTCGTCCCTCGCGGCGCTACTGCCGGGGGGCTCCCGGTCTACCGGATGCGGAACATCGGCAACAATCTGCTCAGCCGCTCCTTCCAGCGGAACACGACCGTGAGCGATGTGTGGCGCATTCAGATGGGCGCCCGCTACACCTTCAACTGATTGGCACTGGGACCCACGTAGTCGATCGAAATAGACGGACGCTTCAGACGGTGGCCCGGAGAGCCCTGCTCTCCGGGCCACCGTGTTTTGTATCTCGGCGCAGTCGTTGACGCCCCCCTGTCAACGCAAGAGGCCCCTCGCGCCATGAGCACGAAGGGCCATCTTTGTCAGTCGGCTTCTGACCTTCTATTCTCTAGGTGCTCCAAATACTGAGAAGTTGATATACTTTCCCGGATTTTTCTGGAAATCCGTCGTCAGGGAGTCGAGGCGTTGGAGCAGTCCGCGAACGTCGCGGTACATGCCAGGATCGTTCAGGAGCAGCCCCGCCGAGCCCTGGGTGCCTTCGAGCTTGCCGAGGAGCGCGTTCAGCTGCGTCGTCGTGCCGCTCAGGTCCGCGGTCAGCTGGGTCACATTCCGGGCGACCTCTCCGAGCCCTCGTAGCGTCGAGTCCACCTGCGCCACGTCAATGCCATTGGCGAGGTGTTGGATCGCCTGCTGCGTCCGCGTCAGTTCCGCGGCCTGCTGCGCCGCGATCTGCCCAAGATTTACGATGAGCGCATTCGCGATCGTGACCGTACGGCGCACCTCGGCGAGGCCGCCACGGTCGACGAGCTCGGTGCGGAGTGCTCTCGTCAACAGCTGTACATCCTGGCTGATCGAGTCGACCTTGGTCAGGACCTCGCCGATCCCTACCATCGGCGCACCGGCAGGGATCGTGTCGCCTTCGACATAGAACTCGTCCGTCGCCTGGCTGGGCATCATCGCGACCATCATGTCGCCAAAGACGCCGTTGGGAGCGACCTTGGAGGTCGTGCCGAGCGGGACCTTGTACTTCTTGTAGATCCGCATCGTCACCAGCAGCTCTCCACTGCGGTGGATGTCCACCGCGTCGACGTAGCCGACGGAGACACCGGAGAGCATTACCGGTTGACCTTGGCGGAGGCCAGAACCCCAGTTGAACGTCGAATACATCACGTAGCCGGGCAGGAGTCCGCCTCGGGCCAAGAAGAGTGAGCCCACGACGGCCAGCGCGAGTGCGGCGGTCGTCACGAGGCCCACGAGAACTTCGTCGCGTCGTTTCATCCTTGAAGATAGGGGGCGAGGAGGACGGCGGTGGTCGCGTCGAGGATGAGGATGGCAATCGACGAGATCACGACCGCCCTCGCCGTGCTCTTCCCCACACCCTCCGCGCCGCCAAAGGTGGTGTAGCCTTCATAGCTGCAGAGAAACGCGATGGCGGCCCCGAAGAGGGTCGCCTTGATCAGACTGTACGTGACCTGGAAATGGCCGTAGCCGAGCCGTACGCCCTCCATGAACTGTGCGAACGGCACGTCGGCGACCGTCACCGCCGCCATCATCCCCGAGAGGACGCCGATGACATCGGCGAAAATCGTCAGGATCGGCAGCATCAGCACGGCCGCGATGAGCCGCGGAATGACAAGGTAGGCCACCGGGTCGAACGAGAGGGTCTCGAGCGCGTCGATCTGCTCGGTCACGCGCATCGTCGCGATCTCAGCCGTCATCTTCGCACCGACGCGTCCGGCGAGCACCAGTCCCGTGAGCAACGGCCCCGTCTCGAGAATCACGATCTGACGCGTCGAGAGCCCGACGATCGACAGCCCGATTCCGGGGAAGAGCTGGAATCGGATCTGGATCGCGATCACACCGCCGATGAAAGCCGCCACCATGAGAACGAGGGGCAGCGAGTCCACGCCAATCGCCCGCATCTGGTGGAACACCTGCCCCCGCCAGGTCGGAACTTCGTGGAGCGCGCGGCCGATGTCTCGCATGAAGAAGACGCGCCCACCTACCCCGTCGAAAAACTCCAGTGCTTCTCGCCCCATGTGGCGGAAGAACTTGAGGCTTTCACGCTGCACAATCGGATATGACGAAGTGGGGCGAGGAGACACGCTACGTCCGGACTTTGTAGAGAAGGATCGATCCGACCACCGCGAAGATCGCCCCGGGAATCCATGCGGCCAGCTCGGGGAGAATCAACCCGCCCGCGCCGATCGCCTGCGTGAGCTGCAGGAGCAGAAGGAATATAACCGTCGTCGCGAGGCTGATTGCGATCCCGTACGCCGTTCCACCGCGCTGCGTGCTCGTGGCCAGCGGCGCGCCGATCAGCATGATGATAAAACAGGTCGCGGGGATGGCAATCTTGAGCATGCGTTCGACACGGAGTTTGTTCACGTTCGTCCCGGACCGCTCCATCGCCTCGATAAATCGCCCGAGGTCCCCAAACCCCATCTCCGCCGGCGCCTTGGGGTTGGCCATGAGGTTCGAGGGCGCCTCCGTGAGATGCGCGTCGCGAAGCGAGTCGAACTGGACCGTGACGTTCGACATCGAGTCCGGCAGAATGTGTAGGACGCCATCCCTGAGTAGCCATCCCCGCTCGGCGTCCCAAGTGCCACTGCTCACCGTGAGGATGTACGTCGGATATTCCGGCCCGGTCCCCGGCCGTTCGATCGCCACCGACTCCATCCGGGACTCGCGCACGTCCGCAAACCCCACCTTATACACGCGGCCGGTCTCGGACGCGTAGGCGAAGTTGGCCCGCTTGTCGGTGTTACGGAACATCTTCTCTTGCAGCAACTCCAACCGACGCGCGTTGAGCGGCGGCAGCGCCTCGGCGAGGAGGAGCCCCACTCCGGTCGTGGCGAGTGCGCCGAGCGCAATCGGCGCGATCAGGCGATGGAAGCTGATCCCCGACGCCTTTGCTGCGGTGATCTCGTTATGGCGCGTGAAGCCGCCAATCGTGAAGACCGTCGCGAAGAGGACCGCCGCCGGGAGCACCAGGAACATCGTGTCGGGTACGCCGTACAGATAGGCGAGCGCGATGTCGCGCATCGGGAGCTGTCGTGCGAGGTACGAATCGAGCTTTTCGCTGATGTCGATGATGATCACGAGCAACGGAAAGCCGAACGCCGTTGCCACGAGCACTTTGAGGAACTCGACGAAGACATAGCGGTCGAGCGGAGGGAGGAGGCGTCGCCTCACGCGGGCTTCCGTCGGCGGAACCGCTCCATGGAACGCCTCCACCACTCTGCGGTCTCACTCCCGCGCGACGTCGATCCCTCGCTCCCCAGACGTACGGTCAGCACCACGCCGACGAGGCCGAGCAGGATATTCGTCGCCCACATCGCGATGCTGGGGTCCAACAGCGCACGGTCGGCGAGCGCCTCACCACCGAGTAGGCCCACATAGTAGATGCCGAAGACACTGAGGCTCACGCCGATGGTGAGCCCGACGCCGCCGCGTGGGAAGCGCAGCGCGATTGGCGCGCCGAGCAGGACGAAGACGATGCAGGCCGTGGCGATCGCAAACTTTTTCTCAATCTCCACGCGGTACTGATCGATCGCGTGCTGCGCGATATCGAGCTCGAGTCGCATGCCGGCCGTCAGAAAATCGTCGCCGCTCTGCGGCAGTGCCTCCTGCGACGGTGCCTCCTGCGACGGTGCCTCCTGCGACGGTGCCTCCTGCGACGAGCTCGCGCGTTCTGCCGGTACCGGCCTGGCGACGGTGGCCGCCTGCGCCTCCTTTGGCATGAGCAGGCTGAGTACGTACGTGGTCACCCGACAGTAGATCGCTCCGGCCCCACCTGGCTCCCAGGGGGGGCGGGTGGACTTGGCCGAGTCTCCCTGGGCCAGGTGCAGGCGCGCCCAGGCGAGGTTGCGCTCGCTCGACGCTTGGAAGACCCGTGACTGCAGTTCGCAGACGCTCATCTCACGGTCCGACTTGTACACAGTCCGGTCCTCATTTCGGTCGAGCCGCACGGCCACGCCGCGCACCTTAAAGACATCCTCGCGGAAGAAACTGCGCTGCAGGCGCTCCGGCTCTGCGGTGGCGATCTCCGTGGTCGAGCCTGCGTGGAGCGTCAGGAGGAGATCTTCACCGGTCGCCGTGAAGGCGAGTACGCCGCTGTCGGCGACGATCGTGCGGCGACGCGACGCGTCGCCGAGGTCGTAGATCGTGATGTCCCGCATCTGATTGGTCAACGACTCGATCCGCCCGGCGCGCAAGAAGAGCTGGCGCGGGACGACCTCGTTAATCACCTGCTCCTGGAGCGCGAGCGTCGGTTTCACGCGGGAGATGTCGGATTGGAGCGTGGCGAGGCGATGATTCGCTCGGGGCAACACCTGATCGTTAAACCAGATCATGAAAAAGGTGAGGACGACCGACGCGAGGATCACCGGGCGCACGAGCTGCTGCATGCTCACGCCGCTCGCCTTGAACGCGGTGATCTCGTTCTCCGAGGCAAGACGCGAGAAGGCGTGCAGGGTTGCGACGAGGACTGCCATCGGCAGTGTCATCGCCACCGTAAAGGGCACCGAGAGCAGCATGAACTCCGCGATGACGCTCCACGGCAGGCCCTTGCCCACGAGATCGCCGAATCGTTTGGCGACGAAGTTGAGCAACATCAGCGAGGTCAGTGCGGACAGTGCGAAGACCAGGGGACCGAGGTGTTCGCGGAGGATGTATCGAGTGACGATCTTCACGCCGGGCCAGTGCGGGGGGACGAACAGAGAGGTTATCTCGTATATTCCACTTGACGCGCGTGGCGGGGCAAGGCCGGACCCAAGGTTCAGTCAGATCATACCCCGTCGCGGCCCTTTCGTGCGACTCTGTTTCCCGAGGCCTCTTGAACAACATGCGACTTCGCTCGGCGAGCCTGCTGTCGCTCGCATTTATGCTGAGCGCCGCCGCGGTCGCCTGCGGAGGCGCAGACGTGGCGGCACGCGAATCCGCGATCGTGGCTCCGCCGGGCGAGTTCGACGCCGCCGCCGCGCTGGAGTATGTGCGGAAACAGGTGGCCTTTGGTCCCCGCATCCCTGGCACGGCGGCACATCGGGCCATGGGGGATTGGCTTGTCGCCGAGCTGCGCCGTCGTGCCGACACGGTGGTCGTGCAGGAATGGGTCCACACGACCGCCGACGGCCAGCGTCTGCCGATGCGGAACGTTCTCGCCCGTTTTCGCCGAGAAGCTGCGAATCGCGTACTCTATCTGGCACACTGGGACACGCGCCCCATCTCCGATCGAGAGACGGACCCGGCGCTCGCCGCTCGGCCGGTCCCTGGAGCGAACGACGGCGGCTCAGGCGTCGCTATCCTCCTGGGAGTCGCCGACGCGCTGAAGAAGTCGCCTTCGGCCGTCGGGGTGGACCTGCTCTTTGTAGACGGTGAGGACTGGGGGAGCTTCGACACCGGCACCGACGTCCTGATTGGATCGAAGTACTTCGCCGAACATCTGCCGGATGCCGACTACCGACCGGTGTTTGGCGTGCTCTGGGATATGGTGGGTGACTCGATCCCGGTATTTGAGCAGGAGGCGTACTCGGTGCAGGCCGCACCGGAAGTCGTGCAGCGGGTCTGGCTCACGGCGCAGCGACTTGGGCATGGGGCCGTATTCAGTAGCCGCGCTGGTATCGAAATCACCGACGACCACCTGCCACTGCACGCGGTTGGACTGCGGGTCATTAACGTGATTGACCTCGATTATCCATGGCACCACCGGACTGGTGATACTCCGGACAAGGTGTCGGCGAAAACGCTCGGTATCGTCGGCAGTGTCGCAATCGCATTAATTCGCGATTTATGAGACACCATAAAGACACTAAGCAGCAATCATAAGCGCACATCAAGCTATATTTCGCTCAATGGTGAATTCGCCGCCACCAGCGACTATTTGATTCGCCGCGCGGGATGGCGGTGCCTCGGAGGGCGCCCGAGTCGCGTAGCATCGTCGGGTGCCCACTCCTGCAGAACGTCAGGCCCTCCTCTTTGTTGCCGCGGTGGCTGCCCTCGGCGTTGGGGTTCGAGGCTGTCGTTCAATCGGGCTGGCCGCACCGTCGGCGATCGATCGGTCGGCGCTCGCTGCCCAGATTGCGGCAGTCGATTCGGCGGTCACGGTCGCCGGCGCGCGCAGACCGTCGACGCGACTTCCGCCCCCTTCGGCGAAGATCGAGGCCCCTGTCCGTGCGCCGGTGAATCTGGACGTCGCGGGGGTCGCGGAACTCGACCTGCTCCCAGGTATCGGACCTGCGCTCGCCAATCGGATAGTCGCGGATCGAGCAGCGCGCGGCCCATTCGGTTCCGTCAAGGGACTCGAACGGGTCAAAGGTATCGGACCGTCGCTCGCCGCGAAGCTCCAGCCGCATGTCACGTTTTCTCTTGCGTCTCGTAGCAGTGAGAGAGGGAAGGACGACGAAAAACCGGTCCTGCGTCCTTGACACCATCGCCTCCATCCCGACACCTTCACCTCACTCCTACCTCAGGCCGATCCACAGACCGGCCGGGGGAGTCGTGCAACATCTCGAACGGACTTCATGGCCATCGCAGTGACGGCAGGCAGCGAACGGATCGGTGACCTTCTGTTAAAAGAGGGGTTGATCTCCCGTGAGCAGCTTCAAAAAGCGCTTGATGAGCAGCGCCAGAACGGGACGCGGGTCGGCTACAATCTCGTGAAGCTCGGATTTATCCAGGAGAACGAGCTCACGCGTTGCCTTGCGCGCCAGTTCAAGATGCCGGCCGTCGACCTCTCGAAGTTCGAAGTCGATGCGAAAATCGTGAAGCTGGTGCCGGCGGACCTCGCGACGAAGCATCTCGTGCTTCCGCTCAAGCGTGATGGCCGGACGCTGACCGTCGCGATGGCCGACCCCTCGAACCTCGGGGTGATCGAGGACCTCAAGTTCATCACGCGCTACGACATTTTCCCGGTGATCGTGGGCGAGTTCACGCTCCAGAACGTGATCGCGAAGCTGTACGAGTCGAGCGACGCGCAGATGTCAGCCCTCCTCAGCGAAATCGAGGGCCTGGAGTCCGAGGCGGAGGTCGAGGTCGTCGCGGAGGAAAAAGAAGAGTCCTCGGCGCTCGCGGGGGCCGTGGATGACGCGCCGGTCGTGAAGCTGATCAACGCGCTCCTCACCGACGCCGTGAATCGTGGTGCCTCGGATATTCACTTCGAGTGCTTCGAGCAGGAACTGCGCGTGCGCTACCGGATCGACGGTGCGCTCATCGAGGTCATGAAGCCGCCAAAAAAAATGCAGCCGGCGTTGATCTCGCGCTTCAAAATTATGAGTTCGCTCAACATTGCCGAGCGGCGCGTCCCACAGGACGGGCGCATCAAGCTCAAGATGGGCAAAAAGGTCATCGACTTTCGCGTCTCGACGCTCCCGACGCTTTTCGGCGAGAAGGTGGTGCTCCGCATCCTTGACAAGGGCAATCTGACGCTGGATCTCGAGAAGTTCGGGATTGAGCCTCGGGCCGAGAAGGAGCTGATGGAGGCGGTGTCGAACCCGTACGGCATGGTGCTCGTCACCGGACCGACCGGCTCAGGCAAGACCACGACGCTCTACAGCTGCATCAGCAAGATTAATGACATCGACACGAACATCATGACCGCAGAGGACCCCGTCGAGTACAATCTGTACGGGGTCAATCAGGTGCTGGTGCGGACAGAGATTGGGATGACGTTCGCCGCTGCGCTCAAAGCGTTCCTGCGGCAGGACCCGAATATCATCATGGTCGGCGAGATCCGCGATCTGGAGACGGGCGGTATCGCGATTAAGGCCGCCCTCACAGGGCATCTGGTCCTCTCGACCCTGCATACGAACTCTGCCGCTGAGACCGTCACGCGACTGATGGACATGGGTCTCGAGCCGTTTAACGTGAGCTCCGCACTCAACCTGGTGCTCGCGCAGCGATTGCTGCGCCGCATCTGCTCCGGCTGCAGAACGCGGTACGTTCCCGACGCGCTCGAGTTCGAGGCCGCGAAGATTACCGAGACGATGACGTTGCGTGACCTGCGCTTTCCCGAGCAGTCCATCGCCGACATGATCTCGCGGGCCCCGAAAGAAGTGCTACCACTGGTAGCGCACGCCACGGGCGCCACGCGCGCGATGGACATGCCCTTCTTCAAGGGCACCGGGTGCGAGACCTGTAAGGGCTCGGGACTGAAGGGTCGCCAGGGCGCGTACGAAGTGATGTTCATGACGCCGGACCTCCGCAAGCTGATCCTCCAAAACGTCGGTGCGGCAGAGATCCGCGACGCCGCGGTTGAAGGCGGGATGCTCACGCTGCGCATGGATGGCCTGCTCAAGGTCTGGAAAGGCATCACGACCCTCGAACAGGTCGTCCGCGAGACGAGCCTCTGACCGTGCGCATCTATCCCCTAGTGGTGGCCATGCGATGACTGTCCCCTCCGCTCCTGCCGCTGCCCCCCAGCCGATCAATCTCCGCGTACTGCTCGAGGAGATGATCGAGCGCGGCGCGTCAGACCTGCATCTCGCCGCCGGCGAGTGTCCCAAGATGCGGATCGACGGGGCGATGCGCTCGTCTCGGCAAGCGGCCGTGCTGATGCCAAAAGACACGCTGCAGCTTGCCTACTCGGTGCTGACGGAGAATCAGAAGAAGCGATTCGAGATGGAGGATGAGCTCGACTTCTCATTCGGTATTCAGAACCTCGCGCGCTTTCGAGGCAACTGTTTCAAACAGCGCGGTTGCATCTCGATGGTGATGCGCCAGATCCCGTTCTCGATCAAGACGTTCGCTGACCTCAAGCTGCCGCCTGTGATCGCGATGATGGCGGAGAAGCCCCGCGGTCTCGTGCTCGTCACGGGCCCGACCGGCTCGGGCAAGTCCACGACACTCGCGGCGATGATCGACAAGATCAATCGCGAGCGTCAGGGGCACATCCTCACGGTGGAGGACCCGATCGAGTTCATCCACAAGCATCAGGGCTGCATCGTCAATCAGCGCGAGGTCGGTACGGATACCAAGTCGTTCTCGCTCGCGCTCAAGTACGCGCTGCGCGAGGACCCGGACGTGGTCCTCGTGGGCGAGATGCGCGACTTGGAAACAATCTCTGCCGGTCTCACGATCGCCGAAACGGGCCACCTCGTGCTCGCTACCTTGCACACGAACTCTGCGGCCGAAGCGATCAACCGCATGATCGATGTGTTCCCGAGCCATCAGCAGTCGCAGGTGCGCACCCAGCTGGCGTTTGTCCTCGAGGGAATCGTCACCCAGGTCCTGCTTCCCCGACGCAGCGGCGCAGGGCGTGTGATGGCCGCCGAGATTCTCGTCGTGAAGCCCGCGATTCGTGCGCTCATCCGCGACGACAAGATTCACCAGATCTATTCTTTGATGCAGGCGGGCAAGAAGTACGGCATGCAGACACTCAACGACTCGCTCAATCAGTTGTATCTGGCGAAGGAGGTCTCCGAGGACGAGTGCCTCCGGGTCTCGAGCGATCCGAATGAGTTTCTACGCATGATCGGCAAAACCAATTCGGGCGAAGGTCCGACCGGCGCTTCAAGGTCGAGTTCTCCCCCGGCCCAACGATGAATGCTTAGCCCCTCGGAGGATTGATGACGGCATTTTCGTATACGGCCCGCACCGCACAGGGCGACCTTAAGTTTGCGACGATCCAAGCAGCAAACAAAGACGAGGCCGTTGCCCAACTGAAAAAGCTGAAGCTGACGGTCGTCAAGCTCGAGGAGGCCGCAAAATCCGCCTCCTCGACCAGGGGCTCGGTCTCGATGCGCGACATCGTGATTTTCACACGGCAATTTTCCACGATGATCAACTCGGGTCTACCGCTCGTGCAGGCCCTCGACATCCTGTCGAAGCAGTCGGAGAGCAAGGTCCTGCAGAATGTCACCCGGCAGGTGGTGTCTGACGTGGAATCGGGGTACACGGTAGCTGACGCCCTCGCGAAACATCCCAACGCGTTCACCGAGCTGTACGTGAACATGGTCGCCGCCGGCGAGGCCGGCGGTATCCTCGACACGATCCTTATGCGTCTTGCGACGTTCTTGGAGAAAAACGACGCCCTCGTCCGCAAGGTGAAGGGCGCGATGATCTACCCCGTGGTGATTTCGGCGGTCGCCGGCTCGGCGATCCTGATCCTGCTCATCTTTGTCATCCCGACGTTCGAGGCCATGTTCGCTTCGGTGGGCATGGCGCTGCCATTGCCGACGCGCATCGTTATCTGGATGTCAAAGTTCGTGCAGAGCTACTGGTGGCTGCTCCTCGCGGGGGCATTCCTCGCCGTGCACCTGCTCAAGAAGTACTACGCGACCTCGAAGGGGCAGCTCGTGATCGACCGCCTCTTGCTGACGTTGCCGGTCCTTGGTGATGTGCTGCGCAAATCGGCGGTTTCGCGCTTCACCCGTACGCTCGGGACGCTCATCAGCTCGGGCGTCAGCATTCTTGAGGGGCTCGAGATTACGGCGAAAACGGCGGGCAACCGGGTCGTGTCGGACGCGATTCTGGCCTCCCGCGCTTCGATCGCCGGCGGGGACACCATCGCTGGACCGCTCGCCAAGAGCCGGGTGTTCCCACCCATGGTCCTCTCGATGATCTCCGTCGGCGAGCAGACGGGCGGTCTCGACGAGATGCTCACGAAAATTGCCGACTTCTACGACGAGGAAGTGGATGCCGCCGTCGGCGGCCTCCTCGCACTCCTCGAACCGATCATGATTGTCTTCCTCGGTGTGGTCGTCGGCGGTATGGTCGTCGCGATGTATCTGCCAATTTTTGACATGATGGGCGCGGTGCAATAAGGGCGCGGTGGAGTTGGCTGTGTCCGATGGGGCGGCCGC
Source organism: Gemmatimonas phototrophica (assembly GCA_945869195.1). Lineage (GTDB taxonomy): Bacteria > Gemmatimonadota > Gemmatimonadetes > Gemmatimonadales > Gemmatimonadaceae > Pseudogemmatithrix. The sequence goes on along the minus strand of CAMBNV010000001.1, from coordinate 156,766 downwards.
CGCGATGAGCCGCAGTCTGGTCAGCGCGGTGGGATTTCAGGGCTGCGCCCGCGCTCGGCGAGCAGCACCGAGACCGCGCGCCTGGCGAGCGCCGTTCGCGCGAGTCCCTCGCCACTGATCTCGACGATCCGTGCATCGATCGCTTTCAGGGCGGTGGTGAAATCGGCGAACAACTCCTCGCGCCGGGTGGGCCGGTCGCGCACGCCATCCGGTGTCCAGGCAAAAGTGGGACGGCAGAGGAGGTAGAGGTCGGCACGCCGCGCACGTGCCTCGTGCTCGATCCATGGCGGGCACTGCCCGTAGTAGTGCCGTGCGTACACGACCGTACTCACCAGGTCGGTGTCGCGCAGGAGCAGGGGAGGCGCGTCGCCGAGGGCGTCATCCTCCAAGCGCATCGACAGTCGCCCGATCGGTTCGACGGTCGCCGCCGACAGTGGGCCCGTCGTCGTCTCGACGTAACGCCGTGCTGCCTCTGGCACCCAGGGGGCGCCGAAGTGTGCAGCGAGGACGGCGGCGAGCGTCGTCTTGCCGCTACACTCGGGTCCGGTCAGGACGATGCGTGTGCTGCGCACGAGCGACGCCATTCGAAGAAACCCAGCGTCGCGAGCGCGAGGAAGATCGCGTAGAGCGCGGCGGTGACGTAGAGCTGCCTCGTGATGAACATTGCTACGTACAGGATGTCGACGGCGATCCAGACGAGCCAGTTCTCGAGAAGCTTGCGCGTCATCATCCATTGCGCCGCCAGGCTCGTGGCCACGGCAGCGGAGTCGATCCAAGGCAGGGCGGCGTCGGTCTGGTGGTCAAGGTAGAATCCGAGCGTCGCCGCAACGGAGAGGGCGAGCGCGAGGAGGGTGATGGCCTGGCGCCGGCTCGTGCGCCTGACCGGCAACACGGTCCGATTGGTTCCACCGAACTTCCACTCGTACCAGCCATAGATGGAGAGCACGAGGTAGACGACCTGCAGTCCCATCTCCGCGTAGAGCTTCGCGCGTTGAAACACGACGAAGTAGAGCGCGACGTTCACGATCGCGGTCGGCCAACTCGCGATGTGTTCCCGCGTGCTGAGCCAGACACTCACGACGCCGAAGAGCGCCCCGACGGTCTCGAGCGGGTTGCGGGCGAGGCCGTCGGCGATCCAGGCGAGGAGTGCAAGCATGCGGGACAGTAACGGTCCCCCGCGACGGTGGACAGGGCGAGGGGGTGGTGGGCGGGGCGACAGTCCCACCGCGACGCCGAGCCTTCACCCCTCCCGTAGAGGGCTCGGGGCGGATAGCTTTCGGTGTTCCCCCTTACCGGACCGTATGGCGAAAGAAGAAGCGATCGAACTCGAAGGGACCGTCAGCGAAGTGCTTCCAAGCGCGACGTTCCGTGTACTCCTGTCCAACGGACATGACGTCCTCGCCACCATGGCAGGCAAAATGCGGCGCTTTCGCATTCGCGTGCTGCAGGGTGATCGGGTCTCGGTTGAAGTCTCGCCATACGACCTGAGCCGCGGTCGGATCACGTTCCGTCACAAGAACTGATCGCAGCCTGCGGCGGTCGGTAAGCTGCAAGAGAAAGCGGGGGACGGCTCAGTGCCGTCCCCCGCTTGTGTATTCTTTATTTTGTGCCGAGCGCATCAGGCGATCGGCGGTCGCAACTCTCAGTGCGCGACGGCCGCCGCCGCAGGCTTGTCGGGCTTGAGGTAGGTCGCGTTGTGGATGCTGTACGCGGTCACGTTCGCAATGATCGCGAGCACGATGATTCCGGCAGCGAAGCCCCAACCGAGCTTGTTCGGGTCGTACGGTTCGCTGTTGCTAGGCATCGCATGGCTCCATGAGCACAGGGTTCGACCCGAATGATAATCGCCCGCCGGATGCGGCCGCCACTGGTTCACGCACAAGCGTCCGGGTTGATTCCGATATGCCCGATCCGCTCAACCCCCGTATCGAACGCTTTCTGACCCGTCGGACGGGTCGGTGCGCGGTCCGTGGCCCGAATGATCCGGCCAGGGCCCGCGAACTCTGGGTCGTGCTCCACGGTTACGCACAGCTCGCGAGCCGGTTCCTCGCCGGGTTCGGCACGATCGACGATGGGAGTCGACTGATCGTCGCTCCCGAGGCACTCTCGCGTTTCTACGACGCGCGTACGCCGGTGGCGAGCCATGTCGACGCCGAGGTCGGCGCCTCGTGGATGACGCGGGAGGATCGCACCGACGAGATCGAGGATCAGCTCCACTGGCTCAGACAGGTCGTGGCGACCTATCGCGCGCGCGTTGGTGACACCGTGCCGCTGACCGTGCTCGGGTTTTCCCAAGGGGCAGCGGCGGCCTCGCGGTGGGTCGCGCGGGGTGACGTCGGTCCGGCGCACCTGATCTGCTGGGGCGCATCGCTGGCTCCCGAGCTCGACCTGACGGAGGGATCCCCGCTCGCGCGCACGCGCTGCACGGTGGTGGTGGGTGCGCGCGATCTCTTCGTGTCGGCGGAACAGGTCGCACAGGAGCGCGCGCGCCTCGATGCGGCCGGCTTCGCGTATACGTTCGAGCGCTTCGCCGGCGGCCATCGTCTCGACGACGCGACGCTCGCGCGTGTCGCGGGTGTCGCGGGTGTCGCGGGTGTCGCGGGTGTCGCAGGTGCTGCGCCGGGCCGCGCCTAGGTCAGCGTTTGCGGAACCGTTCGATCTCTCGCCGGTCGCGCTTTGACGGACGCCCCTGTTCCGGGTCGAGCGACGGCGTCGCCTGAGTGAGTTGCCAATGCAGCTTTTCACGCGCTTCGAGCGAGGCCGCGGTCTCTTCATACAGGCGCACCGCCTCGACGGACGGTCCGCGGCGCTCGGCGGTGCCGCGCACGACGACCAGATGCTCATATGGTCCGAGTCGTAGCCGCACCTCATCGCCGGGCTTCACTGCCTTCGACGGCTTGGCACGATCCCCGTTCACCTGCACCTTTCCCCCTTCGACCGCCTCGGCGGCGATCGAGCGTGTCTTGAAGAACCGGGCGGCCCAACACCACTTGTCGATGCGAACCGGGCTCCTGCTCACCGGGCGGTCGGCGGGGTCTTGCTTCATGAGGAGAACATAATGTGGCATTCACGGTGGCGGTCCCCCGTGTTCCGTGCCTGGGTCGGCGCGCCCCTCCCGGCGCTACTGGTTTCGCTTCTCGCAGGCGCGTGCAGTGGCGACACGCAGCGGGCGGCGGAGGCGCGCACCGTGCGCGCGGAGATCGCGCGCGCCGAGTCGACGGCGACGCGCGTCGCGACACTGCCGGCCACGGGACTCTGGACCGAGGCGCAGGTGCTCGAGCGGCTGGTCCGCGCCGGCGTCGCGCCGCGCGTGCAGGAAAAGGCACCGAGTGGCCCGGCGTGGATGCGCGTGCGGGCGGCGGTTTTTTCCGCGGGGGGTGGGGAGGTATACGCCTGGGTCTACCAGGACAGTACAGCGCGCCGCGCGGTGACTGACGCACTCGATCCCTCCACGGGCACCCCGCCGGGCCGTGTGCCTCCGTTTGCATCTCCGATGGTCTTCGTCGTACAGAACAATCTGGCGGCCGTCGTCATCGGGGGCTCTGAGACGAATCAGGAGCGGATCGCATTGGCGCTACAGGCGGGGCTCCCGGCCGCGCCCCCGCCATGAGCGCCGAAACCCGTCATCCATCGACGCGCGTCGCCGAGCGCGCTTCCACTCCCTTCGCCGCCCACCTGGTAGTCGCGCTGCTGGCCGTCCTGCTGGCCGTCTTGCTGCCGAGTGCCGGAGCAGCACAGGCACCGACCGCAGAGGCGCTCACGGCACAGGCCATCGTTGCACGTCATGACTCCCTGGTGGGTGGGCGCGCGGCACTCGAGGGTCACCGGTCAGTGCGGATGGTCGGGACGTTCGCAATCCCGGCCCTGGGCATCGACGCGCCGCTCGAGATTCTCAAGGTCCGACCCAATAAATATCTCTTCCGCACCACGTTCGGGCCGCTCGGCGAGAGCCTCTCCGGGTTCGACGGCACGACAGCGTGGGCGGTGCACCCGGGGCAGGGGGCAATCCTGCTCGAGAAGGAGATGGCGCGTCAGGTCGCCGATCAGGCCGACTTCTTCGGCGACTTTCACGATCTCTCGCGGTTCGATGCCGTTGAACGCGCGACGGATGCGGAGTTTCAGGGGCGCCGGGTACAGCGGGTGTATATGATCCGCGCAGGCGGCGACACCATCACGGAGTTCTTCGACGCCGCAAGTGGACTCAGTGCGGGGACGCTCACCAGCGTTGGCGGTGCGATGGGTCGCAGTCAGACCACCACGTTAGTGGGCGCCTACAAGAGTTTCGGCCCTCTCATGGTGGCGACGCGAATGGAACAACGGACTCCACAGTTCACGCTCCTGATTGCTATACTCTCGGTGGAGTTCGATACGATCGACGAAGCCGAGGTCGCGCTTCCTGAATCGGTGCGTGCCCTCATCAAGCCCTGAATGCCCCGGCACACTGAGTGCCCCGCGGTCACCTCTACGCCTCAGCTCATCCCGCTCCACACGAGGCACACCATGTCGATCCGCTCCCCTCTGCTGGCTCTCCTCTTCGCTTTCGCGTCACCCGCTGCTGGGGCGCAACCGCCCGCGGTGATGTCGCCTGCACATCCGCCTTCCACGCTGACACTCGACGCTGCACTCGCCGAGCACTTCAAGGGGATCGTGCTCACTGACAGGCAGATTCGTCAACTGACGGCGATCAGGGCCAAGCATCACCCGGCGATGGCGGCACGCCACCACGGCGGGGCGGACCAGGGCGACACCGCGCAGACGTCCGAAGTGCAGCGGCGCATGGCCGCGGAACATGAAGAGCTTCTGAGCGTGCTCACCGAGGCCCAGCGCCGCGTGTTCGACGAGAACATGACCGGGGATCATCCGTTGGCCCTGGGCGCGACCCGCGGTCCGTCGTCGAGCCTCGTCATTCCGTTCGGCCTGCACATCGGGATTCCGCAGGGCGCGTTCGCGGAGAATGTGACGCTCGCCGGCGGTGTCGGGGGCGGTCTGCTCTGGAAGGTGGGGGGTCCGTTTGCCCTTCGGGCTGACTTCGGCGTGTCGGCGTACGGGTCGGAGCGGCGAACCGTCCCCCTCGGCGGCGGCGCCCTCTCTCTGATCTTCGTCGATGTGGTCACGACCAATACGATCGTCGGTGGATCGATTGGTGGGCAGGTCGGAGTGCCCAGTCGCACCATCAGGCCGTACCTGGGCGGTCTGCTCGGCTTCTCGGCGTTTACGACGACGAGTTCGGTGGAGGGGTCAAATAGCACGAACGAGCCATTCGCGAGTTCGACCAACGCCAACGACGTCACCTTTTCGACGACGGCGCTCACGGGGCTCTACCTCCCCGTCGGTCGATCGGGGAACGTGCATCTCGACCTCGGTGTGCGGCATACCTGGCATGGCGAGCGCGTCCGCTACCTGGCCGAGGGGAGTATCACGGAGGATCTCAATGGCGACATGGTGATCGTTCCACTCGAGTCGCGCGCAGACATTCTCACCATCGTGTTCGGTGTCACGGTCGTCCCGAACAAGAGCCCCAAGCACTAGGGGGTTGACTCGGTTAGTCGTCGTCGCGAGCGCTCCGCTCGCGCTTCTGCACTGACCGCCGCTTTTTTGTGTCGAGCCGGGCTTCTTTCGACCCGCGCGTGGGCTTGGTCGCGCGGCGAGCCTTGGGGATCACCAGCGCCTGCCGGACCAGGGCGGCGAGCCGACTGATCGCGAGGGCGCGGTTCTGCACCTGACTGCGGGTGTCGGCGGCGACGACCCGCAGCGTACCGGAGGAGTCGAGCTTGGACTCGAGCACCGCCCGGAGGCGCTCCCGCGCCTCCGGGCCGAGGACCGTCGATGTGAGCGCCGACCAGGTCACCTCAACCCGGGTGGACGAGGTGTTCACGTGCTGCCCACCTGGTCCGCCGGCTCGAGAGGCGCGAACGGTGAGTTCAGCGGCGGGAATCGCGACGCGCGCGTTGACGTAGAGGCGGCCGTCCTCGGTCCAGGTCGGATGCGGACTCACGGACGACACTCGGTATTGCATTGCGCCACGGGAATAGTCTCATTAGAAGTCGTGCAGATTGCAACATTCGAGTCAACTCTTGGAGATTCCGCTGTCAGGAAATAACGCAGACGAGCAATCTCCGCTCGATCCACGCCGACTGCTGCGTTGGATCTATCTCGGGCGGGTCGCCGTCGCCACCGTCAGCTTCGGCGCGACACTCGTAGGATCGCTGCTCGTCGACCCCGTCAGTACGGTCGTCGCGACCACGCTGTTTGTCACGGCCATGGCACTCACAGCGAGCTCCATTATTCAGACCGAAGTTAAGGGGCGCACGCCCGGCCCGGCGTTTCTCTACCTGCAGCTTATGTACGACCTCCTCCTGATCACGAGCGTCGTCCACCTCTCGGGCGGCGTCGCGTCGCCCTTCGCGGCACTCTACATCCTGGTGATGGCGGCGGCGGCGCTCCTCCTCCCGATCGGCAGTTCGCTACTGCTGGCAATGCTCGGCTCGGTCCTGTACGCGGGCGACGCCGTCGCTCTCAGCGGCGGGGACCTCTCGGCGTATCTGGTGCTGCAACTCGTCGTCTTCACCCTCGTTGCTGTTGGGACGGGGTACATCGCGACACAGCTGCAGCAGGCCGGGGAGGGCCGGGGACGGTTGCAGAAGGAACTCGCGACGATGGAGCTGCGTGCTGCCGACATTCTCGAGAACATCCGGGCTGGCATCATCACGGTGGACGATGCCGGGCGACTCCTCTACGCGAACTCCGAGGGGGCAGACCTTCTCGGGTTCGTCCTTCCTCAGGCGATCGGGTCGCCGATCCTCGCGCGCATCCAGGCGGCCAGTCCAGGAATGGAGACCGCGTTGACCGAGCACATCGCCGGCGGACTCGTGACGTCGCGCCGAGAGGGACTGCTGCTGCGTGAGGGGGCGGCGGTGCCGCTGACCATCACGACCACCTCGGTCAGTGGCGATCTCCGAGACTTAGGGCGCGCGACGACGGCGATCTTTTTTGACATCTCCGACATCAAGCGATTCGAAGAAGCGAATCTCCGTGCGCAGCGACTCGAGGCGGTCGCTGAACTGAGCGCCTCACTGGCGCACGAGATCAAAAACCCGTTGGCGAGTATCCAGAGCGCCGTCGAGCAGCTGTCCCACCGTCCGTCGGCGTCGTCCGACGAGCGCACGCTATCGGCGCTGGTGTTACGCGAGTCAGAGCATCTCTCGCGGCTGCTCTCGGAGTTCCTCGACTTCGCGCGGGTGCACGTCGTGCGTCGCGAATCGATCGACATCGGGACGGCTGTGCGCGCGGCCGCGCGCCTCGCGGAGGCACACCCCGACCGGGGCGCGCAGGTCGGAATCGTCCTCGACCTGCCGGACGGTCCGCTCCTGATCGTCGCGGACGAAGATCTCCTGCATCAGGCGTTCTTCAACCTCATTCTCAATGCCGTCCAGGCGTCACCGCCGCAAAGCGAAATCCGCGTGCGGCTGCGGTTACTGGCGGAGCGCGAGCAACCAAAGGGACGCCCGAGCAGTGGTCCCGCGTACTCGATCGAAGTCCGCGATAGCGGTGGGGGGATACCGGCGGAGATCTCGGATCGCCTCTTTGAGCCGTTCGCGACCACCAGGCGGGGTGGCAGCGGGCTCGGCCTGGCGGTCGCGCATCGGGCCATCGCGGCACATCGGGGCGTGATCCTCGTCGACAGCACGCCGAGCGGGAGCTGCTTCACCGTGCTCATCCCAGTCGAACTCACTCCACTCGGAGCCGTTTCGTGACCGACCGCGCCTCCGGTCTATCTGTGCTCGTCGTCGACGACGAGCACAGCATGCTGCAGACCCTCGAGATTCTCTTGCGTGCCGAGGGATTCGCTCCGCAGCTGGCCCACGGGGGCACGGCGGCACTCGAGATGATCCCTCGGCTCTCACCCGACATCGTGCTGAGCGATATTCGCATGGGGGAGGTCACTGGCGTTGATGTGCTCGCCGCCGCCCGGGCGCACGATCCCCACGTCGCGGTGATCCTGATGACGGCGCAGGCGACGTTGCAGACGGCGATGCAGGCCGTGAATGCGGGCGCGTTCTATTACCTCCAGAAGCCATTTCGCAACGACGAGCTGATCGCGATTCTCAGACGTGCGGCCGAGTATCGCCAGCTGCGCATTGAGAACACCACGCTGAGGCAGGAGATCCAGCGCCGCGAGCGGCATGGCGCCGGCGCGCCGATCGGCAACAATCGCGCCTGGCTCGACGTGCTCCGCCTGGCGGAGGCGGTCGCACCCACGGAGTCAACCGTGCTCATCACCGGCGAGTCGGGCACCGGCAAGGAGGTCGTCGCCCGCTACATCCACTCGCTCTCGCGCCGCGCCGACCGCGGCTTTCAGTCGATCAACTGCGGGGCACTCCCCGAGGGGCTGCTGGAGAGTGAGCTGTTCGGTCATGTGAGGGGGGCGTTCACCGGCGCGGTGAAGGACAAAGTCGGCCTCTTTGCCGCGGCTGCCGGCGGGACATTCTTCCTCGACGAGATCGGCGAGACGACCCCAGCGACGCAGGTCAAGCTGCTCCGCGTCCTGCAACACCGCGAAGTGATCCCCGTGGGTGCGACCGCCGCACAGGTGATCGACACGCGGATCATCGCGGCGACCAATCGTGACCTCGAGGAGGCGATAAAGCGTGGAGGATTCCGTCGCGATCTCTTCTACCGGCTCAACGTGATCGGGGTGCATCTGCCGCCGCTCCGCGAGCGCGCAGACGATATCCTGCTGCTCGCGGACCGCTGCTTGCAGCAGGCCGGCGACGCGCGCAATGAAGCGCCCAAACGGCTCGATGACGAGGCCGCCGCCGCTCTGCAGGGGTACGAGTGGCCGGGCAACGTGCGCGAACTCGAGAACGCCCTCGAGCGCGCGGTCATCGTAACGCCGGGGAATACGATCGGGGTGCACGGACTCCCCGTGCGCGTCACCGAGCAGGCCACGGAGCCCCTGCTCACGGAGCGTGAGGCCGCGAACCCCACGCTCGAGACGATCGAACGGGCCTACATCCAGTTCGTCCTCGCGGCGGAGCACGGGAATAAGACGCGCGCCGCCGAGGCGCTGGGGATCGACCCGTCGACGCTGCACCGCAAGCTCGCGCGCTACGGGGGGGAGTCGTGAACGCGCTGACGCCTTCGGCCACGGGTGCTACCCCGGCACCTCGCATCCGCGGCCGCTCGCCTCTGCCGGTGGGGGAGCTCGTCCTCTCGGTGCTTATCCCGGTGTACAACGAACGGGAGACGATCGACCGCATCCTCGACGAGGTGCACGCAGTCCCGGTGCGTAAGCAGGTGATCTGCGTCGACGATGGCTCGACCGACGGTACAGTTGAGCGTCTTCAGGAACTCAAGATCGCGGGTCGGATCGACCTGCTCGCACTCCATCCGGTGAATCGCGGCAAGGGCGCGGCGATCCGCACGGCGCTGCGCGCGAGCACAGGGAACGTGGTGATCGTGCAGGACGCGGACCTCGAGTACGATCCCGCCGACTGGCCGGGGCTGCTCGCGCCGATTATCGATGGACGCGCCGACGCCGTCTTTGGGTCGCGGTTCCTAGGCGGCCCGCACCGGGTGCTCTATTTCTGGCACTCGGTCGGGAACACGCTGCTGACCACGTTCAGCAACATGCTGACGAACCTGAACCTCACCGATATGGAGACCTGCTACAAGGTGATCCGCGGCGACCTCGCGCGTTCACTGCACCTGACGTCCGACCGGTTCGGCTTTGAGCCCGAGGTGACCGCGCGGCTCGCGCAGGCCAAGGCGCGCATCTATGAGGTGCCGATCTCCTACTCAGGCCGCACCTATGCCGAGGGGAAGAAGATCGGCTGGCGCGACGGCGTCGCTGCCATCGGACACATCGTCCGCTGCAATCTGACGCGATGAGGGGTCAATGGCAGGCGCTGTGGGAGCGCGATTCCGTTCGCCTGAGCGTGCTGCTGGTAATCCTCGTGGCGTTCGCGTCGTCGGTCACGGGGCTAGGAAACCAGTTCGCATTCGATGACATCGGGGCCATCGTCGAAAACCCGATGGTCACCAGTCTCCACGCGCCCTGGGAGTACCTAACCAATTCGTATTGGGGTCCCGAACAGGGGAACAGGCTGTACCGGCCGCTGACGGTGGCCGCGTATGGGCTCCAGTGGGCGGTCGGGGGCGGACGCCCGTGGGTGTTCCATCTGGCGAACGTCGTACTCTACGTCCTGTCGTCGCTCGCCGTCCTTGCGCTGTTGCGCGTACTCCTCACGCAGGGTGCCGCGCTCGCCGCGACACTCGCCTGGGCCGCGCATCCGGTGCATGTGGAAGCCGTCGCGAACGTCGTGGGGCAGTCGGAGCTGCTCACCGCGATCCCGGTGCTTGTCGCGGTGACCGCGTACAGTCGGGACCGCGTGGCGGGGGCTCTTCGGATACGCACCGTCGCGCTGATCGCGGTCTGTTTCGCTGTCGCGTTGCTCAGCAAGGAGCACGGCATCCTGCTCCCAGCGCTCGTGCTGCTGGTCGAGGGCGTTTTTCGCGGTCGCCGCTTCGCGTCGGACGTCGATGGGCGCGCGCCCGTCTGGCTCCTTACTCGCGTTCTGGTGATTGGCGTCGTGGCCTATCTCGTCGTGCGCTTTGCGGTGTTGGATGGCTTCGCTGGCGATCTCCCGCATCCGTCGCTGGAGGGGCTGCCGATGGGCCGGCGGCTCTGGGTCATGCTGGCCTTAGTCCCTGAGTTCGTGCGCCTCTTCTGGTGGCCGGTCGCGCTTTATGCCGACTACTCGCCGCAGCTCGTCTCGGTCCTTCCCTCCCCCGGGGTTGGTCACCTCGTGGGATCGGGTTGGCTGGTTATCACCGTAACGGGGGTGGCATATGGCTGGCGGCGCGACCGCCTCGTCGCGTGCGCCCTGCTCTGGGTCGTGCTCACCCTGGGGCCAATATCGAACATCCTAGTCGCGACGGGTGTGCTCCTCGCGGAGCGGACGCTTTTTCTGCCAAGTGTTGGCATCGCGCTCCTTGCCGGCCGTGGGATCGAGGTCGGCTGGCCGCGGCTGGTGGCGTTCCCCAAACGCTGGGTCCGCGCCGCGCTCTCGGCGTTGGCTGGCATCGCGCTCGTCGCGGCGATCGCACTCAGCGCGCAGCGCCAGCTCGTCTGGGTAGATAACCCGACGCTCTTCGCCACGAGCATCGTTGACGCGCCGCACAGCTTTCGTTTTCACTATGGACTGGGGCAGATGTTCCTGGCCCGATCCGCCTGGAAGCCGGCTGCAGCGCACCTGCGCACCGCGGACTCGCTTCTGCCGGGGAACGACATAATCCAGTTCACGCTGGCGGTTGTGCTCCACCACGACAATCAATGCGCGGAGGCGCTTCGACGGTACGACCGGGTGCTAGCAATGCACCCCAGCGACGATGGCGCGTCCATCGGTCGGACCGCCTGTCTATTGGAGTCGCAGCGGCTGCTGGAGGCCCGGGAGGAGGCGCTTCGTGGGCGAGGCCGGGGGCAGTCGCCGTTACAGTTCAGCCGCCTGCTGCAGCTGGCCGAGTCGTCCCTCGTGGCAACCGACACCGTCGATGCTCGTAATCGCTGGTTCCGGTCAGGACGTCTCGTTTCAAAGCCGGGCGCCCCCTTGCGTGTCCCTGTGCTGACCCCCAGGCCGCGCGCGACAGGAGTGCCATTGCAGAATGCCAGCACTCGAGGCGAATTTCGGCGGTGACGTCAAATGTTACCATAAGGCCTAGTTGCAAGTCCCTGCACTGTAATACGTTAGGTCCCACGGAAGCGATGGCCTGCGTTTTGCTACTTGCACTATCGTTGTGAGTATCTACAATATGTAACCTGCTCAAGTTCGCCGCCCGGCCCCTCATACCCCACGGAGTACAGATGCTGAAGAACAAGAAGGGCTTCACACTGATCGAGCTGTTGATTGTCGTCGTCATCATCGGCATTCTTGCCGCGATCGCGATTCCGAAGTTCGGGAACGTCAAGGAGAAGGCAAATATCGCGGCGATCAAGTCCGACCTGAAAGCTCTCGCGACGGCCCAAGAGGTTTACTTTGCCGAGAACGCCACGTACACCAGCCTGGCCACGTTGGGCACAGCGTTCAAAGCCTCTGCGGGCGACGTAGTGACAGTGACAGCGAGCGATGCGACCACTTTCACCTCAAAGGGTGTCATGGCTGGCAAGACCTGCACCTACGATCACGCCACCGGCCTCACCACCTGCTGATTTCGGTATGAGGAATGCGGGCCGAGCGCGAAGCGCTCGGCCCGCATTGTTTTTCTGACGCGACGGTCAATGGATGTCGGCTCGGGCATTCCGATGATGGATCGGGGTGCCCGTTCGCGCACCTTCGCGGGATGTCGAACTCTCGCGGAGTCTCGCTGGTGGAGGTGGTCGTCGCGGCCGTCTTGTTGGCGATCGGCGTCGGTGGGAGCCTAAACGCGCTGTTGGTGGCGTCACAGCTACGGTCACTGGCCTCGGTGCGTGACGTGGTGGCCGAGGTGCTGGCCTCGCGGCTCGGGTGGTTTGCGGCGAGCGCCTGCGGCGTCACGAGCGACGCGGGCGACCCCAGCGACCGCCTGGTCGCCGGGGTGCCAGTCTCGGAGTCATGGCGGGTCTGGCGTGACTCGGAGGGAGTGCATCTGGAAGCGCGAGTGCTCGGTGGTCACGGGCCGCACCTCGTGCGCCGCTCCCTCGCGGTCAATAGAGTCTGTCCGTGAGACCGCATCCGTGAGGCCGCATCCGTGAGGCCGAGGCCGGGGTTCATGTTGGCAGAGGCGGTCTGCGCCCTCGCGCTCGCGGTGTTGCTCGGTGCGGCCTGCGCGAGCCTCCTCCGTAGCGTCCGTCGCGCCGTCACCGCGGGGGAGACGCGGGCGCGGGCCGAGCGGGGCGGTCGAGAGGCACTGGCGGTGTTTGCGGCGCTCGCGCGCGACGCTGATTCCGTGGTGGTCGTGGGTGACACGGCGGTGGAGCTCACCGTGCGGATCGCCAGCGGAGCCGTCTGTGCACGGGACGCAACGAGTGTCACCCTCCCGCCCTCGCGGGTCTCGGTCGGGCAGGCGCTGGTCGCGCGCGCGCAGCCGATCGAGCCTGGAGACGCGCTGAGTATCCTGCGTCGCGACACCCTCGGTGCGGGCGCACGCTGGATCCATACGACGGTCGATTCGGTGAGCGAGCGCGCGGGCGAGTTCCCGTGCGGCGCGGTCAGCGGCTTTGTCGCGGCGGCCGACGCCTCCGCGCTTCGTCTCCGCCTGTTCGCCGGGTCGCTCGACGCAACCGTGACGCCCGGCGCGCCGGTCCGCGTCGGGCGTCGCGGGCGACTCGCGCTCTACTATGCCGGGCGCGGCGAGTGGATGCTCGGCTGGCGCCGGTGCCACGTCGGCGCGTGTGGCGTGGTGCAGCCAGTGGCGGGTCCACTTCGCAGTCCAGGCGCCGGTGGCCTCTTTACGGAGTTGGTCGACGTCGGGGTCCTGCTCATTCGGGTCGGAGTGCCCGGGATCCCTGGACAGCTCGAGGCACGCCTGACGAGGACCGATGCGGGGCGCTAGACGCGGCATCGTGTTGCCAATCGTGCTTGCCGCCATCCTCTCGCTCGGCCTGCTCTCGTCGATGGTGCTCTTCGACGCCGTACAGGAGTGGCGCGTGGCCGGTCTCGCCGAGGATCAGCTGCTCGCGCGCGCTGCCGCCATCGAAGGCACGGATGCGGTCGCCGAGCCGCCGGACCTCGTCGGCCTCTGTGTGCGGCCACCGTTAGCGTCGCAGGAGCGCTTGGGCACGGCCCGCTCCGGAGGGAGTTTTCGAGTCGTCTGGCAGCACCTTGGCGACGGACTCGTTCGGGCCGAAGTGGAGGGGAGAGGGCGGATTGGCGGACGGTCGCGGGTGATCGCATTGGTGTCGCCGGACACGTCGGAGCGGCGGTCGGGGCTCTTCAGCTGTGCGGCGGCGAGTCGGCTGACCCCGGCAGCTTCGCACTGGCTCGAAGCGCATCCCGAGGGCTAGGGCTCCGCCCAGGCGTAACCTCCGCGGTCGCTGGTCATGGTACATTTCGCAAGAAGACACTCGGGACGTATTGACCCTGACGGGGTCTCCGCGCACCTTTGGCAACCTGAGTGTTCACTTCTCGCCGCTCGTCTCACAGGATGCCCATGGCGCTGTTCGGTCGCAAGAACACTACCGTCGGACTCGATATCGGCTCGGGCCTGATCAAGGTCGCAGTCGTCGATCACTCCAAGTCAGCGCCGGAACTCGTACGGGTCGCGATCATGCCGCTCCTCGCGGACGCGATCGTAGACGGCGAGATTATGGATCCCGGCATCGTAGCGGACGCGATCATCTCCTGCTTGGCCGCGGCTGGCGTGACGACGAAGTCCGTCGTGACGGCGGTGGGCGGACGCGATGTGATCATCAAGAAAATCCTGATCGATCGCGTGAAGGAGGAGCAGGCGCGCGAGTTGATGCGTTGGGAGGCGGAACAGCACGTGCCATTCGACATGGAGTCCGTGGAGCTCGACTTCCAGATCCTCGACCCGACCGGGACGGAGGAGCAGATGAGCGTGCTACTGGTCGCGGCGAAGCGCGAACTGATCGAGGCGAAGGTGCGCCTGCTCACTGAGGCGGGACTGGGGGCGGGGGTCGTCGATGTGGATGCCTTCGCCCTGCACAACGCGTTCGAACTCAATCATCCCGATGCGATGAGCGGAATCGTGGCGCTCGTGAACATCGGCAATGAAGTGACCAATATCAACATCGTTGAGAACGGTGTGCCCATCCTCACGCGCGACCTCCCGGCCGGAACGCGGCGGTTCCGCGAGGCCTTGCAGAGCGAGCGCGGACTGGGGTCGGGAGAGGCCGCGAATCTCGTGCAGGGGACGGAGCGGTCCGAGCATCTGGACGCCATACTCGCGCCGCGCGCCGAGGAGCTCGCCGTGGGGATTGAGCGCGCGGCAGCCTTCCTCGCCTCGTCGTCACGGTCAGGGTCGCAGGTGACCGCGGTCTATCTCTGTGGCGGCGGTTCGCGGACGCCCGGTCTTCTTGACCAGCTAGCGACGCGGCTGCGGCTGCCGGTTGTGTCGGCGAATCCATTGGCGAATCTCGTCGTGCGTGACGGGGCGTTTGAGTCGCTCGTCACCGACGACGTCGCGCCACTCCTGATGTTGCCCATCGGACTGGCATTGCGCCAGTCCGCCTGACGCCCGGATGACCAGATGATCGAGATCAATCTTCTTCCCGGCCCACGCAAAAAAAGGGCCAAGTCTGGCGGCGGTTCGTCGCTCGATGTGCGCGCGCTCGTGGCCTCGCTCTCACCGATGATGGTCGCCGGCGCGGGGATGCTGTTTCTCGGGCTCGTCGGGATTGGCGGCATGATGTCTCAGCTGAGCAGACATCAGACGACGCTCGCCGAAGCAGAACGCGTGGCGGTGCAGGACAGCACGCGGTTCGAGAGCGTCGTGCGTGCGACGGCCCTCGCCGCGGCCAAACGCGACCTGATCATGCAGCAGATGTCGATCATCGCTGGGCTCGACGGCGAGCGGTTCGTCTGGCCACATGTCATGGACGAAATCGCGCGCGCGCTGCCGAGCTACACCTGGTTGCGCTCGGTCTCGCATTCGAATCCCGCCGTGACCGTGTCGCCCGAAGCGATGGAGGCCGACTCCGTACCCCCGCCGACGCTCACGATCCGTGTAGTCGGTCTCACGGTGGACATTCAGGCCCTCACGATCTTCATGAAGCAGCTCGAGGCGTCTGAGTTCCTTGAAAATGTGACGCTCGGGGGGTCCAACGCAGCCCTGGTCGACGGGAAGCAGGTGACCGAGTTCACGCTGGATGTCACGTACTCGAAGCCACCCGCGACCTCGGTGCGCACGGTTCCCCTGACGATCGCGGAGAGGTAGCCATGGCCGGAATGCCAACAAGTCAACGCGACCAGCTCATGGTCGTGGCAGGTGTGGTCGCGATTCTCGGCGCGGTGGCGTTCTTCTTCCTGCGCTACGGGCCGGAGGAGTTGAAGCTGATGGGGACACGCGCGCATATCGTACTCCTCGACGAGTCGAACCAGCGTGCCAAGGAGTTCATCGCCAGCGGGAGCGTTGTCCAGATAGAGGAAGAGTCGAAGCGGCTGGAGGAGAACCTCGATCTGATGCGAACCCTCATTCCCGCGGGGAACGAGGTGCCGGCGCTGCTCGACCAGATTTTCGGCGCCGCGCGCCGCACGGGGCTCGCCTTCTCGAGCTTCTCACCGGCGGCGATCGTACAGGGCGAGACGTTCGACACGTATCGTTTTCGGATGTCGATGGAGGGCAGCTACCACCAGATTGGCGAGCTCCTCACGGCGATCGGGTCCTTGGGCCGGATCATTGTGCCACTGAACGTCGCGCTCTCGGCCTCCACGGCGACCGCGGCGAAAGTGACCCGTCCTGAAGAGCAGATCCTATCGGCGAGCTTCGATATCCAGACGTATGTCATACGCCCCGCGCCGCTGGAGGATCGATGATGCGCCGACTCGCGTGCCTCACCCTTGCGCTCGTGCTCGCCGCGCCAACGACCCAGGCGCAGACGGTGGCAGCGCCCAAGCAGCCCGAGCCGCCGAGGATCGAGTTCCCGACGGATTCGCTCGGGCGGATCATCATCCTGCGTGAAAGCTACGGCTATGTGTCGGGAGGTCGTCGTGATCCGTTCGCCTCGCTGATCGCGACCGGCGACATCCGACCGCTGCTCGAGGATCTGCAGTTAACGGGCGTCATCGTCGACCAGAATCCGTCGCAATCGATGGCGATGATGAAAGACATCTCGACGAAGGAGATCTACCGGGCGCGCGTGGGGTCGGTGTTCGGCCGCATCCGCGTGATGGCGATCCGGCAGGGTGAGGTCACTCTGGCGATTGATGAATTTGGGTTCACTCGGCAGTCGGTTTTGACGTTCAACGTTTCTAGTGGAGGCAGGACGCCATGAGGCGATATCGGACGCTGGCCGCGCTCGCGGTCGGCACACTCCTTAGCGTCGCGACGGCCGCCGCTGCGGCGCCGACCAGGCGCGACGATGCGGCCGCCGTGACGTCGGTGCGTGTGGTGCCGGGCGCTGGGCGCGCCGAGGTGGTGCTACCGCTCGACGGTAATGTCCAGCTCTCGGACTTCACCCTCGTGAATCCGCATCGGATCGTCGTCGACGTGCGCGGGGCCACGATGCGGTTGCGCGCCCCCCTCTACGACCGCGTGTCGCGCGGCGGCATTGTGAACGTGCGGCTCTCGCAGTTCGACGTCGAGGTCGTGCGCCTGGTGCTCGACCTCGACGGCGCCCGCGAGTACAGCGTGGTGCGAACGGATGGCGAGATCCGCGTGAGCGTCATCGGACCGGATGCGTTTGCTGCTTGGTCCGCGGGAGCCTCGACGGTCGCGGTCGATGCACCACCTGCCGCGGGCCCACTGCGCGCGCCGGTGCTGGTGGCGCAGGCCGCGCAGCCCCGCATCAACGTCTCGTTCTATGAGACGCCGATCCGCGAGGTCATCGGTCACTTTGCGTCATTCGCCGGTCGGACCATCATTACGGGATCGACGGTCGTTGGCACGGTCACGGCGGAGATCCCCGGTCAGCCGTGGGACGTCGCGCTCGGCAAGATTCTTCAGGCCAACGGGCTCTCTGCCGTGGAGGACTCGACCGGCATCATTACGATCGACAGCTACCAGAACCTCGCGGCGCGTGTGGCGGCGGAGCCCATGCTGACGCGCGTGGTCGCGTTGAACTATGCCAAGGCAGCACAGCTCGCGCTGACCATTCGTGATCTCATCGCCTCGTGCGCGAGTGGGGCGGGAGAGGCCGTCGCCCCAACGGGCGCACCCGCCGCTGCCCCGGCGGCGAGCTGCGGACGCGGCAGCGTCGCGATCGAGGAGAAGACCAACACGTTGCTGATCACGGAGTCGGTGTCGCGCCTACCGGAGATCGTGCAGTTCGTGCGGGACCTCGACGTGCGTACGCCGCAGGTCGCCATCCGCGCCAAGATCATCGCCGTCGACCGCACCGCCACCGAGCAGCTCGGTCTGAGCTACGACTTTGGGTCGCCTACCGCTTACAGCAACGCATTGGTGCAGCGCGTCACCGAGGGCGAGGACGCCGCTCCTCCGGCCTTCGTCGTCAATCTGAGTGGTGGCGCCTTCCTTGGCGTGGCGAATGCGAATCGGACCTTTTCTGGGAACTCGGCGCTCAACCTGATCTTCAATACCGCGATCGGCGGCTACAACTTCACCTCCTTCCTTGACGCGCTCAGTTCGGAGATGCTCTCGGACATCCAGGCGGAGCCCAGCACGACGACGATCGATAATCGGAAGGCGTCGCTCTTCGCCGGCACGGAGATTGCTTTCCTCCTGACGCCGCCGTTGATTCCTGGGCAGATCCAGGCCGTGGCACCGCAGATCTTTCGTCAGAAGATCGGAATCCGGCTCGAAGTCACGCCGCATGTGACTGCCAATCGTCAGATCTCCATGGAGATTACCGCAGAACAGCAGTCGCTTCTGGGGACCACCGAGGCGGGGCCGAGCATCAGCGAGCGGACCGCAACGAACGAAGTGCTCGTCGGCGACGGGGAGACGGCCGTCATCGCCGGCCTGACGCAGACGCAGGTCATCAAGACCCGCTCGGGCATCCCCTATCTGATGAATCTCCCGCTGGTCGGACGCCTGTTCGCGCAGACCAAACTCGAGGAGCGCAAACAGGATCTGCTGATCCTCGTCACCCCCCACATCATCGATGAGGGTGAGGTGGTGCGGTCGGTGAAGCCCTAACACCGATACGGTGCACGTGAGGGGGCGGGCCGCGGACGCGGCCCGCCCTTTCTCATTCTGGCACCCTCGCTTTCCACTTCCGCCGTTCTAGCTTCCATCGTCGCTCCTCTCCCCCAACTGCCGCGCGCCGACATGTCCCACATCTCGTTCCGCACGTCCGGCGAGTCACACGGTCCCGCGCTCCTCGCGCTCATTGAAGGCGTGCCGGCAGGGTTGCCGCTCCTGGCGAGTGACATCGATGCGCAACTGACTCGTCGGCAGCAGGGATACGGCCGCGGGCGCCGCATGCAGATCGAGGCCGACCGCGTGGAGTTCCTGTCTGGGCTAAGGGCCGGCGAGACGATTGGCTCGCCGATCACCATGCTCGTCCGCAATCGCGACTGGGGGAACTGGGAGGCCATCATGGATCCCGCACCTCGGCCCGAGGACCAGACTCCCGAGGGACGGAAGCGTCAGGTGACGCGCGTGCGTCCCGGCCATGCGGACCTCACCGGCATACTCAAATTTGATCGCGACGACGCCCGCGACATTCTGGAGCGAGCCTCAGCGCGCGAGACGACCGCCCGCGTCGCGGCCGGCGCAGTCGCCAGACGACTCCTCGCTGAGTTCGGCGTCGAGGTGGGGAGTCACCTGGTCCATCTCGGCGGCGTCGACGCAGCGCCCGCTGGAGCGTTGCCGGAGCACCTCAACGAGGCGGCCGACCGGTCGCTGCTCCGCTGTCTCGATGCTGTCGCCGAGGCCGCGATGATTGCGCGGATTGACGAGGCAAAGCAAGGGGGCGATACCCTGGGCGGGATCTGCGAGGTGGTAGTCACGGGATTGCCGGTGGGACTCGGTGCGCACGTGGCCTGGGACCGGAAGCTCGACGGCCGGCTCGCCCAGGCGATCTGTTCGATCCCCGCGGTGAAGGGGGTCGAAATCGGCGTCGGCTTCGCCGCCGCGCGGCTCCCGGGATCGGCGGTCCACGATGCGATCGAGCCAGCGCCAGGATCGACGCGCACGGGGAACGTTCGCCGCCGTACCAACCGCGCGGGTGGATTGGAGGGCGGGATGACCACGGGCGAACCCCTGGTGCTTCGGGTGGCGATGAAGCCAATCGCAACGCTCATGCGCCCGCTCGGCACTGTGGATACGCGCACCGGCGCGCCCGCCGACGCGGCGGCTGAGCGGAGCGACGTCACGGCGGTGCCGGCGATGGGCGTCATCGCCGAGGCGATGGTCGCGCTGGTGTTGGCGGATGCGTTCGCGGAAAAGTTCGGCGGCGACTCCCTCGCAGAGATGCGCCGCAACCACGACGGCTATCTCGGCCGCGTGGCCGCGCGACTTGGCTAACCCTGCTGGTATGGCACCTAGCACAGGTCCCGGTGCCAGGCGGGGGGCGCACCTCGTGCTGCTCGGACTACCGGGCGCGGGGAAGAGCACGGTCGGTCCAATGGTCGCGCGGGCGTTGGAGTGCGCGTTCGTCGACCTCGACAGAGAAATTGAGCGGCGTGAAGGTCAGAGTATCGGTGCGATATTTGCTGCCTCCGGAGAGGAGGCGTTTCGTGCGCTGGAGCGGCGGCTGACCGCCGAGCTACTCATCTGCGGAGCGCCGCCGATCGTGCTGGCTCCCGGAGGCGGCTGGGTGGACGATCCTGTAAATCTGGCATTGATCGGCCCGGCGGTTCTTGCGGTCTATCTTCGGGTATCGCCGACGGTGGCAGTGGCTCGAATGGGCCGCTCCACCGAGGCTCGGCCTCTGCTCGCGGGGGGTGGCCCAGAGCAAAAGCTGGTGGGAGTTTTGGCTCGGAGAGAAGCGCGCTATCTTAAGGCACAGTATACTGTTAGCGTTGATTTGATATCACCAAACGCTGTTGCCACATCTATAGTAGCGCTTGCCTTAGCCTATTTTGGTGATTAGGATAGCCTCCCTAATGGCAACGACCAAGAAAACCATCAAGAAAACGACCAAGCCGGCTCCCGCAAAGACGGTGGCCAACAAAGCGATTGCGAAGAAGGTGGCGGCGAAAAAGAGCGTCGGATCGCGGGCCAAAGCCGGGACCAGGCGCTCCCCCGTCGAGCCGGAGCTGCCTCACGATGAGGATGCCGCCCGCTCGGCCGCTGGCAAATCACTCGTGATCGTCGAGTCGCCCGCCAAGGCGAAGACGATCGGCAAGTACCTCGGCTCCGGGTACGCCGTGAAGGCGACCGTGGGCCATATCCGTGACCTTCCGGTGAAGCAGATCGGGATCGACACGGAGAATGGGTTCGAGCCGCAGTACGTCACGATTCCTGGCAAGGAAAAGACGCTCGCCGAACTCAAAAGCGCCGCCAGGACAGCCAAGGCCGTCTTCATCGCGACCGACCCTGACCGTGAGGGTGAAGCGATCGCGTGGCATGTGCAGCAGCAGATCAAGGGGAAGCTCGCGCCGCCGATCAAGCGCGCGCTCTTCTACGAGATCACCAAGGACGCCGTCATCAGGGCGCTGGGCGAGGCGCGTGAGATCGACCAGGACAAGGTCGACGCGCAGCAGGCCCGGCGCCTGCTCGACCGGCTGGTGGGCTACAAGGCGAGCCCCGTGCTGTGGAAGACGGTCAAGAAGGGACTGTCGGCCGGGCGCGTGCAGACGGTGGCGCTACGCCTCCTCGTGGAACGGGAGCGTGAGATCCGTGCGTTTACCGCGCGCGAGTACTGGACGATCGCGGCGCAGCTCGAGCACGAGGGGCAGGGGTTCACGGCGAAGCTCCATCACCTCGCTGGCGTGAAGGCCGACATCCCGAACGCGGCTTCGGCACAGACGATCCTCGACGACCTGAAGGGGCGGAGCCACTTCGACGTCACCGAGATTAAGCGGCGCGAGCGGCGGAAGAACCCTGAGGCCCCGTTTAAGACGAGCACTCTGCAGCAGGACGCGGTGAAGAAGCTCGGCTTCGGGTCCAAGCGGACGATGCGACTCGCACAGAACCTCTACGAAGGCGTGCAGCTGTCGACGGAAGACGGGGCGGTTGGTCTCATCACGTACATGCGCACGGACCACATGCGCGTCGCGGAGTCGGCGGCGGCGGCGGCCCGTGAGTACTTGGCCGACTATCTGCAACAGGCGAAACTCCCGGCTGAGTATCTGGCACCAACGCCCCAGCTCTATCCCGGGACCAAGGACGACGCGGCCCAAGGCGCGCACGAGGGAATCCGACCGACCGATCCGTCGCGTTCGCCCGAGAGTGTAGCGCGGTATCTCTCGCCCGATCAACTGAAGTTGTACACCCTGATCTGGCTGCGCTTCATGGCGAGTCAGATGGCGCCTGCGGTGTTCGACACGACGACGGTCGACTTTGATCTCGGGCGCTATCTGTTCCGCGCCACCGGATCGGTGGTGAAGTTCAAGGGATTCCTTTCGCTCTATCGTGAGACGCGCGAGGATGGTGACTCGAAGGCGCTCGAGGACGAGCAGGCACTCCCTGCAATCGAATCCGGCGAGCATGTACCGGTGCAGTCGATCGATCCGTCGCAGCACTTCACGGAGCCGCCGCCGCGGTATTCAGAGGCGTCCTTGGTGAAGGAGCTCGAGAAGCGCGGGATCGGACGCCCGTCCACCTACGCGAGCATCATTTCGACGCTCACGGAGCGGCACTACGCAGAGCTGGTGCAGCGTCGCTTTTTCCCCACACCGCTCGGCGAGTCGGTGGAAAAGGTGATGGTGAAGCAGTTTCCTCGCGAGTTCGACATCGGGTTCACCGCGGCGATGGAGCTGGAGCTCGACAAGGTCGCGGAAGGTCAGATGGAGTGGCGCGACGTCCTCGCCGAGTTCTGGACACCATTCGAAGTCTCGATTGGTTCGGTTGATGCCGAGGCGCTGATCCGCGAAGCGCACGACCTCTCGGCGCTCGAGACGGAGCGCTGTCCGACCGACGGCGGCAAGCTTGTTCCCAAGAGTGGGTTCTTCGGGCCGTTCGTCGCTTGCGAGCACCATCCGAAGACCTGCACCTACACGCGCCCGCTCAAGGGCGAGCGCGTGCCAGCGGTCCTCACCGACTATCTCTGTCCGCTGTGCAGCAAGCAGATGGTGGTGCGTCGGTCGCGTTCGGGGGAGTTCCTCGGGTGCTCGACGTTTCCGAAATGCCGTGGTACCAAGTCGATGCCGACCGGCGTGAAGTGCCCGAAGGACGGCGGAGATATCGCGGCGCGCCGCTCCAAGAAGCGGGGCAAGGCGTTCTACGGTTGTGAGAACTATCCCAACTGCGACTTTGTCTGCTGGGACAAGCCGACGCTGGAGAGCTGCCCCGACTGTGGCAGCGTCGGCGCCGAGGCCAAGAGTACGAAGACGCGGGGGCATTTCCGTAAATGTCTTAAGTGCCAGAACGAATGGGATGTGGCGGCTCTGGACGGCGCGGACGCCGAGGCATCGACGGCGTGAGCGCGGACCGAGCGATCCACGTCGTCGGGGGCGGCCTCGCAGGGAGCGAGGCCGCGTTTCAGTTGGCAGAGCGCGGGCACCGCGTGGTGCTGCACGAGATGCGGCCGGGCGTCCGCACCGCCGCGCATCAGACGGATCGGCTTGCCGAGCTCGTCTGCTCGAACACCTTCAAGAGCACTGAAGTGACAAACGCACACGGCCTGCTCAAGGCCGAGATGCGCGCGCTTGGCTGCATGATCCTCGACGGGGCCGATGCGGCACGGGTGCCGGCCGGGTCGGCGCTTGCGGTGGACCGCGACCAGTTCAGCGCCTGGGTGGACGACCGTGTGCACGGGCATGCCAATGTCACGGTCGTACGCGGTGCAGTAGACACACTTCCTGCGGTCGGGATCGTCGCGACGGGGCCGCTCACGAGCGACGCGCTCGCCGAGGCAATCCGGGCGCGACTGGGGGTGGACTCGCTCGCATTCTACGATGCGATTGCGCCAATCCTCTCGATCGAGTCGATCGACGAGTCGATCGTCTTTCGTCAGGCGCGCTGGGACAAGGAGACCATGGAGGGGGGCGCCGAAGACGGCGGCGCGTACCTCAACTGTCCCATGGACCGAGCCGAATACGACGCGTTCATCGACGCGCTCACGAGCGCCGACCAGTTCACGGCGCACGAGTTTGACGCGGTTCCGTACTTCGAGGGCTGCATGCCGGCCGAGGAGATGGCGCGGCGCGGTCGCGAGTCGCTTCGGTTCGGACCGATGAAGCCGATCGGGCTCACCGATCCGCGCACCGGCCGGCGGCCGTGGGCCGTGGTGCAGCTTCGTCGCGAGGACAGGGCGGGGCGGATGTGGAACCTTGTGGGGTTTCAGACGCGGCTGCGGATGCCTGAGCAGGCGCGCGTCTTTCGGCTGATTCCGGGGCTGGCGAACGCCGAGTTCCTGCGGTTCGGGAGTATTCACCGCAACTCGTACCTCAACGCACCGGGGAGCCTCGCGCCGTCTTTGGCGCTTCGCGACGCGCCCACGACAATGTTTGCGGGGCAGCTGACGGGGGTGGAGGGCTACACCGAGAGCACCGCAACGGGACTGCTCGCGGCGATCAACCTTGACCGGCTCTTGCGTGGGGAGGCTCCGGTGTTGCCGCCGCCCACGACGATGCTCGGGGCGTTGTACCGCTACCTGCGCGAAGCCGACCCGGCACACTTTCAGCCGATGAACGCAAACTTCGGCCTGCTCGAGGAGCTTCCCAACCCAGCGCGGGACAAGGTGGTGAAGCGGGAACAATATGCGGAGCGGGCGTTACGTGACCTCGCGGCGTGGCGTCTAGACTCGGGCCTCATGCGCTCTCCCGCGCCGGAGCAACCCTCGTGACGCAGGGCATCGACCCCGTCGTGATCGTACCACGATGACCCTGTGGACCCTCATTCCGTCGATCTAATCGCGCAGTTCCTGACGCATCTTGCGAAGGAACGTGACGTGTCGCCGCACACGAGTACGGCGTACGCCCGCGAGCTCGAAGGGTTCCAGGATTTTGTGCGCGTGCATCTCGGCGAGGCCGTGGTCGCGTGGGAGCGGGTGGACCGATTGACCATGCGTGCCTGGCTTGCGCACCTGTCGAGGCAGGGGATCTCGCGGCGGTCGAGCGCGCGAGCGCTGTCGGCGGTGAGAAGTTTTTTTCGGTTCCTGCACCGTGCTGACGTCGTGGAGTCCAATCCGGCGCGGGCGGTCGGAGCGCCGAAAATGGAGCGACATCTGCCGGGACATCTGGACCGCGCGCAGGTCGACACGCTCCTCACGGCGGCCACGACACGGGCGGCGGAGGGGCGATTCACCGACGTGCGCGATCTCGCGATCCTCGAGCTCTTCTACTCCGCGGGGCTCCGCCTCTCGGAACTTCGCGGGGTGAACCGCTCGGACCTCGACCTCGTCGGCGGTCTCGTGAAGGTGCGCGGCAAGGGACGGAAGGAGCGGATCGTACCCGTCGGTGCTCCGGCGCAGCACGCGCTGCGGGAGTATGAGCGGGTGCGCGAGACGCTGATTGCCCAGGTGGGGCCCGCCGCCGAACGAAGTGCCTTCTTCCTGAGCCGCCTCGGCCGGCGGATGAGCCCAAAGACGCTCCATAACGCCGTGGTCGCGCGGCTCCGGGAAGTCGACGAGGGCGCGGGACTGAGCGCGCACTCTCTGCGCCACACCTTTGCCACGCACCTCCTCGACCAGGGGGCCGACCTGCGCGCGGTACAAGAGCTGCTTGGGCACGCGAGCGTCTCGACGACGCAGATCTACACGCATACCTCGGTCGAGCGTCTGAAACAGGTGCACCGCAAGGCACATCCACGGGCCTGAACGGGGTGGGCCGGCGGTGGAGCCGTTGGGGGGACGTCCCTGTATATTTCCCGAATGACGCTCCCGACGTTTCACGCGACCACGATTCTCGCCGTCCGGCGCGACGGCAAATACGCCATCGGAGGAGACGGGCAGGTCTCTGTCGGCGACACGGTGATGAAGTCGGGCGCCGTGAAGGTACGCGCGCTCAAGGGTGGCAAGGTGCTCGCCGGCTTCGCTGGTGCCGCCGCCGACGCCCTCACGCTCTTCGAGAAGTTTGAGGAAAAGCTCGAGCGGCACCCCGGTAACCTCGCGCGGGCATCGGTGGAACTTGCCAAGGAATGGCGCTCCGATCGGGCGCTCCGCCGGCTCGAAGCGCTCCTGATTGTGGTTGACCGCGACAACGCCTTCATGCTCTCTGGCAACGGTGAGCTGATCGAGCCGGACGACGGCATCCTCGCGATCGGGTCGGGTGGGTCGTACGCGCTGGCGGCCGCGCGGGCGCTCGTGCGCGAGACGTCGTTGCCGCCGGTTGAGATTGTGAAGCGCGCGATGATCATCGCCGGGGAGATCTGCATCTACACGAACACGCAGATCACCGTCGTCGAACCCGCGGTCTGATGCCGTCGCCCCGCACGGAGCAGGCGCTCGCGCGCCTCGCCGATCTGTCACCGCGAAAAATCGTCGCCGAACTCGACCGCTACATCGTCGGTCAGGCGGAAGCGAAGAAGGCGATCGCGATCGCGCTGCGCAACCGGTGGCGTCGCCAGCGTACGCCCGAAGGGATCCGCGACGAGATTGCACCGAACAACATCATCCTCATCGGCCCGACCGGCGTCGGGAAGACCGAGATCGCACGCCGACTGGCGAAGCTCACGGGAGCGCCGTTCGTCAAAGTGGAGGCCTCAAAGTTCACCGAGGTCGGCTACGTCGGGCGCGATGTCGAAGGGATGGTGCGCGATCTCGTCGAGAACGCGGTCGAGATGATGCGCAGCGAGCGTGAACAGGAAGTCGAGGACCTCGCAAACGACCGGGTGGACGAGCGCTTGCTCGACCTGCTGTTGCCAGCACCGGTGGAGACGGTGCCGGGGGTCGTACCCGGGACCGGTGAGGCGCAGCGCGTCTTCGTCGCTGGTCCCGAGGGGAATGTGACGCAGGAGCAGGAGCTCTCGCGAGATCGCCATAAGCGCACGCGCGAGAAGCTCAAGCAGCTGCTGCGCGACGGCCAGCTCGAGCAGCGCGAGGTGGAGGTCGAAGTAACACAGGCGGCCCCCATGATGGACGCGCTGAGCCAACAGGGCGCGCCCGAGGGGATGGGCAACTTCGCCGAAATGCTTTCGGAGCTGATGCCCAAAAAGACCAAGAAGCGCACAGTGGCTGTGGGCGAGGCGAGGCGAATCCTGCTCGATCAGGAGTTCGACAAGCTGATCAACCTCGACGACGTGGTTGCCGACGCGCTCGAGCGCGTCGAGTCGCTCGGCATCATCTTCCTGGACGAGATCGACAAGATCGCAGGCGGAAAAGGTGACTTCGGTGGCCCCGACGTGTCGCGCGAGGGGGTGCAGCGTGACCTTCTGCCGATCGTCGAAGGGTCGAACGTGCAGACGAAGTACGGCATGGTGAAGACCGATCATGTGCTATTCGTCGCAGCGGGCGCCTTTCATGTGAGCAAGCCGAGCGACCTGATCCCCGAGCTACAGGGTCGGTTCCCGATCCGGGTGGAGCTCAAGCCGCTGACCGAAGGCGACTTCGTGCGGATCATGACGGAGCCGGAGAACGCGCTGACCAAGCAGTATGCCGCGCTGGTCAACGCCGAGGGGGCGCAGCTGACCTTTACCGAGGACGGGATCGCCGAGATCGCACGGATCGCCGCGCGGGTGAACGCGCGGATGGAGAACATCGGCGCGCGGCGGTTGCACACGGTGATGACGACGCTGCTCGAAGAGTTGTTGTATGAGCTGCCGGAGCGTGGGACGGCGCCGGAGGTTGTGGATGGCGCGGCGGTGCGCGCGCGCTTGAGCGCGATTGCCGACGACGAGGACCTTCGGAAGTACATCCTCTGATGAGCACCGAGCGCGACTTTCTCGCGATTACGGACTTCTCGACTGACGAGCTGCATGGGCTGTTCGCGCTGGCCGATCGCATGCGGACCGGTGAGTACCGCGCGCGTCCGCTGGAGGGAAAAGCCTTCGCGATGCTCTTCATGAAGGCGTCGACGCGAACGCGCGTCTCATTCGAAGTGGGGGCGTGGCAGCTCGGCGCGCATCCGCTCTTTCTGACCCCCCGTGATGTGCAGCTCGGCCGTGGTGAGGCGATGAGTGATACGGCGCGCGTGCTCGACCGTATGGTCGACGGGATCATGATCCGCACCTTTGCGCACGCCGACGTCGAAGAGTTCGCGCGCTATTCATCGGTGCCGGTGATCAACGGCCTGACGGACCTGCAGCATCCGTGTCAGATTCTCGCCGACCTTCTCACCATTCGGCAGCACCTCGGGACGTTCGAGGGGAAGACCGTCGCCTGGATCGGTGACGGCAACAACATGGCGAACAGCTGGTGCGATGCGGCCTTCCGGCTCGGCTTCTCGCTGCGCCTCGCCTGCCCGATGGGCTATGAGCCGGACGCGACGATCCTCGCGCGCGCGCAGGCCACCGGACGTGTGACGCTCGTGCGCGACCCGCACGACGCGGTCGCCGGTGCGGACGTGGTGACGACCGACGTCTGGGCGTCCATGGGACAGGAGGAGGAGCAGGCGCAGCGCGCAACAGCGTTCGCCGCCTTTCACGTGAATGCGGCGCTCATGCAGCGAGCAGCGTCTGACGCGATTTTCCTGCACTGCCTTCCGGCGCATCGGGGTGAGGAAGTCTCCGCGGAGGTGATCGATGGAGCGCAGAGCCGCGTCTGGGACGAAGCAGCGAACCGTCTGCACGTGCAAAAAGCGGTGATGGCCGTCCTGATGGGCGGCGAGCCGCTCGGCTGACGCGATGTACGTGGTCATCGGCGCGGGACCCATGGGGCTCGCGACGGCGCGTATGCTTCAGCGCTATGGTCTCCCGTTTACCGGCATTGAACTCCATGCCGACGTCGGTGGCCTGTGGGATATCGCTAACCCCCAGAGCACGGTCTATGAAACCGCCCACCTGATCTCGTCGAAACGGATGACGGAGTTCACGGAGTTCCCCATGCGGGACTCGGCGGCGTCGTATCCACGACACGATGAACTGCGTCGCTACTTCGCGGAGTTCACGGACCACTTCGACCTGCGCCGCCACTTCGAGTTCCGGACCAAGGTCGTGCGCGTCGTGCGGGCGAACGTCGACGGCTGGGAGGTGACCACCGAGTGCGACGGCGTCCAGCGCAGGCGGCGATTCGCCGGCGTTCTTATCGCGACCGGCACGCTGCACCATCCCCACCAACCCGTGCTGCCTGGTGCCTTTACCGGGCGCGTGATGCATTCGGCCGAGTATAAGTCGGCCGAGGTGTTCGCTGGGAAGCGCGTGCTGATCGTCGGATGCGGTAACTCGGGTGCAGACATCGCGGTTGACGCCGTACCGCGGGCGCGTTCGGTCGACATTTCGCTCCGCCGCGGCTACTACTTTCTCCCGAAGTTCGTGCGGGGACGGCCGATCGATGCGCTTGGCGGCGCGATCAAGTTGCCGCGACGATTGAAGCAGTGGGTAGACGCGCAGCTCGTCCGGCTGCTGGTCGGGAAGCCGAGCGACTATGGGTTGCCCAATCCCGACTACCGGCTCTACGAATCCCATCCGGTGATGAACTCGCTGATCCTGCACCACCTCGGGCACGGTGATATCCGTGCCCGGCGCGACCTGGCAGGTATCGACGGACGTGCGGTGAGTTTCGCCGACGGTGAGTCGTGTGAATACGACATCATCGTGCAGGCGACGGGGTACGCGTTGCACTATCCATTTGTCGAGCGCGACGCGCTGGCATGGCCGGAGGGAACCGCCGCGCCGCGACTCTGGATGAACGTTATGCATCCAACGGACGACACGATCTTCCTGATGGGCATGGTCGAGGCGAGCGGACTCGGCTGGCAGGGACGGTCTGAGCAGGCGGAACTGGTGGTGCTCTATCTCAAACGACTCGCCGAGCGGCACCCGGCGGCGCTGGCGTTGCAGCGCGAGAAGCGGTCCTGGTCGGGGGCGCGGGTGGACGGAGGCTTCGCCTATCTCAAGCTCGACCGGATGGCATACTACGTACACAAGGCGTCGTACCTGCGGGCACTACGACGGCACCGGTCTGCCATGGGCGCGCCGGACACGATCCGAGGGGCGGCGCGCACGTGAACGATGCCCTCCCGCTGCAGTTCGATCCATCGGGGCTCATTCTGCTGAACGCGATCATCGCGCTGATGATGCTCGGCGTTTCGTTCGAGCTGCGTGTGTCGGACTTTCGTCGCGTGGCGGCGCGGCCCGCGGGGGCGCTGGCCGGGCTCGCCGCTCAGGCCGTGCTCACTCCGGCGGCGACCTGTCTCGTCACCTGGTTGTTCAACGTCGATCCGGCGTTGGCGTTGGGGATGATGCTCGTGGCGGCGTGTCCGAGCGGGGCACTATCGAATATTTTGACGTGGCGCGCGCGGGGAACCGTCGCACTCTCGGTCAGTCTCACGGGCATCTCGAGCCTCGCCGCGGTCGTCCTGACACCGCTGAACTTCGCGCTCTATAGCTGGCTCAATCCACGGACGCGCGAGCTCATGCAGGAGATCACGATCCCGGTCGGGGGGATCCTCGCGCAGGTGGCGCTTGTGCTCATCGTGCCGATGCTGCTGGGGATGTTCCTCGGCGCGCGCGCGCCGCGCCTGACGAGGGTCGTGGAGCGGCCGCTGCGCACCGTGTCACTGTTCGTGCTCGTCGCATTCATCGTGATCGCGTTTGCTGAGAATCGCGCGCTCTTCGTCGCACGCTTCCCGGACTTCTTCTGGCTCGTGGTGGGGCAGAATGCGATGGCGCTCGTGATCGGGATGGTGGTCGCGCGCGCGGCGCGCCTGAGCGAAGCCGACCGGCGCGCGGTGACGATTGAGGTGGGGATCCACAACTCCGGTCTCGGGCTCGCGATCCTCTTCACCTTCTTCCCGAGTGCGGGGTCGATGATGCTGATCGTGGCCTTCTGGGGCGTCTGGCATCTGGTGTCTGGACTTCTGCTCACCAGCTGGTGGGCGCGACGGCCGCCGGTCGACGAGTGTGCGGGTGTGCCGGCGGCCGCAGGGCGCGCATGAGCGACGCGCCTCGCGTGTTGATCACCGGCGGGGCGGGGTATGTAGGGAGCCTGCTTGGCGCGCGGCTCGCGTTACAGGGCACCTTCGTGATGGGGACCGACCTGCGCGCGAGTTCCGATCGGTCGTACCCCGTACGGACGCTCGATGTGCGTGACCGCGCGCTCGAAGCGGTGTTGCACGAGTACCGGATCACGCATGTGGTTCATCTTGCGTCGGTGCTCGAGGCCGGTACGGATCGCAGACGCGACCATGATATCGATGTGAATGGCACGCGCAATGTGATCGCGTGCTGCGTCGCGGCGGGGGTGCGTCACCTGACCGTCTCGAGCTCCGGCGCGGCGTACGGGTACCATGCCGACAACCCCGAGTGGATCGATGAAACCGATCCGCTGCGCGCGGGAGACCGGTTCGCGTACGCGCATCACAAACGACTCGTCGAGGAACTGCTCGCGCGGTCTCGCGCGTCGCATCCGCGTCTGGGTCAGCTGGTATTGCGGATCGGGACGGTGCTCGGCGCAACGACCGAGAACCAGATCACGGCACTCTTTGCGCGGCGCCGCATACTCGCGGTGCGAGGGAGCGACTCCCCGTTCGTCTTCGTCTGGGATGAGGATGTTGTCGGGGCGATCCTACACGGCATCGAGTCGGACCGCACCGGGGTGTTCAACCTCGCCGGCGACGGATCCCTCACGATTCATGAGATCGCGGCAATCCTTGGCAAGACTGAGCTGAGTCTCCCGGCGGCAGTGCTCATGGGAGCGCTCGGCCTGGCGCGGCTGCTCCGCGTCGGACGCTATGGGCCAGAACAGGTGGACTTCCTTCGCTACCGTCCGGTGCTGTCGAATAGGCGCCTGAAGGAGGAGTTCGGATACCGGCCCGCGAAGTCGAGTGCGCAAACATTTCAGTTTTATATCGAGCAGGCCCGCGCGCGGGGCGCGTTATGAGCGTGGGCGCGATGGCGCCGACGTTTCGGTTGCAGGCGGAATCGGGCGAGTGGGTCGCCCTAGAGGACTTCAGGGGAAGACGCGTTGTGCTCTTTTTCTTCCAAAAAGCCAGCACGCCGGGGTGTACCGTGGAGGCGTGCGAGTTTCGTGATGCGATGCCGCGGTTCAACGCGGATGCTATCACGGTGATCGGCATCTCTCCGGATACCTGGCGCCGGCACGCCAAGTTCAAGGCGGCAGAGCGCCTGCCGTATCTGCTGCTCGCGGACACAGACGCCCTGATCTGTCAGGCGTACGACGTCTGGCATCGTAAGCTCTTCTGGGGCCGCCACTACATGGGTGTCATCCGATCGACCTTTGTGATCGGTGCGGACGGGCGCTTGGAGCGGGAGTGGCGGAATGTGTCTCACGAGGGGCATGCCGCGGTGGTGGGTGCGTGGATCGCTGGAGAACCAACAACGCCGCCGCCGCCCCGCCAAGGGGCCCGGAAGAAATAGCGGTACGGTGTGCCTATCGGTTCAGATAGATAGAGCTGAGTATCCGGCTCCAGGTCGCGAGTGGCGAAGGGGCTCTGGCGGAGCACGGCGGCTAAGCGTCATCTTCTCGTGACCTCAGCGGAGACCCAATGGACTATCAGATCCTCGTGCTCAATTTCGGCTACGCCCTCTTTGGCGTGGGACTGATGTGGTTGAGCTATCGACTCTTCGATCGACTCACGCCGCAGGTGAACTTCCCTGAGGAGCTCAAGAAGGGAAATATTGCGGTCGCGATTTTCATTGGATCGCTCTTCATCTCGATCGCGCTGGTTGTGGGGAACGCGCTCAATTGAAGCGGGGGCGTAGCGGGTGGGTACAGGGTCAGGTGCGCGCACTCGCGTCTGGGTTGCTCCTGGGCTGCCTGCTGCTCGGGGTGGCGGATCGTGTCGGGGCGCAGGCCGACTCGGGTGCGCAAGGCGACTCGGGTGCGCAAGGCGGCGCCGGTGTCGCGATCGCTCGCACCCAGGCCCGCCGCGTGACGGTGCGCGCGGAGAGTCGCTACGACGACACCTTTCGACGCTACTCCAAACGCTACTTTGGCGCCGCGTTCGACTGGCGCTGGTTCAAGGCCCAGGGAATGGCGGAGAGCAATCTTGACTCGGCCGCGAGAAGCCACGTCGGCGCACGCGGCGTGATGCAGCTGATGCCGAGCACCTACAAATTTATTCAGTCACGACGCCCGGAGTTTCAGTCTATCGACGACCCGGAATGGAATATCGCGGCCGGAATTATGCACGACCGGTATCTCTGGAAGTTGTGGGGAAGTGAAATGACGGGTGAGGAGCGCTACCGGTTCATGTTTGCGAGTTACAACGCAGGCGAGGGGACGATCGGCCGCGCAGCCGATTCGGCGCGGGTGGCGGCTGGTGGAACGCCCGACTGGTCGCACGTCGAGCTGGTTGCGCCGAAGGTCCCGCGATGGCGATATCGCGAGACCCTCGGGTATGTTCGAAAAATCGACCAGAACTACGCGCGGCTCCGTCGGCGGCCCTAGCGCGTGATCGTGCCGACAGGGCCCTCGCCGGTCATTGCGAGGACTGCGTCGGCATGCCAGTTACATCGTCGTTGAGGCTCTGGCGAACTTCGCCTGCACCTCGGTCAGTTCCTTGCGCAACACGATCAGGCGCTGCTTGGCGTCGTTGCCGACCGCCTGGTCTGCGCGCGACATCGCGCCGTAGAGGTACTGCACCTGCGCCGCGAGTCCTGGGCGGCCATAGCGCCAGGCTTCGGAGTTGACGATCTCGCGGATTGCTCCGATTGCGGCTTTCTTGTCGCCGGTCGCAGTGCGCCACGCGGCTTCGACCTCGCCCGTCAATGTGTTCATGTCACTCACCAGCTCGCGCACGCCGATGTTGTGGTCGAGCTGTAGCTGGAGCACCGGAACGGTCACACCGTCCGCGACCATGCGCGGATCGCTCAGGATGACGAGGGGCTTGCTTGCCGTCCACGCCCCACTGGTGAGGCGCACCGAATAGGTGCCCGGGACCACCGTCGGCCCATTGCGGCCGCTGCGTGCCGGATTTGGATCGCTCGGCCCGGCCAGGGTGAGGTCCCAGTTGAAACGATTATGCCCCGCCGCAGCCGGGAGTCGCGGCGTCCCGATGCGTTCCCACATCGGGCCGCGCATCGATGGTTCGGCGGGCGTCACGCGCTGTTCGCCAGCGGCGAGACTCGAGAAGCGGCGCACGACGGTACCGCGCGCGTCGAGCACCTCGAGCGTGACTTCGCCCTGGGGTGCGGTAGCGAACCAGTAGTCCAGCATGGCGCCCGACGAGGGATACTCAGGGTCGGTGCCTCCATCGCGCGCGCTCTCAAGTCCGCCGAACGCGGCCCGGTAGCGAATGCGATGCGCCTCGCGCGGCGCGAAGAGATGCGCGCTCTGACGTGCGAGGGCATCGCTCGCCTCATGCAAGGGCGTGATGTTGTGCATGATCCAGAAGGCGCGACCCTGTGTGGAGATCACGATGTCCTTCTGGTGCACCTTCAGATCGGTGATCGGCGTATTCGGCAGGTTGAGCTGCAGCGACTGCCACTGCTTGCCGTCGTTGAACGAGACGTAGATGCCGAACTCGGTGCCGGCGTAGAGGAGACCTGCGCGGCTCGGATCTTCCCGCACGACACGCACGGGCTCGTCGGCCGGAATGCCGTTCGTGCCAGAGGTGAGCAGCGTCCACGTTTTGCCGTAGTCGTCGGTCTTGAAGATGTACGGCTGGTGATCCCCAAGCTGGTAGCGGAGCACGGTGTAGTACGCCGATCCCTTACGGTGCGGCGAGGGGTCGATGTTTTGCACGCGGCCGCCGAGTGTGAGCCCCGGTGGGGTGATCCTCTGCCAGCTCTTGCCGTCGTCGCGCGTAACGTGGAAGGGGCCGTCGTTCGCCCCCGCCCAGATGACGCCGCGCTCGAGCGCCGATTCACGGATCGCGTAGACCGTCGAGAAAAACTCCTCGCCGGTGTTGTCGACCGTGATTGGGCCGCCGGAGTAGGTGGCGCGCTTGTCCTCAGGGTTCCACGAGAGATCGGGGGAGATCACTTCCCAGGTGACGCCTTCGTCACGCGTGCGATGCACGAACTGTGAGCCGTAATAGATGACACGCGCGTCGTGCGGCGACGTCTCCATCGGCGAGACGCGCTGGAACCGATAGACCAGGTCCTTCGCGGCGTTCCCGTACAACGACTGCGTGCCCACCCAATACTGTTTTTCCTGGCCGGTGCGCAGGGAGGTACGGGAGAACTGTCCCTTGCACGAACCGTAGACCGTGTCGGGACTCGTGATGTGCGGCATGATCGGACCGGTCTCGCAGCCGGGCCCCGTGCGCCAGCCCTGGATCGGGTCGTCAAGGCCTCCTGCGGCAACGGGCAGCGACGGCACGATCAGCGTGGAGTTGTCCTGCTGGGCGCCGTAGAGGCGATACGGGAACTGGTTGTCGACGTAGACCTGGTAGATCTCCGCCGTCGGTTGGTTGTACTGTGAGCTCCAGGTCTTGCCTCCATTGAGCGAGACATTGGCGCCGCCGTCGTTCGCCTGGATGAGGATCTGCCCGTTGGACGGGTTGATCCACATGTCATGGTTGTCGCCATGGGGTGTGCTGAGGGTCGTCCAAGTGCGCCCGCCGTCGACGCTCTTGAAGTATCCCTCGGCGCCAGCGTAGACGACGTCGGCGTTGGTGGGGTCGGCGGTGATCGTCGTGTAGTAGAATGAACGCGTACTGAGCTGCGGGTTGTTCGATACCAGCGCGAACGAGGCTCCCGCGTCGTCGGAGCGGTAGAGACCCATTCCGGGCTTTGCTTCCATGAGCACGTAAAGGCGGTTCGGGTTCGCACGGCTCACGGCGATGTTTGCCTTGCCGACGAGCCCGGTAGGGAGGCCGTTGGAGAGCTTGGCCCAGGTGGCGCCGCCGTCAGTGCTCTTGTAGATGCCGCCTTCGGTGGCGCCGGAGATGATGGTCCACGGCTTGCGTTCAGCGCGCCACATGGCGGCGTAGACCACGCTCGGGTCGGCGGCGTTGAACTCCACGTCAACGGCGCCGGTCGAGTCGCTCACGTAGAGTGTGCGCGTCCATGACTTGCCGCCGTCGGTGGTGCGATAGATACCGCGGGCGTTTGTCGGCCGAAAGGGATCGCCGATCGCGGCGACGAACGCGGTGTTTGGGTCAGTGGGGTGCACGCGCACGCCGCCAATGTTGCCAACGTCTTTAAGACCGCTGTGTGCCCAGGTCTTGCCGGCATCAATCGACTTCCAGATCCCCTTGCCGATCGAGACGTTCGAGCGCAGTCCGTCGGAGCCGGTGCCCGCGTAGATGATCGCCGGGTTGGTATTGCTGACGTCGAGGTCACCCATCGAGCCCACGGTGATCTGTCCGTCGCTGATATTCGCCCAGTTGGCGCCGGCGTCGGTCGTCTTCCAGACGCCGCCGCCGGTAGAGCCGAAGTAGAACGTATGCGGATCCTGATCGACCCCCGTCACCGTGGTGACGCGGCCCCCACGGGCCGGGCCCACCATCCGCCAACGGAGCTGGTTAAACCCCATGGGGGCCGCGGTGCTCGCGACCGTCGGCAGGCCCGACTGGGCGACGGCGGTGCGGGGCGCGAGCGGGAGGGCAGAGGCAATCGCCGTGGCGATCGAGAGGAGCGAGCGGGGACCGGTCATGGATCGCATGGTCGTGGGCGGTGGTGAGCGTGGTGAGCACATCTCGCGTGCGCGAGACAGTGGTCAATGCATGTACGTGGCGGGTCAGCTGGGCGTTCGCGCGAACTCAGCGGCGGACCGCCACGACCTCGAGAAGCAGTTCTCGGACCGCCCGGGCCTTGCCGGCACGCTCGAGCGCGGCCCAGAGGCGCGCGACCGTCTCGGCGTCCACCAGGCCGGCGGGCGACCCATTGGCGGAGACGGCGAGTCGTTCAATGGTGCGGAAGGCCTCGACGGCCGCGATCAGGTCGTCGGTGAACCGCGTCGCGTTCGCGTCTCGGCGCAGTGTCGGCGACTGCGGCTCGAGGTGGCCGAGCGCGTGGAGCATCAGGCGCAGCTGCCAGATGTCGTTGCCGCTGAACTGCTCCAGCGTGCGAAAGCCGAGCGTCTGTGAGATTGCGTTGTAGATGCGACGGACTTCGGCGACCGGCTCGGCGTGTTCACAGACGCTGATGTTCACCGTGACCATGTCCGTGCGCCGCGAACGGCCCGGGCGCGGATCGGCGACGATCACGGCGGCCGACTGCGCGCGCCCCTTCCGGGCATCACCGCCGGCGGCATGCCCGGCCGCGACGGCGTCGATCAACCGATCGGCGAGGTGGCGAGGGGCGCCGGCGCTCGCTTCGAAGCTCGCCGCGACCGCGGCGAGTACCTCTGGGCCGGTGAGCAGATTGCCCTGCGTGGCATAGTTGGTGCCGGCGCGATGCCCCGCCCAGGGCGAGGTGCCGGTGCCGGTGTGCTGTCCGGTGCGGCCGTCGCGACCGATCACCCCCACCTGACGACTGGCCGCCCCGCTGTCGGCAGCCAGCGCCTCGCGGAGTGCGGCGTCCGGGCTCAGGCCGCGTGCGATCGCGCCCAGCACGGCGTCGCCGTGCTCGGTCCGGGTGTTCGCCTGTGTGGCGACCGCGCCAACGCCGGCGCGGACCCACGGGACACCATTCCCGACGCAGGCCACGCGGGTCGTCACGGCGACCCCGGACTCACCGGTCCGGGGATCGATCGCGGCGATCGAGAAGGTCGCGAAGTCGAGCGGTGTGCCCCAGCTTGCAGGCTCCTGCGCTTCGGCGAGCTGTGGTTGGAGCACGAAAAGCACCGCGGTGGTGAGCAGGCGAATCGGACGGATGTCGCCGAGGGATTTACCGGCGGAGCGATGCTGCATCATGAGAAGCTCAGTCAAGGGACTCCGCTAAGCTACTCCGGGCAAGGTTCGCCGGGCCAGTCTCGTCCGGTCAATCCGCGCGTACCATCCCGTGTCGCGTCAACTGCGCGGCGCCGCGTACCGCATCTTCTCCACGATAAGCGCCGATCGTCGTGTCGCCACCGCGCCGTGGGGTGACCATCGGACCGGACTCGGCAGCACCGCCGCCAATAGCGCCGCCTCGTCGCGCGTGAGCGCCCGAGCCGATTTCTTGAAGTGCGTCCGCGCCGCCATCTCCGCACCGAACACGCCGTCACCCCACTCGGCCAGGTTCAGGTAGAGGTCGAGAATCCGATCCTTAGGCAGGCAGAGCTCCAACACCAGCGTGAGGTACGCCTCGTACCCTTTGCGCACGAACGACCGCCCTTCCCACAGGAAGAGGTTCTTGGCGACCTGTTGGGTGATGGTCGAGGCGCCGCGCAGCCGCCGGCCGCGCCGAGCGCGCTCGAGGGCATTCTGGATCTCGGCGATGTCAAAGCCCCAGTGCAGGTAGAAGCGATCGTCCTCGGAGGCGAGCACGGCGCGCCGCAGGTGTGGGGAGATCGCGTTACGACTCACGATCTCGCGCCGAGGGTAGCGCGGTGTCTTGCCGGCGATGGTGCGTTGCACCGCGCGTCGCAGTAGCACCATGGTCGTCGCGGGCTGCACGACGTTGAGCGGCAGGATCAGCACGAACGGCCCGACGACGAGCACGGCCAGGACCAGAAGCAGCCAGCGGCGTGCGCGCCGGGCAATAGCGGGGAGCTTGGCGCGGAGGCGCGCCGCACGGGATGGAGCGGTCATGGGTGCACAGGAATTTATCGTGGTCCGGACCTCAGTGCACTGACGGCCCCGCGGTACGGCCAACAAAGCGATTGCGAAGAAGGTGGCGGCGAAAAAGAGCGTCGGATCGCGGGCCAAAGCCGCGACCAGGCGCTCCCCCGTCGCGCCGCGCTCGCCCCGCCCAGCATCAGAGCAATAGCGGGCAGGCCCTCGTAGCCGTTCTTCCCCCCATAGTCTTGAAACGCGCGGACGCCGTCCGGTTGACGAAGGAGATTCATCAGGCGCTGCATATCGGGATGGCGGAGCACGCCGTCCTGCTTGGCGCCGAGCCGCTCGATCATCGCGAAACCATTCACCTCATTGGTGCTACTGACGGCCCTCGAAGCCGCGCTCGCGACCGCGGCTTCGACGAGTGCTAGGCTCCACCGAACAGGGCACTCCCCTTACGGCGCGCGTTCCCCTGGCCGGTAGGTCCGCTCCGTGTGCCCCACGAGTTGCGATGGGTAGAAGTAGACGTCGCGTAGGTCGCCGCGCGCGTAGCGATCGGCCTGATCGATGAAGTGCTTCGATCCAGGTACGCTATTGAGGCCCCCCGCTGTCACGGCGCGCGCCGACACCGAGTCGCCAAACTCGACGATTGCCACGAAGCTGTTGCCACTGGTGCCGTACATCCGTTTGGTCCCCGGATAGGTCCGGGCACCGAACGCCGCGAGGGATCCCCATCGCGATGACGTGAAGCCCACCGCGAGGCTCGCGCCCGAGTCGCTGAACGGTTGCCGAATATCGCCCGTCAGTCGTTGGAACCGATTGACCTCGCCCCACATAATCCGCCAGTCACCGAAGTCGGCGGTGAGTTGCGCCACCGCCGCCTCCAAGGCTCCAAGCCGCTGTGCCGCTGTGGCCTGATGCGCCATGAACGCGAGCGTCGATATTCCCTCGGCGTCTGGATCGGCCCGCACGCGGGAGTAGAGCTCGTCTCCCCAGTACGTTGCGAGCGTAGTCGGCACCGAGAGCGTGTCCGACCGTCGGTCCCAGGCGCGGAGGAGGGCCATCGGCAGTCGGAGTGCGGTGGCGCGTGGATCGTCGCGAGGCAGCGCGTCGTAGTCGCGCGTCAACGCTGGGATCAGGTCGTCGAATGCGGTGAGGTGCGGGTCGTACGCCGCCGCCATCAGCTTGGTCAGGTCGAACGCACGCTCGCGGGAGAGGACCTCGATGGCGTGCACGCCGCGCGCATTTTCTCCCTCCCCATCCTCGAAGTACCGCGCGTACGCTGAGGCTTTCGGGCTCGCCGCGCCTGCGGCGGAGAATGGATGATTGTTGGTGTTCTGGATCCAGCCGGTATGCGGATTGAATACGTTGGGGCTCTCGTCCACCGT
Organism: Gemmatimonas phototrophica; assembly: GCA_945869195.1. Taxonomy (GTDB): domain Bacteria; phylum Gemmatimonadota; class Gemmatimonadetes; order Gemmatimonadales; family Gemmatimonadaceae; genus Pseudogemmatithrix. Next base: position 117,066 of record CAMBNV010000001.1, on the reverse strand, counting down.
GTGCACGCCCTGCCACTCGGTCGCCGGATTGCTGCCGTCCACCGGCTTGCTCCAATCAAACCGTGTGTCGCGACGCGGGATGAAGTTGGCGTGGAAGTACGCGATGTTCCCCTCGCCGTCCGCGAAGACCGTGTTATTCGACGAGTTGGTGTGCAGGTCCATCGTCGCCTTGAATTCGGCGAGGTTCTTTGCCTTGGTGCGGAGATACGACTGCGTGAGCGCCGTCACCGGGTCGTTCATGAGACGCACCGCGATCCACTGGCCGTCCGTTGCGCGCACCACCGGCCCATGATGGGTGCGATATACGGTGAACTCGCGGGTCGCCGTCGTGTCGCCATCGCGGAAGCGCAGCGGAATCCGTTGCGTCACCACCGGGCGCTGCGCGGTGTCGTACTGATAGGTGAGACCGTCGGTGGTCTGCATTGGCGTGACCGCAAATTCGTCGATCGCGTCGTTATTGCTCGAGGTGTGCATCCATCCTGCCGTCGCGTTGAATCCCTGGTAGACGAAGAGTTGCCCCCAGGTCACCGCGCCGTACGCGTTCAGGCCCTCGTCGCTGGTCATCTGCAACTCCTCGCGGAAGAAGAACGAGGTGTGTGGGTTGATCAATAGCAGCGCCTTCCCTGACGCGCTGCGCGACGGGCCAATAGCGAATCCGTTCGAACCGCTCGGTTCACGCATCACGGCACGTGGCGCGGCCTGCCCGACCTGGACTGGGGCGCTCGCGGTGTCGGGACGGCCATAGAACTTCTCCAAGCCCGACAGTGAGATCGTCTCGATATCCCCGCCGATGCTCCCCTCGCTGAATGAAAGTGCCATCCACGGCTCGAAGTAGGTGAGCACGCGCGGCTTCACTTCCGGGTGTGTCGCGAGATACTGATTGAGTCCGTCCGCCCAGGCGTCCATCAGGGCCTTGAGCCACTCGGGACTCGACGCGTACTGGGCGCGCAGCGCGTCGGGGTCGATGAAGAGCCGGATGCGCAGATCGCTCCAGATGGCCTTCTCTCCCTCGGCCTCGGCGAGCCGCCCCATCGCGTTGAGGTAGTTCACCTCAATCCGATTAAAATCGTCCTCGGCCTGCGCGTAGACCATGCCGAACACCGCGTCGGCATCGGTGGTGCCGCGCACATGGGGAATGCCCCAGTCGTCACGGGTGATCGTGACGCGCGAGGCTCGGTCTGCCCAGCGCGACCGCTCCTCGCGCGTCGGGCCTTTGCTCGAGCAGGCCGAGAGGAAGAACGCGGCGAGAAGCAGGGCCACGCGGGGCATCGAGCGAGGAGTCAGGGGAGGAGTCACAGAGGGGGCCACGGAGGGAGTGACGGTTGGAGTGGTCGGTGCAGCCATCGGGTCAGTCGTGAACGGCTTCATGATAACGTCGGAGCGGTCGCCACTGGTGCCGTCCCTGCGGACCGTGCGGTCCAGGCGCGGTACGCACTCCGGGGCTGCTCCTGATGAAAATGATGCACCCCCTGTTCAGCGTCTACTGAGAAGCGCCTGCGGTCGTACGCCGGTGACCCGAGGCCGCGCTGCACGAGCGCGCAGATGTCCATATCCTCGCGCTGCACCTTCTCGCTGAAGTCCAGCTCGCCGGAATCGTCCAGGCACGCTCGATCGGGACGCTCTCCAGATCGTCGGACGAGAAAACGTGGACTTTTGTGTGATCCATAGCACAAAGTTGTCTGCCCGCGGTGCGCCCGGTAAGTCGTGCCCGGTTGACCTCGCTGCCATTCCTACCGAAGTTCACTCCGGTGGACTGCGGCTCCTGCCGCCTGGTCGCGTTCTTCTCCCCTTGCTGAGCTTCTCCTCATGCGTTGCCGTCCTTCGCGGTCTACGGTCCTGGTCGTCACGCTTGCGGTGATTGTCGTGGGGTCGTGTACCAGTGCGACCGAACCGCCCAGCGCGGCGTCGGTACAGCTGGCCCCTGGTACGGTGACGCTCGACGCCATTGGCGCCACGCAGACGGCGGTGGCCACCGTGCTCGACCAGCGGGGCGCACCGATGACATCACCAGAAATTGTCTGGTCGTCCAGTGCAACGAGTGTTGCGACCGTCTCGACCGCCGGTGTCATTACCGCCGCAGGGAACGGGGCCGCGACCATTTCCGCCGTAGTCGGAGCCAAGACCGCTCTCGTGCAGGTCACCGTCGCCCAGGCACCGCTCGCACCGGTGGTGTTCTCGGGCAACTCGCAGTCCGGGCTGATCTCGCAGCCGCTCGCGAACGCGCTGAGGGTACGTATCGAGGACCGTCTCGGCGGCGCCATCGCGGGCCGGCAGGTGACGTTTGCGGTGACGTCCGGCGGTGGATCGATTACCGTGACCACCGTCACCAGCGACGCGAGCGGTCTCGCGTCGACCAACTGGACGATCGGCTCGAGCACCTCGGCTTTTCAAGCCGTGAGCGCGGTGGTGGCGGGCAACGCCGGGGTGAGCCTTTTCACGGCCACCGCGCTTGCCGGTCCGCCGGTGCAGATGATCGTGGCGCCGGGGAACACGGCCAACGGTCAGGTCGCCAAGTTCAGCACCGCCGTTCTGATTAACCCAGCCGTGAAGCTTCTCGACGCGCTGGGCAATGGCGTGGCTGGTGCGACCGTGACGTGGAGCGTTCTCGGCGGTGGTGGATCGCTCACCGGTGCCAGCGCCACCACGAACGGGACGGGGATCGCGACGGTCGGTTCCTGGACCATGGGCGCGGCGCTCGGGACGAATACGATCCAGGCCAGTTCCGGCCTCTTCACCCCGATCGTTTTCACCGCGACCTCGATCCTCGATCCCTGTTCTGCCGCGGGAGCCACCCCGATCGCGGTCGGCGCCACACAGTCGAGCACTATCAGCGCTCTCGACTGCGTGGCCCCGGGAGGCCAGAACTTCGAGCAGTACCGCCTCGATCTCAGCGCGAGTACGTCGCTGATCATGGAGATGAACACGACGCTGGCGGCGAGCGTGCTCGACCCCTGGCTCGAGATCCGCGACTTCAGCACGCTCGTCATCATCGCGGAGAACGACGACGTCGTGTCAGGCGTCATTCAGAACTCGCGCATCGCCATCACGCTCCCCGCCGGGTCGTATCTGCTTCGCGCGCGCACCTACGATCCCGGGCAGGGGGGGGCCTACACGCTCGTGGTGCGCAGTGCGCAGCTGGGCGTGCCCACCACCGTCGTGGTGAACGCGGGGAACGGACAGGTCGCCGCCCCCAACGGGACCACGGCGGTGGCTCCCTCGGTGAAAGTCACTGACGAAGCCGATCAGCCGGTCGCCGGCGTGACCGTCACCTTCGCGACGGTGCCAGGTCATGGCTCTGCCACCGGCCTAAGCGCGGTCACCAATGGGAGCGGGATCGCGACCGTCGGATCGTGGACGCTCGCGGGTGGGGCGAACGCGCTATCGGCCACGGTCAGTGGGTTCAGCCCTGTGGGAAACCCGGTGGTGTTCTCGGCGACCGGGAAGGCCAGCACCGCCGGGTTCGACATTGGACTGCGGTTCGTTGCCATGCCGACGGCAGGTCAGCTCCAGACCTTCAGTGCCGCGGCGGTGCGCTGGGAGACGGTTCTGACTGGGGATATCCCGAACGTGCCGCTCAACCTCTCCGCGACGGCCGCGGCAGGGTGCGGCTCACCGTCCGCGATAAACGAGACCGTCGACGACGTGATCATCGTGGTGCGCCTCGAGTATATCGACGGGGAGTACAATGTCTTGGGCTCGGCGGGTCCTTGTGTGGTACGGAGCTCCCCGTCGTTCATCCCGGCGCTCGGCACGATGCGGTTCGATACCGCGGATCTTACGCGCCTCGAGGCCGAGGGCAGCTTTAGCGCAGTCATTCTTCATGAGATGGGGCATGTGCTCGGGGTAGGAACGACCTGGTCCTCCAAGGGATTCCTTGTGAACCCATCGACGGCGACGACGTCGAACGACACCTACTTCAGTGGCCCGCTCGCGATGGCGGCGTTCAACACCATTGGCGGATCGAGCTACACGCTGGGCCAGCGGGTGCCAGTGGAGAATCGGAGGGACACCACCGTGAACGGTGTGCCGCGGAGCTACGCCGGTACGCGCAATTCGCACTGGCGCGAGACCGTGTTGCTCAGTGAGCTCATGACGGGATTCCTCAATAGCGGGGCCAATCCTCTCAGCCTACTCACGATCGCGCAGATGGAGGATCTCGGCTACACGGTGAACCGTTCCGTCGCCGACGCATTCGCCATCACCCCGAGCCTGATGGCCGATGGCCCTGGCGGCGCTGGCGGTTCTCCGCCGATTGACCTGCGCAATGACATCCGCGTCGGTCCCATCTTCATGGTCGACCGACTGGGTCGAGTATTGGGTGCACCGCCTGCACCACCCGTCGTGAGGAAAGTACCGAAGCGACTGCGGTGATCAGGGCGTTCAGGTCGCGAGCGCCATCCCGGCAGTGAGCGGGAGGTGGCGCAGTCAGATCATGGGCGTGGGGCTCCGTCCGGATGCTTGGCGCAGGCAGGCGGCTGCTCGACGCTCCACCCAAGCGTCGCGATCTGCCAACGACCGCTGATTTTGTACATCGTGAACGCGTCGACGCCGCAGTGCGACCAGGCGCCATTGAGGTAGAGATCGTACGGCATCCAGACCACGGCGAGCGGACCCGAGACGAGCACCGTTGGGGTAAACCCTCGCTCCGCGATGCGGCCGTCGAAGCGCTGGGCGCGCTGTTCCTCGCGGCTGCTGTTGCTATAACGCCACGCGCCATCCCGTTGGCGTGCGGAGAAGGTCCGGGCCTCGGGGAGCATGAGGTCGGCGAGGTGCGCGAAGTCGTTGCGCGAGATGAGCGCGAGCGCTGAGTCGGCGACGGCACGCGCGGCGGCGCGGTCCGCCGCCGCGTTCGCGGTGAGGCCTACGCCGCCAGTCAGAGGGGTGGACTGAGCCTGACTCCCGTCCAGCGGCAGCAGGAGCGCCAGTAGGCTCGCAAGGAATCGCAATGGGAGGAACATTCGTCGGAAGAGGTGCATCTGGGTCAGTCCAGGGTCAGAGTGTTCGCTGCGTCTGGTTCCTACGGTGCGGTCCAACCCCCGAGCCATTCGCGCGCGGCCCGCCAGGCCCGGCCTGCCGCGAACCCAGCTACCGACGCGATTTCCGCGACGCTCGGCTCCACCTCTTCCCCGAGCGATCGGAGAATCCGGCGGCGCATCCTCATCACCACGGGCGTGCCGATCTCGATCGCATTGAAGTACGGATCGTAGCGGGTGCCGAGACCTTCGATCAGCGCGGCCGTCCGCGCGAAATAGACCAGGTCGCGCGGCAGAATGATGGGGAAGTCATACAACGACTGTAGTATGCGGTCGGCGAGCAGCGTGTCGATCCGCTGTGTGGTCGTGGTCCGTGTCGACGCCATCTCCACCAGGATCGAGCACAACCGCGCGATTTCGGCTGGGTCGGCACCTGGGGCGATGAGGCCGAGGTCATAGAACCCGGCCGCGACCGCGAGTGGATCTCGCCTGATGCTCGCAAAGACCGTACGGATGAGCTTTAGCCGCAACTCCGGCGGCACACGGACCATCATCCCGAAATCGAGTAACACCAGTCGCCCGTCGGGCGAGAGCATCAGGTTCCCGGGGTGCGGGTCGGCGTGGAAGAGTCCGTCGACCAGCATCATCTGGACGTAGACCTCCATCACCAGGCCCGCGAGGAGTCCTGCGTCGACGCCGCCCGGCACCAGGCGATCGACCCGCGTGCCATGCATGAACTGGAGCACGAGCACGCGCTGCCGCGTGAGCTCGTGCATCACCTCCGGGATCATCACGCGCGCATTGCCGGCGAAATTGGTCCGCACCTCAGTCGCGTACTCGGCCTCGAGTCGAAAATCCATCTCCTCGCTGATGCGTGCGGCGAACTCCTCCACCAGCGCCTGGAAGCCGAGAAGGTGCGGCGACCGCCAACGCTTGGCTGCCCAGCCAGAAATCGCCCGAGCCGACCGGAGGTCCTGTTCGACCCGCGGCTCGATTCCCGGTCGCAGCACTTTCACCGCGACATCCCGTCCCTGCCACCGTGCACGATGCACCTGTCCGAGCGAGGCAGCGGCGACCGGCGCGTGGTCGATCGTCTCGAAGACCCGATCCGGTTCCCTGCCGTACGCCGCGACGATCTGGGCGCGGATCGCGTCCCACGAGACGGGCGGTACCTGGTCGGTCAGTCGGCCGAGCGTTGTGAGGTAGGGCTCGGGGATGAGATCCGCGCGCGAGGCAAAGACCTGCGCGAGTTTGACGAACGTCGGCCCCAGGCCCGCGATCCGCGTGACCAGCGCCTCGGCGCGAGCGATATGGAACTCGGTGGTCCGGCGCGCTGGCGCTCCCCACCAGAGCCAGCGGTGCCGGTCGCGGAGCGCGGAGAGAACGAACGGTCCGAGGGCGAGAATGATTCTTAAGGTGTGCACGGTGGATGAACGATAGCGCCCGCCGCCCGAGGCGCAGGACTAGGAGGGTGAGGTGTGGCAGGGCTATGTTATCGTTGCCGTCCGGATCGCGGACCGCCTCTCACCCCCCCTGACCACGAATGCCCATGCGCCGTCTGCTGATTGCGTTTGCCCTGTTCCTCCCGATCGTGCTTGGCGCCCAAGACATCCCGCCGGGCACGATGGTGCGCGTCGTCGTCCGGGGGCAGCGGGCTATGGTCGGGATCGTTCGCGCGTTTAGCGCGGACTCGATTCACGTCACGACGTTGCAAGGCGCACACTTTTCCCACGCGCTAGGCAACGTCCGTCGGATTGACCGGAACGAAGGGCGGACCACTGCTGCCGGCGCCAGGAAGGGGATGATGATCGGGGCGATCGTGGGGGGGGTCAGTGCGCTCGGGACTTTTCTGTCTCCCGGAGAGCTGGGTGGGAAGTTCTTCGCAGGAGCGTTCGTGGGAGCGATCGTTGGTGGGGTGAGGGGCGCGATAACGGGAGCGGACAGATGGACGGCGGTATCTCTTCCGGTCGGCGGCCGCCTGTCCTTGATGCCGATGCCCGCGCAGAGGGTCGGCGTCGCGGTGACGTACGCGTTCTAGGACGGCGGTGCACGTCGAAGCCATCTCACCCGGATCGTCCGCGAGCCAGGTCGCGCGGAGATAGTCGCTTCGAGATGCCTGACATAAGGGCCGGCGTACGTAAAAGTCACTACCGGCGAACATTCGGTTGACGCAGATCCCCCCTCGCCTTGGTCGTCGTGCTCCCGACCCTGCTGCAAAACTGGCGCGGGCCATCGCGGGCCTCTCCGGACCGGAGCAGGCGATGCCCATGGTCGGCGACCGGGAGTTTGCGCGGGTCTTCGGGACGGCGGATAGGCTCGTCCTCCTCGAAGCAGTCGACGACTCGACGCTACGGTGTCTCGAAGACGCGACCTACTTCTGAGTCTGAGGTAGTTCCACGGAGCCTGCCGTTTCGGCATATTACGGGGCAGGCTACTCCACTTACCTGATAAGGATCGCCCCAATGTCCGCGAGTTCCACCGGGCTGCTCAAGCGCACCCCCTTCTACGACATCCACGTCGCCGCCGGCGCCAAGATGGTGTCGTTCGCGGGCTTCGAAATGCCCATCCAGTACCCGGGCGGCATCACGGCTGAGCACCTTGTGGTGCGCAACGGCTGCGGCGTCTTCGATGTGAGCCATATGGGTGAGTTTATCATCCGCGGCAAGCAGGCCATCGACTTCGTCACCTACGTCACGTCGAACGATGTGTCCGCACTCGGCACCGGCCAGGTCCACTACTCGGGCATTCTCACCGAGCAGGGCACGTTTGTCGACGACTGTCTCGTCTATCGCTACGCCGACGATCTGCTGATGATGGTCGTGAACGGCTCCAACAAGGACAAAGATCTCCAGCACATCCAGCAGTACGTGGGACAGTTCGACTGCCTGCTGACTGACGTGAGTGACGAGATGGGTTTGCTCGCGGTGCAGGGCCCGCACGCGGAGGAGATCCTGCAGGCGATGACGCCCTGCCAGCTCGACGACATCAAGTACTACTGGTTCACCGAGACCACGGTCGCCGGCATCCCAATGACACTGTCGCGCACCGGGTACACGGGCGAGGACGGTTTCGAGCTTTACCACGACGTCAAGTATTCGGTGCAACTCTGGACGGCGTTGATGGAGACCGGCCGCATCCAGCCGGTCGCACTCGGATGCCGCGACTCGTTGCGCCTCGAGATGGGCATGGCGCTCTACGGCAATGACATCGACGACACCGTCACGCCGCTCGAGGCCGGACTCGGCTGGCTCGTGAAGATGAAGAAGGGTGACTTCGTTGGCCGCGCCGCCCTCGAGGCGCAGAAGGCCGCCGGAGTCCCGAAGAAGCTCGCGGGATTCACCTTCACCGAGAAAGCGATTCCGCGGCACGGGTACCCGGTCTTCGTCAACGGGAGTCCGAGCGGCACCGTGATGTCGGGCGTGATGAGTCCGAGCGTCGGCTACGGTTTGGGCACGGCGTACGTGCCAACTGCGCACGCGAAGGAAGGCAATACGATCGAAGTGGAAATCCGCGGTAAGCGCATCGTCGGCACGATCGTCGGGTTTCCGTTCTGGAAGAATGGATCGGTGAAGCGCTCGTGATGAGCGTTCTGATCACCCTCACCGATGTCGAACCAGCCGTTCGTCTGAACGCGCTGCTGGAAGCCGACGGCGTGAAGACGACGGTCGTCTCGCCAATGGACGACCTCCCGGACGAGATCCGTCGCGCGAAGCCCGACGTCATTGTCTTCACCGGATCGCTACTCGACCCACAGACGCTCGGGGTCGTGCGCGACCAGCTGTGGGGTGGGGCCAGCGTGATCGGACTCGCCGACGTCGGCGATCCCGCGGTCGAGCAGCGCCTCAAGTCGCTCGGGTTTGCCGATGTGCTCACCAAGCCGGTCACGCCTGAGGCCCTGCGCGCGAGCGTGAACGAGCTGCTCGACCGCCAGCGCATTACGGGCGAGACCGGGCTGTGGGGGGAAAGCGACGCCGTCCGACAGGTGCTCATCCAGATCGCGCAGATCGCGCCGGTCTCGAGTACCGTGCTCATCGAGGGTGAGAGCGGCACCGGCAAGGAGCTGGTCGCACGGGCGCTCGCGAAGATGTCCCCACGCCGCAACAAGGCATTCATCGCCGTCAACGTGGGCGCGCTTCCCGAGACGCTGCTCGAGAGCGAGCTGTTCGGTCACGAGAAGGGTGCGTTCACGGGCGCGGCGGAGCGACGCATCGGGCGTTTCGAACTCGCCAGCGGCGGGACGCTCTTTCTCGACGAGATCGGCGAGATCCCGCAGAGCACGCAGGTGAAGCTGCTGCGCGTGCTCGAGGAACGGCATGTCACGCGCGTGGGCGGGACGCAGACCATCCCCGTCGACGTGCGTGTGGTTGCGGCGACCAATCGTCCGCTCCGGGAGAGTGTGGAGCGCGGCCTGTTCCGCGCCGACCTCTTCTATCGCCTCAATGTGCTGCGGATCTACCTGCCGCCGTTACGCGAGCGCCGCGCCGACATCCCACTCCTCGTCCGCCGGTTTGTCCAGGAGTTCGCGCAGGAGCACGAACGGGAGTTTCACGGCATATCCGTCGACGCGATGCAGTCGCTCGTGAACTACACCTGGCCTGGGAATGTGCGCGAGCTGCGCAACCTTGTGGAGAGCATGGTCGTGCTCGCGACGGGGCGTGAGATTACCGTCACCGACATTCCGTCGGGGATCCGCGAGGGCGGAGCGTCGCGGCTGTTGCCCGTGCCGATGGGACCCATCCATCGCGAGGAGGGGCGCGCCGAGGGGCGCGAGCTCGAGTTCATCGTGCGCAGTCTGGTGGAGATGAAGCTGCAGCTTGAGGAACTGCGCCGGAGGGTAGATGAGGATCGCGGTGTGCTCGCGCAAGTCGCCGGTGAGATGGCTGCGGCGTCGGTAGTCAGTGTTCCGGCGTGGGGCGGGACCGGAGCGGGGATAGAACCGCTGGGCTTGGCGTCACCAGCGAACTCCCTCGCCATCACTCAGGGCATGACGATGGCCGAAATCGAGAAGGCCGCCATCCTCGCCGCACTACGTGAGACGCGCGGCAATCGCCGAAAAGCGGCCGTGATTCTCGACATCGGGGAGCGGACACTCTACCGGAAGCTCAAAGAATACCTGGTCCCGGACCGATTCGGAGAGTAGACCCCTCGGCCGACGTCACACGCACCCTACGACGGCCGGTCCATGGACGAGAGCGTCATCGAGCACGTCGGTCCACCTGAGCGCGTTGGACCGATAGGGGAGCGACCGCCATGGGAGATCGTCTCTCGGAAAATCGCGAGTCGAGCGCTGGATGGCCGTCGTTCAGGTGCAGGCCGATGAGCGATTCGAAGTGGCGTGCTTCAGCGCGAAGGCCGGACCGGCGACCGGCAGCGGCCACCTCTGCGAGGGGCGGGTGATATGCGCGACCTGGGTTCCATGCGCTACTGACTTCGAGGACTTCTAGGTGCGACGGCCGCCTCCGGTCGGTGTTGACTCGACGAGAGCGCCCGCGAAGCGCTCGTTCGCAGAGCGAGAGTGTCGAGCCATAGTCGAGGGCGGTACGCCGACTGCTGGCGAACGTCACCAGGAGTGGCGCCCCAGTAAAGTCCGATCCACTCGGGGTAACGGAGGGCTCGTCGGCGTCGGCGGTGTGGACACGCAGTTGGCGAGCACGGAGTTCGTCGCCAGCACTTTCAAAGAGCAGCGCGGCGCGCCTCAGATCCCCTGAGTCAAGGAATAGCTCGGCTGCGCGACGAGTGCGCGCCAGGGAATGCGCGGCCTGTCCGTCGACTACCAGTAACTCGGCGCATTGAAGGCCAAGTGCCGCTGAAGCCGCCGGCGTGAGTTGCTCGATGATGGCGGCCTGCCAGCTCTCGTTGAGTTCAAGAGTCCCTGCGGCACCTAGTGTGACAATACCAGAGTGACTGAGTTGTTCGAGGGCATCCGCTAAGACCGTATGTTCTGCGCGCATGAGCGTGCGCACACGTACGATCGAGGCGTGAGGTCCGAGAATGCCAATCACTCGGAGGACGAAAATTTCGTGTAAGCTCAACTCGGAGAGTCGTTCTCTGATGAGATTGCGAAGTCGGGCTGGTGGGCGACTGGGCACGACCGGTGGGTCCCGGTCGCTGCTGAGTTCACGGATGAACAGGGGATTGCCGCCAGACAATGAGGCAAGTCGTTGCACGGCGGCATCTGAGCGCGAGCGTGCGTGGAACAGCGAGTAGGTGCGCGCGAGGGAAAGTGATGACTCAGGTGAAAGCGGAAGCACGTTTATCGTGATAAAACTTGGTATGTGTCGGAATGGAGTGCCGACGTGAGAGTGACTGAGCCGGGACGTCGCGAGCCAGGCGAGGCGGAGCGATCGAGTGCTCGCCGCTAGCCTGGTCACGAGTCGTAGTGACTCGGCGTCGCAGTGATGAAGGTCGTCGAGCAGGATGAGCAGTCGGTGGTCGTCTGAGAGCACCTCAAGCAGCGCTCCGAGAGCCCAAGCCAGCGTATCCGGTGATGTGGTGGATGGCGCGCCGACGGAGGGAGTGCGCTCCGGTGCTGTGGTACTACGCAATATCGTCATCGCGAGAGGCGGACAACCGGCGGCGCCTCGCAGTTCCAGTAGCTGCGGAATCAGCGTCAGTGCGACGGAGAGTGGTTGCGTTGCGGCTGAGGGGGGGATGCGAATGACCATCGAGCGAAAGCCCCCCAGGTCTGCGAAAGCGCGCGCTTCATCGCTGACCCTTGTTTTACCGATTCCAGCCGCACCACGGAGGACGAATGCTCCCCCCTGCCTATTCGCCGCCGCTTCGACCGCCTCGGTCAGCTGCTTCATTATCCCCTCCCGCCCCACCAGCGCCACCTCATTCGCCCCCGTCCCACCCCACTCTGTCCTCCGCTCTGATATCCGGCGCCGCAACACCGTCGCCGGCAACGCGATCAGGCCCGCTCGCTCCCCGAGATCCTCGACGTATTGATCTATGATCTGCAGCGCAGTCGCCTTTGATCCGGCCATGGCCGCGCTCTCCGCCCTCGCCAGCGTCGCTTCTTCGTTCAGCGGATCTGTGCGCAATAGCACACGGGCCCATCGCTCCAGGTCGGCCCACCGCCCCTCCCGACGGGCCTGGACGATCTGCCGTAGGCCCGCCCGCCGGTACTGCGCCGCGAGTCTGCTCCTGGTCTCATCGATCCACTCCCGGAACTGCGGAGAGATTTCTCTCGTGACGACCGAGAGGAACGCTCCCGAGTTCTCAATCATCCAGGGCTCGGCCGCTTCAGGCCACGACTCCGCCAGCGCCGCGGTGGCGTCGCAGTCCACACCGGTGGGATCGAGATAGAGCTCCTCGGCGTCCACGTCGAGTGCGAATCCTTTGAGCCGGAGCTTGTAAAGCATCTGCCGCAAGCTGTGGCGACCTTTGAGCGGGTCGCCACCGGGCCAAAACACGTCGATTATGGCATTACGCGACACCCGCTCGCCGGCCCGCATGCACAGATAGACGGCGACGGCAAGCACTAACTCCGTGCGCTTCGTGATCCGATTCCGGCCGATCTGCACTTCTGCCGTGCCGAGCGCGCGTACCTGGATCATGCGATTGTCATCCCCAGTCTGGGTGTTCCGGACACTCGTGACGGGCCGTCATCGCCACGTCATCTCCGGCCGGGGCCACCCACCGTGCATGGGCCGATGGACCTCGGGGACACAGTTCCAAGACTGAGACAGCAGGTTACGGGCCAAAAAAAGCGGACCGGAGGCCGAAATGCGCCGTCCGGTCCCCTCTCTCATCGCCGCGCAAGCCTCTCCTCGCCGTCGCGACCCTATTTCCCCCGCCCACGGCCACCGAGCGCGAGCACCTTCTCGATCCCCATCCCCTCGGCCTCGGCCTGGAAGTTCATCACGACGCGGTGGCGGAGCACACTGAACGCGACGGCATCGACATCCTCGAGGTCCGGCACGCTCCGCCCCTCCATCGCGGCGCGCGCTTTCGCACCAAGCACGAGATACTGACCCGCGCGCGGCCCCGCGCCGAAGCTCACGTACTTCTTCACCGCCGCCGTCGCCGACGGATCATCAGGCCGCGTCGCGCGTGCGAGGCCCACCGCATAGCTCACGAGTGACGGCGGAGCAGGGAGCCGACGGACGAGCTGCATCATCTCACGCAGTTTCTCGGCCGAGAGAACGGGCGTCACCTTGTTGTTCTCCACGCCGGTCGTGGTCGAGACAATCGCCTCCTCCTCGTCCACCGACGGGTAGCCGATCCGCAACTCGTACATGAAACGGTCGAGCTGCGCCTCGGGGAGGTGATACGTCCCCTCCTGCTCGATCGGGTTCTGCGTGGCGAGTACGAAGAACGGTTCGGGGAGCGCGTAGGTCTTCCCTGCCACCGTCACCGAGTGCTCCTGCATCGCCTCGAGGAGCGCGGCTTGCGTCTTCGGCGGGGCACGATTGATCTCGTCCGAGAGCACGATGTTCCCGAACACCGGGCCACGCGCGAAGGTGAACGCGCGCTTACCGGTCCCGTGATCCTCCTCGAGGAGCTCGGTGCCCGTGATGTCGCTGGGCATGAGATCGGGGGTGAACTGGATGCGCGAGAACTGGAGGTCGAGGGCCTGCGAGATCGTTTGGATCAGCAGCGTCTTCGCGAGTCCAGGTACGCCGATGAGGAGGACGTGGCCGCCGGCGAGGACGGCCGAGATCATGTTGTCCACGACCTGATGCTGACCGACGATCCGTTGACTCACCTGCTTTGCGATGTCGATGCGCGCCTGCGCGAGCTGCGCGAGAAGTTCGAGGTCCTGCTGGTCGGTCTGTGGCACGGGACTCCAGTCGGTGAGGTCAGACTCATTCTACGGCGACGGGGAAGGTAATGCTGAACGGCGGAGTAGTGGGAAGGGAGGGAAGCGGGGCAAGCGCTTTGCGTGGGCGGCGCCGTACAGAAAAGGCGAAGCCGCAAGAGCCGCCCCGCCTCCCCGCTACCCTTGAGCGCCTTGCTCCTACCTTCTTCCTGCTGTCCTCTTTGATTCCACCGTAGACTCCACCCGCTGAGATACTGGAAAGTTGTTCCTCGCGAGCGTCGCCACCGCGACGTAACCCCCCCGGCGCTCGGGCGTCCCACGCTTCTTCGTAGCGGAGCTGGTCGCGTGCGCGGAGCACGCGACTCTGCATCGATTGTGTGAAAATCCTTCCGTCGCTCCCTCGCCAAACTTCCCGGCCCAATGAGTCGCGCACGGAGACATCGTGCGTGCGCCCGTCCGCGAAGGTGAGCTCACGTTTGTTCTTGCCGACGTTCGTTACTTCGAACGCGAATCGCACCTCGTCACCGACAACCACCTCGAGCGAAGGCGCGAGTGATGCCACGGCAAGCACACTCGCGGCGCACGTTGGTTGGCTCCCCTCACCCTCGCTCTGCGCGCCCGCGGCCCGCACGCGAATGCGAGCGCCGCCGAACACAACAACGTGAGAGGGAGAGTGCGATTCATTCAGGTGGACGAATGAGGAAGCGGAGCGCGAACCTGGAGACGCGTTAACGGACCCCGCGGCGAACACTTATCAAAGAGCCGGCCGATCTGTCAAACACCCTGCTGTCGCTAAGTCGTCTGGCGAAAACGACTTGCCAAGAAGCACGGCTGTGTTGAGGCCCCCTGGCCGGAAGGAGAATCCGTTAACTTCGGTGTTTATTCGATTTACGGTTCTCTTTCAGCAGTTGTACCAACCAACTCCGCGGACCCCGCGACCGAGTCTGGCGCGCGAAATTTCCATAATCAGCAGGACGCCGCGACGGTCAGTCGACGTCGGGATGCGACCACAGGCGGCTGCGGCGCAATCCACGCTCCATGCCGCACATTCCGAGTGCGGAATGCGCTTGCGCTTTTTTTCACAAGCTCCTATTTTTCCCCTCTGAATGGTGGACGAACACACGGAGTCAGCGGGTACGAATTCGCGCCTCGGTCAGCCCGATCCAGCCCCCTTGGATCGGCTCCGGGGCGCTCGGTCTTCCGACGGCGGCGTTGGGAAATACGCGGGTTTCGGCGTCCAGTTCGCGATAGCGGTCCTTTTGTTCCTGTACGCCGGGAACTGGGTCGACCAGCAGCTGGGTTCTTCACCACTCTTTCTCGTTGTCGGCGTCTTTGTTGGCGCCGGCGCGTCGTTTTACTCGATCTATCAGCGCCTCATGACGGACCAGCGGGACGCGGCCCAACGCGCCACTGAACGCAAGCGCGAGGGGCGTTGAGCATGACGGTTCCGGCCGGCAGGGCTACCGGAGGGTTGGCGCGTCGCGCCCTTCAGTTCGCCGCAGCATCGGCGTTGGTCGTCCTCGGAAGCGCCTGGGCGATTACCGCCGTCGCGGCCGACCCCGCGGTGACGCGGGCCGTTTGGACGAGTGCGGTGTTGGCGTTCGGGGTGCAGTTGGTGACGTTCGCGATGGCGTGGCCGTTCCTGACGAAGAATCCGCTTATGGGATGGGGTCTCGGGTCGCTGCTGCGTCTGCTCACGCTGGTGCTCTACGCGTTGGTCGGCGTCAGGTCGTTTGGGCTTGCCGCGGCCCCGGCGCTGCTCAGTCTCGCCGGATTCTTCTCTGTGTCGATGTTACTCGAATCTCTCTTCCTGAAGCCATGAAGACCGGATCGGTTGCCGCCCTGTTGTCCCTCGCGCTGCTCGTTGTCGCCCCGTTGCGTGCGCAGGAGCCTGAGGTCGCCGCACCCCATGCAGCGACGGTGGAGCGCGTGGACATCATCACGCCGCACATCACCGATGGAAACCACATCGAATTGCCGTGGGTGCTGCCGCCGTTCTTCATCGAGTACGCACTGCCAACATGGAAGCCGATCCATATCGGCGCGCTCGTGCTTGACCTTTCGCCGACCAAGCATGTGGTCATGTTGTTGTTCGGGGCGCTGGCGCTCACGGTCGTGATGCTGCTGACGGCGCGCGCGCACCGACGAGCGAGTGCCGCGGGGGCCGCGCCGACCGGTGGAACGAACGCCATCGAGGCGATGATCCTCTACATTCGCGACGAGGTCATCCTGCCGAACGTCGGGCACCATGGCGAGGGGTTCGTCCCGTATCTGATGACGGCGTTCTTCTTCATCCTGACGCTCAACCTGCTCGGCTTGGTTCCCTTCGGGTCGACCGCCACCGGCAACATCTCGGTGACGGCGACGATGGCGATCATGACCTTCCTGACGGTGGAGATCGCTGGAGTCCGAGCCAACGGCCTGGGCTATCTCAATACGATCTTTTATTGGGACACGAAGCAGCCGCTCTTTATGCGGATTGTCCTCTTTCTGATCATGAGCCCAGTGGAGCTCATCGGCAAATTCACGAAGCCGTTCGCGTTGGCGATCCGCCTGTTCGCCAACATGACCGCAGGGCATATTGTCGTCCTCGCGTTCGTCGGGATGATCTTTACCTTCTCGGCGGTGGAAAACCCGGCGGTGCGCGTCGTGGCGATGGGACTCCCGGCCATCATGGCCGTCGCGATCATGATGCTCGAGCTGCTCGTGGCGTTTTTGCAGGCGTTCATCTTCACGTTGCTGTCGGCGGTGTTCATTGGGCAGATGCGGGCGTCGCATCACTAGCACGACAGGCTTCTGATTTCATCGTACCTCGGCGAGCGCCGGGGGAAGCCCGCTGGGTGAAAGCCCGATGGCGGGGAGCGGCCGACTTGGCGCGCAGGACCATGCAGTTCACATCTCAATAAGGATCCGACCATGATTTTCCCGTTCATGCAGGCGGCCGCTGAAGCGGCCCAGAGCAACTCGCAGGGCCTCGCGCTGATCGGTGCCGGCCTCGGCGCCGGCCTTTCCGTGATCGGCGCCGGCATCGGCATTGGCAACATCGGTGGGAAGGCGACCGAGGGCATTGCCCGTCAGCCCGAGGCCGCTGCTGAGGTCCGTGGCCTGGCGATCGTGCTTGCCGCATTCGTCGAAGGCGCCGCGCTGTTCGGCGTCGTTGTCGCGTTCTTGATCCAGTTCAAGTACTAGTCCCACCAGCGCGGCGCCGCGGCCCCTGGCCGCGGCGTTCGCGTCGTTGGCTCCTCCCCTCAATACCTCCGATGCGCTCTTTGCTCCCGGTTCTCGTCGCCTTCCTTGCTCCTGCTTCGGCCGCCGCGTCTGAAGTCGCGGGCGCCAAGGTGAACCTGCTCGACCCGCATTACGGCCTGATGTTCTGGACGATCCTGATTTTTATCGCCGTGCTGCTGGTGCTCAACAAGTACGCCTGGAATCCGATCCTCGACGCCGTGCGTGGCCGCGAGAAGTCACTGACGGATGCGATAGCCGCCGCCGCCGCCGACCGCGATTCGGCGGCGCGTCTGCTCGCCGAGCACCGCGCCGCGATCGAGGCGGCCCGGACCGAGGCGCAGCGCTACATCGCCGAAGGGCGCGCCACCGCAGAGTCGATGCGCGGGGAGATGCTGGAGCAGACCCGGCTGCAGCAGGGCGAGATCCTCGAGCGCGCCCGGAAGGAGATCGAGAGCGAAAAGGTAAAGGCGATCGACGAGCTTCGCCGCGAAGCGGTCGACCTCGCGCTCGCCGGTGCCGGCAAGTTGATCGGGCAGAGGCTCGACGGCCCGGCCGACCGTGGGCTGGTCGAGCAGTATCTGGCGACGCTCGGAACCAAGTGATGCGCGACACCTCGATCGCCCGCAACTACGCCGAGGCCCTGCTCGCGCTCGCCCGCAAGGCGAACGATACGGCGGGGTGGGGAGCGACGATCAGCGCGCTCGGCGATGCGGTCGCACAGGATGTCACGCTCCGCAACTTCCTTGAGGCGCCGCAGGTGAGTGCCTCGCAGAAGAACGCGGTGCTCGGCAAGGCGCTCGGCGACCACGCGGCGCCGCACTTCGTGCGGTTCGTACAGAAGCTGGTCAGCAACCGCCGACAGATGCTCCTGCCCCAGGTCGCGGTGGAATATCACAACCTGCTCGACGAGGCCGAGGGGCGCGTGCATGCCCGCGTGACGGTGAGCCGCGCGTTCGATCAGGCGGCCACGGAGGCCATCACGGTCGCGCTCGCGAAGGCGCTGAAGAAGACCGTCGTGCCGCACCTCACGGTGGACGAGCGTATCCTCGGCGGCGTCGTGGTGCGCGTTGGCGACACGGTGATGGACGGGTCGGTGCGTCGGCGCCTGGTACGGCTACGCGAAAAGCTGCTCGCCGCGCGGTAGGCCGGACGCGCGCACGCCGCCGCGCGATTGAGCGGCGCGCGGCCCTTATCTTTTTCGTTGTCCAGACGTCATTGTTCCCCTGTGACTGACGACGCGGGCCGGCTCGACCGGCGAGGCTTTTTCACCCAAGGGCTGCAGCGCGCATTGCGCGAGGCCGTCGGGGCGCTGACCGAGCGTATGGCGCCGGTCTCGTATATCCGTCCTCCTGGGGCGCTGCCGGAACCTGCGTTCGTGGCCGCCTGCACGCGGTGCGGTGAATGCGTGTCGGTCTGCCCAGTGCACGCGATCAGGCCGTTGCCGTCGTCGGCCGGGCTCGCGGCAGGAACGCCCGTGCTCCAGCTGGACGTGACGGCCTGCATTATGTGCGAGACGATGCCGTGCGCCCAGGTCTGCCCGACCCCGGCGCTCGACGTACCGCCCTGGGGCTGGCGCGACGTGCGCATAGCGGCGTTAATGGTCGATCAGGGGCAGTGTATTACCTGGCGCGACGTCGAATGTGGTATCTGTGTGCGCGTCTGCCCAGTCGGTGAGGACGCGCTCACACTTGATGCGCGTGGTCGCCCGGTCATCGGTGCGGCCTGTACCGGCTGCGGTCAGTGCATCACGGCGTGCGTCACGACGCCATCGAGTCTCATCGCGACACCAACGGAGATGCTATCGTGACAGAGCAGGCGGGTTGGTTTGACGTGCGAGTCGTGCAGAAGCCGTGGGGGCACGAGACGATCTGGGCGCACACCGAGCACTATGTCGGCAAGGTGCTGCACGTGAAGGCGGGGCACGCACTCTCGCTACAGTATCACAACAGGAAGGACGAGACGATCCACCTGCTTCGGGGCGAGATGATCTACCGCGTGAGGCAGGGAGATGAGCTCGTCGAGCTGCCGTTCAGTGCCGGCCAGAGCTACCGCAACACGCCCGGCACGGTGCATCAGATGGAAGCGGTCACCGACTGCGACATTCTCGAATCCTCTACGCCGCATCTCGACGACGTCGTGCGGCTCACCGACCGCTACGGTCGTGAAGGGACCTCCGCCCCATGAAGGTCATCATCCCGCTCGCCGGCAAGGGCACACGTCTCCGACCGCACACACACACGGTCCCCAAGCCGATGCTCAAGGTCGCCGGCAAGCCGGTGATGGATTACGTGATGGACGACGTCGCGACACTCGGGAACGTCGAGCAGGTCGTCTATATCACGGGTCACCTGAAGGGGACGGTCGAGCAGCACGCGCGCAGCACATTCAGTATCCCGGCGGTCTTCGTCGAGCAGCGCGTGCAAGACGGTACCGCGGGCGCTGTCGAGCTCGCGCGCGCCTACGTGGACCAGCCGGTGCTCATTATCTTTGTCGATACGATTTTTGATACTGACCTCTCGATCGTCACTGACTCGACGGACGACGGCATCATCTGGACCAAGGAAGTCGAGGACTACCAGCGATTCGGCGTCGTGGTGACTGACGCCGCTGGTCACATGACGCGGATCATTGAGAAGCCCAGTACGCCGATTTCCAAGCGGGCGAACATCGGGCTCTACTACATCCGCAACTGGAAACTGCTCTTCGAGGGTATCGCGCACGTCCTCACCCAGCCGGCCAACAACGGCGAGTACTACCTCACCGACGCATTCCAATACATGATCGATCAGGGGGCGAAGATCCGGGTCGTAGACGTCGCGGGCTGGTATGATGCGGGGAAGCTCGACACGCTCCTCGACACCAACCGCGTGATGCTGGAGAAGGGGCGCGCCCATCGACCGACCCGTGGGCTCACGAACGTCGAGATCATTGACCCGGTGCGGATCGAGAACGGCGCGACGGTCACCGACTGCATCCTGGGACCCAATGTCGTGATCGGCAAGGAGAGCGTGGTGAGCAACTGCACTCTGCGCGACACCATCATCGGCGACGGATCGACGCTCTCGTCGTGCGTGCTGACCGACTCGATGATCGGCGACCACGCGCTTGTTGAGGGGGTCACGGGTTCGGTGAGTCTCGGGGACCAGACCGAGGTGCGTAGTCCGCGGGCGTCGTCTTCCCCTTCCATGAGATCCTAGTCGTGACCGATGCGATCAACCGCCGCGACCTGCTCAAGCAGGCGATCATCGCCAGCGCGGGCGTTGCCGCCGCCAGCGCGTTCACTCCGATGCCGTCGGTGGCGGAGAACATCACGGCCGCAGTCGCTCCCGATGCGGAGCCGCCCCGCGACCGGTTCGCCACGTCCATGAAAGGCGTGCCGTTCGCACGACACAACGTGGTCCGCCTCGCCGTCGTCGGCACTGGGCTGCGCGGCCGCGGCCAGATCTCAGAGTTCCTTGCGATTGACGGTGTACGGATCGTTGCGGTGGCCGACACGGTGCCTGAGAAGGCCGCTCGCGCGGTGAAACTGTGCACCGACGCCGGACAGCCGGCTCCCGCGGTGTACACCAACGGCGAACGCGACTTTGAGCGTCTCGTCGCGCGCGACGACATCGACTACGTCTACACGGCAACGCCCTGGGAGTGGCATGTACCCGTGCTGCTCGCCGCCCTCCGGGCCGGGAAGCACTGCGGCGCCGAGTGCCCGATCGGGACCACACTCAAAGACCTGTGGGAGTTGGTGGATGCGAGCGAGAAGGCGCAGCGCCACTGCATGCAGCTTGAGAACTGCAACTACGGCTACAACGAGATGCTCGTGAATCGTCTCGTGCATGACGGCGTGCTCGGTGAGGTGCTCTACGGATCGGCTGCCTATCTCCACGATCTGCGGCGGATTCTCTTCGAGGGCCGCGACGAGGGGCTCTGGCGGCGCGGCTGGCATACGCAGGTCAATGGCAACCTGTACCCGACGCACGGCCTCGGGCCCGTGGCGGGCTATATGGACCTCAATCGCGGCGACCGGATGACCTACCTGGTCTCCATGAGCACACCCGAACGCGGCCTCACCTTGCATCGCGAAGCCACGGTGGCCGATCGTAACGAGCCCAAGTGGCAGGAGCAGTACGTGACCGGCGACCTCAACTCGTCGTTGATCATGACCGCCAAGGGCCGAAACATCCTCTTGCAGCACGACGTCTCGAACCCGCGCCCCTACTCGCGCCTCAACGGCGTGCAGGGGACTAAAGGCGTCTTTGAGGACTATCCGGCTCGCATCTACGTCGAAGGGCAGGAGGGTGGAGAGCGTTTCACCGGGATCGACGCCTGGAAAAAGACCCACGAGCATCCACTGTGGACACGGGTGGGCGAACTCGCGCGCGCGAATGGCGGCCATGGCGGGATGGACTTCATCCTCGCCTATCGCCTGGTTGAGACGATGCGTGAAGGGTTGGTTCCCGATATCGATGTCTACGACTCGGCCAGCTGGAGCGCGCCGATGCCGTTAAGTCAGATGTCGGTCGCGAAGGGCAGTGCCCCGATGAAGTTCCCAGATTTCACACGCGGCAACTGGAGCGCCTGATGCTTCTGACGAAGCTCGATTGGTTCATCGTCGTCCTCTCGCTCGCCATGGCGTTCATCCCCGCGGTGATGCTCGCCGGTCGAGCGGGCTCGAGTACGGCGGAGTTCTTCACGTCGGGCCGGTCGGCGCCCTGGTGGCTCATCGGTGTCTCGATGGTCGCGACGACCTTCAGCACCGACACCCCGAACCTCGTCACGGACCTCGTACGCACCGGCGGCGTGGCGGGCAACTGGGTCTGGTGGGCGTTTCTGCTCACGGGGATGGCGACCGTGATGTTCTATGCGCGCATGTGGCGCCGGTCAGGGGTGTTGACCGACCTCGAGTTCTACGAGATCCGCTACTCGGGCAGGGCGGCGTCGTTCGTTCGCGGGTTCCGGGCGGTCTACCTCGGGCTCGTCTTTAATGTGGTGATCATGGCGACGGTGAACCTCGCCGCGGTCAAGATCGCCACCATCATGCTTGGCTGGCCGATGGAAAAGACCCTGCTCTGGTGCGCCGTGCTCAACATTGGGTTCGCCGTTATCTCAGGGCTCTGGGGTGTGCTCGTTGCCGACTTGATCCAGTTCGGCATCATGATGACGGGATCGTTCTCGGCCGCGTACTTCGCGCTGCAGCGTCCGGAAGTTGGTGGACTCGCCGGGCTGTTCGCGAAGCTCCCCAAGGAGACGTACGCCTTCCTCCCCGACTCGTCCAACTGGGGCGTCTTTGTTACGGTCCTCATCCTCCCGCTCACGGTGCAGTGGTGGTCGGTCTGGTATCCGGGCGCTGAGCCGGGCGGTGGCAGTTACATCGCGCAGCGTATGCTCGCCTCCAAAAGCGAGAAGGACGCACTCGTGGGGACGCTCTTCTTCAACGTGGCCCACTACGGGCTCCGGACCTGGCCCTGGATCATTGTCGCGCTCAGCTCGATTCTCGTCTTCCCTCAACTCTCCGACATCTCGGCGGCCTTCCCGAACGTACCGGCGAACCTGGTCGGCCATGACATCGCGTATCCGGCGATGCTGACCTTTCTGCCCGTCGGCTGGCTCGGCCTGATGATCGCGGGGCTACTCGCCGCGTATGTGTCGACAATCGTCACGCACCTGAACTGGGGGACATCGTATCTCGTGCACGACCTGTACCGCCGGTTCATCCGGACCGACGCCAGCGAGAAGCACTATGTCAGCGTTGGGCGGTTCGTGACCGCCGGGCTCATGGTCGTCGCTGCCCTCGCGACGAAGTACATCAATACCGCATCAACCGGCTTCTCGCTCCTACTCTCGATCGGCGCCGGGACTGGACTGCTGTACCTGCTGCGGTGGTACTGGTGGCGCGTGAATGCGAGTGCGGAGATCGCGGCGATGATGGCGTCGTTCGCGACCGCGATCGCGTTTCACCTACTGAGGGCGCGCGGGATGGAGATGAGCGCGACGACCTCGCTGCTTGGCACGGTGGGCGTGACGACCGTGGCCTGGATCGCGGCCGCGTACCTCGGCCCCAAGACCGACGAGAAGGTGCTCGAGTCGTTCTACAGACTTGTGCGGCCGGCGGGACCGGGCTGGGGGCGCGTACGCGCCGCGACGGGGATCGACTCGTCGCCCGACTCTATCCCACAGGCGATGCTGGGTTGGGTGTGTGGCGTGCTGTTCGTGTATGCGGGGCTCTTCGGCGTGGGGGCGTTCCTCATGGGCAATACGTCGCTGGCCGTGACGTGGGCCGCGATCTTCATCGTGAGCGGTGGCGCGGTCATGAAGGTGCTGCAAGGCTTCTGGCTTCCGACCAGAGCGGGTTAACGCCTTGGGCCCGCGGCACGGCGACGCGGTGCGTCTGCGTGCGACGACCGCGGTGATCCTCGCGCGCGGTCTCGGCACGCGAATGCGTGCTGAGGATGGCGCCGCGCTCACTCAGGCCCAGCGCGCGGCGGCGGTGGCGGGTGCGAAGGGGCTCATGCCGGTGGCGGGGTATCCCCTGCTCGATCACCTGCTGCATGCGTTGGCGGACGGTGGTGTGACCGACGTCGTCTTCGTCGTGGCGCCGAGCGAGACGGCGCTCCGCGATCGCTACGGGCGCGCTCAGGTACCTCGCCGCATCCAGGTGCGGTTTGCCGAACAGGTCGAAGCGCACGGCACCGCCGATGCACTCCTGGCCGCGCGCCACGCCGTAGCAGCGTGCGGCCCACACGACGAGGCCGGCGTGGCCCACTTCCTCCTGCTGAACGCTGACAATCTCTACCCGGCAGAATCCGTGCGCGCACTCGTCGACCTCGACGGGCCCGGACTTATCGCGTTCGAAGCGGAGGCACTCTCGTCGGCCGGCAACATCGAGCCGGAACGTGTGCGGGCCTTCGCACTGGTCAAGCTCTCGGGCGTGGACGATCTCTCCGACATTATCGAGAAGCCGTTGGCCGACCACCCACTGCTGCTCGCACCTGAGCGCTGGGTCTCGATGAACCTCTGGCGCTTTGACTCCGGGATCTTCAACGACTGTGCGAGGGTACGTCGGTCGGTGCGCGGCGAGCTCGAGCTCACTGACGCCGTCCGCGGAGCGATCAGTCGCGGCGTCCGGTTCCGTGCGTTGCGCCAGCGGCTTCCCGTCCTCGATCTCTCGCGGCGCGGCGACGTGGCCACGGTGGAGGCGCGGATGAGGGGGCGGGTGCCGGCACCATGAGGGGTGCGAGCGACCTGGGTGGTGCCGGCGCTCGTGAACAGGCACGTTGCATCTTCGTGCCGGGCCGGATTGAGCTCTTTGGTAAGCATGTCGATTATGGGGGCGGGCCGTCCCTGACCTGCGCGATCAGCGAAGGGATCACTGCGGAGTGGGAACCGATCGGTCGTGCGGTGATCGAGGTGGAGGACCAGACCTCCGGGCGCCGTACGAGCGTGCCGCTCCGTCGCGATGCAGGTCAGGGCGGCGCACATGGGGGCGCGTACGTGACGGCCGTCGCGCGGCGACTCAGTCGAGATTTCGCACCACTCAAGGTCGGCGTCCGAGTGCGGTCTGTGAGCACGCTGCCCCGATCATCGGGGCTGTCGAGCTCGAGCGCGTTCATCACGATGCTCGTCGTGGCCGTCGCCGAGGCCAACGGGCTGCGCGAACGGCGGGTGTGGCGCGACGTCCTCGCGAGCCCGCTCGCCTTCGCCGAGTACTGTGGTGCGATCGAAATGGGTGGGGCTTTTGGTCCGTTCAGTGGGGACAAGGGCGTTGGCACGCGGGGCGGCGCGCAGGATCATGTCGCGATCGTCTGTAGCGAGGCCGATGCCGTCGGCGCGTATTCGTATCTGCCGGCCATCCGCGTTGGACGGGGATCGTTCCCCGCGCACTGGAGCATTCTCGTCGGCGTGAGCGGGGTGCGCGCGACCAAGACCGGCGGCGCCCTCGCAGACTACAATCGCGCCTCCGACGTGGTGCGCGATCTCGTGGGGCTCTGGAATCGCGCTACTGGGCGTCTCGACGCGTCGCTCGGATCGGCGCTGCGTTCGGCGCCCGAGGCGGCGGCGAGACTCACGGCCATGGCGCGCAATGCGCCCAACGCGCCCGCGTTCCTCGCTCGCATCGAGCAGTTTCGTGCGGAGACCGAGCGGATGGTACCGCAGGCGCTGCAGGCATTCGAGACCGCCGATGCCGCACTGCTTGGCCGGCTCTCCGTGGAGTCGCAGCAGCGCGCCGAGACGGCGCTGCGCAATCAGATCCCCGAGACGATGTTCCTCGCGCGCGCGGCGATGGCGGCCGGTGCCCACGGAGCGACCGCCTTCGGGGCGGGGTTTGGCGGCGCGGTCTGGGCCGTGGTCGATCGCGACGGGGCCAACGCGGTACTCGAGCGCTGGAGGGCCTCCTACGCCGCGGCGTTCCCACTGCGTGCAGAAAAGTCTGAGTGGCTGGTGGTGCGGCCCGGTGCGGGCGTGTGCCCGCCATGACCGCTCGGCCACCGCTCTCGCGCAATGTGAAGATTCTCGCGACGGTGAGCTTTTTCACCGACGTCGCCAGCGACATGATCTACCCACTGCTCCCGCTCTTCCTCTCGACCGTGCTCGGGACGTCGACGGCAGTCCTCGGCGCAATCGAAGGGCTCGCTGAGAGCGTGTCGGCCTTGCTTCGGCTGCTGGCAGGGTGGTACTCCGATCGCATCCGGCGTCGCAAGCCATTCGTCGTGCTGGGGTACATGCTGGCCGCGCTGGTGCGGCCGCTGATCGGACTCGCGCAGACGACGGGGCAGGTGCTCGCGATCCGAGTCACCGACCGGTTCGGGAAGGGGCTCCGCTCAGCCCCGCGCGATGCACTCATCGCCGATTCGGTGAGTCCGGCACAGCGCGGGTACGCGTACGGCCTGCATCGCGCAGCTGACAGCCTCGGTGGGGTGGTCGGTCCGCTCGTCGCGTGGGCATTGCTCAGTCTCGGTTGGGCAGAGTTGCGTGGGCTCTTTCTTTGGGCGGCGCTGCCCGGGCTCGTCTCGGTGGTCCTGGTGGTGGTCTTTGTCCATGAGCCGCGCGCGCCAGCGGCAGCCGCAGCGCCAGCGCCGGCGCCGGCAGTCACGAGGAGTACCGCTCTGCTGGAGAGCGCTTCGACGGCGCCGGACCCACTCGGTCCCGTCTTCTGGCGTTACCTGAGTGTGCTTTTTGTATTCACGCTCAGCACGTCGAGCGATGCGTTCCTGCTGCTCCGTGCGTCGCAGCTTGGCGTGTCGACGGCACTGATCCCGATCCTTTGGGCGATGCTGCACCTGGTGAAGTCCTCGTCGACCTGGCTGGGCGGGGCGCTCTCGGATCGGGTGGGCCGCCGGCCACTGATCGTGGCGGGCTGGGCGGTCTACGCACTCGTGTACTTGGGTTTTGCGTTCGCGACCGTCGAGTGGCAGGCGTGGGCGCTCTTCGTGGTGTACGGGCTCTACTTTGGCGCGACCGAAGGAACGGAGAAGGCGTTCGTCGCGGACCTGGTGCCCGCGGCGCGGCGCGGGACGGCGTTTGGCTGGTTCAACGCGGCGCTCGGACTGGGCGCGCTACCAGCGTCGGTGGTATTCGGAGTTGTCTGGGGCCGCCAGGGTGCCGAGACAGCATTCCTGATGGGCGCGCTGATCGCGACCGCCGCGGCGCTCCTCTTCGTGCTCGTCGTTCCGACGCAGGGTGCGGTGCGAGGACGCGCTCAGCAGCAGCGCGACCCCGGCCGATCATAGCGCGCCGCGAGGCGTTCCGAGACGAAGTCACTCTCGGCGAGCGGCGCGCGCTCCGGATGGCACACCTTTAGATGGGCCACGTACGCGCCGTAGTCGGGCGCCCCGATGATGCGCCGGAGTATGGCGGTCGCGCGCGCGAGCCAGTCGCTCATCGCTTGACCTTGCTCCCGTTCGGTCCGATCGTCCGGTCAAATAGCTCGAGGATACGGCGATACTCGTCGCTCCATGAGCTTGGCCGCACGAATCCGTGGTTCTCCACCGGATAGACCGCCATCTCCCAGCCGGTCTTCTCCAGTTCGATCAGTCGTTGCGCGAGCTGGACCACGTCCTGGAACTGCACGTTGGTGTCGACCATGCCATGCGCGATCAGGAGCGGGTCCTGCAGGCCTTCGGCGAAGAAAATCGGCGACGACTTCCGGTACGAGGTGGTGTCGTCCTGCGGGAGATTAAGGATCCCGCCCGTATAGCCGTGATTGTATCCGGCCCAGTCGGTGACCGATCGCAGGCCCGCACCAGCGCCGAAGTATTCCGGTTTGGTGAACAGCGCCATCAGGGTCATGAAGCCACCGTAGCTCCCACCGTAGATGCCAATCCGCTCGGGGTCGATCCCGTAGGTCTTGGTCAGGTACTTCGAGCCACTCACCTGATCGTCAAGATCCTTTCCGCCCATCCACCGGTAGATCGCCGTACGCCAGTCACGGCCGTAGCCTGCCGAGCCGCGATAGTCGATGTCGATGACCGTGTAGCCGCGCTCGGCGAGCAGGTGATGGAACATGTACTCGCGCGAGTAGGTCGACCACCAGTTGTGCACGTTGTGCAGGTAGCCCGCACCGTGCACGAAGATCACCGCGGCGCCGTTGGTCGCCTTGCCGAACGCTTTGGGGTCGTAGACGCGCGCAGGAACCTTGGTCCCATCCTCGCCGTCGAGCATCACGATCGGCGGCACCTTCCACGCGTACGAACGAAACTCCGGGGTCGTCGACACGGTGAGCTGCGCCATCGCCGCCTGCCCCGCGCGTGCGAGGTAGAGCTCCGGTGGCCTATTGGCCGTGGAGTAGACGGTCGCGATGACGCTCGGGTCCACTGGGCTCGTGATGGGTGCATGTCCGCCATCGCCAACGGTGAGTCGAGTGCGCACGCCACCGGTCATCGCCATGCGATAGGCCTGCCGCGTGAACGGCGAGGGCTCGCTCGTGACCATCGCGAAGTGCAGGTTGTCGCTCGCCCGCTCGACTTGCAGCACCTCCCAGTTGCCGCTGGTGAGCGTCTGCTTGGCGCTGCCGTCGGCGTTCGCGGCGTAGAGATGCGAGTAGCCGCTCTCCTCGGAGACGAACCAAGCCTTGCCCTGTGGTGTCCAGCCGATGCACCCGAAGCAGGGGCCGTTCACCCACGCCTCGTCGCGCAGCGCATCGATCATCATCATCGTGCCAGTGGCCGATGCGACCGACCAGAGATACCGATCCTTGAAGTCTGCTGAGGTGACGAAGAGCAGGGCATACTTGCCGTCGTCACTCCAGTCGCCGAGTCGCGCGCCGCCCGCGGCCTTGTCGTCGAGGGTGAGCTTGAGCCAGGTGATCTTGCCGCTCGCGATGTCGAGATGGCCGACCTTCTGCGTGCCCTGCGCGTCGCCGACCTTGGTGCGCCCCGGGATCATGCGCGCGTAGCCGTCGGGGTTCACGTAGTCCGGCACGTCAGAGGCGCGTTGCCCGACCGCTGCGGTGGTGGTGGAGATCAGCGCGCTCTTTCCGTCGGGAGAGACGGACACTGTTCCAATCCGCTCGGCTTGCGGAATCCAGACCACCGGCAGGCGTCGCGCTTCAACGGCGCGGCGCTGCGCAGCCTGCAGGGAGTCGGCGGCGATCTCGTCGCGGATGACTTCTAGGAGCAATCGCTGCTGCGCCGCGAGCGCCGCACGCTGGCCCTTCGGTGCGTCGGGCTCCTTGGGGGCGGCACCGCTCCGGATGTCGGTGAGCTGACGTGTGAGCCCGCCCGCGATGTCGAGCGCATAAATGTTGTTGTCGCGGACGAAGAAGATCTCGCGTTCGTCGAGCGAGAACTTGGGGTCCGCCTCGTTCCCGTTGGCCTGAGTGAGGCGGCGAAGTGTCAGCGCCGGGCGCCGGACGCGCAGGAATAGATCACCGTTGGCGGTGACGACCTCCGACCGGCCATCGCGCGACCGGAGCCCCGTGGCGAGCATCGGGGCGATCGAGTCCAGGTGTGCGTCCGAAACCTGCTCGGGGAGGGCGCCCGCTCGGGCCGCGACACGGAATGGTTTTGTTTCCGCGCTCCACTGGGCCCCGGCCTGGAGCCAGTTGAAGTAGATCCATTGTCCGTCGGCGGTGAAGCGCACCTGGCTTGGCTCCCGTCCGTAGAGCTCGGGCCCGCGCATGATGTTGCGGACCGAGAGGTCGAATGACGGCTGGGCGCCGAGGGTCGATCCGGCGAGGAGAACGAGGGCGGCAAGAAGGGGTCGCATACGGGAGGCGGGGTCGGGTGGCACGTGTGTATGGCTCGTGAGAAGCTAGGCCCGTGATACAGTCATACGATCAACGTCACGCCGCCATGCGCGCCGTGTACGGCTCCTCGCTCGACACCATCGGTTTTCGGCCGCTGAGCACCGCGGCCCATTCGCGCACCGAGTCGACAAGGATCACGAGCACCGAGAGCATGAAGAACGCGGCGACCGCGGCGTCGAGCCGATCGTTGAAGATCAGCCGCGCGGCACCCGCAGCGTCAGCGATACCCGGCGGCAGTTCACCGGCGGCGAGCTTGTCCGCCACCCAGCGCGCATGCGCGAGGAAGCCGAGCCGCGGGCTCGGATCGAACAGCTTGAGCCAGCCCGCGGTCATGGTCACGATCACCAGCCAGACCATCGGGAGGATCGTCATCCACGCGTACTTCGCCTTGCCCATCTTAATGATCACCGTGGTGCCCACGCACAGCGCGATCGTGGCGAGCAACTGGTTGGCGATGCCGAACAGTGGCCAGAGCGAGTTGATGCCGCCGAGCGGGTCCGTGACGCCCTGATAGAGGAAGAAGCCCCAGCAGGAGACGAAGAGCGCGCTCGAGATTACCACCGCGGGGTACCAGGAGACGCGTCCGAGCGGTGCCCAGGCATGCTTGAGAAGGTCTTGGAGCATGAACCGTCCCACGCGCGTGCCGGCGTCGACGGTCGTGAGGATGAACAACGCCTCGAACATCAGGGCGAAGTGGTACCAGAGGGCCATCGACGTGACGCCGCCGAGCAGGTCAGAGAAGATTTTTGCCATCCCGACCGCGAGCGAGGGCGCGCCGCCGGTGCGCGAGAGGAGGCTCGACTCCTGCACCTGCGCGGCGAGCGTCGTGAGTTCGGTCGGGCTCAACGTGAACCCCCAGGTCGCGATCATCGCGGCCGCGCTCTCGGCCGTCGTGCCGATTAGGCCGGCCGGGGCGTTGATCGCGAAGTAGACGCCGGGCGTGAGGACGCAGGCCGCGATCAGGGCCATGATCGCCACCAGCGATTCGGTCAGCATCGCGCCATAGCCGATCAAGCGCGCGTCGGCCTCGTTCTCGAGGAGTTTGGGGGTCGTGCCTGACGCGATGAGCGCGTGGAACCCACTGATTGCACCGCAGGCGATCGTGATGAAGACGAACGGGAAGACCTTCCCCGCGAAGACCGGGCCCGAGCCGTCGATGAAGGGCGTGATCGCCGGCATCTGCAGCGGCGGGAGCACAAGCAGGATTCCGACGCCGAGGGCGACGACCACGCCGATTTTCACGAACGCCGACAGGTAGTCGCGCGGCGCGAGGAGCAACCAGACGGGGATCACCGAGGCCGCGAAGCCATACGCCATCAGCGCGTAGGCGAGCGTCACGCCATCGAGCGTGAACATCGGTCCGAGCACCGCGTGCTCAGCCGCCCAGCGCCCCGCATAGAGCGAGAAAATCAACAAGACGATGCCGATCGCGCTCACCTCGAGCACCCGGCCCGGTCGCAGGTACTTCAGGTACAGGCCCATGAACATCGCAATCGGGATTGTGAGGCCGATCGTGACCGTGCCCCAGGGGCTCGACTTCAGTGCGTTTACCACTATCAGCGCCAGCACCGAGATCAGGATGATCATGATGCCGAGCACGGCAACGAGGGCGGTGTACCCGGCCACGGGACCGATCTCCTCCTTGGCCATCTGGCCCAGGGACTTCCCGTTCCGCCGCACCGACGAGGCGAGGATCACGCAGTCCTGTACCGCGCCACCGAGCACCACGCCCACGATGATCCAGAGCGCGCCCGGGAGAAACCCGAACTGCGCCGCGAGGGTCGGCCCGACGAGCGGCCCAGGCCCGGCGATCGCGGCGAAGTGGTGCCCGAACACGATCCACCGATTGGTCGGGTGATAGTCGCGTCCGTCGGCCAGCCGCTCGGCAGGAGTGGCGCGCGTGGGGTCGAGCGCGAAGATCTTTGCCGCGATGATCTTGCTGTAGAAGCGGTATCCGACGGCGTACGTGCAGACCGCGGCCACGAGCAACCAGGCGGCGTTGATCGTCTCACCTCGCTGCAGCGCGATGAAGCCGATGGCACCGGCGCCAGTCAGGGAGATGACGGCCCAAATGAGAGCCGAGAGCCAACGGGGCATCGAAAGTCCGAGTTCGGGGGAGTGCAACACCACGATTCTACGAGTTACGCGGCGGGGGCGGCAGGGGTTGGAGGTGAGTAGATTGCAGCAGTCCTCTGAGGAACGCAGGCCGAAGGGAGGCGGTCGCACGGCGTTTCGTTCCGCGCGGACTCGACCCTTTTCATCTACGCGCCACCTTTGTCCATCTACCCCCTGACCCTTTTGCGCACAGCCGAACTGGCCCTCGCCGCGATCCTGACGCTCCTGCCCGGTGTGGCCCGCGCGCAGGAGAAACAGGCGCCCGTTGCCGGCCCTCCGCTTTCGTCCTTCACGGCGCTTCGCGTCGCGATCGTGCCGGTGCAGTTCTGGCAGGCCGATTCGCTGGGCTGGAGCCGTGAAGTCCGGTGGGCCACCACGCGTCTCGCGCTCGACTCGGCCGTTGCCGAGGTGCTCCAGACGCGCGGACTCAGCAATAAGTGGGCGTTCGCCGGCGACATTGCCCGCGCTGCCAAGCGAAACCCCACCTATGCGGCCGACCCGTACGCGCTCGGCGTCGGGCGACTGCGCGGCGTCGAACTCCAGGCCGGTGGCGACGTCTCGCCGCAGCTCTATGACAACCTCCGTACGGTCACCGCACTCGGTGACGCACGCTACGCCCTCATTCCCGTGGAGCTCCGCGTGCAGGGCGAGCAGGTCGTGTTGCGGCTCGTGATGATCGACACGCGTGCACGCAACCTCGTCTGGGCCGGCGAGCTTCTCTCGCCCGGCGGCACCAGCCTGATCGCCGGACTCGCGACGCGCCTGGCCGACCTCATCATCGAACCCTGACGCCGCGAGACGCGGCTTTGCACCACTGAAAACCCCACTTATGAGCACCCCCCGTGAAGTGACACTGATCCCAGGCGACGGGATTGGTCCTGCGATTACCGCGGCCACGCTGCGCCTGCTCGAGGCGGCCGGCGCCGAGTTCTGCTGGGACCGCCAGCTCGCTGGCATGGCGGCGGTCAAGGCGCATGGCGATCCGCTCCCCGAGATGACGCTTGCGTCGGTGCGTCGCACCAAGCTGGCACTGAAGGGCCCGCTCGAGACGCCCGTCGGCAAGGGCTTCCGCTCGATCAACGTCGCGCTGCGCAAGGAGTTCGACCTCTACGCGAATCTGCGCCCGGCCAAGACGGTGCTCACCAACTCGCGGTTTGAGAACGTCGACATCATCCTGGTGCGCGAGAACACCGAAGGGCTCTACGTCGGTGCCGAGAGCTACATCAAGGTTGGCGCTGATCCGCAGGCGGTGGCGCAGTCGGTGGCGGTGATCACCCGGCTCGGCGCCGAGCGGATCGTGCGGTACGCCTTCGAGTATGCGCTCAAGCACGGCCGCAATCGTGTCACGGTCGTACACAAGGCGAACATCCTGAAATACTCACAGGGCCTCTTCCTCGAGATGGGCCGCATGGTCGCTGCCGAGTACGCCGGGCGGGTCGCGTGCGACGAGAAGATCGTCGATGCGTGTGCGATGGAACTCGTGATGAAGCCGGAGTCCTATGACGTGATCGTCACGACCAATCTCTTCGGCGACATTCTGTCGGACCTCACGTCAGGGCTCGTCGGCGGACTCGGCCTCACGCCGGGTGCGAACATCGGCTATGACTGCGGGATCTTCGAAGCCGTGCACGGGACCGCGCCCGACATCACGGGCCAGGGGATCGCGAATCCAACCGCGGTGATGCTTGCCGCCTGTCAGCTGCTCGACTTTGTGGGCGACGTGCCGCGCGCCAACCGCATCCGGGCCGCGATCGAGGCCACGCTGCGCGAACGCTCGGTGGTCACCGGCGACGTGGGCGGCACCGCGACGACCGACCAGTATACCGACGCCGTGATCGCGCGGCTCACGAGCTGAGCACCGACCGCTCGGTGCGCATTCTCCAGATCTCTGACGTCCACTTTGGGCGCCACGTGGTTGCCGCAAACCTCGCGGCGGTCGCACGGCGCGTTGCCGAACGCCGGTACGATCTGGTCGTCGTGGTGGGGGACCTCACCCAGCGCAACTTTCGCGGGCAGTTCAGTGGGGCGGGCGCGTTCCTCGCTGGCGCTCGGGCGGTGTCGACGGTGTTCGTGGTGCCTGGCAACCACGACGTCGCCTGGTGGTGGAAGCCCATTGGGATTGGATTCCGCTGGCCGATGCTGCGTGGGTATCGCAAGTGGATTGCGGATGACCTCGAGCCCACGCTGCGACTCCCGGGCGTCACGCTGGTTGGGCTCAACTCGTGCCACGGCATCCAGCCGTATACGCTCACCACGCGGTTGCGCGACCTGAGCGTGGTCGGGGCGATCCGGCCCGCACAGTGGGCCCATGCGCGCGCCCTGTTCGCGGCCGCACCGGCCGGCGACCTCAAGGTGCTGGTCTTCCATCACAACCTCCTCCGCGGCGACCTCTCCAACCGATGGGGGCTTGTGAATCGCGCCGAGGGAATCAGCGAAGCGCTCGCCACGGGCGTGGATCTCGTCCTCAACGGCCACGATCATCAGACGCGGATCGACGCCGTGGAGGTGGGTGGACGGCGGATGGTTGTCTCGCATAGCACCACGCTCTCTGACCGTACGCGCGGGGGGCTACCGCCCGCCTTCCAAGAGATTGAGATCAGGCCTGAGGCGCTCACCGTGCGTGCCTGCACCTGGGACCGCGATGCCGGCGACTTCACGCCGCGGCCGGACCGCGTCTTCGCCCGATGACCGCCCGCCCCGAAGACCAGTTCCAGCTCGGGTTCGGCCTGAGTTTCGCCGAGGGCCCTGACCTGGTGGCCGAGGCCGAGGAGCTTGCCGAGGAGGCTGAGGAGTCTGCCGACGCCAAACGCGGGGCCGCGCGACTGCTCGACAAGTTGACCTCACTCGGGCTCGCGCATGTGCGGCAGGTGGTCCTCACGCGGAATCGGAGCATCCTCGTAAGCGTCAAGGGATTCGACCTCCGCGTACACGAGGGCTTCGTCGAGGCGCCGACCGAGATCCAGGTGCAGATCGTGCGCTTCGTGATGGCGCGGCGCAAATGGGAACGGCAGGCTGCGCGTGAGGCGATTGTCGCCTACCCGCTGCCGCGCCATACCAAGCCCAGGCGTGCTCCCGAGCGCACACATGCCGACGACGAGCCGCTCGCGGAACGTCTGGCCGATTGGCACACGCGGCTCAACGGTGAACGGTTTGGCGCGCGACTCAGGCCGGTGCCGATCCGCGTCTCGCGACGGATGCTGCGCCGGCTTGGGCACTACGCGCCGGGCGTGCAGGGCGGGGGAGCCGAGATCGCGCTCTCGGCGCGCCACTGTCACCGGGACGGATTCGCATCGGCACTCGAGACGCTCCTGCATGAGATGGTGCACCAGTGGCAGCACGAGAATGCGCTGCCGGTCGATCATGGGGCGGACTTCCGGAGGAAATGTCGCGAGGTGGGGGCGGTGCCGAGCGCCAAACGGGCGGTGTGCTGAGGGCGGTGTGCAACGTCGCTGGTTAGATTCCAGAGTCCCTTTCCCAAGCATATGTCCAACGACCTCGACTCCGAAACGTTCCTCGCCTCCCCGCAGCTCCGCGCGCGCGACGGCGACCTGTTCAACATCGACGCCGCCCTCACCGAAGAGGAGCGTGCGGTCCGCGATTCGGTGCGCGCGTTCGTCGACAAGAAGGTCCTGCCGATCATCGGTCAGGCCTACGTCGACGGTCGCTTCCCACGCGAGCTCATCGCTGAGATGGGCGAGAACGGCTACTTCGGTGCCAATCTCCCCGAGGAGTACGGCTGCGCCGGGCTGAACAACGTGATGTACGGGCTCATCATGCAGGAACTCGAGCGCGGCGACTCGGGCGTTCGCTCGTTTGCGTCGGTGCAGGGTGCTCTCGTGATGTACCCCATCTATGCGTTCGGCTCAGAAGAACAGAAGACGCATTGGCTCCCGCAGATGGCCAAGGGGACGACGATCGGCTGCTTTGGCCTTACTGAGCCGGACTACGGGTCCAATCCCGGCGGGATGATCACCCGTGCGCGGCTGCAGACCGACGGGACCTGGATGCTGAACGGCGCCAAGATGTGGATCACTAACGGCTCCACGGCCCATGTGGCGGTGGTCTGGGCCAAGACCGAGGACGGCGATGACGAGGGGAGCTCGATCCGCGGCTTTCTCGTCCCCACCGACAGCAAGGGCTTCACGGCGAAGGACGCAAAGGGCAAGCTTTCCCTCCGCGCGTCAGATACGAGCGAGCTCGTCTTTGACAACGTGCACCTCCCGGCCGACGCCATCCTCCCGAAGTCCGGCGGTCTGAAGAGCCCGCTCATGTGCCTCACGCAGGCGCGCTACGGGATCTCCTGGGGCGTGTTGGGTGCCGCGATCGCCTGCTACGAAGAGGCGCTCTCATTCGGCAAGAACCGTGTGATGTTTGGCAAGCCGATCGCGGGCTTCCAGATCCAGCAGGTACGTCTCGCCGACATGATCACTGAGATCGTAAAGGGGCAGCTCCTCTCGCTCCATCTTGGCCGCATGAAGGACGCCGGCACCTTCACGCCGCAGCAGGTCTCGATGGCCAAACGCAACAACGTCGACATCGCAACCGACATCGCCCGCGAAGCCCGTCGTCTACTCGGCGCCGTGGGCATCCTCGCCGAGTACGGCAGCATGCGCCACATGGCGAACTTGGAGAGCGTCTATACGTATGAGGGGACGCATGACATGCATTCGCTCATTATTGGGCAGGCGGTCACGGGGTTGGGGGCGTTTAAGTGAGCTAGTAGCGAGAATCGAAACAGCAGAGGGGGCGCGTCAGGTGACTGGCGCGCCCCCTCTCGCTTCTCCCACCAACTTTCTCGATCCTACTTCAGATCCGCGCCCGCCCATACCGCTCCTGCATCAGCCGCCGCACCCAGAGCGGCATGTATCGCAGCGCGAACACCACCGCGCGGTACCGCTTGCCCGGGATGACCACCACCGGCCCGTTCCCGAAGGCCGCATCGAGTGATTCGCGCACCACGCGGTCCGCCTCGAGCCAGGCCCAGCCCGGGATTCCCTTCGACTTGTCGACCTGCATCCGGTCGTGGAACTCCGTGTGCGTGAAGCCCGGACAGAGCACCTGCACCCGCACGCCGGTTCCGGACAGCTCGAGCGCGAGCCCCTCCGTAAAGACACGATTATAGGCCTTGGTCGCGCAGTAGTTCACGTTGCCCGGGCTCGCGGTGAACGAGGCCACCGACGCCACGGTGATGATCCGTCCGTCGCGCCGAGCGATCATCCTCGGCAGCACGGCCCGCGTGAGGAGCATCGGCGCCATCACATGGAGCTCGAGCATCGTCGCCTGCTCAGCCACCGGGCGCGTCGCAAGCTTCCCCTTGGTACCGAAACCTGCGTTGTTCACCAGCAGCGTCACGCGCTCGTTCTGCGCGAGGAACTCGGCGAGGGGGCGCATCCCATCATCACGGGAGAGGTCTGCTGGCCAGGCATCGGCGGCGACGCCGTGCTCGGCCCTGAGCTCCGCGCCGAGCGCACTCAGGCGTTCCGCGTCGCGGGCGACGAGGAGGAGGTCAAAGCCGCGCCGGGCGAGCTGGCGGGCGAACTCGCGGCCGATTCCGGCGGAGGCGCCGGTGATGACGGCGAGGGGGCGGGTGGAATCCGACTTGGTTGTGGGCACGCGATAATCTACAATTCCTAGACCATGGACATCGTCAAAGGCTCTATCCCGCTCTTTTTCGCCCTCATCGCCATCGAGCTCGTCTGGAGCCAGCGGAGCGGGCGGGGCGTCTTTCGCCTCAACGACTCGCTCACCGATCTGAGTTGTGGGATCCTGAGCCAGCTCTTGGGCATCTTCACTAAGATCCTCACGATCGGGCTCTTCATCTGGGTCGGTGCGCACGCCGCGATCCAGCTCTTCGTGCCGCTGATTCCGGCCTGGCCGGAGCGCGCGCCGTTCGTGACCGCCGTGGGCTTTCCCGGCTTCGGCATCGACGTCATGGCCCTCGCGAGTTGGAGCGTCGTCTTCGTCCTCGTCGACCTCTGCTACTATTGGTCGCACCGTTGCTCCCACGAGATCAATATCCTCTGGGCTACTCACGCGGTGCATCATCAGAGCGAGGAGTTCAATCTCGCGGTCGCGCTGCGACAGAGTGCGCTGCATGGCCTCGTGAACTGGGTCTTCTACCTACCGCTCGCGGTGCTCGGTGTGCCCTGGCGTATGTACGTTGCCTGCCACGCGATCAATCTGGTCTATCAGTTCTGCATCCATACGCGTGCTGTGCCCGCGCTGGGTCGCACGACCGAGATGGTCATGAACACACCGAGCCATCATCGGGTGCATCATGGGGTGAATCCCAAGTATCAGGACAAGAACTACGCCGGCGTGTTTATCGTGTTCGATCGCTGGTTTGGGACCTTCGTGCAGGAAGAGGACGAGCCCGTCTACGGGATCACGAAACCATTGCGCAGCTGGAATCCCCTCTGGGCCAACGTGCACGTGTTGGTGCAGATCGCGAAGGACTCGTGGCGCGCCGAGCCGTGGAGTGACAAGCTCCGAATCGTCTTCGGGCGCCCGGGGTGGCGGCCGATCGAGTTGGGGGAGATTGAGCGCCCGCGTGAGGTGTCGGCAAAGACGTTTGAGAAGTTCGATCCGCCGGTGCCAGCGCCGCTCGCCCTGTATGGGTTCGTGCAGTTCGTGACCGCGCTCGTCGTGGGCTTCCTGCTACTCAAGCGCGCGGGGTCGATGCCGCTGACCCTCGTCGCGGCGCCCATGCTCTTCGTCGCCTTCGCGCTGGCGGGGGTTGGCGGGGTGTTCGAGCGTGCCCAGTGGGCTCGGCCGCTCGAGACGGCGCGACTGCTCGCGACGGCGGGCGGTTGCGGCGCGCTGATCTATACCGGCCTGGCGCCGGGCCTCGTGGCATGGGGCGGCCTCGCCTTCGCGCTCGTGTCGCTCGCGGTGCTCTGGGCGTACCGGGGCGAGTTGACGAATGTCGAGCTGGCGCCGCTCATGTGATCCGCGCTGGCGCAGTGAGAATCGCCTTCATCCTTTCGCCTCCATCAACTAGCTTCCAGCCGTCCCTCATTCAGGACCTGGTTCAGTGAAGATCGCCGTCTGCATTAAGCGCGTCCCCGACATGGACGTCCGCTTTAAGATCGCCCCCTCCGGCACAGCCGTCGACGAATCGGGGCTCAAGTTCGACATCTCCGATTTTGATGGCTACGCCGTGGAGGCCGCGCTCCAGATCAGGGAGAAGCTCAACGCGGGCGAGGTCGTCGTGATCTCGCTCGGTCCCGACGTGGTCCAGGAGACGCTGCGCAAGGCGATGAGCATGGGGGCCGACCGCGCCGTGCAGCTCAAGGCCGAGACCATTCCCGCCGACTCGTACGCGATCGCGACCGCGCTCGCCGCTGAACTCCAAGGCGGCGGCTACGACCTCATCCTGTTCGGACGTATGTCGATCGACACCGCGCACGGTGCCACCGGCGCGATGACCGCCGAGCTGCTCGGTCTGCCGGTCGTGAACGCAATCAGCAAGCTCGAGTTCGACGGCGGCACGGCAAAGATGCGCCGCGAACTCGAGGGCGCGTACGAGCTCGTGGAGTGCGCGCTGCCCGCTGTCGTCACAATCGACGAAGGAATCGCCCGGCCCCGCTATCCTTCGCTCAAGGGGATCATGGCCGCCAAGAAGAAGCCGCTCGAGATCAGGCCCGCCCAGCTCGCCGAGCCGCGACTCGTGCTCGACGCGATGGCGCTGCCCCCAGAGCGTTCGGCCGGTCGCATTATCGGCGAGGGCTCGGCCGTCGTGCCCGAGCTCGTCCGACTCCTCAAGGAAGAAGCGAAGGTGCTCTGATGTCGAACAACGTCCTCGCATTCGCCGAGTCGCGGGGTGGTGATCTGCGCCGTGCCGCGCTCGAAGCCGTCACCGCGGCTCGCGCCATTGCCGATGTGCGTGGTGGCGCGGTGCACGCGATCCTGTTCGGGGCGCCGGGCATTGGCGCGCACGCACCACGCCTGGGCGCACATGGCGCTGACAGCGTGATCGTGGTCGAGCACGCGGCTTTCGCACAGAACAATCCTGAGGCCGTCGCCGCGACGATCGCCGCGCACATGGGACGTGGTTACGGGGCCTTGATCTGCCCCGCGTCGGCGACCGGCAAGGACATCGCGCCGCGCGTCGCAGCCAAGCTCCAGGTGCCCGTGGCTTCCGACGCCGTCGCGATGACCGCGAACGCGGCGTCGATCACCGTTACGCACCCTGGGTACACCGGCAAGATCCTGCAGACGCTCACGCTCACGGCGACCCCGGCGGTAGTCAGTGTGCGGCCGGGCTCGTTTCTGCCGAAAGAGAACGCCAAGGCCGGCGCCGTCGAGGTCCTGGCGCCCGTCGGCGATCCTGCCGCGAGCCGGGTGAAGGTCACCGAGACGGCGACCGGCAACACGGCCAAGCTCGATCTCGGCGAGGCGCCGGTCATCATCTCCGGTGGTCGCGGCCTGAAGGAAGCGGCGAACTTCACGCTCGTTGAGGAGCTTGCCGCCGCATTTGGAAACGCAGCCGTTGGAGCAACGCGCGCCGTGACCGACGATGGTTGGCGCCCGCACGCGGATCAGATCGGTCAGACCGGACGCCTGGTCTCACCCGACCTCTACATCGCCTGCGGTATCTCGGGCGCGATCCAGCACCTCGCCGGCATGCGCACCTCCAAGACGATCGTCGCGATCAACAAGGACAAGGAAGCACCGATCTTCAAGATCGCGGACTATGGTATCGTCGGCGATGTACTCGAGATCCTGCCGGTCCTCACTGCCGCGGTGAAGCAGGCCAAGGCGTCCGGGTAAACTGAATGCACACGTCGAACGCGGTCTTTCTCGCAGTGCTCGTCCTCTCGATCGGGTTTTTCTCCGCGAATGTCCAGCGGCTGATCGGGTACCTGCGCATCGGCCGCCTCGATGACCTTCGTTGGAACGAGGTGCCGGCGCGCACCGGGAACCTTATCCGCGTCGGCCTTTTTCAGACCAAGATTTTCCGCGACTCGATCGCCGGCCCCATGCATGCCGCGATCTTCTGGGGCTTCATGATCCTCGGCGCGGGCACCACCGAGCTGCTCATTGAGGGCGTGATCCCTTCGTTCAGTTTCGCGAACTTCCTCCCGCCGCAGCTCTACTGGCTCTATGTCGCCAGCCAGGAAGCGTTCGGTGCGCTCGTCCTTGCTGCCGTCGGCATGGCGCTCTTTCGCCGGCTCACCAAGCGAGTGAAGCGGTTATTGGGCAAGGAGACGCATCCCAATGACCCGCTCCTGATCCTCTCCTGGATTGGCGCACTCATGGTGACGATGTTCCTCGCGAACGCGTTCCTCATCGCGGCGGAGCCGTTGCACTTGGCGGGGATGCGGCCGGTGAGTCTACCGATCGCGCAGGCGCTCGTGGTCCTCTGGGGCCCGGTGTTCCCGCCGGCGATGGTGATCCACGAGTGCTTCTGGTGGTTGCATGCCCTGCTCGTACTTGGCTTCCTGAATTACCTGCCGTTCTCCAAGCATCTGCACGTGGTCGTGTCATTGCCCAACACCTACCTCTCCAACACGAGCGGCCCCGGTACGGTCGGCGCGATGCGCCCGATGGACTTCGAGGGCGCTGAAGCCGAGCAGTTCGGTGCGAGCGACGTTGAGCACCTGAGTTGGAAATCACTGCTCGACGGCTTTGCCTGCACCGAGTGCGGGCGCTGCACCGCGGTCTGCCCGGCGAACATCACCGGTAAGCTGCTCAGCCCGCGCAAGATCATGATCAATGTCCGGGAGCGCCTGGAGGCGAAGGCGCCCTGGATGATCACCGACACCGAGGGCGTCGCGACGCTCTCACCTGACGCGCCCGCCGGTCTCGCCGAAAAAACGCTACTCGGCAGCTATATCACCGACGAGGAACTCTGGGCCTGCACTTCCTGCCGCGCCTGTGTCTACGAATGCCCGGTCTCGATCGATCAACTCTCAGTCATCAACGAACTGCGCCGCAACCTCGTGCTCACCGAGTCGCGGTTTCCCGATGAGATGATGCCGGCGTTCGAGTCGATGGAGGCGAGTGGCTCGCCGTGGGCGTTCGATCCGGGTGATCGCGGCAGGTGGGCCGAGGGAATGAACATCCCTACCATGGCCGAGATGGCCGCGCGCGGCGCGAAGCCCGAGGTGCTCTACTGGGTCGGCTGCATGGGATCGTTCGACGATCGCGCCAAGAAGACCACCGTGGCCTTTGCGAAGATCCTTCAGGCTGCGGGCGTGAACTTCGCGATCCTCGGCCAAGAGGAAAAGTGCAACGGCGACCCCGCGCGGCGCATGGGCAACGAGTACCTCTACCAGATGCTCGCCAAGGACAACGTCGAGACGCTCGGCAAGTACGGTGTGAAGACGGTGGTTACGGCCTGCCCACACTGCTTCCATCAGCTCGGCAACGAGTACCCGCAGTTTGGTGGTGAGTACGACGTCGTCCATCACTCGACGTACATCGAACACCTGCTGGCCGAGGGCCGCGTCCCAATCCGCCAAGAGCTGCATGCGCCGGTCAGCACCTTTACCTACCACGACTCCTGCTACCTCGGCCGCTATAACAACGTCTACGATGCGCCGCGCGAGACGCTCAAGCGCGCGCTGCCGGTGATGAACCTCGTCGAGATGCCGCGCAGCAAGGATAAGGGCCTCTGCTGCGGCGCCGGCGGTGGTCGTATGTGGATGGAGGAGAAGGAAGGGAAGCGGATCAATCTTGAACGCGCAGAAGAGGCGCTGGCGACGAACGCCGCATCGATCGCTGTGGCCTGTCCGTTCTGCATGACGATGATGGCGGACGGCGTGAAGGCGAAGGGCAGCGAGGTGCCGGTGCT
Source organism: Gemmatimonas phototrophica (assembly GCA_945869195.1). Lineage (GTDB taxonomy): Bacteria > Gemmatimonadota > Gemmatimonadetes > Gemmatimonadales > Gemmatimonadaceae > Pseudogemmatithrix. The sequence goes on along the minus strand of CAMBNV010000001.1, from coordinate 74,950 downwards.
GGATATTGCCGAGGTGGTGGCGGGGCAGCTGGCGTAAGGGGAGTCGCGTGAGTCAGGCGAACGAGCCGCGTCCTCGCTAGTTATGGAAATGCAGCACTGAAGGGCCTGGTCCTACCCGTGCCGCACCTCATAAATCGTGATGGGGTGCACCTCCGATCCCTCCGGCGGTGGCGGGTTCGTCGGGTGCGGATCAAAGTGCACCACGCGGGCCACGAGCCCCCGCGCCCCCGCCTCTTCGAGAAACAGCCCCAGCGCCGCGCGCCCCTGGTCCGCCACTAATGCGTAGCCCCCCGGTGCCAGGCTGAGACTGATCGCCTCCGCCACGAGCGGTGCGTAGCTCTTCTCGTAGAGCACGTCGGCCGCGAGCACCATCTCAAAGGTGCCTAGATCGCTCGGAAAATCGCGCCAGTCGACCATACGAATCAACGGCTCGCGCCCAATTACACGCACGCAGTTGCGCGCCGTGAGCAACGTCGCGTCCGCGTAGTAGTCGGTCGCGAGCACCTCGAAGCCAGCGCGCATCGCGGAGACGGTGACGAGCCCGAGCCCGCACCCGAGTTCGAGCGCTCTCGGCGCCGGACGATCACTCCCGACTCCCGTGGCGTCGTCGGTCGAGCCCGCACGCAGCGCGCGCCGCTCGAGAAACTCCGCGAGCACGATCGCCGCTGGCCAGAGATCGGCCCAATACGGCAGGCGGTCATCGTGCACGAAATCCGCTTCGCTAATCAGGTCGTCAAAGTTGCGCGGCTTTTCGAAGACCACGCGACCCATCGGCAGCTCTACCGACTGCTCGACGATCACAAAGCGACGGTCGAGCGCGGCAAGTTCAAATCGCATTACGACCTCCATTGATGATGGGGTATAGGGCTCACAGTGCGAATCTTTCAGACGCACCGGCGTCTTCGGTGAGCAGCAGCGCCGTGAGCTGTTCCCCGGCGGCGACCTCGGGGCGCTCGCGCGGTACGATAAGCAGCGCATTGGCGAGCGACATCGACGTAAGGATCCCCGACCCCTGCGGCCCGGTCAGTCGTGCCGACAGCACACCGTCCGCACACGGTGTGACAATCGCGCGCAGGAAATGCGTGAGTCGCGCCCCGATGCTGACCGACTCTTCGAGGGTGACGGTAACCGGGCGCCGGTGCAATCGCGCGTAGCCGAGCATCCGCCGCACCACCGGCCGGACGAAGAGCTCAAACGTCACCATCACCGACACCGGATTCCCGGGAAGCCCAATCCAGGGAATCCCGCGAATGATTCCGAACCCGAGTGGAGCGCCGGGGCGCATCCGGACCTTCCAAAATCCCATCTCGGCACCCATCGCCTCGAGCGCAGCGCGCGTGTGATCGAACTCGCCGACGCTCACCCCCGCCGACGTCACGATCAGATCGGGCTTGGCCGTGACCGCCGCCTCGAGCAGTGCGCGCATCGACGCGAGCGTGTCGGCCGCATGACCAAAGCCGATTGGCAGACCGCCGGCGGTGCGCACCAGCGCGTCGATCGTATACGAGTTGGAGCTCACGATTTTTCGTCCCGCGCGCACTTCGTCAAATCGGTCGAGGTCCACGAGTTCGTCGCCGGACCCGACAATCGCTACCCGCGGCCGGCGATGTACGCGCGCCGTGGCCTCACCAATCGACGCGAGAATCCCCACCTGAGCGGCGCCCATCGTCATCCCGCGCGGGAGCGCGACCGTGCCCGCATGGAGGTCCTCGCCGCGGAGGCGCAGATTCTTCCCGGCATCGCGGTCCTTGAAAATCCGGACGCGATTAATCCCCGCGTCGGTGTCTTCAACGCGCACTACCGAGTCGGCGCCCTCGGGCAGCGGCGCTCCGGTCATGATCCGCGTCGCCTCCCCCGGGCCGAGCGGGCGCGTGGCGAAAGCGCCCGCTGCGATGGTCTCGAGCACAGGCAGTTCAATCGGCTGGGTATCGCTAGCACCCGATACGTCCGCGCCTCGGACCGCATAACCGTCCATCGCCGAGTTGGTCCAGTGCGGCAGGGTGATCGGAGAGATCACGTCGTGCGCGAGCACGCGGCCGAGCGCGTCAGGTAGCGCGACCGTCTCCTCCTCGCGCGGCGTGATCTGCGCGAGAATCCGCGCGACCGCGTCGGCGACTTCGAGCATCAGGGTGCCCCGAGCGTCGCGCCCGCGAGGAAGGCGACGAGCGCGTCCTGCACTCGCTCCACCTCGCGATTCGCGACGACATGATTGTTCGAGAGCATGGAGAACAACAGCAGGCGTCCGTCGGCGGTCGTCACGTACCCAGAGAGCGCACGCGCCTTGTCGAGCGTGCCGGTCTTTGCATGCACATTCCCCTCGGCGGGCGTGCCCTTCATCCGATTGCGGATCGTCCCGTCCACGCCGCCGATCGGCAACGCGTCGTAAAACGTCCGGAACTCCGGGTGCCGCCGCATGGCGTCAAGCACGCGCACAATCGTTTCTGGAGAGACGTAGTCGTGTCGGGAGAGTCCGCTCCCGTCGCGCACGGCGAATCCGGCGCTGTCGGCACGCCACGCGACAAGTTGGCGCTCGATCACGCGACGCCCGCTGTCCGCGGTGCCGACGCCCGTCACCACGCGACCGAGCGTCTTGAAGAGGATCTCTCCAATCTGGTTCTGCGACGGCTTCAGGAAAATCGGGAGGATATCACGCAATGGCGGTGAGAGGCGCGAGGCGAGCGTCACGTAGCCCGCCGTGTCAGCAAGCACGTCACGCTCCACCCCGCCGCGTACCCTGATCCCGCGCTCCGCCAGCGCCTCGGCGAACGCGTCGAGCCAAGCGCCAGACGCATGTCGCAGCGCGACCTGGACGGTCACGCTGTCACCCGCGCGGACACTGCCGCGCAACGTCAGCGACGGGCGTGCGCCGCGAATGTCGCTGAACCACTCCACACGCGATCGTTCGGCACAGCAGGTGCCTATGGTCGAGACCTCGAGCGTACCGATGTGCGGCACCGTCCGCGCGGGCGACGTCCGCACCGTCACCGGCGCTCCGGCCACCAGGCCGCCGACGACCGTCACCTGGGCGACGCCCTCGTTGAAGAACAGCTCGTCGACCGGCGCCGAATACGGATAGTCCAGATCGTCCCAGGCCCAACCGAAGCCGAGCGAAGAATCGGGAAAGGCGTCGCTCCCGCGCACAATCCGTCCGGTGATCTCGGTGATGCCGCGCGCGGCGATCGCATCGGCGAGCGCACGCATCGGTGCCATCGCATCACCGCCCGCGAGCGAGTCGCTTATACTCGGATCGCCCGTGCCGACGACAGCAAGGTCGCCGGTGAGGATCCCGTGGATCGGATTCGTCGCGCCGAGGACGCGCGTTGCAAACCGGAACTCCGGGCCGAGCTGCGCGAGTGCGGTTGAGCCTGTGAGCAGTTTCTGATTCGATGCCGGCATGAACAGCTTGCCGGCGTTGCGCGAAACGAGCGTATCGCCGCTCAGCGGGTCGACGACGAGTACGCCCCAGTGCGATGAGCGGAACATCGGGTCGCCGAGCAACGAGTCGGCGAGCTGCACGAACGCGGCGGCCATGGGCAACGGTCCCGGTGCAACGCTCACGACGGGCGCGACGCACGCCATGGTGAGCAAGAGCGCGACGGACACAAAACGATTCGGCATCATCATGAGGCAGGAGAGAGGTACTCGCGCTCCACCCAGTCGGCGAGCGCGTTGAGCCACTGAGCATCACCAAGGGCAAACGTCGTGCCATCAAACTCAGGGACCGTCTGGTCCGTGACCATCGCCCGCCAACTGCCGGCGTTCGCGGGGCCGTCGGTCCAGAGGGCGCTCGAGTGGACGGCCGCGCGGAAGATCTCCACCTTCGGGAGGGCGCTCGCTTTGAAGCCCTCGCAGAGCACGAGGTCGGCGTCGGAGAGATACCGCGCCGCGATCTCCTCGGGCGCAACCTCCTGCTCCCACCGCATCACGAGCGCGAATTTGTCGGGAGACGCCATGGCCACCCGCTCCGCATTCCCCTCGTGGTAGTGGCGGTAGGTGTCGGTCGCCTCCGGGTCGATGCTGAACGTATGCGAGCCATGCTTGAGCGTCATGATGCGCCGGCCGCGGCGCGTCAGCTCGGCGCAGAGTTGCACCGTGAGCGTCGTCTTGCCGGCATGTTTCTTTCCGACAATCGCGAGCATCGGTGGCGCGTGGGGTCGCGCCGGCGTGGACTCAATCATGGCGTACCGCAGTCGGCTCGAGCGCGACCTCCTCGGCCCATGCGAGTTCGGCGGGGGTATTCACATTCGCAAAGAGGCGCGCGGGATCGCCGAAGCTTCGCACCTCATCAATCGCCAGTCGCACCGTGCGCACCGCGTCATGAAACGCGATCACCCGGCGGTCACCGGCGTCGAGCGCGGCCGCCACGGCGGTGAGGCACCGCGACGAATACCAGGCACAGAGGGGCTCTACACCGCGGCGCGATCCGTCGCTCTCGGGGAGCACCGCATCGGCGGAGTGCTGCTCTCCGCGAGCGCGCAGCGCCCCGAGCAGCGCGGGGCTGACGAACGGCATATCCCAGGCCACGAGCAGGATGTTCCCTCCCGCATGTGAGAGCGCCGCATGGAGACCGCCCAGCGCTCCTTCGCCGGCGCGCACGTCGGCGGCAACGCGTACGTGGGGAAGCCAGGCAGTCGCCGCGGGGTCGTTCGCGATCAGTAGGAGCTCGTCCGTTACCGTGCCCAGCGCCGCCGCGACCCGATCAATGATCCGTTCGGCGGCTACCCGCTCGAGTCCCTTAGGCAGGCCGCCGTAGCGCGTCGCACCGCCGCCGGCGAGAATCACTCCAGTGCAGCGCGTCGGTGCCGTTCCCGGGGCGGCGCCTCTCACGCGGCCCAGTGCAGAGCCAGTCGACGCACTCACGGCTCCCACACCTGCGGCGCGCCTGAGACCGCGCGTCCCACGAGCACCATCCCCGCCGCCTTCGCGATCTCGACCGCGATCGTGCTCGGCACACTTGGGGTCGCGACCACCGAGATCCGTGCCCGCGCCGCCTTGAACGCAAGTTCGCCCGAGATTCGCCCCGTGACCAGCATCACGAGGTCATCGGGTCGTTCGCCCGCGAGGATCCGCTGTCCAATCACCTTGTCCACCGCATTATGCCGCCCAATATCCTCGGCGTGCACCAACAGCGTCTCCCCGTCGGTCAGCGCGGCGGCGTGAATGCCGCCCGTCGTCTTGTAGCGTTCGCCGAGCGCGAAGAGCTCCTTGAACAGCAGTCGCGTTCGCGCGAGGTCCGGCACCGTGGGTCGCGTGCTCCGGCGCGGCACGGTGCTGAGCGAACCGAGGATCGTCGTCACCGCGCCGCAGCCAGACGCGAGTACGCGTCGGCGTTCCTGGCCCTCCACCGTCTCGAAGCGTGCTGGGGGAACCGTCACCCAGAACCCGGGCTCCTTCGCGCACGGCCGCAGCGTGAGCAGGTCGGCGCGCGAATCGATGTACCCCTCGCCGAAGCACCACCCGACGACGAGTTCGGGGAGCTGGTCTGGTGTGCACATCCAGGTGACGGCCGGTTGGCCATTTACCTCAAGCCAGACGGGCACCTCGTCTACCGCGTCGAGGCTCAGCGCGCCGTCCAGCAGGCGCGTCACGTCGGTTCGACCTCGGCCCAGAGTCCGGGCTCCTCGGCGACGCGCACGCGCAGCACCCGAGTGCCGACGCCGAGCGCCTCCTGCACTTCGCGCGCGATCCAGCCGGCGATGTTCTCCGACGTGGGGATCAGTTTTCCCTCGGCAAACGCCGAGATGTCGAGCACGAGGTTCCGGTGATCAAGCGCCTCCACGACGCGTTCGCGCAGCGCGCGATCGAGCGCGCCGAGGTCTGCACAGAACCCCGTGAGCGGGTCGACCGGCCCACCGACGGTCACGTCGCACACGTAGGTATGGCCATGCCAGTTGGGCCGCGCACATGCACCAAATGTTGCCGCGTTGCGTCCGTCGTCCCACTCCGGACGGCGATAGCGATGCGCTGCCGAAAATGTCACGCGCCGGGTGAGCGTCGCACGCATCACGATGGTCACCGGAAGAAGAATCGGCTCATGCCGATCGACAGGACAGCATTCCCCTTCCAGGCGCTCAACGGTGCGCCTCGGAGGATCGAGCTGTCGGTGGGCGCTCCGGTGCCAGAGTATTCGTTCGGATAGCGGTATTTCCAAAAGAGGTGCGTCACGTCAACCTGCAGCTCCCAGGCGCGTCCGGTCACGATGCGCGTACCCACTCCGTACGACGCGGTGAACTTGTTCCCGAACTTGTACCCGCCCTCGTCGAACTGGTTCGTGCCGCCGGTCACCCAGCCGACCGCGCTATGCACCTGAGGCGCAATCCGGTGCCATGCCTTGTTGCCCGTCAGGTTGAACCCAAACCCGACCTCCACCGCGGCGAGGGGGCGCGTCGACGTTCCGATGTCGCGGGTCGCCGTGGGGAGCACCGGATCCTTGATGGTACGCGCGAGCTGCGGCGCGAACGTCGCGCGGGCCTGCAACCAGAGCGGTCCGGTCAGGAGAAGTTCGTAGCGCCCGCTGAGTTGAAGCCCGTTGCGTGGACCAACGCCGGCGGGATCACCGCCCGGCGCGATCGATCCGGCAAAGATGGTGACCGCCTGCCGACCGCGCAGGTCCTGATAGGGGCTATTCTCTGGCGTATGGCCTACCTGAGCGCGCAGGGGGGCCCCAATCGAGGTGGCGACGAAGACGGCGAGGGCGAGCGGAATGGAACGACGGATCACGCGTGAACTCCTGGAAGTTGCAGGGCTCGGCCGGTCATCTCATGCGGTTGCTCAACACCGAGCAGCGCGAGGACCGTGGGGCCAATGTCGCACAGCGCGCCACCGGCACGCAGTGGGGTCGACGCACCGTTCTCGACGAGCAGGAACGGCACGGGGTTGGTCGTGTGGGCGGTGTGTGGCCCCCCCGACCGGGGATCGATCATCATCTCACAGTTGCCGTGGTCGGCCGTCACGAGAAGCCGCGCTCCCGCACGTTCCGCTGCCGCCACGATCCGCGCGAGCTGGTCGTCGACACATTCGCACGCCCTGATCGTCGCGGCCAGGTCGCCGCTATGCCCGACCATGTCGCCGTTGGCGTAGTTGCAGAGCGTGAACTCGTGTGTGCGACCCTCGATCGCCTTCACCAGCACATCGGTGATGCCCGCGGCGCTCATCTCGGGCATCAGGTCGTAGGTGGCGACCTGCTGGCTAGGCACGAGGATCCGCTCCTCGCCGAGGTACGGGACCTCATTGCCGCCGTTGAAGAAGTAGGTGACGTGCGGGTACTTCTCCGACTCCGCCGTGCGCAGGGACGACATCCCGTTCTCCCGCAACACCTCGGCCATGATCTTCGTCAGGGAGAACGGCTCAAACGCGATCGGCAGACCGTAGGTCTGATCGTACTGCGTCATCGTCGCAACGTGCAGCATCGGCCGGTCGGTGACGTCAAAGCCGTCAAAGCCCGGGATCGCGATCGCGCGAATGAGCTGCCGCATGCGATCGGACCGAAAGTTCCAGCTGATGACCGCGTCACCGTCGCGCATCGCGGCGACCGGGTTCCCCTCGCGCCGCACCACGACCGGTTCCTGAAACTCGTCGGTCACGCCGCGCGCGTAGTTCTCCTCGATCGATCGCACGGCGTCGTCGGTCGACGGTCCGACGCCCCGCACCGCGGCGTCGTACCATTTCTGCGTGCGCGCCCAGCGCTGGTCGCGGTCCATGCCGAAATACCGACCGCCGATGCTCGCGATCCGTGCGCGCGTACCAATCCGGTCCCCCAGCGCCCGCACATAGCCGAGGGCCGACATCGGCAAGGTGTCGCGCCCATCGAGCATCAGGTGGAGCGCGACGTGCGGCACCCGCTCACGTTCCGCGACCTCGACGAGCGCGACGAGGTGGTCGTCATGGCCATGCACGCCGCCATCGCCGACCAGGCCGACGAGGTGGAGGGTGCCACCGTTGGTGCGCACCTGCTGGCAGGCCGCGCGAAACGTCGGGTTGGTGTGGAATCTCCCGCTACGGATCGCGTCGCCGATGCGCACGAGGTCCTGGAGCACCACGCGCCCGGCGCCGAGGTTCAGGTGCCCGACCTCGCTGTTCCCCATCTGCCCGTCAGGAAGACCGACCGCGAGACCGCTGGCGCTCAGGAGCGTGCGCGGCGCACGCGCCCAGAGGCGGTCCCACGTCGGCGTCCGCGCGAGCGCGATCGCGTTGCCCTCCGTCGATTCTCGATGGCCCCAACCATCGAGCACCACGAGCACGACCGGGCGATCCACCTTCGAAGCCATCTTGGCCCTGTTCTGTGCGGGGTATACTTTCGTAGCAGAGGCGCGCGGCTCCGTACCCGGAGCGCGCGCGAGGGCAATCTAGTCTTGAGACTCCCCCCCTACCAGCGATGCGCCTTCTGCGTTCCCTCCTAATCCTGTTCATGGTCGCACACCTCGGGTCGCCGTTGGGTGCGCAGCCCCGTATCACCCGCGATGCCGGCGTGCATGCCTCTCCTGACGGAAAAGTGATCGCGACCGTCCAGGCCGGCACCCGCTGGCGCACCGGCGCGGCGCGGGGCGGTTTTACGCGCGCGACGCTCGAAGGGTGGATCGCCGCCGCGCGCCTCGGCGGCGCCAGAGATTCGTTCCCCGCCTCCGTCGGCGGGAGCGGCACGCTGCGCCTGCGGGCCGAGCCCTCGCTCAACGCCCGCATCCTCGGCGTATTCGAGGCCCGGGCAGGGATCAGAGTCATCGAACGCAAAGGCGCTTGGGCGCGCGTGCGACGGGACGGGTGGATTCTCACCTCGATGATCGCGGCGGTCGAGGCACCGGCGAAGCCACCAGCGAAGGGACCAGCGAAGCCACCCACCTCGGCGACCGCAGTCGCTGTGTCAGTGCGCGAGGCGAGCGTCGAGGACCGCGGGCTCCGTGCGACGGCGGCACTTCCGCTCAGCCGTGCGCCGGGTACACCGGCTATCGGTTCGCTCGTGCCGGGCGCCGTGGTCGATCCGATCGCGCGCGATCGCGGCTGGGTGCGGGTGCGCGTAGAGGCCTGGGTGCCCGAGAACCTCCTCGTGCCGACCGACTCGAGCTATGCCGCAACCCTCACGGCGGCCGATCTCCGGCTCACTCCCGACCGACTCCGGGGGCGACTCGTTCGCTGGGAGGTAAAGGTGATTGGGCTGCAGACCGCCGACGGACTGCGCCGCGCTCTTGCACCCGACGAGCCGTACCTGCTGGCGATGGGCCCCTCGCAGGAGAATGCGATGCTCTATCTCGCCGTGCCACCCGCCCTCCTGGCGCAGGCGAAGTCGATCGCCCCGCTCACGACCGTCACGGTCACCGCTCGCGTCCGCAATGGCCGCTCGCAGCCCACGGGAGCGCCGGTGCTCGATCTTCTCTCGATCGTCCGGCGGTAACCAGGCGGCACGGCGGTGACGCGGGGACTGTGGACGGAATCTCCTCGGTGGTATCTTGTATCGTCGCTACGACGCCCGTCTCTCGCGCCACGGGCGCACACCGACCGTTCATTCACATCGACCCGCGGGGCGAGCGAGCCCGCCAGGGATTTCCGCCATGAACGATCTGCTGAAGGACCGGCTCCTCCGCCGACTCGAGGTGCTCCCCGAGGATCGGCAGTATCAGGTGCTCGATTTCATCGAGTTCCTCGAGAGCCGATACGCCGCGCGTCAGGCGCCCAGCCCGACCGTCTTTCAGAAGTTCGCCGAAGGAGTTGAGGACACGCTGCGCGCGGGGAACCTCTCGGCGAGCACGGTTGCCGAAGCGATGGGGTTCATGAGTAAGGCCATGGGCGTCCTGAGCGGCGTTGCCGCCGCCGGCAAGTCGGTCGCGGCCGACATCGTTGCGCCGCCCAAGCCCCAACCTCCGTCCGCTCCGTCGGCAGGACCCAAGGACTCCGGTACATCGTAGTCCCGCTGGTGTTGATGGCCCCCCTCGGCTAAATTGCGAGATGGGAATCCCCACTGACCGTATCCGCACCGATGCCGCGCTGACCTTCGACGACGTCCTCCTCGTCCCGCGGCATTCCGTCGTCCATCCGAAGGACGTGAGTACGACCACCCGCTTCACGCGCGGGATCACGCTCCAGGTACCGCTGGTCTCCGCGGCGATGGACACCGTGACCGAATCCGAGATGGCGATTGCGATGGCGCGCGGCGGCGGGATCGGGGTCCTGCACAAGAATATGTCGATCGACCGGCAGGCCGCCGAAGTCGATCGGGTGAAGCGCTCCGAAAGCGGGATGATCCGCAACCCGATCACGCTCCAGCCGGCAGCAACGCTCCGCGAAGCGGTCGCCCTCATGGCGCGCTTTCACATCAGTGGCGTACCGGTGGTCGACGCGACGGGCACGCTGGTCGGCATCATCACCAATCGAGACCTGCAGTTCGAGCGGCAGCTGGACCGCCCGCTCGCCGACGCGATGACCAAGGACAAGCTCATCACGGCCCCCGCCGGCACCTCGCTCGACATGGCGGAGCAGATCATGGGCAAGCATCGAATCGAGAAGCTGCCGGTGATCGACGAGGCAGGAAAGCTCATCGGCCTGATCACCGTCAAGGACATCCATAAGCGCCGTGCCTATCCCAACGCCGCCAAGGACCACGAAGGCCGCCTGATGGTCGCCGCCGCGATCGGGGCGGGCGGCGACTACCTTGCGCGCGCCAGGGCCCTGATCGACGCTGGCGTCGACGCGCTAATCATCGACACTGCGCACGGCCACTCGCAGGGCGTGCTCGACGCGACAGAGATCGTGCGCCAGGCGCACCCGGGCGTCCAGTTGATCGCCGGCAACATCGCCACCGAGGCGGCGGCGCGTGCGCTCGTGGAGCGCGGCGTCGACGCGATCAAGGTCGGGGTCGGGCCGGGATCGATCTGCACTACGCGCATCGTCACCGGTATTGGTGTGCCGCAGCTCACCGCGATCCTCGACGCGGTCGCCGGAACGGCGGGCATCCCGATCATCGCCGACGGCGGGATCAAGTATTCTGGGGACATCGTCAAGGCGATCGGCGCCGGCGCTGCGACCGTGATGATGGGGTCGATGTTGGCTGGCACCGAGGAGAGTCCTGGCGAATCGATTCTCATGGAGGGGCGTCGATTTAAGCTCATTCGCGGTATGGGGTCGCTCTCGGCGATGCAGGACGGGAGCGCCGACCGCTACTTTCAGGACAGTGAGCTGTCGTCGAAGAAGTTCGTCCCGGAGGGCATCGAAGGGCGTGTACCGTACAAGGGACCGGTCTCCGACGTGCTCTACCAGATGGTCGGTGGCCTCCGCTCCGGGATGGGGTACACCGGGTGCGCCACTATTGACGCCTTGCGCACCGAAGCCGAGTTTGTCCGCATCACCACCGCAGGCCTGCGCGAATCGCATCCGCACGATGTGACGATCACGCGGGAAGCCCCCAACTACAGCGTCTAGAGTATGCGTGTCTGATCTACTTCTTCTACCGGCCGATCGCCGCGAGGCCATTCAGCGTCTCGCCGCAGAGCTTCGTCCGGGAATGACCGTCGCGTTGTCCACGCACATCAATGCGGACGGCGACGGCTGCGGCTCGCAGTGTGCGCTCGCTCGGCTGCTCGGTCAGATGGGCGTGCGGGCGGTGATTGTGAATCCGACGCCCTGGCCGGAACAGTTTCGTTGGCTCCTGGGCGACGATGTGGTGGACCGCTCCCCCGACGGGGCCAAGGCGCTCCAGCAGGTGGACCGCGTTATTGTGCTCGACATCAGCTGTCTCAGCCGTCTGGGGCAGCTCGCCGAGGCGGTGCGGGCGTTGCCCCTCGACGCGCTCGTGATCGACCACCACCTGGCGAGTGACACACCGCCGGGCAAGACGATGCTGAGTTGCACCGCCGCCAGTGCGACCGCCGAACTGGTCTTTGACTTCGCTCGTGAGCGCGGACTCACGATTACCACGCCAATCGCCACGGCGCTCTACACGGGGTTGGTCACCGACACGGGAGGGTTCCGGTTCGGGAACACCTCACCGCGCTGTCTCGCGGTCGCGGCCGAGCTGCTCACGGCGGGTGTCGATCCGGAGCAGATGTACGCCCGCATCTACGGGAGCATTCCGCTCGGTCGCCTCCGCCTGCTTCGCGATGCCCTCGGCACCCTCGAGATCGACCTGACGAACGGCATGGCCTGGGTGACGATCGTGGCGGGAGCGCTGGAGCGGCATGGGGTCTCCAGCGAGGATCTCGATGGGGTCGTGGAATATCCCCGTTCCGTCGCCGGTGTCCGACTTGCCCTCCTCTTTCGTGATCTCGGTCACGGACGGGTGAAGATGTCGTTTCGTAGCGTAGCGGGGGTGAACGTGAACACGCTCGCCCGGGCATTCGGCGGGGGCGGGCATGCGCGCGCGTCGGGTGCCCTGATCGTGGGAAGCCTGGTGGAGGTCGAAGCCCGCGTTCTTGGCGAGGCGCGTTGCCTTCTCCAGTCTGGTGCGTTGGCGGATTGAGCATGACCGGTTGATAAGGAGGCGGGCTGGCGGGGGTCGCCAGTCGACATGTTGCGCGTTCGGGTCACTCAGGAGCAGAGCCATGGCGACACTCCGCACGTCGAATCCAGCGGGCCCAGGCCGGCGCGGCTTCAGCCTGATCGAGCTGTTGGTCGTCCTCGTGATTGCAGGAATCCTGCTTTCGATTTCCGGTGTGCAGTTCGTCACACTGATGCAGCGGGACCGCGTCTTGCGGTCGTCTCGTGCCGTCCAAGGTGTCTTGCAAGAGGCGTCCACCATCGCCCTGGAGCAGCGCCTGCCCGTGGTTATCACCCTCAATGGGAGCGTCATGGAGATTCATCGGCGCGGTGGGGGGACGGTGTTGCGCCGGCGGGCCTTCGGTGCGGGGACCGATCTCGACGCGACGCTGGTGTTCTCTCCGAGTGGCGGCGTGACTGTGTTCCCCAATGGTCGAGCGAGCGCCGCGCTGACCGTGACCGTCTCGGGCGCCGGCATCTCCAAGACCGTCACTCGCACCGCCACCGGTATCGTGAGACTGCTATGAAGAATCGCCGAGGGGTGACACTCGTGGAGATCGTCGTCGCGGTCACGGTGCTGGCGCTGCTCGCCACCGTCCACGCTGGCGTGAGTATTCAGTTAGCAAAAAAAAATCTAGTCGCGGCAAGCGGGATAAACCGCTCGACCGCGCTCTCGACGGCGGTCGACCTGTACACGACCATGCCGTACGCAAGTCTGGCGACCAACACCGGGTGCACCACGATCAGCACGGTGGCGCTGTACGTCCATAGCCGATGCGTTACGGTCACAAATCCGACGTCGGCGATTACGCGGGTGAGGATCATCATCACCCCCGCGAACGCGGCGTTTCGGCGCGATACCATTCGGGTCGACCGGAGTCTTCCCACAACTGCCGGATCGATCTTTTCATGACCCCCCGCCGCGGCTTCACCCTCGTCGAGCTGTTGATCGTCATGGTCGTCCTCGGCATCGTCGCGCTTGGCGCCTCGAGCCTCCTGTCCTCGCAGATGAGTTTCTTCTCGCGGTCGGCCGGCAGCCGCGATGCCCGCGCGGTGGCGCGGAACGCGCTCGGGATTGTGCGCGAAGAGATGCGCATGATCGAGCCGCGGGGCATCGCCTCAGCGACGACCACTGCGTTGGTCGTGAGAATCCCCTATGCGATGGGCGTGTACTGCAGCAACAGTACGGCCACCTTTGTGCCCGTGGATTCGCTCACGTACGCTCAGGCGATTTACGGCGGGTATGCCTATCGCGACACACTGCCTGGCGCGTTCTACACGTACGTCAGCAAGGTGTCGAACCCCTCGACCCACGTCGGGACTGACTGCACGGGGGCACCAGCTATTACCCCGATCGTGAACGGGCGGACGCTGACCCTGACTCCCGTTTTCCCGGGACTCGCCGCAGGGGCACCGGTGTTGCTTTACCAGACGATCACATATTCCCTCGCAGCAAGCGTTCTTGTGTCGGGCCGTACCGCCCTATGGCGAACGGTCTCCGGCGGAGTGGCGGAGGAAGTCGCGGTCCCGTTCGAAAACACTGCAATTTTCCGCTTCTACGTGGCAGGGTCGCTCACCTCGCAGGCAACAGTCCCGACACTCAACCTCATGACCGGTATCGAGATCGTGCTGAATGGGCAGAGTGAACGTAACTCTCCTGGACAGAGCACTCCGGAATCGGCGTCCACGCGGGTGTCGATCTTCTTCCGCAACGCGGTATACTGAGATGCGCAACGTCAAGCAGGCCCGATCGGGCGCCGCGCTGCCGATGGTCCTCCTCGTGATGTTTGTCCTGGTCGGCGGTCTCGCCGCCGGCTTCTCCATGCTGAGCAGTGAGAGCATTGCCGACGGCGCGACGATCCGCGCGCAAGGTGCGGCAGCCCTCGCGGAGTCCGGATTGCAACAGGGACTGCGCAACCGTGCCGGACTCTCACTCCCCGCGATCCCGTCGGCGGCGGAATCGACGCGGGTAGTACTCCCTGGTGGCTACGCGGACATCGTGACGACAAGAATGCGCGCGGCCCTCGGCACGACGATTCCCTCGCTCTATCTGGTCCGCGCGCGGGGCGTGCGTACCGGGGGCGGGACGGGCCCTGCGATCGCAATGGCGACGGCCTTCGCGAACTTTACCAACGTGACGATGACCATTGGGGCGTCGATCACGGGGATCAATGGCATCAAAAAGACCGGCAATTCGGGGTCGATCAGCGGCGTCGACCAGTGCGGCGTCGCACCGAGCGTCGCCGCCGTCTCCGTTCCGACCACCCCCGGCTACAACGGGCAACTCGGCCCGCTCACCGGCACTCCCCAAGTCAGCATTATTGGCGCGACCGCCGCCGACGCCGCCACGACGGTGCCGTTCGACTGGCAAGACATCTTGGCTGGAACGGCGATCAGTGCCAACTACACGGTAACCTCGAACGGTGTCGGATTTCCCCCACAGTCCTATTTCACCAGCGACACGACCAGATTTCCGACGATTATCGTGAATAATGGACCATTTCCGAACATTGAATACACTCTTCCGTACTTCGGCCGGGGCCTGTTGATTGTCTATGGTGACCTCCGCCTGAATGGCAGTACGGCGGGCTGGGACGGCGTCCTGCTCGTGGGTGGGAAGATTACCTCGAACGGCACGAACAGGGTGTCGGGCGCCGTGGTTACGGGGCTCAACGTGAAGGCGGGATTCGCGGTCACGAACAACGACGTCGACGACCTGAACGGCACCAAACAGTTTCTCTATAACTCCTGCAAGGTCGCCTCGGCGCTCACCTCGCTCGGCTCCCTGCGCGTTTTCCAGAACAGCTGGGCCAATAGTTTCCCGGCGTACTAGGGCCGGACCGGCGCGCAAGCCTTTGAGGAGCACCGACGCGGGTCTATCGTTCAGGATGACCGAACGATAGACCCTCGTCTTTTTGAAACCATGACCGAACCCCTTCAGGCCCGCCTCGCCGAGGCGCTCGCGCCGATTGCCAATCCCCGCACGGGCGCGTCGCTCTACCAGACGCAACAGGTCCGCGACATTGCCGTCACGACCGACGGCAAGGTGCGCGTGACGCTTCTGCTCGCCGCGCAGGACGACCCTACGCTCGCCCGCCAGGTGCGCCAGGCGCTTGAACTGGTAGAAGGGGTGATCGATGTGCGCGTCGACGTGAAGGCCGCCGCTGAGGTCCCTGCCGCGCCGGAGAAAACGCGCCGCGCGCTGCCTATGATGGAGACGCCTCAGGGCGCAAAGACTCCGGCGGCACCGACGCCGGTCGCCTACCCCAAACTCGGGCGCATCATCGCGGTCTCGTCCGGAAAGGGGGGCGTTGGCAAGTCGACCGTGGCCACGAACATCGCGATTGCGCTCGCCAAGGCCGGGTATCGTGTGGGACTCATGGACGCCGACATCTACGGGCCGAACATCCCTCGGATGATGGGGGTGAACGAGGCGCCGCCGGTCCAGAACGACAAAATCATGCCGTTGCACGCGCATGGAGTGAAGGTCATCTCACTCGGCTTCCTGATCGAGCGCGACCAGCCGGCGATCTGGCGCGGCCCGATTGTCATGAAAATTCTTACGCAGTTCCTGCGCGACGTCGACTGGGGTGAGCTCGACACGCTGCTGGTCGACATGCCGCCGGGTACGGGGGACGCGCAGCTCTCGCTCGTGCAGGCGACGCAGATCGCCGGTGCCGTAATCGTCACCACCCCCCAGGAAGTCTCGGTAGGTGATGCGCTCCGTGGCGGGATGATGTTCCGCCGCGTCGGCGTGCCGGTCCTCGGAATTGTCGAGAACATGTCGTACTTCGAGTCGCCCGAGACGGGAAAGCCGCTCGCGATCTTCGGCACGGGCGGGGGCAAACGACTTGCTGATGAGCTGCAGGTGCCGCTCCTCGGCGAGGTGCCGTTGCATCCCCCGGTCCTCCAGGGCGCCGACAATGGGCTGCCGATCGTCGTCGGGGAGCCGGACTGCACGGCCGCGCGAAAGCTCACGGCGGTGGCGATGGAGATCGCGAAGCAGCTGGGGCTACGGACACCGGTCTAAGCCGCACCGTCGCCCGTGGGCTACTGTGGCGTCCCGCCTGGTCGCGCGGGAATCGGACGCCGCGCCGCGGCGACGCCCGCGATCGGAGTCGGCGTCTGCCACCCCTGCAGGGGGGACTGAGGGCGATCGGCGTGCTGACGACGCTCCGTACCGGCGCGCGAGAGCAGCGCCGCGCCCAACCCGACGCTCATCGCGACCCACGCGATCGCTAACGCCACGATCCCCCCCAGGAGCGCCGCCATTCCAGTCCCCTGCAGGGCCGCCGCGACGAGCCACGGCGCCATCAGCACGAGCACACCGAGCGTGAGGGCGCGGAGCGCCTCCCGGCGTGACGCGCCGTCGCGAGGCCCCCCCACGAGCGCCCGCCCCGTCACGAGTGCGAGTGCGAGCCACCCGAGCGTGATCAGGCCGGCGAGTGCGACCGGGCCGGCAACAAGTGCGAACGGGATCAGCAGGATGCCGACGAGCGTGACCGCGAGCGCGACGCAGGTCAGGAGCAGGAGCGGGAGGAACCCGAGCTGGCCGAGCACCCCGACGAAGAAGGCGCGTCCGAAGTCCCGCTCGATTACGCGTGCGGTGGCCTCGAGGTTCGACGCGAGCAGGACGAGCACCATGAAGCCCATGCCAACGAACATCGCGGTCCAGCCGGTGCTCAGGGTGACCGCGCGCGCCCGGGTGATAGGCGGTGTTGTGGCGACCGCGCCGGTGGCGGATTGCTGCCACGATCCCATCGGGCCTCGCACGCGGCCGCCGTCGAGGGTCACGCGCCCGCGGTAGGCGCTCGCGCCACCAATGACGGTGCCGCCGCTCCGCACGACGACGTCGCCCCAGAGGGAGAGGACGTCGCCGGCGACGACGCCCAAGATCTCTGCCGTGCCCCCCACGACCACGAGCGGGCCGCGGACGGTGTCACCGGCGGCCACGGTCGTGTTGCCACGGGAGAATCGACCGTTCATCTGGAGGCCATCCTCGGTCAGCCCGAACAGCCCGAGTGCGGCGGTGACGCTATCGGCAGGCACGGCGGCGCTGCTTACCTGCCCGAGTCCGGACCGCGGTCGGGCCGACAGCGCGAGGAGCATCAGGACGGGAAGTAAAAGTCGCGGCCGCAATGGGTTAGCTCCGGTGCATGGCGGCGATGGCGGCAAGGCGGCGAAAACCAATGAGCGCGCCGATCGTGGCGGCGGCGAGGACGGCGGTGGTGATCGCCAGGGTCGCGCGCCCGCCGCCCGCGAGCGTGGTGATGGCGTCGGTGCCGAGCGCATGGACCGCGACTTGAGTGACCCCAAACACCATACCTTCACGCGTCTGATCTAGGGCCAGGGTAAACGTCCCACCGGTGAGGTCGCCACGGAACGCGAGCCAGGCCGCGGCGCCGGAGATCGCGACGCCCATCAGCGCGGCTCCGGTCAGGATGAGTCGACGTGGGACGGCGCCCTCCGAAATGAATCGTCTGACCGAGCCCGCGAGCCCGACGTGCCAGGGGGCCATGACCTGCACCTTTCTCATGATGGCGTCCGCAAAGCGTAGTCGCGGCATGAAGTGGGGTACCGCGTCGACCGCGTCAGACACGCGGCGGAGCGCGTCGTACTGCGCGCGACAGTCATCGCACGCCTCGACGCGCGCTCGTAACGCGGCGATGCCGCGGCTGGCATTGCCGTCGACCAGTAGGTCGATCTCGTGGGGAAGGAGATGTCGATGGTTCATGGCGAGAGCTCAGAGGGGCGTACGGCGGTGAGGGAGCGGAGGTTTCAGAGCGACAGCGGGGGAGACGAGTCGGCGGCGTGCCGACGATCACTCCCTCAGGTGCTCAAGCGCCTCGCGCAACTGGTGTCGCGCGCGGTGGATGTAGGTTTTGACCGTGCCGAGTGGGAGGTCGAGGGTGGCGGCGATCTCCTCGTAGCTGCGGTCCTCGACGTGCCGGAGCATGATGCAGTTCCGGTATTCTGGGCGGAGCTTGCCGATCGCCTGCTCGATCACGCTCCCGAGTTCCTTCGCCGCGAGCTCGTCGAGGGCGCTCTCTCGCCCGTCGACAAGGTCGAACGACGTCGCCGCGCGATCGGCGGCGGTCATCGCATGCGGCGCGCCGTCCATGGAAATCGTGTCGAGCTGCCGTCGACGCAGGTGATCAATCGCGATGTTGTTCGCGATCTTAAAGAGCCAACTCGAGAACTTGAACTCGGGTCGGTACTTGTCGAGGTGATTCAGGACCCTGATGAACGCGTCCTGCGCGAGATCCTCGGCCGCGGTACTGTCGCGCACCATCCGGTAGAGCAGCGAGAAGACGGGGCGCTCGTAGCGACGGATGAGCTCGCGGAACGCGGGCTCCTCCCCCCCTTGGGCAAGCGCGACGACGTCGGCATCCGGCAGATTGGGCAGGTCGAGGGAGCGCGCCATTCGCAGGGGGAAACTTGCCCGACGGTCCGACGCCGGGCAACTTTCCCTCCTATGCCGCACACGTTCACTCCAGAGGGTCTCGAGGCCGATGTGGCCGCCCGGGGCACCTCGCCGGCGGCTAAACGCAGCTACGTCCAGCGGATCTTCTCCGAGATCGCGCCGCGCTACGACCTCCTCAATCGCCTGCTCTCACTTGGCATAGATCGTCGCTGGCGGACGGTGGCCCTGCAACGGCTTGGTTGGCCCCATCAACCCAACGGGGTGTACCTCGATCTCTGTGCGGGAACGCTCGACCTTGGTGCGGAGTTGAGCCGACAGCCGGGATTTGCGGGACGGATTCTTGCCGCTGACTTCGCCGAGCCGATGCTGCGCGCGGGCATAGGCAAGGCACCGGCGTCGGTGGTGGCGCCGGTCGTCGCCGACGCGCTCGCGCTCCCGGTGGTCGACGGCACGTTCGACGGGGCCATCGTGGCTTTCGGCATTCGCAATGTGGCCGATCTCGGCGCGGGCTTGCGCGAGGTGCATCGGGCCCTCAAGCCCGGCGGGCGTTTCGTGATCCTCGAGTTCTCCACGCCGAACGGACCGCTCGTGCGGGCGGGGTACCTGTTTTACTTTCACAACATCCTTCCGCTGATCGGCCGGATTATTAGTGGGCACAAGACGGCCTATACCTACTTGCCGCGCTCCGTGGCGAACTTTCCCGTGACCGGAGCACTCGCCGCGGCGATGACGGCGGCCGGATTTCGCGACGTCCGTTTTGAGTCGCTCACGTTGGGGATCGCGGCGGTGCACGTGGGAACCAAGTGACCGAGACGCTCGATACACTGCAGGAGTTCATCGCCGCCATCGACCGGGCCGGCGAGTTGCGGCGGATCACCGAGCCGGTGAGCGTGCATCTCGAGATGTGCGAGATCGCGGATCGCGTGATGAAGATGCCCGGTGGCGGGTCCGCCCTGCTCTTCGAGCGGCCGGTCCTGCGCGATGGATCGGTCTCGCCGTACCCGGTGGCGATCAACCTCTTCGGGTCGATGTCGCGGATGGCGATGTCGCTCGGCGTGGCGAAGCTCGACGACCACGGCGATCGGATCACCAAACTACTCGACCTCAAGGTCCCCGAGGGGTTTCTCGGCAAGCTGCAGCTGCTGCCGAGGCTCATGGAGGTCGCCAAGTTTCCGCCACGTACGCAGTCGGGACCGGCGGCCTGCCAGGAGATTGTCTGGCAGGGCAGCGAGATCGATCTCGACAAACTCCCGGTGCTCACCACCTGGCCCGGCGACGGCGGTCCGTTCCTTACCATGACGGCGGTGGTGAGCAAGGACCCCGCCCGGGGCATCAGGAACGTGGGGATGTACCGGGTGCAGCAGATGGGAAAGAATACCGTGGCGATGCACTGGCAACGCCACAAGACCGGCGCGGCGCACTTTGCCGCGATGGCGGCGCAGGGCGAGCGGATGCCGGTCTGCATCGTGATCGGTTCCGATCCGGCCTCGATGTATGCGGCGAGCGCGCCGCTGCCGCCAAACATCGACGAGTTCCTCTTTGCGGGCTTTCTGCGCCGCCAGCCGGTGAAGCTCGTGAAGGCGCTCACCTGCGATCTCGAGGTGCCTGCTGACGCCGAGATTGTGATCGAGGGGTACATCGACCCGACCGAAGCGTTGGTGGTCGAGGGGCCGTTTGGCGACCACACCGGCTACTACTCCGAGGCGGACCTCTACCCGCAGGTGCATGTCACCGCGGTGACGATGCGCAAGAACGCCGTCTACTGCGCCACGATCGTGGGACGCCCGCCCATGGAGGACTTCTACCTTGGCCATGCGACCGAGCGGATTTTCCTGCCATTGCTCAAGCTCACCAATCATGAGATCGTGGATTATCACATGCCCGCCGAGGGCGTGTTCCATAATCTCGTGTTCGTGAGCATCAAGAAGACGTATCCGGGGCAGGCGTGGAAAGTGATGAACGCCCTCTGGGGAGCCGGGTTGATGTCTCTCGCCAAAGTGCTCGTCGTGGTCGACGATTGGGTGGATGTGCGCAACACGCAGGAAGCCTGGTGGGTCGCACTGAACAACATCGACCCCGAGCGCGACACGCGTTTCACCCTGGGGCCGATGGACGTGCTCGACCATTCAAGCCGCGCCTTCACCTACGGATCCAAGATGGGGATCGACGCGACAAAGAAGATGCCTGAAGAAGGATTCACGCGGGATTGGCCCAAGGTGATCATCATGGACGAGGCGACCAAGGCCAAGGTGGACGCGATCTGGCCGCGCCTCGGGCTGGGGCCGCAATGAGCGCGCTGGTCCCTGCTCCCGGAACCCTGCGTGAGGGACAGACCTTCGCTGGCGCGTCGGGTATGGCACGATGGGCGAGCTTCGTGAAGTTGCCGCACACGGTGTTCGCACTCCCGTTTGCATTGGTCGGCGCGACCATCGCCACGCGGACGGCGCCGATCACCATGGCGATGGTCGGCTGGGTAATGCTGGCATTCACCAGCGCTCGGTGGGTGGCGATGGCTGTCAACCGCATTGTCGATCGCGAGTATGACGCGAAGAATCCGCGCACCGCGCAACGCGAAATCCCGCGGGGCGCGATCGCGGTTGGCGAAGCGTGGGTCACGGTGGCGATCGCGGCCGCGGTGTTCATCTGGACGGCGTGGATGCTCAATCCGCTCTGCTTTATGCTCTCGCCGGTCGCGTTGGGTTGGGTCTGCTTCTACTCATTCACCAAGCGGTTCACGCGCTACGCCCACCTCGTTCTCGGTCTCGGCATCGCCATCGCGCCGGTGGGCGGGTACCTCGCGGTGACGGGCGCCTGGAGCAACCCCTGGTGGGTGCTGATCGCCCTCACGGCGGCGGTCATGAGCTGGTCTGGGGGGTTCGACATCCTATATGCGCTCCCCGATGTGGCATTCGATCGTGCGGCGGGGTTGCATTCGATGCCAGCCGCGCTCGGCGTCGTGCGCGCGATTGGCGTCGCGCGCGCACTGCACGTGGTGACCGTGGTCGCGCTGTCGGTGACCGTCTGGGCCGTCGGTGCCGGTACCATCGCATGGAGCGGCGTTGCGCTTGTCGCCGCCCTGCTCGCCTATGAACATTCGCTCGTCTCCTCGAGCGACCTCAGTAAGCTCGACGCCGCATTTTTCACCATGAATGGTGTCGTCTCAATGGTGTTCTTCGGTTGCATCCTCGCCGATCGGGTGCTCGCATGACGCGTCCCCTCGAGGCGAACGCGCCGCTTGTGCTCGCGATCACCGGCGCCTCGGGGGCGCCATATGGAATTCGGCTGCTAGAACAACTGCTGGTCGCCGGACGCCGCGTGTCGTTGATCGTGTCGTCGCACGGGTTTCGGTTGTTACAGACGGAGTCCGACGTCGCGGATCTCGCGGGGTTACGCCTGGCAGTGAACGCCGCTCGATTCGACGCGCTCGTCACGGTCTACGACGACAACGACCGCGGCGCTGCACCGGCGTCGGGTTCGTCGCTCGCCGGCGGCATGGTGATCTGTCCCTGTTCTATGGGCACGCTCGCCAGCATTGCGGCGGGCACGTCGCGCTCGCTCGTGGAACGTGCCGCCGACGTCGCGCTCAAGGAGCGTCGCCCGCTCCTGCTCGTCACGCGCGAGACCCCGCTCTCGCTGATCCATCTCGACAACATGCGCACCGCGACGCTGGCGGGTGCGACGGTGATGCCGGCCGCGCCGGGCTTCTACCATCGGCCCACGCAGATCGACGAACTCGTCGACTTCATCGTGGCGCGCGCGCTTGACCATCTCGGCGTGCCAAACCAGCTCGCGCCGCGATGGGGTGAGCCGGACGCCTAATGGCTGCGCCGATCAGGATCGGGCTCATCGCCGACACGCATGGTCAACTGCGCGCTGATGTACATCGTGCGCTCGCGGGCGTGTCGATCATCCTGCACGCCGGCGATGTGTGCGGCGACGAGATCCTCGATGAACTGAATCTGATTGCGCCGACGCTGGCGGTCTTTGGTAACTGCGATTCGCCCGACGATGCGCGCCTTGTGGAGCAGTTGGACATCGAGATTGGTGGCGTGCATATCCATGTGAGTCACGGGCATGAGCTCGGCCGGCCCGGTGCAACGCAGGTGGCCGCGACCTACGATGCCGATGTCTGCGTCTACGGACACACGCACCGGCCGCTGATCGAGCGGGTCGGGGACCGTCTGGTCGTCAATCCCGGCGCGGCGGGGCCACGGCGATTCGACCTGGTCCCCAGTGTGGCGGTGCTCACGATCAGCAATGGACACTCCGACGTGGAGCTGCTGACGCTGGGGGAGTAAAGCGGACCCGGTCGTATGGCGCCGACGTCAACCCGTCAGTGCGCTCGCGTCAGCCCCGATCGGCGTCGTCCGTCTGAGCTCCTTTGGGTGCCGGCTGAACCAACTCGCGATGAGCAGGACCTCGTCGACCTCGTGCCCCGGCACTGAGGCCGGCGCGCGTGCTGTGGGATCAAGGATCTCGGACAGGCGCGCGTCGCGTGCGTGGCGGGCGGCCGCTGAGCACGGCGCGGGCCCTTCGTGACGAATGCGCCCGCGTCGAATAACATAGGCCTGCGACGTCTCCGGCGTGGGGCCGGGCACTGTATAGACGAACGAAAGTGACTCGAGCGCGAACCGAAGCTGTCCGAACTGCTCCGGCAGCGATTCGAGGCGGCGGATCTTGTCGCGGAGGGTCGCGGCCTGCTCGAAGTCGAGCGCCGCACTGGACGCCTCCATCCGTATACGCAGTGGCGCGAGAGGCGCATCGTGCTTTCCCTCGAGGAACTCGGTGGCCGTGCGGAATCGCGCCAGGTATTCGTCCTCACGCACGGCGCCGATGCAGGGCCCGAGGCACCGGCCAATCTCGTGTCGGATGCACCCCGGCGTACGGGTGGGGACCGGCGGGAGGTCTGGCGGGTCGGCGAAGAACATCGGCTGCTCAGGACGGCAGTCGCGCAGCCCAAGCAGGTCGTTCAGTTCGCGCAACGCCTCCTCCAGCTGGCGCGCGCCCCGGAAAGGTCCGTAGTAGGTCCCTGTCTCGTCGGTGCCCGCGCCGCGGACCACGTCAAAGCGCGGGGCGGGGCCCTGCGAGACGCGCACGAACGCGTGGTGCCTCGCGTCGCGCTTCAGGGCGACATTGTACCGCGGACGGAGCTCCTTAATCAGCCGGAGCTCGCGGAGCAGTGCCGCGAACTCACTCGGCAGGGGCTCCCACTCCACCGTCGCCGCCTCACGCAGGATGCGAGCGCCCTTGTCGCGCGGATACTTCGCGCGAAAGTAACTCAGGAGGCGGGTGCGCAACGTCTTGGATTTTCCAACGTAGATGACCTCCCCGTCCACCGAGGTCATGCGATAGACGCCGGGGACGTCGCGCGCGTTGTCGTGAACAAGCGCGCGCATGGTGGCAATCCGGACCGCGACGTCCTGGGTCGGAGTGACCGGACCGCGATGGCGACGACGGCGCCCGCTCATGCGCCGCACGCGATCATCTCTGGCAGGCCGTGCACCAGACGGTCTGGCGCCCGTCGAGCGCGTGCGTCGATTGTAATGCGTCGCCGCATCGCTGGCAGGGCGCACCGGCGCGGCCATAGGCCTGCAGTCTGGCCGCGAAACCACCGTGGCCGCCATAGGCGTCCCGATAATCGCGAAACGTCGTGCCGCGGAGTGCGATCGACTCCGTGAGCACCGACTGAAGGCCAGTGAAGAGTGCCGCACACTGCGCATGTGTCACACGATGACCCCGCCTCGCGGGCCGGATACCGGCACGCCAGAGGGCTTCGTTCGCGTAGATGTTTCCAACGCCGGCCAGACGTTTCTGGTCCATCAGAATCATCTTCACGGCGCGCGTCGACCCGCGAATGATCTCGGAAAAGCGCTCGGCGGTGAGGGTGGGGCCGATCGGCTCTGGTCCGAGCGCCGCGTTCCATTCGGCGAAGGCGTCTGGTGCGAGCAGGGCGACTGTCCCCAGTCGGCGGACGTCGTGGTATCGGAGTGCGCGTCCGTCGACGAGGTCGAAGCGCAGGCAGGTGTAGGCGTCGTTGGGCGTACCGTCGAGCAGCAGGGCGCCGGTGAAGCGTGGCGTTACCACGAGGCGACCGGCCAACGCGAAATCGATGACGACACTTTTCGCGCGGCGGGAGACTGCCTGGATCGTCCCACCCACGAGGCCGCCGAGTGCGTGGCCACCGAGGGCGTCGCCCCGGAGCACGTCGCCTCGCAGCACCTGTACCGAACGCACGACGGCGCCGCAGAGGGCGCCGTTGAGGTCGCGCGCGATCGTCTCGGTCTCGGGGAGCTCAGGCACGTGCGAGCTCGCGCCACCCGATGTCGTGTCGGAACTGGCTCCCGTCAAACCGTACCGCTGTGGCGCCCGCCGCACTCCGCTGCTGCGCCTCGGCGATGGTCGGTGCGAGTGCCGTGACGGCGACGACGCGTCCGCCGCTCGTGACCAGTGTGCCGTCCGCGTGGCGCGTGGTGCCGGCATGAAAGACCGTCACGTCCTCTGTGTCATCTGGCAGCGCGATCGCATCGCCGCCCGCGACGGCCCCAGGGTAGCCTGCGGCGGCCACGACCGTTGTCACGGAGGCGCCCTCGTACCAGGTGAACGGCGCGAACGGCGCGAGCGTCTGCCGCTGCGCGATCGCGCGCATGGGTTCGATCAGGTTCGAGGCCATGAGCGGCAGCAGCGCCTGCGTCTCGGGGTCGCCAAAGCGGCAGTTGAACTCGACGACTTTTGGCCCATCCTTGGTGAGCATCAGGCCGGCGTAGAGGAGCCCCGTGAAGGGACAGCCGGCGTCGCGCATCGCGCGGAGTATCGGCACGAAGACGCCTTGCACAGAGCCGCGCATGACCTCGCGCGTCGCGAGCGCCACCGGCGCATACGCGCCCATCCCTCCGGTGTTGGGTCCGGTGTCGCCCTCGCCAATGCGCTTGTGATCCTGCGCGGCGATAAAGGGGAGCACATGCGTGCCGTCCGTGAGCGCAAAGAGCGAGAGTTCCTCACCCTGCATGAACTCCTCGACGAGGACCTCGGCGCCAGCGTCGCCGAACGCGTTGTCGACGAGCATCGAGTCGATCGCCTGTTCCGCTTCGGCGAGGGTCAGCGCCACAATCACGCCCTTTCCCGCCGCGATGCCCGAGGCCTTGATCACCACCGGCGCGCCGAGCTGACGCGCTTCGGCCCTGGCGGCGCCGGCGCTGGTGAAGGTCCGCGCACTCGCCGTGGGCACGCCCGCGGCTTGCATGAGCTCTTTGGCAAAGCGCTTCGATGTTTCGAGGCGCGCCGCCGCCCTGGTCGGTCCGAAGATCGCGAGTCCCTGCTCTCGAAAGCGGTCGACGATCCCCGCCTCGAGCGGTCCCTCGGGGCCGACGACCGTGAAGTCAACGCGCTCGGTGCGCGCCAGGGTGATGAGCGCGGGGAAGTTGGTGACGTCGATTCCCACGCACCGTCCGATCTGGGCGATCCCCGGGTTGCCGGGGGCCGCGATGATCTCGCACGTCGGATCGTCGTGGCGGAACTTCCACGCGAGCGCGTGCTCGCGACCGCCGCCACCGACGATCAGGATCTTCATCGATTGCCGCCCTTGAAGGCGTCGGAGAATGCACTGCGCGCGCGTCCGAGCGAATCACCGACTTTGTCAATCGCGGCTTTAGCCTGATCGGCGTAGTACGCCGACGCCTCCTTCATGTCGTCGCCGAGGTGGGCACCCGGTGTGACGTCGGCGCGGCGGGTGTACTCGCCCGCGAGGATCCGTGTGTACGCGCCGGTCGCCGCCCAGCGCTGCAGTTCGCCCGCCCGCACGGTCGCGAACGGATGTTCACGGAAAGCGGTGTTGAGCGCCTTGAGTACGGTATCCAAGGTACTATCGTCGGACTCGTATTCTTTCGCCTGTTCCTTGAACGCGCCCAAGTCGAGGGTGTCTCCAAACTCGCGACCGCCGGCGAGCTTCATAAAGGTCGTGAGGACCACGTCCGGGTTTTGCGCGTCGAGCAGCGCCGCGCGGTCGCAGGAGTGCTCGCTCTTGCGGTACCACTCGAGCAGCGCAATCTGGAACGGCAACAGCGCGATCCCAGCGAGGAAGGGGAGACTGCCGAGTCCGACCAGGAGGATGATCTTGGCGATGGTCCGGTAGGTGACATGGCCACTCATGATATGGCCCAGCTCGTGCGCGAGGAGTACGCGGAGTTCATCACGCGTGAGGTGCTCGAGCACCGCCGAGTTGATGACGACGAACGGATCGCCAAACCCGACCGCGCCGGCATTCATCTCGGGCGTCTGCGTCACGTACAGCTGCGGCCGTGTGGGCCAGTCCATGGTGCGGAGGACGTCGGTCCAGAGCGCGTCGAGCTCTGGGCGCTGCGTGGGACCGACGCGCACGGCGTTGGCGGTGAAAAGATGCCGAATGCCGCGCTCACCGAAGAAGCTTGCGACCTTGTTGACGACCGGCTGGAACCCCGGAATGGCGCGCAACGCATTGAGCGCGGCGCGATCGGCGGGGTGCTCCCAGGCGAGGGAGGAGATATCGGTCAGGACGAGACGGGCCATGCACTGCTCCGGTGATGAGGTACTGCTCCCTACGGTGCGGCGTACGGTCTGGTGTCGGTGCCGTTTACAGTCCCTGAAACGCCTGCTCCAGGTCGGCAATGATGTCCTCGACATCCTCCACCCCGCAGGAGAACCGGAGCAGGCCGTCCGTGATGCCAATCTCGAGCCGGCGAGCCGGCTCGATCGAGGCATGCGTCATGCCGGCGGGCTGGCAGACGAGGGACTCGACGCCGCCGAGCGACTCGGCGAGGGTGAAGACCTTCACGCGACTCACCACCTGGTTCGCATTCTCTTTGGAGCCGGTCTCCACCGAGACCATGCCACCAAACCCGCGCATCTGCCGCTTGGCGAGCTCATGCTGCGGGTGCGTCGCCAGGCCAGGGTAGAAGACCTGCTGCTCGCCCACGCGGTTCGCGAGCCAGGCCGCGGCCGCCCGACCGTTACTGTCGTGCTGGCGCACACGGAGTGCGAGCGTCTTGGTGCCGCGCAGGGTGAGCCAGGAGTCCATGGGCCCCGCCACCGCGCCGCCCGAGTTGAGCGCGAACTGCAATCGCTTCGCCAGATCGTCGTCGTTGACGACCGCGACGCCGCCGATCACGTCGGAGTGCCCATTGAGATACTTGGTGCTCGAGTGCCAGACGATGTCGGCGCCGAGCTGCAGCGGGTTCTGGAGGTAGGGCGTGGCAAAGGTGTTGTCGACGATCGTGATCGCACTGGCTTTCTTGGCGATCTGGGCGGCTACCGCGATGTCGGTGAGCTGCATCAGCGGGTTGGTCGGTGTCTCGAGCATCACCGCGACGGTGTTCGGCCGCATCGCGTCGGCGATGCGCTGCGAGTCGCGCATGTCGACCCACGAGAACTGGAATCCAAAGTTCTGGAGGATCTTGTCGAACAGCCGGAAGGTGCCACCGTAGACGTTCGCGCCGACGACGATATGATCGCCGGACTTGAAGAGCTTCATGATGGAGTCGACGCACCCCATGCCGGAGGAGAACGCGAAGCCGTGCTGGCCCCCCTCGAGCGACGCGACGTTCCGCTCGAGACACTCCCGAGTGGGATTTTTGCCCCTGGCGTACTCGTAGCCTTTGTGGACCCCGAGCGATTCTTGCGCGTAGGTCGAGGTCTGATAGATCGGCGGCATGATCGCGCCCGTCGTCGGGTCGGGGCGCTGACCCGCGTGGACGGCGCGGGTGGAGAAGCCGGCGCCATGGTCGTCAGGGAAGATTCTGGTCATGCGGGAAATCTAAGAGAACGTCCCTGCCGCCGCCCTGTCCCTCCTGGGCCCACCCGCGGGCTCACTCGTAGGCTCACTCGTAGGCTCACGCGTAGGCTCACGCGTAGCATCACTCGTGGCGTGTCGTGCCCGGATTGAACGTCCGCCAGCTGTGCCAGAACTCCTGGCTCGCGACCATCGCCTGGAGCGCACCGGTTGGACCCTTCCCGTTGAACGCGTACGCACGGTCGTTGGTACGGATCGAGTCGCCGTCGACAACGAAGCGCGCGTCTGCGGAATGACGCACGAAGGCGTAGAAGCTTGCGCTGTCGGCCGCGACAACCAGCAGAACCGGGCGGCCGTCGAGCGTGTCGTTGATCGCCCCCGCTTGCAACAGCTGATTCCAGTCGTAGGCGCGCGTCGCGCGACCCATTTTTAGCCCGACCACCCAGGACTTATCCTCCCACGACCGCGGATCGGTGCCGGTGAGGCGGCTGCGGCTGGTTCCACGCTCGTATGCATAGTCCTGGGCGTACTCTGCGGTGAACAGCGGGTCGCCCTGCATGATCTGGCTGGCAGGGTAGAGCGCGAGCCACTGCCGCAGGGTCAGCTGTCGACTCGGAAGCTCGACGAGCACGGTCCCGCTGCGTGGGCCGGCGACGGCTTCGCCGTTCGCCTGACGCCACCAGCTGCCGGTGGTGCGATCCTCGAGCATCGCGTTGAACTGATCCATGCCCACCAGACGAAACCTCTCGGTCACCCCGTCGACGGTGGGATCGAAAACGCGGCCGGTGCGGCAGACCGTGCAATAGGTGACAAGGACCTCGCGGCCGCCGATTGCATCGCGTACCTGGTGGTGGTACCCGATGAACTGGAGCGGATAGGCGCGGGCCTCGCCGTTGACCTCGACCCCGACGACGAGCCGGTCGAGTGCGACGCTGTTCGTGGGGGGCGTCGCCATGGTAACGACCGTGGGCTGCCTAAACATCGCCTCGGCCGACATCACAAAGTTCACCTGATAGCTGATGGCGCCCGCGGCGAGTACCGAAATCGCCATGAGTCCTCGCCGCCGTGGGCCACCGGCCCAGGTGTACCGAAGGCCGCTGAGCACGAGCATCGCCGCGATGGCTCGCGCGGCCCAGCGCCAGGAGTACAGCAGGTACGCCAGCTCGAGGCTGCGCATCCGCTGTGCGCCGGGCATTGGCATAATTAGGTAGACATTCGCCAGCTCGAAGACGACGAGTAGCAGCATGCCGGCAACGAAGGTGAATCGCATCAGGTGGTCGGATCGTTGATGGTGGGCTGTCCGGTCGTCTTCTCGTGGGGAACGAGATTGTTGTGTGCACCCGATGACGCGTCGGTAAGTCCGTCCCCCTGCCGCAACTCGACGCCGGTGGCCGCAACCCAGCGGGCCTGCAGCGTTGCTGAGCGCGGCGCCTCACCGCACAGGCAGAGGCGGAGCGCTGGGGCCACGAACCCAGGGTTGCGACGCTCGATCACCCTGAGCAGCGCCGCAAAGGTCGTTGGCACACCAACGACGATCGAGACCCCGTCGTGGGCAATCCGATCGACCACCGCGATCAGGTCGAAGGGTGCCATGGTCGAGACGCGCGCCCCAGCGATCAGGGGTGCGATGGCGGCGGCGGTGAGTCCGAAACTCTGCGAGTAGGGCAGCAGGGCCAGCAGATGGTCGCCGGCGCTGATCTGTGCTGTCTGAACCAGCTGCCGCGCGCTGGCGAGGAGGTGGCGGTGCGTGAGGGTCGCGCCGAGCGGCCGTTCGGCCCGCGCCGCGGCCGAGACGATCACGCATTCTTCGTCGCGGCCGGGCTCGTCGCCGTCGCCCGAGAGCGCCAAGCCAAAGTGCGAGCCGAGGTCCACGCGAGTGATCGTCCCATCACCTCCGACGATCAGGGCGGAGGTGGGCGCCTCGTCCAGTAGAACGTGCGCGGTGGCGACGGGGAGCCCGGTCGCGAGGGCCCGGAGCGTGAACACGGCGCCCACGTTCGCATCGGTCAACGCATCGACGATCTCGGCCGACGTCGCCAGCGGGTCCAGGAGCACCGCTCCACGCCCCTCGCTCGCCGCGAGTGCGACGATGAACTGTGGCGACGTCGGTACGAGGATCGCCGCGCGCCGGCCTGCGAGCGCGCGCACGAGCGTCGGGCTCCGCTGCAGCAGCGTGAAGCCAGCGGCGACGAGTCGCCCGGCGTCGATGCCATCGACAGAGCCACCGCCGGCGGCGGCGCGAAGGGTCAGGAGATCCACGGAGAGCGGAGGGGAGAGAGGGGGGAGGCAGAGGAAAGGTGACCTCGCTCCGTCGCGGCTCCAAGTCCCACGCGCCAGCGCACCTGCTCGTCTCTTGAACCTTTGGGCGCGCTTTGTAACTTTCCTCTGGTAGAGAGCGCTCATGTTGCAGTCCCACGACCCCGACCCTACGACTGTGACCGACCCTCGTCTCATGATCGGCGTCTCCGGCATCCGGGGACGCGTTGGATTTGGTCTCACGCCGGAAGTTGTCGTCCGCTACGCCGCCGCCTTCGGCGCCTGGGCAACGGCCAAGGGACCCTCTCAGTCGATCGTGCTCGGGCGTGACAGCCGCGTCACCGGCCCGCTCTTTCACAGCGTGACTCGCGCCGCGCTCGAAAGTGTCGGCGCGGACGTCATCGACATCGGGCTCACGACGACGCCCACCTTGCAACTGGCAGTCGAAAATCATCACGCCGCCGGCGGGCTCTGCATCACCGCGAGTCATAATCCGATCGAGTGGAACGCCCTCAAGTTCATCGGACCCGACGGCCTCTTCTTGAGCGCCGCACAGGGCAGCGAGATGCGTGGGCTCGTCGAGCAGGGGATTCCCTACGCGACGTTCGACGATTTGGGAACGACCCGCATCGACGCGGCGGCGATCGCGCGCCATCTGGATGCCGTGCTCGCGCTGCCATTTATCGACATCGCGGGAATCCGGTCGCGCCGCTTCCGTGTGGCCTACGACGCCTGCCGTGGCGCCGGTGGTGCGATCATTCCGCGCCTCTTGGAGTTGCTCGGCTGCGAGATGCAGGCGATCGAACTCGACACCGACGGCCGCTTTCCGCGTCCGCCCGAGCCGATACCAGAAAATCTCGGCCCGCTCCAGCGCCTCGTACGCGAGAGTGGAGCCCAGGTCGGCTTTGCCACCGACCCCGACGTGGACCGCCTAGCCCTGGTGTCTGACGCCGGCGTTGCCATCGGCGAGGATTACACGCTGGCGCTCGCGACCCGCGTCGTGTTGCGACACCGTACCGGTCCAGTCGTCACGAACCTTTCGACCTCCCGGATCGTCGATGACATGGCGGCGGCAGGGGGCTCGCGCGTGATCCGCGCTCCGGTGGGAGAGGTCAACGTGGCCCTCAGAATGCGGTCGGAGGGGGCGGTGATTGGCGGGGAAGGGAATGGCGGCGTGATCCTACCGGAGCTGCACCTGGGGCGTGATGCCCCGCTCGGCGTGGCACTGATTCTCCAACTGATGCATGAGGATGGGGAGACACTCTCCACGACGGTTTCGCGTTTTCCGCGGTATGCTATCATCAAGGAAAAAATCGATCGCCCGTCCAAACCGCTTGATGCCGTCTACGCGGCGCTCACCGCGGCCTTTCCGGACGCCGAGGTGGATACACAGGACGGTCTGCGGCTCGGCTGGCCAGACAGATGGGTGCACATTCGACCCTCTGGAACGGAGCCGATCGTGCGCGTGATCGCCGAGGCTCCGACGTCTGAAGGGGCGAAGGGATTGGTCGAGCAGGGCAGGGCGCTGTTGGCAACGCTGGCATGACGAAAATTTGAAGTGGCGGTCTGAGGTGTCAGGTGTGGCGCCATGCTAGGAAGTCGCCCCAATCGCCGAGCACCGACCCCCCCCCCTCACTGCTCCCCCCTTACTTCTCCCCCCTGCCTCTATGTGCGGTATCGTCGGCTACATCGGTCCCAAACAGGCCGTTCCGATCCTCGTCTCTGGCCTCAAGCGCCTCGAGTATCGCGGCTATGACTCGGCCGGTGTTGCGGTGCTCGATGGCGCATCACTCGAGACGCGTCGCGGGGCGGGAAAGATTACAAACCTCGAGGGCGCGCTCGCAGCCAATCTCCTGACCGGCAAGGTCGGCATCGCGCATACGCGCTGGGCCACCCATGGCCCGCCGACCGAGCGCAACGCGCACCCGCACCGCAGCACCGACGAGACGATCGCGGTCGTGCACAATGGCATTATCGAGAATGCCGATCTGCTCCGCCGGCAGCTCACCGCACTCGGGCACACCTTCCGCTCCGACACCGATACCGAGACGATCGCGCACCTTATCCAGGAACTCTACGAGGAGTCCCTCGAAGAGGCGGTGATCGCGGCGCTGCGCAAGGTCGAGGGCACGTTCGGCATCGCGGTGGTGTCGAGCCGTGACCCCGAGAAGATCGTCGCCGCCCGCCAGGGCAGCCCTCTCCTCATTGGCGTCGGCGACGGGGAGTACTTCCTCGCCTCCGACGCCTCGGCGATCCTGGCCCACACGCGCAATGTCGTCTACCTGGATGACGGTGATCTCTGCGTGCTCACGCCGGACGGCTACCGCGTGATGGACATCCACTCGACGCCGATCCGCCGCTCGGTCGAGCGCATCGAGTGGGACCTCGCGGCGATCGAGCGCGGCGGATACGACCACTTCATGCTCAAGGAGATCTTCGAGCAGCCACAGACGGTGGAGAACGCCATGCGCGGCCGCCTCATCCTGGAGGATGGGACCTCCAAGCTCGGCGGGCTCAATATGAGCCACGACGAGCTCCTCAATATCGACAACGTCATCATTACCGCCTGTGGGACCAGTTGGCACTCGGCGCTAATCGGCGAGATGATGATCGAGGAGATCGCCCGTATCCCCACCGAGGTCGAGTACGCGTCCGAGTTCCGCTACCGCAACCCGATCGTCACGCCACGGACGCTCTGTATTGTGATCTCGCAGTCGGGCGAGACGGCCGACACGCTCGCCGCGATGCGCGAGGCGAAGCGCCGTGGTGCTCGCACACTCGGCCTCGTGAACGTCGTGGGCTCGACCATCGCGCGCGAGGATGACGGTGGCATCTACCTGCATGCGGGCCCTGAGATCGGCGTCGCCTCGACCAAGGCATTCACGAGCCAGGTCGTCGCGCTCGCGCTCTTCGCCCTGAAACTGGGGCGCCAACGTACGCTCTCGGTGATCGTCGGTCGCGAGATCGCGGAGGCGATGGCGGAGCTGCCGAAACAGATCCAGTCCATTCTCGATAGCGCCCCACTGATCGAAAAAATCGCCGAGACCTACAAGGACTCGCAGAACTTTCTCTACCTGGGGCGTGGCTACAACTTTCCGGCCGCGCTCGAGGGGGCGCTCAAGCTCAAGGAGATCAGCTATATCCACGCCGAGGGGTACCCTGCGGCTGAGATGAAGCACGGACCGATCGCCCTCATCGATGAGTCGATGCCGGTGGTCTTCGTTGCTCCGCACGACGCGGTCTTCGAGAAAATCGTTTCGAACATCCAGGAAGTGCGCGCGCGTCATGGCAAGACGATCGTCATCACCAGCCAGGACGAACCCGCGCTAGAGGGGTTGATCGACCATGAGATCCGCGTGCCGCACACGATCGACATGCTCACGCCGATTCTCGCGAGTATTCCGCTCCAACTGCTCGCGTACTACACCGCGTTGAAGCGCGGGGCGAACGTGGACCAGCCCCGCAACCTCGCCAAGTCGGTGACGGTGGAATAGTAGGCGGCATCGGCCTCCACCGGATATCTTGGGGGCGGTGCCGCGGTGCGCGGTGCCGCCCTCGTTGTTTTCTCCCATGCCGACTCCGATGCATCTCCTTACGCCGCGGGTGGTGCGGTAACCCATGCGCGTCCTGCTACAGCGGGTCTCTCGCGCCGAAGTGCGCGTGGACGGTCGCGTGACCGGACGGATCGGTTGCGGCTTCTGTCTGTTGGTCGGCTTCACAGGAACAGACGCCGACGAGCAGTGCGTCTGGATGGCGGACAAGGTCACCGGCCTGCGTCTGTTCGGTGACGCCGACGGCAAGATGAACCTCGGTCTCGCCGATGTCGGCGGCGCGCTGCTCGTGGTGAGCCAGTTCACCCTCTACGGGGATGCGGAAAAGGGACGCCGCCCGAGCTTCGTCGACGCCGCGCGCGCCGAGCAGGCGATACCGCTTTACGAGCGATTCGTGCTGCTGCTGCGCGCACGCGGTCTCAACGTGGAGACCGGTGAGTTTGGCGCGACGATGGAAGTGGAGCTCGTCAACGATGGTCCCGTGACCCTGTGGCTCGAACGATGATCATGCACCCAGCGGTCGAAGTCATTCTGGCCTCGCAGTCCCCGCGCCGCCGGGAGCTCCTTACGCTCGCCGGCATCACGCATGTCGTCAGCCCGGCTCACATCGACGAGTCGGTCCTCCCCAATGAGGCGCCGGTGCCCCACTGCGAGCGTCTCGCCCGCGCCAAGGCGCAGGTGCTCGCCGTGGAGCACCCCGAGGCAGTGGTCATCGCCGCCGACACGATCGTCGTGATCGATGGTGATATCCTTGGAAAGCCGCGCGACGCCGCCGACGCTCGGGCGATGATTGCACGCCTGAGCGGGCGCACGCATCGGGTGTTCACGGCGATGGCGGTCGCACATGGCGGGCGCACGGAGAGTGCGGTCGAGGAGGTCTCGGTCACCTTTCGGTCGCTCTCGACTGCGGAGATCACGGCCTACGTCGCGACCGGTGAACCGATGGATAAGGCGGGGGCGTACGGGATCCAGGGCTACGGAGCCACGATCGTCGAACGGATCGATGGCGACTACTTCAGCGTGATGGGGCTCGGACTCCGGCGGCTCGTGGCGCTGCTCGAGCGCATGGGGCTTCGGTACGACTTCAGCGACGGCGTGACGCGCTAGGGCGCGTTGTCGGGCGGCGCTGCGCACCGCGCCGACGTGATGTGACGCGACGACTCAGAGTCCGGGAATCGGTCGACTTGTCCGGAAGTAGGTCGAGCGCCAACGCTCGACCTTATCAAGGACCATCTGCACCGTGATTCGCGGCAGGCGGTCGAGACGGTTCTTCATGGACAGCGCATAGTTTTCGTCGGGCTCACCGTAGGCGTCAATCGCGAGGTCGCCGAACTTGCGGTAGGGTCCGACGCGCTTGGGATTCGAGTACCCGATCAGGCTCACCACGGGACGATCGAGAGCCACCGTCATGTGCAGTGGTCCGGTGTCTGGCGTGAGGACGAGCGCCGCACCGTCGATAATACCGACGAGTCCGCGCAGCCCACCCTGGCCGAGCGCGCTGTAGGGCTTGGTGCGGGTCCGCTCCATAATCACCCGCTCGGCGTGCAACTCGCGCGGCGAGCGCGCCCCCACGAGCACCGGCTGCAGCCCAAAGTCGTGATACAACGCGTCACTCACCTCGGCCCAGCGGTCCGGCAGCCAATCCTTCTGTGGCTTGCTCGTGGCGACGACGATGGGAGCAATGGGCCGGTCGAAGCGCTCGAAGAATGCGCGTTGCCACTCGCGCTCGGCGTCGTTCCATGGTCCGAGGTCCCAGGTCACCGGTCCGTGCGGCACCCCCAGCCATTCGCAGAACTCGAAGTACTGGTCCTGCACATGCTGCATGGGGTGCGGCGGAATGCGGTGCGTCGTGAAGAGCCAGTTGGCATCGCGCGCGCGGGCGCGGTCGAACCCGAGCTTCACTGGTGCGCGGGTGAAGCCGGTGATCATCCCCGCCTTGAAGTAGACCTGCAGGTTGATCACCAGGTCGAACTCGAGGGCCTGCAAGCGCTGCCGGATGTCGAGGAAGCCCGCGAGTCCTTGCATACGGTCGAACAGAATGATCGCGTCGACCGCCTGGTGTCCGCGCACGAGTGCCGCCGGGCCAGGCTGCAACACCCACGTGAGGTGCATGGTGGGGTGATGGCGTTTGAGCGCCGTCAGGACCGGGAGCACGTGCACCGCGTCCCCGACCGCCGACATCATGACGATGCAGACGCGGTTCAGCGGAACCCGACTCATGCGTGCTCCCTCGCGAGCTCGGCGAGACGAGCGAGGGCCGCGTTGTCGACGTCGAACGCGCTGCGCACGCGCAGCTTGCGGATCGAGCGGTCAAGACGTGCAAGGTTCTGCGCCCCCACCTCGGCGTCGTCAGGGACACCGAATCGGACGCGATCAACGTCGAGCACCCAGGCGTGCCACCGGCCGCCGTCGCGCGCGAGGTACAGGTTTTTCGCATTGAGATCCGCATGGCGGGCGCCGGCGGACCTGAGATCCCGCAGCAGCGTGCCCACGGCCCCGAGGATCTCGTCGCGCGTCCGTTCGTCAGCCCCTGCCCAGGATGAGGGGAACTCCGCTCCGGCCGGGAGGCGGCGCGTCACCACGTCGCAGCGGCAGAAGCCTGGTCCGGCTGGATAGAGTGCGTACCCGATCACGTCGGGGGTGCGCACGCCGGCCTCCTGCAAGCGTAGTGACGTCTCGAGCTCCCACGGGGCACGTCCCGGCCACGCGAATCGATCGCCGCGTATGATCGCGAAGAGGCCACCGCGTCGCCCGTGGCGGACCACCACGTCGATCGCGCCGTGCGGCAACCGTACGCCCCAGGCCGTCAGGCGGCCCTGGAATGGTACGGCACCAGGGACGGCAGCCGCCCACGCATGTAGGCTCCCGGCGGCACCGAGCGCGGCGCGGAATCCCGCCGCGGCGGCCACGCGCGCCACGACGAGCGCATCCCCGATGATCGCCCGTTCGTATCCCGCGGGTGCGATGACGGAGTCGGCGTTCACCGTCTGACGCGGAAGACGGGCAGGGCCTGACTCTTCCCCTTGAGCTCCATCGGCGGCAACGACTCGAGGGGCGGTGGCGAACCGAGCGAGGTGCGGAACTGATCGGACAGTAGGATCTCTCCCGGTGCCGCCGCACCGCACAAGCGGCTCGAGACGTTGACGGGGTCGCCGATCACCGTGTATTCGAGACGACGATCGCTCCCGATGTTGCCCGCGAAGACGTCGCCCACGTTGAGCCCGATCCCGATCTGCAGCGTGGGACGGTTTTCGGCACGCCATCGTACGTTGAGGCGGTCGAGTTCCTCCATCATGTCAAGCGCGGACTGCATTGCGCGGTCGCAGTCGTCGTGCTCGCTGATGGGTGCGCCCCACTGTGCCATCACACAGTCGCCGATGAACTTGTCGAGTGTGCCCCCGTGGCGGAACACGCATTCCACCATCTCGGTGAAATACTCCGTGAGGAGCGTCGCCATGGCGTCCGGGCTCATCGTCTCCGAGAGCGCGGTGAAGCCGCGGATGTCGGAGAACAGGATCGCCACACGCCGCTTGTCACCCCCCAGCTTCACGGCATCCGGGCTCGAGGCGATGCGTGCCGCGAGATGGGGAGTAAAAAATCGTTCGAAGTTGCTGCGGGCGAGCGCCTCTTTCCGGATTCGTTCGGCCAGCTGGCCGTTCTCGAGCGCGACGGCAGCAATGCCCGAGAAAGCGATCAGAAAATCGAGATCGGTCTCGTTAAACCGCTTGAGGGAGAAGTTGTCGACGTAGAGAACGCCCAGTACATGCGAATCGCTCCCGATGAGCGGCACGCACATCGCCGAGCGTACCTTCTGCAGCATCACCGACTGTCCGGTGAACCGCTGATCGTCGGCGGCGTCGTCGGAGAGCACCGCGACCTTGTCGTCGACCGCCATGCGGGAGATCGACTGCGGGATGTCGCTCGAGGCACGTTCGCCGCGTCGGTCGCGCGAGATCTTGGGGTGCAGCGTCCCGAACTCGTCGGTGAGCTGAATGGCGCAGCGGTCCGCCTCGAGCACCTGAAATGCATATTCGGCGATTTTCTGGAGCAGCGCTTCGATGTCGGCCGAGCGGGTGAGGCCCTTTGAGACCTCGAGGAGAATCGCCAGGCGTCGGCGATCCTTTTCAGCGGGGTCGGAGCCGGGCAGAGAGTCGCCGATCTTCGATTTGCCACTCAGCGCGAGCGCATCACCCGCCTTGGGGATCTGGCGGACGATTGTCGCACCGCCTCGAGGTGCGCCAGTGGCCGCCGCCTGCACCGGCGCCACCCGTTCCAGCCGGAAGACAACTTTCCCGAACTTCACTTCGTCGCCTGGCACGACGAGCGATTTCTCGATCAGCACCCCATTCACAAAGGTCCCATTGCTCGAACCCCCATCCACGACCTCGACGCCGCCCGCCGTCACCCTCAGATCGGCATGTTTGCGCGAAATCGTCGGGTCCACGACCGTGCAGTCGTTCGTGACCGCGCGACCGACGCTCAGGAGAGCGCTGTCCGAGAGTTCGAATGTGTACGTGTTCCCGACGCCGATGAGCCGAAAGTGCATGCGCCAAATATGCTGGCAGAAGCAGGGGAGTGCGACTACCGCATTGCGGCCCGCACCCGCCCGATGGCCGTCAGCATTGCTCGCGCCTTGTTTTCGGTCTCCGCCCACTCCCGCGCGGGGTCTGAATCGGCGACGATCCCGGCCCCGGCCTGCACCGAGACCACCTCCCCTGCCATGACGCAGGTGCGGATGGTGATCGCTAGGTCCATGCGGCGGTCTCCCCACGCGATGTACCCGAGTGCGCCGGCGTACGGGCCTCGCCGTTCGGGCTCCAGCGCATCGATCAGTTGCATCGCCCGGACCTTCGGCGCGCCCGTCATGGTGCCCGCGGGGAAGACCGCGCGAAAGGTCTCGAGGGCCGATCCGTCGTCACGCAGCGTGCCCTCGACCTGACTCACGAGATGGTGCACATGCGAATAGCGCTCGACGTGCATCAGCTCGGTCACTTCCACTGAGCCGTACCGGGCGACTCGCCCCACGTCGTTGCGTCCGAGATCCACAAGCATCAGGTGCTCTGCGCGCTCCTTCTCATCCGCCACCAGCTCGGCAGCGAGTGCATCGTCCTCGGCGGGCGTGCCGCCGCGCGGCCGTGTGCCGGCGATCGGCCGCAGGACCACGCGGCCGCCGGTCACCCGCACCAATACCTCCGGAGAACTGCCCACGATCTCGAGGTCATCGAGCACGAGATGATACATGTACGGCGAGGGATTGAGCACGCGGATTGCACGGTAGAGCGCGGTGCCGCTGAAGTCGCGCGGCATAGAGATCCGGCGCGCCAGCAACGCTTGGAATACATCCCCTGCGAGAATGTGTTCCTTGATTCGATCGACGTCCGCCATGAAGCGCTCGCGTTCGTACGTCGACGCTCCCTCCGCGGGCGCGGCTTCGGGGTCGAGCTCCAATGGGGGGAGCGACGGCCCCGTCCGCAACCGCGCGAGTGTCGCGTCGATCTCCGCCTGAGCGCCTTCCCACGCCCCCAGGCACGCCGCCTCGTCGGCGGGATCGGGCCCGACCACCGCGGCGACCACGCGCGCCTGTGCGCGCAGGTTGTCGACGATCACCACCGTGCCCGTGAGCAGAAAGAGCGCGTCAGGCGCCGAGGTGCCACGCGGCGGCGGCGTCCCGATCCGCTCGATGTGACGCACGACATCATACGAGAAAAACCCGACGGCCCCGCCCCAAAATGCTCCGAGTTCAGGAGCCTCGACCGGCGCATGGCGGGTCAGGATGCCCC
The DNA here is from genome assembly GCA_945869195.1 of Gemmatimonas phototrophica. Lineage (GTDB taxonomy): Bacteria > Gemmatimonadota > Gemmatimonadetes > Gemmatimonadales > Gemmatimonadaceae > Pseudogemmatithrix. The sequence goes on along the minus strand of CAMBNV010000001.1, from coordinate 34,720 downwards.
GCAGGTCGGCGAATGGGTCGTCGCACGGTCGCGCGCCGTGCCAGCCCTGGGTGGCGTCCCAGTCCTCGACAACACCGTCGGTCAGGCGCCACGCTGCCCGAGGTGTCGTCCCAAGAAAGGTGTAGCGCGCCCACGTGTCGCTGCCCGCAGGTGCCGACTCGAGCAGGAACGCAAACGGTGGCGTCCGCACTCGGTGGAAGGCCGAGACGGCCGTGTCGGCGTCGAGGAGATGGTCGCGCCAGACCGGCACGAGCGCACCCGGCTCGCACCGCGCGCGGAACTCTTCGAACCTCATTCGATCGCCGCGGTTGTGAGGCGGCGCGCACCCACCGAACTTCCCGTCATGCGTTCACTGCGCGCGTTCATCGTCGCGGCCTGGTTGGTCGTGAGTCCACTGGTTGCGGTCGTCTCGGCTCAGGACGGCTGGAACGACGCTCGCACCCGCGCGCTCGTCATCGCCGCCATCGCCCGTCGAGTTGCGCAGCTCGCCGACACCGGCCTGGTCGACTACACGGCGCAAGCGCACGGATACATCACCTTCCTCGTGCAGCTCGGCGACGGCTTCCCGCTGCCCCCCGCGGTGATTAAGTCGGACGAGCTGATGCTCGAAGTCTATTGGGGCGCGCCCGATCGAAGCAAGCAACGCATTATTGGCCGGCGCGACACGCTCCTGCTCCCGACCGACATTAACTACCACCGCGACCATCTCGGCGTGGTTCAGAACAACTTCCCGGCGATTATCCGGCTTGGTGACGGCGACGAGGTGCGGGACGTGCCGCATCCGCTCTCACCGGCGGGTCTCGAGGCGTACGACTACCGGATTATCGACTCGCTCAGTATCCGGGCCAGCGACCGCGCGATCGACGTCATTCAGGTGAACGTGCGGCCGAAAGACGACACCCAGCCGGGCGCCGTCGGTGCGGTCTTCATCGACCGCCTCTCGTCGAGCGTGGTCCGGATGAGCTTCTCGTTCACGCGCGCCGCGCTCAAGGACAAGCAGCTCGAGGATGTCTCGGTCATCCTCGAGAGCGGTCTCGTCGACGGCCGCTTCTGGTTGCCTCGCCGTCAGGCGATCGAGATCCGCCGCTCGGCCACCTGGATGGATTTTCCGGCTCGCGGGATTATCCGTGGACGCTGGGAGATCTGCTGCATCACCACGAATCAGTCGCTCCCGCGTCAGGCATTTGCTGGGCTTGAGATCGTCGAGGTGCCTCGGGCGCAGCAGCGTGCGTACCCGTTCGCGGGGGAGCTGTTGCGCACGCTCCCCGATGAGGTGCGCGCACTCGACGCTGTCGAGGTGCGTCGCGTGCAGGAGGAGGCTCGCGCCCTGGTGCGCGCCAGCGCGCTCGCGCGCGCGCGCTCCACGAGCCCCTCGGCGCGCAGTGTCTCCGACATCGTGCGCGTGAACCGCGTTGAAGGTCTCGCGCTTGGCGGGGGGATCACCCGATCGCTTGGCGCCGGCTTCACGACGACCGTCGGTGGTCGATACGGTCTCTCCGACTCCCGCCTGAAGGCGCGTGCGCGCCTCGAGTGGGAGTCGGTGGGCGGGCATCGCGTCACCCTCGAGGGGCACGACGATTTCGCCGAGGTGGGGGATGTGCAGGAGGTGAGTGGGCTGCGGAACTCGATCGCGGCGCAGGAGTTCGGCGCCGATTGGACTGATCCATACGGCGTAGCGGGAGGAGCCCTGCGCCTCGCACTCGCGCCGCGCGGCCGCACGCGCCTGGCGCTCGGACTCGTGCATGAGCGGCACTCGCCACTCTCTCTGCACGCGACGCCCTCGGCCGGCCGATACGAGCCACTCCTGCTCGCCAACCGTGTGACGGTCTCGCGCCTCGGCGCGGAACTGACCGTGGCTCCCCCAACCGAGGCCGGTGCGCTCGAGTACTCCGTCGCCCTGCAGTTCTCCGGAGGATTTGCCGCGCCGGTGAGCGGAGGTGCGGGAGCCGGATACGTGCGAGCGTCCATGGAACTGGAGGCGAGACGGCCGCTTGCTGGCGGGCGCCTCTTGGCCCGACTCAATCTGGCGGCGGTTTCGCTCGGCGCCGGAGTCCCGGCGCAGTTGGGCGTTGCACTCGGTGGACCTCTCTCGGCGCCCGGCTACCGCTTCCATGCGCTACGCGGCTCGTCCGCCGCAACACAGCGGTTCGAGTGGCAACATCGAGTGCCGTTTATTCCAATGCAGCTCGGCAGATTTGGCGTCGTGCCGTCCTCGATTGTTCTGGCGCCGTATGTGCACCAATCGTTGGTACGGGACGGCCGCGGCGTCTGGAGCGGATATCCCTCGATTGGAGTCGGGGTGATTGGACTGTTCGATCTGCTTCGGCTCGACGTCGCCAAGCCGCTGCGGGGCAAGGGCTGGCTCATTTCCGTAGACGTGGCGCGGGAGTTCTGGCGTGTGATGTAAGTGCGAGTAGGGCGGCGATGCCGCTGGGGTCCGTGCAGGCTTGGTTGAGGCAAGAACATGAAGTCGGCCCGTCGGAGGTGCCGCGCATGACAAGTCTGGCGAAGCCCGCCCGCGACGAATGGTTGCTCGCGACGCTCGACGGGATGCTCACAATCGAGCAGCTCGCGCAACTGCGGGCACAGCCAGTCGAACGCCTCTGGGACGAGGTCGTCAAGCGCAACCTCGCGCCCGACGATGATCTGGTAAAGGCGGTCGCTGCGCGCTTTCACCTGAAGATTGGCGACGTCAACGTCGTTAGTCAGCGGGCTAAGGATCTCGTGCCCGAAGCGTTGGCACGAAAGTTCCGCGTGCTCCCGCTGTCCGTCTCCGACGCTGTGCTCGACATCGCGACCTCCGATCCGTTCGATCTCGACTGCGAACGTTCGCTCGCCTTTGCACTCGGCCGCACTATCCGCATGGCGATTGCCGGCCCCCGGCGTATCGCCGAGCGGATCGACGAGGTCTACCGCCCTGAAAACGTCTTCGAGAAGATCCTCGAAAAGGTGCAGAGGAGTTATGACGTCGAAAACATCGTGGACCGCAGAAATGACAGTGAACTCGATCTCGGCTTGGCGCGGGCTGGGGAGCGGCCCGTCATCCAGTTGGTCGATCGGATCATCGCCGAAGGTATCCAGTCGCGCGCGTCGGACATCCACCTGGAGCCAGAGGAGTCGGGCGTCTCGGTGCGCTATCGCATCGATGGAGTACTCCGGCAGGTGATGGTGCTGCCGAAGGCGGCCGGGATTCCTCTTGTCTCGCGCATCAAGATCATGGCCCAGCTCGACATCGCGGACCGCCTGCGGCCGCAGGACGGGCGCGCGCGTGTGGCGGTGAGCGGGAATCGGGTCGATCTGCGCATCTCGACGCTGCCGGCGTCGCAGGGCGAGAAGGTTGTGATTCGCATTCTCGATCAACGCTCCACCGTGCTCTCGCTCGACTCCCTCGGCCTCCTTCCGGGAGAGCTCACGTCGATCCATGCACTGTTGCAAGCCCGTGAAGGGATCGTACTCGTCACGGGGCCGACCGGGTCGGGCAAGACAACGACGCTCTACTCGATGCTGCGCGCGGTGCAGGCCCGTGGCGTCAACATCGTGACGGTGGAGGATCCGGTCGAGTATCGGTTGCAGGGTATCGTACAGGTGCAGGTGAATGAGAAGGCCGGTCTCACTTTTCCCGCGGCGTTGCGGTCGATCTTGCGTCAGGACCCCGACGTGATCCTCGTCGGAGAGATCCGCGATAGAGAGACGGCAAACGTTGCGATCCAGGCCTCGCTCACGGGCCACCTCGTGCTCTCCACCCTCCACACCAACGATGCCGCGAGCTCGGTCACGCGACTGGTAGACCTCGGCATCGAGAGCTATAAGATCGCGGCCGCGCTCAAGGGCGTCGTGGCTCAGCGTCTCATGCGTCGGCTGTGCACACACTGCCGGGAGCCCGCGCGCGGTCAGGTCCCTGAGCGGATGCGGCGATGGTTCCCCGACCACGGGACGATGTATCGTAGCGTCGGCTGCCCCGAGTGCGCGATGACCGGGTATCTCGGGCGCCTCGCGGTCGAGGAGGTGTTGCAGGTGAGCGACGAGGTGGAACGTCGGATTGCCGGAAACGAGATGGTTGAGCGCATTGTCGACGCGGCGCGCGCGACCGGCATGCGATCGCTCTGGGACTCGGGCGTTCAACATGTGCAGCAGGGCGAGACGACGGTTGAGGAGCTACTGCGCGTTCTCGAGGCGCCAGCCGACGCCTCGGCGCCGGCATCGATCAGCGGGCGCCATCTGACACCGACGTCCTCCACAGGAAAATCGTTCGAACTCGTCGAGGACGAGCAGCCCAGTCGCGCGGTCGCGAAAAAGGTGTTGCTCGTCGAAGACGAGGGGCCTCTGCGTCGCGTGATGAAGCATCTGCTTGAGCGCGAGGGGTTCGTGGTGCACGAAGCCGGCGATGGCGTGGTCGCCCTCGAGGCGATCGACCGACTGGCGCCCGATCTCGTGGTGCTCGATCTCCATCTGCCACGATTCGATGGCTACGGCGTGTTGCGCCATCTGCGCGCGCGTCCCGCAACGCAGTCGCTTCCGGTGATCGTCCTTACCGCCAAGAGCGACGAGGACAGCGAAGTGCGCGCCTTCGAGTACGGCGCGAGCGATTACCTGATCAAGCCGTTCCGCGCCCGCGCGCTCACGGCGCGCATCCACTCACTGGTGGACCAGAGGGCGAGGGTGGCCCAGTGACAGCTACCCAGGTCGAGGTCGGTGTGGTCGACGTGCTCCGTCCTCTCCCCGGGGAGACTGGTCTCACGCCCGACCGGCTCCTCCTGGTCACGATGCACCGTTGCTACATCATGTGCGTGCGACTCACTCTCCGTCACGCGCCCGGTCGATACTCGCCCTCAACCGATCCCCACCTGGCGGCGCATTCGGCTTGACCCGGACGCTCTTTGCCGGGATTCCCACATTGACGTGGTAGGGGCGCACGTCTTTCGTCGCTAACGCGACCGCGCCCACCATACTCTGTTCTCCCACGTGCACGCCGGCGAGCACCGTGGCGTGGTATGTGATCCGCACCCCGTCGCCGAGCACCGTCACCGAGTTCGTCACGTCCACCTGCTCGACGATGCTATGCGTGTGCGAGTAGATGTTCGCGTAGTCGCTGATCGAGACCTTGTTCCCGAGCTGAATGCCGCCGCGGTCGTCGAGGAGCACATGGCGGTGCACGACGACGTCGTCACCGATCTCCATGTTGTATCCGAACGAGAACTCGACATGCTGGAAACACCTAAAGTTTTTCCCGACGCGTTTGAAGATGTAGGGCGCGAGGAGGCGGCGAAGGCGGATGCCGAGGTCGACCGCCTGGCCCCCGATTGGGAGCCGATCGAAGGAGTACCAGAGCCAGAGCAAGGGCTTCACCAGCTGGAACCGCCCCTGGTCGCAGTCGCCGTAATATTCGGGCTCGAGCGTCACGTTGCGGGGGTCGAGCGCACTGAGTGCGAGGCGCGTCCCGAGCGGCACCGTCTCATCGGCGAGCGCGGCGACGTAGCGTCCCATGAACTCCGGGTAGGTCAGCTCGATCAGCGTATCACGGCAGAGGTCCGACCGGTCGATGGTCGGGTCCGCCAAGGCCTGATCAAGGCGGGCGAGCCACGCATCGGCGAGTGACTGCGCTGGCCGCGCGGAAAGGAGCTGCAGCGGGATCCTAGGCATGCCCACAATCTACTCCGTGCCAACCGAGGCGGAACACGGTGACTCGTTCTCGCCGCGGGGGCACACCCGGTTCAGCGAGTCGGCCTACACACCGACGAGGGGGGAATCGGGCGCCGTGCCGTCGGCCGTGCCGTCGGCCGTGCCGTCCGCCGTGTCGTCCGCCGGGTCGTCCGCGGCGCTCTCCGCCAGCAGCGATACCACCGCTTTGGCGAGGTCGTCCCGCCCCGCTCCGGTTACCGCGCTGAACGGGATCAGCTGCTCGTCATCGAGCGCCAGGTCTCGCGCGATCTCCTTGAGGCGCGTCTCCACCTGCGAACGCGAAATCTTGTCGATTTTCGTCGCCGCGACCACTGTAGGCAACCCGATGTCGGCGAGGAGGTCCAGCATCTGCCGGTCGTCGTCGGTGGGGTCGTGCCGGACGTCGAGGAGTTGCACGATCCCCTTCAGTTGGGCCGACCCGCGGAGAAACCCCTCAATCAACGGACGCCACTCGGCCTGTCGCGTCTTGGAGATGCGCGCGTAGCCATACCCCGGGAGGTCGACGAAGACAAAGGCACTGTTCACCGCGAAAAAATTGATCTCGCGGGTGCGCCCCGGGGTACGACTCACCCGTGCGAACGCCTTGCGGCGCACGAGCGCATTGAGGAGAGACGACTTGCCGACGTTGGATCGCCCAGCGAATGCGATCTCGGGGAACGTGTGCGTCGGACGCCAGCCATCCGCGGTCGCCATCGGCCCGAGGAACTCAAGGGACCGGATGACGAGGGGATCGAGTGGTGCCGCGCTCACGCCTCCTTCTTCTGACGCTGCGTGGCGATCACGAGGAGCGGCGGCTGCTTCTGCGTAACGGTCGCCTCGGTCACGCGGACCTCCAGGACGTCGGTGCGGCTCGGGAGGTCGAACATCGTGTCGAGGAGAATCTCCTCGAGAATCGCCCGGAGTCCGCGCGCGCCCGTGCCGCGGCCGATTGCTTTCTTCGCGATTGCCCGCAGTGCGGTTTCGTCAAACTTCAGTTGTACGTTTTCGAGCTCGAAGAGCCTGGCGTATTGTTTGGTCAGCGCGTTCTTGGGGTCCTTGAGGATCTGTACCAGCGCGTCCTCATCGAGTCCCTGGAGCGGGACCGCGACCGGGAGACGTCCCACGAGCTCGGGGATGATCCCGAAGCGCAACAGATCCTCCGGCTCCACGTCTCCGAAGATGTCGGTACCCTTGACGGCTTCCTTTGTCGCAGCCTCCGAGCCGAATCCGATCTGGCGCCGCCCGAGCCGTGCCTCGATGATCTTCTCCAGCCCGTCGAACGCGCCGCCGCAGATGAAGAGGATGTCCTTCGTGTTGATCTGGATGTATTCCTGCTGCGGATGCTTGCGCCCACCCTGCGGCGGCACCGAGGCGACCGTCCCCTCGAGAATTTTCAGCAGCGCCTGCTGTACGCCCTCTCCCGAGACGTCGCGCGTGATGCTTGGATTTTCCGACTTGCGCGCAATCTTGTCGATCTCGTCGATGTACACGATGCCGCGCTCGCACTCGGTAACGTTGAAGTCACCCGCCTGGAGCAGCCGCACGAGGATGTTCTCGACGTCCTCGCCCACGTAGCCCGCTTCGGTGAGCGTGGTCGCGTCGGCGATCGTGAACGGCACGTCGAGGATCCGCGCGAGCGTCTGCGCGAGCAGCGTCTTGCCCACCCCGGTGGGGCCCAAGAGGAGGATGTTCGACTTGTCGAGTTCGACGTCGTTCTCCCGCTTTGCCCCGGAGTTGATCCGCTTGTAGTGGTTGTATACCGCCACCGCGAGTGCCTTTTTCGCACCGTCCTGACCAATGACATACTGGTCGAGCACATTCTTAATCTCGAGCGGCGCCGGGACCGCCGTCACCGGCGCCGGGACCGTACGCTCCTCGTCTTCCGCCAGAATCTCGTTACAGAGTGCAATGCACTCGTTGCAGATGTACACGGACGGGCCGGAGATGAACTTCCGGACGGCGTCCTTGGACTTTCCGCAGAACGAGCACCGCAAATGGCGATCGGGGGACATCGGGATTGGTCAGCGGGGGGAGGAAACGATCGGCCCGAACTCGGGTCTGCTACCGAAGGACGAGCCGCTTTTGTGAAGTGTAACTGTCGCCCCGACGTGGGGCGGATCCGACGACCACAGGCTGGTGAAATGCGTCACAAGCCTGCGGCTCCTGCGACTATTTCGCCGCCGTCAACACTGGCGTGGCGGCCACGATCTCATCGCGATTGGTCACGACCATGTCGATCATGCCGTACCCCTTCGCCTCCTCGGCGCTCATGAACCGGTCGCGGTCCACATCGCGCTCGATCTGCTCGACCGGTCGCCCGGTGTGCTTTGCCATCAGTTCGTTCATCTTGCCGCGCAGGTAGATGATCTCACGCGCCTGGATCTCGATGTCCGAGGCGGTGCCCGACGCCCCGCCCGACGGCTGATGAATCATGATTCGCGAGTGGGGAAGCGCGGAACGCTTGCCGGCGCGTCCCGCCGCGAGCAGAAACGCGCCCATCGAGGCGGCGAGTCCCATGCAGATCGTGTTCACCGGCGATTTCAGGAACTGCATGGTGTCGTAAATCGCGAGCCCCGCCGAGACACTGCCGCCCGGAGAGTTGATATACAGATGAATGTCCCGCCCCGGATTGTCAGCCTCGAGGAAGAGCATCTGGGCGATGATCATATTCGCCACGTCGTCGTTGATCGGCGTGCCGAGGAAGATGATCCGGTCCATCAGCAGCCGGCTGTACACGTCATAGCTGCGTTCACCGCGGCTGGACCGTTCGATGACGTAGGGATTCGGGATGATCGCCATGGTCTGTGCTCTCCTGAGGTCGGTTCGGTTAGGCCTGGTCCACGCTGTTCTGCCCAAGGAGCCAGGTGAAGACGCGCTCCTCGGTGATGCTCCGTTCAAGCTCGCGGAGACGCCCGGCCTTTTGCAAGGACGCGTAGAGCTGGCCCGTCTCCATACCACGCGCCCCGGCGAGCGCAGCCACCTTGTCGTCGACGTCGCCTTCGGTCGCGGCGAGCTTCTCTCGCGCCGCAATCGTGTCGAGGATCAGGTCGCGGCGCACCTGCCGCTCCGCCATGCCCTTGACCTCGTCGGCGAACCTAACTAGCTCCTCTTTCGGAATCTTGTACGCCTCGGCGTACGCCGTGATCATCTGCTTCACCCAGCTGGGCGGGAGGTCGAACGGATTCGCCGTGACGATTTCGTCAAGGAGACGCGAGCGCACCATGGAATCCGCTTCGCGCACCGACGACTCGGCCAGGTCGGTCCGCACCACGGTCGTGAACGCCTCGAGCGACTCGAAGTCGCCCATCTCGCGCGCGAAGGCGTCGTCGAGCGGAGGCAGTAACTTGCGCTTCACTTCGGTGAGCGTCGCGCGGACCAGCTTGGTCCTGCCGCGCTGCGCCTCGTCGGGGAAGTCGTCGGGCCACTTGACCATCTGCTCGGTGGTCTCGCCCTGCGCGAGGGTCATCACGAGCTCCTCGATTGCGGCGACCGCCTGACCGGCGCCCATCACCAGGCGGTAGTCCTTGCCCTCGGGCATGGTGCCGTCCTCATCCGCCGTCGCGAGGAGCACCGTCACGAGGTCACCCTCGAGTGGCTTTCCCTCCGCCGGTGTCCAGGCCGCGCGCTGGTCACGCATCTGGTCGAGCTGCTGCTGCACCTGTTCGTCGGTGATCGCGTCGGCCGGGCGTTGTACCTGGAAACCGCTCAGTATTGCTAGCTTGATCTCCGGGCGGACCTCGCAATGCAACTCGAAGCTCAGGCCATCGTCGTCGCCGAACTTCACGTCGTGCGCATGCGGCTGGGTGACGAGGTCGAGCTTCTCCTTGGACAGGACCGCCTCGAACGCCTCGCGCAGCAGCGCCTCGACGGCCTCCTGGTCGATCTGCTGCGCGTATTGCTTGCGGATCATCGCGGCCGGCGCCTTGCCGGGTCGAAAGCCCGGGATGCGGACCTGCTTGGCGACGCGGCCGGCGGCCTTGTTCCGAGCCTCGGCAACACGTGTCGGGGGGACGGAGACCTGCAGGCGGCGCTCCACCCCTTCGTTCTTGGTGGTGGTGATCTGGATTTCCATGAAGTTCAATGGTGCGTGAAGGTCGATTGGGGGCACAAACCCCCGTGGCCGGAGTGCGGCGACGGGGGTTTCTATAGAGCCAAAGTTAAGGGGGGAGCGCGAGGGGGCCAAGGGCGCTAGCCGACTCTGAGGACCAGCGGCAACCCCGTGGCCACCACCCCACTCACCCCCTGCCCGCCGGTGATTCCCGGCCGGCGCCGGTACCTCATGCGAAAGGTGGGACTCGAACCCACACGCCTTGCGGCACAGGATCCTAAGTCCTGCGCGTCTACCAATTCCGCCACTCTCGCGTCCCTGAGGACCCAAAGATAAGACGAGGGGCCTCCGTTCGGAGGCCCCTCGGTCGTCCGCGTTGGTCCATCGCACCCGGTATCGCGGCTGGCGCCGCCCTGGCGCCAGTCGCTGGATTATCGCCCGGCCTGCGCGCGGATGTTCACGACCCGCGTGGTGCCGCCACCACCCCGGACCGGACTGTAGACCAAGAAACTCACGATATCGCCAGCGCTGACACCGGTGAGGACATCCTGCAGGTCGGTCGTGCTGCCAATCCGCTTCTTGCTCGGGAGAATCTGCACGATGACGTCGTTGACGGCGAGTCGATTCTCGGACGGGCTTCCCGGGTCGATCGCGGCAACGCGCACGCCTCGATACTCCTCAGGCATGCGGGAAAGCTGCACGAGTTCGGCCGAGACCGGTTCCACCGCGATGCCGAGACGCGAATTCGTCGGCTGTTTTTCTGGCACCGTCTCCTCGTCTGCCACCGCAACCACGCCGTTGTCCCGAGGCGCTGCGGTGAGACGCACCGAGAACGTCTTCTTCGTCCCGTAGCGCATCGCCTCGACGGCGACCACGTCGCCGGGCTTTTTGGCCCGCACGATCCGCTGCAGTTGCCCCACGCGCGCGACCGGCTTGTTGTCCACGCGGGTGATCACATCCCCCGGTTCGATCCCCGCGCGCAGCGCGGGCGAATCGGTCCCCGAGTACGCCTGCACCTTCACGCCGGCAATCTCTCGCAGGCCCGCGACGGCGGCGTCCTCGGGCGACACCTCACCGATCGAGACGCCGATCACCGCCCGGCGGATCTCGCCAAAAGCGATCAGGTCGTCCATCACCTGCTTGGCGAGTGTGATCGGGATGGCAAACCCGTACCCGGAATAGAAACCCGTCTGCGATGCAATCGCCGAGTTGATGCCGACGACTTCGCCGCGGGCGTTGACCAGCGGACCGCCCGAGTTGCCCGGATTAATCGCGGCGTCGGTCTGGATAAAATCGGAGATGTCGTACTGGGTGCGCGCGAGGCCGACGAGGCCGCGCCCCTTGGCGCTCACGATCCCGGCAGTGACGGTAAAGTCGAGACCGAGCGGGTTGCCGATCGCGAGCACCCATTCGCCGATCCGCACCTGGTCGTCGTCACCGAGCGTGACCGCCGTGAAGTTGCGACCCTCGATCTTGAGCACCGCGATGTCGGTCGTCGCGTCGCGCCCGACGACGCGGGCGTCGAAGACTCGGCGGTCCTGCATCGCGACCTTCACTCGGTCGGCGCCTTCGATGACGTGGTTGTTCGTGAGGATGTAGCCGTCACGCGAGACGAGGAAACCCGATCCGCTTGACTCCTGCGCGCGCTGGGGCTGCTGCGGCTGTTGATCCTGAAACTGGCGAAAAAACTCCTCTAATCCCGGGGGGGCCTGGCCCTGTCCCGGGAGTTGTCCCTTCTCAGGCACCTGCGGGGCGCGGCGATTGGCGCGCGCCCGGGGATCGCGCTCGGCCTGAATAGACACCACCGCCGGCGTGATGTGTTCCGAAATCGAAACAAAGGCGTTGCTCGCGTCGGCGAGCGATTGCACCTGTGCCTGGCTCGGCCGTGTCGCCATCGCGCCCGCCTGTGCGAACAGGCGGTCGGTCCACTTCATGGACGACGCGAAGAAAATGCCGCCCACGAATGCGAGGGAGCCAACGGCGAGGATGCGGGTGCGAGTCAGATGGAGCGTCATAGGGGAGGGAAGTCTCCAAAGGGTCAGTCGGCAATGTAGCTCTCGTTCAGTACTACGCGCCGGCCAAAAGGTTTCCCGTGCGCCTGGCGCACGGTTGGCCGCGCTGCGCTACGCTTTCTTGTCGTCGACGATTTCGAAGTCTGCTTCGACGACATCGTCCGTCTTCGCGTCGGCCGCTGGCGCCTCGGTGCCGGCGCTTCCCTCCTCGGACGTGGGGGCGGCCTGGGCCGCGTAGACGGCCTGACCAGCCGCCTGGAAGGCCGCCGTCAGCTCCTCGAGCGCCGCCGTAATCTCGTTCATCTCCTCACCGCGGTGCGCTTTGCGGGCGCGCTCCACGGCAGCGTCAAGCCGCGCCTTCACGTCGGCGGGGATCTTGTCCGACCACTCCTTGGACTCTTTCTCCACCTGATAGGCGAGGGTATCGAGCCGATTGCGCGTGTCGATTTCCTCGCGCTTCCGCTTGTCCTCGACGGCGTTCTGCTCGGCGTCCTTCACCATGCGGTCGATCTCGGCGTCCGAGAGTCCGCTCGAGGCCTCGATCCGGATCTTCTGCTCCTTGCCCGACGCTTTGTCGCGCGCCGCCACGTGGAGAATGCCGTTGGCGTCGATGTCGAACGTGACCTCGACCTGGGGGATGCCGCGCGAGGCCGGCGGGATCCCCGTGAGTTGGAACTTGCCGATTGTCTTGTTGTGCAAGGCGAGCTCGCGCTCACCCTGGAGCACGTGGATCTCGACCGTGGTCTGGTTGTCGTCGGCCGTCGAGAACGTCTCCGACTTCTTGGTGGGGATCGTCGTGTTGCGGGCGATGAGCACCGTGGTCACGCCGCCCAGGGTCTCGATGCCGAGCGAGAGCGGAGTGACGTCGAGGAGTAGCACGTCCTTCTGTTCGCCGGTAAGGACCGCACCCTGGATCGCCGCGCCGACGGCGACGACCTCGTCGGGATTCACCCCCTTGTTGGGCTCTTTATTGAAGAACGCCTTCACAATCTCCTGGATCTTCGGCATCCGCGTCGAGCCGCCGACGAGGATGATCTCGTCGATCTCCGAGGGTTGAAGCCCGGCATCCTTCAGTGCCTTTTCCATCGGCGCCTTCGTGCGCTGCACGAGATCGTCCACGAGCTGCTCGAACTTGGCGCGCGTCAGCTGGTAGTTGAGGTGCTTCGGCCCCGACTGGTCGGCCGTGATGAACGGCAGATTGATGTCGGTGCTCATAGTCCCCGAGAGCTCGATCTTGGCCTTCTCCGCGGCCTCTTTCAGGCGCTGGAGCGCCATCGGGTCCTTGGAGAGGTCGATCGTCTGGTCCTTCTTGAATTCGGCCACTAGCCAGTCGATCACCTTCTGGTCAAAGTCGTCGCCGCCCAGGTGGGTGTCGCCGTTGGTCGACTTCACCTCGAACTGCCGCGTCCCGTCGACTTCGTACAACTCGAGGACCGAGATGTCGTAGGTACCGCCGCCCAGGTCGAACACCGCGACCTTCTCGTCCTTCTTTTTGTTCTTGTCGAGGCCATACGCGAGGGCGGCGGCCGTGGGCTCATTGACCAGCCGCAGCACTTCGAGGCCAGCGATCTTGCCAGCGTCCTTCGTCGCCTGTCGCTGCGAGTCGTTGAAGTAGGCGGGCACCGTGATGACTGCCTTGGTCACGGGGTGGCCGAGGTAATCCTCTGCAGTCTGCTTCATCTTCTGGAGGATCATCGCCGAGATTTCGGTGGGCGTGTACGTCTTCCCCTGAACCTCGACGGTGGCGAGGTCGTTCTGGCCGCGCAGAATCTTGTAGGGCACCCGCGCCGTCTCGGTCTGCACCTCGGACATCTTGGCGCCCACGAAGCGCTTGATCGAGAAGACCGTATTGGCTGGGTTGGTCACGGCCTGACGCTTCGCGATCTGGCCGACGAGGCGCTCGCCGTCCTTGCTGAAGCCGACCACTGAGGGCGTCGTGCGCCCCCCTTCGGCGTTGGGGATGACGACAGGGTCGCCACCCTCCATGACCGCGACGACCGAGTTGGTCGTGCCCAGGTCGATGCCGATCACCTTGTCTGCCATTTGTTCCTCGGGGGAGTATCTTGTTAGCGCAGGGAGTGCGCCAGATTGATCCGCCGCGGATCGCGGCGGCATGAGTGCGCAGACTATGAACGGCAAGGGTGGGGCCAGAGATTCACGCCGAAATGGCAGGGTTAGCCCCGCTTCCCTCTGAGGTAGACTGACAGGATGACGCGATGATCCCATTGAGCGGCCACAATTCGACGGTCCGGACTCCGGTGGTCACCATCCTCATCCTGGGTGCAATAGCCGCCGTCTGGCTCATCGTCGAAGGGGCAGGATTCAACGAACGGCTTATTCGCTCGATCTGTACTCTTGGCCTCGTGCCCGGGGAACTCACCGGCCTCGCCCCGCTCGGTCAGGCGCTTCCAATCGCCCCGGGCCTCGAGTGCGCGGTGGACGACCAGCTCCTCAACTGGGCAACGCCGGTCGTCTCGATGTTCTTGCACGGGGGCTGCGAGCATCTGCTTGGCAACGTGCTGTTCCTCTGGGTGTTCGGGAGCAACATCGAGGATGTGATGGGAGCGCCGCGCTTTGCACTCTTTTACCTGACCTGCGGTCTCGCGGCGGCAGCGGCGCAGGTGGCGGCGGGCCCAACCTCCCCGATCCCCATGGTAGGGGCCTCCGGCGCCATATCGGGGGTGATGGGGGCGTATTTCGTGCTTTTTCCACGGGTGAGGGTCCGAATGCTGTTCATCCTGGTTCTGTTCTATCGGATTATCCCGCTCCCCGCCTGGCTGGTGCTCCTCTGGTGGCTCTCACTGCAGCTCCTGATCGGTCTTCCGCAGCTGGGCCGCGGCGGAGAGCTCGCGGGCGGGATCGCAGTCTGGGCGCATGTCGGAGGGTTCCTTGCGGGCGTCCTCTTCGTCCGGCTCTTCGTGCAGCCGGACCTGGTGGATGAGCGGCGAGTCGCATTGGTAGCGCGCGGTCTGCTCACCGAGACAGACGGGGCTCGGTAACGGTTCTGTATGGATGCGTCGCGGCACCGTCAGCGCTGTTTGCAGGCGGCTCGCACGGCGCGGTATCTTACGGGTGCTACGCAGGTGCGGTTGTTACTGATTTCGCTTCTCCCTTCGGTTCTTCGATCCTCCTCCGGGAACCGCGCAGCCGTCCTCCCCTCGCCCGAGACAACCCCCGTGCGTTTCCTCCCGAAGGATGAAGGCTTCTTCGGTCTATTCGACCAGCTGTCCGAACGTCTCAAAACCTCGTCGGCGCTCCTGAAACAGCTCTTTTCCGCGCCGGACCGTCTCCACGAGCTCACCGTCAAGATCAAGGCGGAAGAGCATGCCGCCGATGCAATCACCTACGACATCATCCAGCGGATCAACCGGAGCTTCGTGACGCCGCTCGATCGTGAGGATATCCACCTACTGGCGAATCGGCTCGACAACGTGATCGACCTGATGGACGGGACGGCACGCCGAGCGAAGATGTTCCACATCACCGAGCGGCGCGACGCCGCGATCGCGCTCGTCGACGTGCTGGTAGAGTGCGCCGATGCCATCGCGACGGCGGTGAAGGAGATTCGCGTTCCCGGGGCAGTGCAGAAAGCGGGGCGCCGAGTGAAGGAGCTCGAGGAGAAGGCCGACGCGATCTACTCCGAGGCCATCGAGTTGCTCTTCGCGGGCCAGCCGGACGCGCTCGAAGTGATCAAGTGGAAGGAGATCTACGACAATCTCGAGCATGCGGTCGATGAGTGCGAAGACGTGGCGAACGTGCTCGAGAGTATCTCTCTCAAGAACTCCTGACCGTGGTCTGGTTCATTCTCGCGGTCGTCCTGGTCGCGTTCATCTTCGACTTCATCAACGGTTTCCACGACTCGGCGAATTCAATCGCCACGATCGTAGGAACGCGGGTGCTCAGTCCGTTCACCGCCGTCATCTGGGCGGCGAGCTTCAACTTCATCGCGCTCTTCGTGTTCGACACAAACGTGGCGAAAACGATGGGCAAGGGACTCATCAACCTGGCGTTGGTGAACCCGGATGTGATTCTCGCGGGCCTGATCGGCGCAATCGCCTGGAACCTCATTACCTGGTGGTACGGGATTCCGTCGAGTTCGTCGCACGCGCTCATGGGCGGGTATGGCGGCGCAGCCGTGGCCAAGGCGGGTTTCGCCGCGCTGATCCTCTCCGGCTGGATCAAACCGCTGATCTTTATCGTGGTCTCGCCTCTCGTCGGCATGACCGCTGGCTGGGCGCTCATGGTCGCCACCAGCTGGACCTTCCGGAACGCGCGTCGGGCGACGGTGGAGCCGCTCTTTCGCGGGATGCAGATTACGAGCTCGGCGCTCTTCTCGCTCTCGCACGGTGCCAACGACGCGCAGAAGACCATGGGCATCATCGTGTCGCTGCTCGTGACCGGTCAGGTCTACTTCGTGAACGAGACCGGATTCTTGCGCCATTTCTACCTGAGCACGGGAGAAGAGATCCCGTTCTGGGTGAAGCTCGGCGCGCACCTGTCGATCGCACTCGGGACGCTCTTGGGCGGCTGGCGGATTGTCCACACGCTCGGGTCGCGAGTCACGAAGCTGCGACCGATCGGCGGCTTCTGTGCCGAGACCGGAGGCGCGTCGGCGATCTTCCTGGCGACGTATCTCGGGATCCCGGTGAGTACGACGCACACGATCGCAGGTGCGATCGTCGGGGTGGGCGCGACGAACCGGCTCTCGGCGGTGCGTTGGGGGGTCGCGAGCCAGATGATCTGGGCCTGGGTCATCACTATCCCGGCAGCGGCCGGCGTCGCCGCAGGGAGCTATTGGGTCATCGCCGCGATTCGCGGCTGAGGCGTTCGTGGCTACCCTCCGGCCGACCAACCCCGCGTTCCTGAACCGGGAGCTCTCCTGGCTCGAGTTCAACTCGCGAGTGCTTCATGAGGCCGAGGATGAGCGCACCCCGCTGCTCGAGCGATTGAAGTTCCTCGCGATCTTCGGGTCAAATCTCGACGAGTTCTACATGGTGCGTGTGGCGGGTCTGCGCCGGCAGCTGTCTGCCGGCGTACTCCTGACCTCGTCCGACGGCCTCACGGCGTCCGAGCAGCTCGAGTTGATCGACGAGCGGGTGCGCGCGCTCATCGCGCGGCAGCGGCACCTGTTGCATGAGGTGCTCTTGCCGTTGTTGAGGCGCGTCGGCGTGCGGATCGTCTCGGTTGACGAGCTCGACGGTGAGGAGCGCACCCGGATCGATCGCTACTTTGAGTCGGACGTCTACCCGGTGTTGACGCCACTTGCCGTCGACCCCGGCCATCCGTTCCCGTACATCAGCAATCTCTCGCTCTCGCTCGCGGTGGAGCTGCGCGACCCAGTGACGGGCACCGTCCGGTTTGCGCGCGTCAAGGTCCCCAAGAGCTTGCCGCGCTGGGTGCCGACCGGGAAGCCACACTCGTATGTGCCGCTCGAGTCGGTGATCACTGCCCGGCTCGACACGCTGTTTCCGGGCATGACCGTGCTCGCCTGCTTCCTCTTCCGCCTGACGCGTTACTCTGACTTGGAGATTTCGCACACCGAGGACTCGGAAGACCTGCTGGCGATGATCGAGGAGCAGCTCTTTCAGCGGCGGTTCGGCGAAGTGGTGCGGGTCGAAGTGCAGACGGGCATGCCGCTGCACCTGCGCGAGCTGCTGCTTGACGAACTTCGTACGGGTGAGGCCCCGGAGATGGCGCCGCTCTCAGAGCGCGAGATTCTCGAACCGGGGCCGCTGCTCGATGTCGGTGACTTCCTTCAACTCTCGTCGATTGACCTGCCGGAGCATCGCGACCCGCCGTTGATCTCGGTGGTGCCCGCGGCGTTGCGTGACGCGAGTCGTTCGATCTTCGATGTGATCCGCGAACGCGAGATTCTGGTGCATCATCCCTTCGATTCGTTCGGGGCTTCGGTCGAGACGTTCATTGAAACGGCGGCGCGCGACGATCAGGTGCTCGCGATCAAGATGACGCTGTACCGCACCTCGGGCGACGGCGCGATTGTGCAGGCGCTCACGCAGGCAGCGCAGCGCGGGAAACAGGTCGCGGTGGTGGTCGAGCTACAGGCGCGATTTGACGAAACCAACAATATCGCGTGGGCACGTACGCTGGAGTCGTTCGGCGTGCACGTGGCCTACGGGCTGCCCGGCCTCAAGGTGCACACGAAGACGGCGCTGGTGGTCCGTAGGGAGCACGACGGCATTCGCCGCTATGTGCATATCGGGACGGGTAACTACAACACGCGTACGGCGCGCATTTACACCGACATCGGGTTGCTCACCTGCGACGAGGGGATTGCGGCGGACATCAGCGACCTCTTCAACTCGCTCACGGGATATTCGCGCGGCGCCGAATACCGCCGACTCGTGGTCGCCCCCGCGCGCATGCGTACTCGGGTGGTCGGGATGATCGACCGCGAGGCGGCGCACGCCTTGGCGGGGCGCCGCGGGCGGATCATCGCGAAGATGAACGCCCTCGTGGACCCCGAATGCATCGAGGC
Source organism: Gemmatimonas phototrophica (assembly GCA_945869195.1). GTDB lineage: Bacteria > Gemmatimonadota > Gemmatimonadetes > Gemmatimonadales > Gemmatimonadaceae > Pseudogemmatithrix. Next base: position 16,506 of record CAMBNV010000001.1, on the reverse strand, counting down.
GCTCTATCGGGCCTCAGCGGCGGGAGTGGAGGTCGATCTGATCATCCGCGGCATCTGCTGCCTGGTTCCTGGCGTCGCGGGGTTGTCCGAGCGGATCCGTGTCCTGAGCATCATCGGCCGATTTCTGGAGCACTCGCGGATCTGGATGTTCGGCAACGACGACGCGCCGGAGTACTACTTCGGGTCGGCCGACTGGATGCCACGCAACTTGGACCACCGCGTCGAGGTGGTCACGCCGGTCGTAAGCGAGGAGTTCCAGCAGCGGTTGCATTCGGTGCTGGATGTCTGCCTCGGCGACAATCGACAGGCGTGGGAGATGCAGTCTGACGGGAGCTACGTGCAGCGGCTCCCCGGCGAGCGCGGCGAGCGGGCGACGCACCGCATGTTGCTGCGCGACTCGTGGGGCGCGAACCGTGACAGTGGGATCTTCCCGATACAGGTGAGCCCGCTGGCGAATGTCCGCCCGATGCCGCGGGGCCAGCCGCCGTCGTCGAGCGCGGCCTTCGTGACGATCGTCGACGACTAGCGGTCGCTCTTTTCCTCGAGCGTGACCATGATGCGACTCTCCATACTCGATCGTTTCCTCCCCGTCTGGATCCTCGCCGCCATGGCGCTTGGCCTCAGCCTCGGCCGCGCCTGGCCAGGGCTGGGAGCGGCCCTCGACACCGTGCAACTCGCGGGCGTCTCGGTGCCAATCGCTGTCGGCCTGCTCTGGATGATGTATCCAGTGCTCGCGAAGGTGCGGTACGAGTCGATTGGCCAGCACCTGCGCGACAATAGGCTGTTGGGCACGTCGCTGGTGCTGAACTGGGTCGTGGGCCCGATTCTGATGTTCGCTCTCGCGTGGGTGTTCCTGCCCGATCTTCCCGAATACCGGAACGGGCTTATCCTGATCGGTCTCGCGCGGTGCATTGCGATGGTCCTGATCTGGAACACGCTCGCGTGCGGCTCCAATGAGTTGGCCGTGGTACTCGTCGCGCTCAATTCGGTGTTCCAAATTCTCATGTATTCCGTGCTCGGCTATTTCTTTCTGGCGGTCGTGCCGGGGTGGATGGGTGTGGAGGGGAGTACGCTCCAGATCTCGATGGGTACCATCGCTCGGAGCGTCGGGATATTTCTCGGCGTGCCACTCGTCGCGGGGTGGCTCACGCGACGCATCCTCGTCGCTCGGCGGGGCGAGACGTGGTATGAGGGCATCTTCCTCCCGCGCATCGGTCCGACGGCGTTGCTCGGACTGCTCTACACGATCGTCCTCATGTTCGCGATGCAGGGCGATCGCATCGTCGCGTCACCGATGGACGTGGTCCGAATCGCGGTACCAATGGTCGTCTATTTCGCGATCATGTTCAGCATAGCGTTCCTCGTCGGGGTGAAGCTGGGCTTTGATTACCCGACCACCGCGTCCATCAGCTTCACCGCGGCCGGGAACAACTTCGAACTGGCGATTGCGGTGGCGATTGCGACCTTCGGCATCACGTCGGGCGAAGCGCTCGCGGCGGTCGTGGGGCCGCTGATCGAAGTGCCGGTGCTCGTCCTCCTCGTCTACGCGTCGCTCTGGGCCCGTGGGCGCTACTTCCGCGAGGCGACTCGCGGGGCGTGACGCTCATTCTCCGCCGTCTTCCGCGTGGTGTTTGATCGACTTCCCCTCGACTAAAAAGACGACGCCCTCGGCGATGTTGGTCGCGAGATCCGCCACGCGCTCGAGGTTTCGTGAGACGAGGAAGAGTTCCATTCCGCTGCTGATCAGCTGCGGATTCTCCATCATGTGCGTCAGCAGGATGCGGAAGACCAGCCGGTTCAGGGCGTCGACCTCGTCGCACGCGTGGGGGGCGAATCCCGTCGTCAGTCCTGAATGACGGTTCCGTCGGGGGCGACGATCTCGACCGGCACGCCGGCGACCGCGGCCAGTAGCCCCGCCTTGCGGCTTGCGCCCCAGAGCTCCAGGCGCAGGGGATCGCTGGCGCGGCGCGGCACCGGTGTGAGGCGGAGCGCGCGGTCGAGCCAGCGCACCTTCACCCGCTCAACCGCACCCGCGTGTCCGCGATCCAATCCGTCGGCGACCCTGAGCAGCGCGCTCAGGCGGCGCACCCGCTCGCGCGAGTCGGGGTCGAGTTCGGCCCAGGCGGTGTGCTTCCGCTTCGGCTCGCCGCCGCGGTGGTACCGCGCCACGTGCGCGATCACGACCTGTTCGTCGGGTGGGATGCCCAGCAGGTCGGCGTGCATGATCAGGTGGAACGAGTGTTTGTGGTGTTCTGCGTAGTTGATGTGGTAACCGACATCGTGCAGCAGCGCCGCGTCGGAGAGCGATTCCCGCTCGTCGGGCTGGCAGCCGATGCGTTCACCCACCGCGTCGAAGAGCTGAAGCGCGAGCTCCTGCACCTGTTTGGCGTGGGGAACCTCGTAGTGACAACGCTCGGCGAAACCCACCACCGAGCGTGCGCGTGCCTCGCCGGGGTCCGCGATCACGGCCTGTACCCGCGCCGCCTCGAGTAGCAGCCCCTCGCGAATGCCGAACCGCGACGCCGTAAACTCACGCGGCTCAACGCGCGCAAGCACCTCCGCCGCGACCGCGAGCCCGGCGATGATAATGTCGGCTCGTCCGGCGTTGAGGCCCGGGACTTGGAGCCGCTCGTCGATCGTGAGGTGGGAGAGCATCTCGAGGAGCTGCTCGACTTCGTGCGGCGGGATCCGTGTACCGTGCACGTTGCGCACCTTAATCCCCTGCTCGGCGAGGAACATCCCCGCGAGGTTCGTGAAGGTGCCGCCCGAGCCGATGACGGCGGCACCCCGCCAGTCGCGTACGGGGAGCACCTTTTTGACCTCGGCGCGCACGTGCTTGCGGAGTTTCTTCACGCCCTTTGGGCCCGTGCGTCCGGCAAGGAACTGTTCCGTGAGCCGAATCGCGCCGAACGGGAAGGTCGCCAAACGCTCCACGAGCCCGTCGGCCGCGAGGGCGAGCTCGAGCGATCCGCCGCCGATGTCCATCACGATCGAACGGCCAAGCCCGAGTTCGAAGTGGGCGAGGGCCGAGCGAAACGCGAGGCGTGCCTCCTCTTCGCCTCGGAGAACGCGTGGCTTGAGACCCGTCTCACGGCGGACGCGCGTCAGGAAGACCTGCCCGTTGGACGCGTCACGGACCGCACTCGTGGCGACGACCTCGATCCGTTTACACCCCTGCTGCAGTGCGAGTGTGGCCATGCGGGAGAGGGCCTCGACCGCATCGTCCATGCGCGCCTCGTCGAGTTGGCCCGTCGCACTCAGGCCGGCACCGAGTCGCGGTGCGGCTTTCATCTCGTCAATGACGCGGATCTCGCCGTTTGGAAAGACTTCGGCAACGATCTGCCGAATAGAGTTGGAGCCGATGTCGATGGCGGCGATCCGGCGGTCGCGGTCCTCGCGCGAGGGGCGGAAGGGCCCGTCCGGTGCGTGCGATGCCATCAGAGGCCCCGGGAACCGGACGAGTCCCCAGTTACCGCGCGAATCCAAGTCGAAGAGTGGGGTGCTGACATCGCGTCCGGTCGGGGGGCGATCCGCGCGCGCAGCGGATGATCAGAGATCGTTCGTGTACGAGAGGAACTTGTATCGGCCGTCGCGGGAGAGCAACGACGAGAAGAGTCGCAGCTCGCGTGAGGCTGAGTCGGCGACGGTGAATCGGACGGTACAGCCGGTGATGATGGTATTGGGTCCCTCCGTCGTCGCCGCGTCGGGACAGACGAGCGCCTTGAACCGCAACGTGCGTCCGCCGAACCGTTCGAGGAGGCGCCCCGCGCCCTTGTCGCTCGCGGCGACGAGAGGAATCCAGACGAGCTCCGGGCCGAGTGCGTAGGGCGGCGCCGTGAACTTGGTGTGCGGATAGTAGAGCCAGGCGAACTCGCCGCGGGACATCACGAGCGTGCGGACCGCGGTGGTATCACGCTGCGCGAGCCCCGTGAGGAGGGCGCGCGCGAGGCGTTCCGGGGAGGTCGCTCTGCCGCCGAGCGTGGTGGGCGTGTCGACGGTGTTGGCGCGGAAGCGCGCCAGGAGTTCGGGGATCGGCAGTGCGCTGTCGACGACGCCCGCCTGCCGTTGGTCGCTCGCGGCGGCGCGCGAGGACGACCGGCCAGATTCGGATCCGCTGCAGGCGCCGGCGGCCCCCAAGACAAGTGTCATCGCGCCGATCGCGATCCTTCGAAGGCAGGTGGACTGACGGCGTCGCATTGTTGGAAAGATGAGAGGGGGAACGCGAACGGGGTCGGCGCCCGAGTGGGACGCCGACCCCGTACGTAATCTATGGAATCAGTTCTTTGCGTAGGTGGTCCAGCCGGCCCACCACTTGGTGCCACCGGGTGCGGCCGCGCCGCGGTACGTAGTGCCGATCACGGCGGTGCCGGCGGCGGTGGCCATGTTGCCGGTGAAGGTGGCCAGGCCACCGGTGGCCGCAGGCGACGTGGTCGGGGGTGTCCAGTCAAACGAGGCCGGCGTGGTCGCGGGCATGGCGAAGCCGGTGAAGAGGCTTGCCGTGGTGGCGCTCGCGTCGCGGACGATGCCGCGCGCGACTGAGTCGGTGAGAACAAAGCCCGCAGATGCCGCGGTGAAAATCGACGGGCTCTCGACCACAAGCACGTTGCGCAGGTCAAAGATGCCGTCGGTGATACGGAGCTTGGTGCTTGTCGAATCGCGGACGCCGATGGCGCCCTTCGGCCAGCGCGCGATGATGCCGTTCACGTAGTAGCCGCCGGTACCGCGGCGGAGAATCGCACCGTAGCCGCCCGACGTCGGGTCGATGTCAGTGCCGGTGCCGGTGCCGACGATCGTGAAGTTGGCAACGACCGGCGTGGTATAGGGGGTGGAGTTCTGGCCGGTGGTGCAGCCCGTGCCGTTGCAGCCGTCGTTCTCGATCCCCTGCGGATCGCTCGACGCGTTGCCGGCGCCGGGCCGGACCACGACCTTCGCACTCTGATAGCCGATCAGGAACTGCAGGCGACCCCGATAGCCCTCGGACATGTCGAAGTGGTCGTCACCCGCCTCGTACGAGACGAAGTACTTGCCGTCCACGGCGCCACCGAAAAACTCAAAGGAGTCGTCGAGACCGTAGAGTGCCTCGAGGTACTCGAGGGTGGTGCCACTACCGACGGCGGCAAAGGTGAAGCTGTTGAGCTCGGCGTCCGTCGCGGTGGCGTAGCCCGCGAACTCGACGCGGACGTAGCGGAGCGTCCCGCTGTTGTCGGCGTTGTTCGTGCCGCCGCTGTATTCCTGCGCTGGGTTCGACGCCCCGGTGCCGGTACCTTCGAGGATCACCGGCGCCGCGCGGTTGACGATGCCATTGCCGATGATGATGAGACCGCCCCAGTCACCCGCCTGACGCTGACCGACGGGCCGCGACGAGGTGAACACGATTGGCGCGGTCGCGGTGCCGATCGCACTGATTTTCGCACCGCGTGTGATGAACAGCGAGGAGCCGACGGTCGCGAAGTCGCCCTGGATCACCGTGCCGGCCTGGATGGTGAGCGTCGCGCCGTTTGTCACCTGCACGAAACCCTGGAGTGTGTAGAGTGTGTCTTTATATAGGGTGCGACTCGCGGTGATGTTCGAGGCGATGACCGCAGCGCCAGGGGCGATGGGTTCCGGGCCGGTGCTGCCGGTATCGTTGCAGGCGGAGAGCAGGAGGGCGGCGGTGGCTGCGGCGAGGATGCGTCCGTTCGGGAGGGGCAAGGAGAGTTCCGGTTGGGGAGAACGTGGAGGGAGGAGCGAGCGTCACGGGAGCCCGTGCGCCACAGGTGAAAGAGAACGCCGCCGTGTAATCACACGGTGGCGTTCTCGTCACAGCTCGGTCACGCCCTACCAGCGGCGGATCGTCGAATCTATGGGCGCCAGCTCAGGCCGAACGAGTAGCCGCGGCCCATGCGGTAGCGCTCACGTGTGATTGGACCTTGGACGAGGTGGTACGGCGCGTCCAACAGGTTTTTGGCGTCCACGCGACCGGTGACGCGTGCGCCAATCGGGAAGCGCACGGAGACGTCGACCAGGTGGCGTTCGCGTTCCACGACGTCGGGTAACGGGACCTCGCCCGCGTCGGTGATGCGCGCACCGACGACGTTGTAGAGCGCGGTCGCACTCGTTGTGCCGGAGTGACTCGTCCAGGTCAGCCCCGCGTTGAACATATACGGGGACTGGCCGACCATCGATCGGTGCCGGTTCGTCACGGCGATCGACTGGGTACCGAGGCGGATCTGGCTCTCCATTATCGTGGCATTGGCCGACACCGAGAACATCGCGAGATAGTCTGAGAGGAAGTCGAGCGATTTGCGCCCCTCAAGCTCGATGCCATAGTTGTCCGCACCCTCGGCATTCACGAAGGTGATGATGCGGGTGCCAGACGAACCGCGGTACACCCGCTCAACGGGGTTGCTGAATCGCTTTGCAAAGGCGCCAATGCTCACCACCTCACCCTGACCGAGGTACCACTCCCAGCGCAGGTCGTAGTTCTGAATGAGGGCGCGTCTGAGATCGGCATTGCCGAGCACGTTGTCAAAACCCATGACCTCCCGGTACTGGATCGGCGCGAGCTCGCGGTACTCGGGGCGTGAGACGGTCTGTGAGGCCGACAGCCGGAAGTTGACCGACTCGCTCGGGCGGAAGGTGAGCGCGAACGCCGGCAACAGATCGGTGAAGGTGGGGTTGGTCGACGACGTCGCGCCGATGGTCGGCTGCGCCGTCACGAGGACGTCGCTGTATTCGGCGCGCGCGCCGGTGACGAGCTGCCAACGCGGCCCGAACTCCTTCTCGACCATCGCGAAGCCGGCCGCGAGGTAGTCCGACGCGGTGTACGCACCGCCGACGCCGATTGGCGTGACCCGCCAGACATTGTCGCCCGGCGCCGTGAAGCGGCCGTCGAAGATGCGCTCGGCCGAGAGCTCGCGGACGGACTGCGTGATCCCCGACGCATTGATGCTGAAAGACGAGCTATTCGCATCACGCGTGGCGCGACGTCCGAGGCCACCGACTTTGATCGCCAACGTCTGCCCGGCGACGCCAAACTGCAGGCGGTAGTGTCCGCGGGCTTCCCACGCGTCTTCGGTGAGGTTGCTGAAGCTGCGGACCGCGGCTTCGTTGGAGGACGAGAACCACTGCGGTGCCATCGCGGCCCCGGTGACGGGGTCGGTGAAGATCGCTTGCACGAACTCGGAGCGGTCGGGCTCGGCGCGTGAGACCCCGGAGACGTTGAGCGAGACCTCGAGCTTCTGGTTTGCCGTCAGGTCCGCCTGGAGGAGCAGTTGCGTGGAGCGGACCGAGCGCTCGACGTACTTCTGGCGCGCGATCGTAAACGGAATGCCGAGGTTCTCTGAGAGGCCGTGCTCGCTGCGTGCCTCGGAGTCCATGCTGCGGTTGTAGGTATTATTGAATGCGATGCGGGTGCGCGAGCCAACGAGGGTGCTGAAGTTTGCCAGGCCGCCCCAGAGAACGCTCGAGCGGCCGGTGTTGCCTTCGAAGCGATCGACCTCGGACGGAGTGCTTCCCGACTGCGCGAGGGCGAGCGCACGTACCTGGTCCAGCTTGGCTTCCTGCGTGTACGAGTAGGTGCCCGAGACGAGGTAGCCAATGCGCTGACCGAGGACGGGGTCGTCACCGCCGACGGAGAGTGATGTCGCGCCGTTGAGTCGGCCCTCCTGCCCACGCGGCGACCACGAGTTGCGAAACTCCGAGACCATCCGGTTGTAGTCGTTCTGCCCCGGGAAGGAGTTTGCGAAGTTGCCGAACTGTTGGATGAATCGGGGAAGCGGGCGGGCACCAGCCCCGCTGGCGAACAGGTCGCCGCTCAGTCGTGTCGGCAGGATGATACTGCGGCCAAGCACGGCGTCGGACGAACCAGTGCTGGTGCTCATCGTCCAGATGCGTTCGGCGGGGAATTCGCGGGTCTTGATGTCGACCGTCGCGCCGGCGAAGTCCCCCGGCTGGTCGGGCGTGAAGGTCTTTATCGAGGTGATCGTCTGCAGCAGTCCGGTGGGGAAGAGGTCGAGCGGGACCACTTTCTTTTCGGGTTCCGGGCTTGGGATGCGCGCGCCGTTGAGCGACGTCTGGGTGTAGCGGTCGCCCAGTCCACGGACAAAGACATATTTGCCGTCCATCACACTTACGCCACTCACCCGTCCGACGGCCTGCGCGGCGTCGCCGTCAGGGCTCTTGGCGATCTGTTCGGCGGTAATGCTGCTGACCACGTTGAGTGAGTTTTTCTGCGTGTTGAGCGCCTCGCTTACTGATCCTCTCTCCGATTCAGCCGTGACGACCTGTGCGGTGAGCTGCACGCTCGCCGCGGCGAGCGACACATTCTGCTGCAGCGACTTGCCGGCGTCGATGACCAGCCCGGTGATCGTCTTTGGGGCGTAGCCAATGCGACGCACGAGAATCGTCACGGTGCCCGCAGGGGCAGCAGTGATCGTGAAGTGTCCGTCCACGCCGGAGGACGTGCCGATGGTCGTACCAACCACCTGCACGCCGGCATCGGTGAGTCCAGCGCCGGAGGTGGCGTCGAGCACCCGTCCGACGATGCGGCCGACAATGCGGCCGGCCGTGGGCGCCTGCGCGCCGGCGAGTGCCAGCGGCGTGAGGCTGAGGATCAGGAGCGTCTTGGATACAAGGCGCATGGGCGTCTCGTGGTGTTTGATGGGTTGGGGCTCGGCGGGACGGGCCCGTCGAACAGATCAAACTTCCCCTGAGCCGGTACCGGGCACCCCACGGCTTTGCAACAGTCGCGTAACGGGTCCGTTGGGAGCCCCCGCCAGCCGCGACTTAGGGGCGGACCTCTCGATCGGGGAAATACGCGGTGATCTCCGTGCCGCGCGCCAACACGCTCGCCGAGCGCACACGGCCCCCGTGCGCTTCCACCAGGTGCTTCACGATCGCGAGGCCAAGACCGGTGCCACCCTGATCCCTCGAGCGACTTGCGTCGACGCGATAGAATCGTTCGAAAATGCGCGGCAGATGCTCGGCGGCGATCCCGATGCCGGTATCGCGGACGCCGACCAGTACGCCCCCCTCCTGTCGCCGAGCAAACAGCACGACCTCCCCGGCCGAGGTGTGGCGCATCGCATTGTCCACGAGATTTCCGAGGACCTGACGCAGGGCGGTCGGATCGGCGAACAGCACGGCGGCCTCCGGCGCGATCTCAGCGATCAGGGCGAGACCCTTCTGCGTCCCCGCATCGTGCACGGCGGAGATGACCTCGTTAGCGACGTCCGGGACTGCCACCGGTTGGGGATTGGGGATCCAGCCGCCGGACTCGATCCGCGAGAGGTCGAGCAGCTCATCGACAAGGCGTTGCATGCGACGCGTGTTCCCGAGGATGCGCTCAGCAAAGCTGCGGCGGGCGTCGTAGGGCACGTCCTCGCTGGCGAGCGTCTCTGCAAACCCGCTGACGACCGTGAGTGGCGTTCGGAGTTCGTGCGAAACATTGGCGACGAAGTCGCGGCGTACGGCCTCGAGCCGCCGGAGTCGCGTGAGGTCAAACAACGCGAGGACGGCGCCACCGTCGTGCAGCGGTCGTGCTGTGACATTGAGCGTGCGGCCTGAAATGACGAGCTCGGTGTCCGCGGTAGTTTCGCCAGTGAATGCCGCCAGCAGCGCATCCCGGAGCACGACGTCGCGCGGCAGCTGATCCATCGGGAAGGGGAGCGCCCCGGTCATCCCGAGCAGTCGGCGCGCGGTCTCGTTGATGCGAACGACCTGTTGCGCGATGTCGACCGCGATCACCCCTTCGTGCAACGATTCGGTGAGTTGCAGCAAGAGGGTCTCATCGGCCTCGCGTGCGCGGAGGCGGGCGGTGAGCTGCTCGGCGAGCTGGCGGAGTGCGACGGCGACCTCGCCCACCTCACCGGGTGCCCGCAGAGTTGGGCGTCGCGCGAGGTCGCCGTCCGCGAGGGCACGCGCGACGTCGCGCAGCTCCTCGATGGGACGCGAGACCGACCGCGAGAAAAAGAATGCAATCACCAGGGCGCCGAGTAGCGCGAGCAGCGCCGCAGTCGCCACCTCGCGCCGCGCGGCGTCAATGACCGCGTCAAGGCCCGCCGTGGGGAGCGAAACGCGGGCGACGCCGAGTCCCTCGACAGGAACGGCGACGTATAACTCCACGTCGCCGGTGGAGGGCGAGGGCCGACGCGAGGTACCGACGGCGCCGCCCAGTGCGGTGGCGACCTCGGGCCGCATTGAATGATTCTGCAGCGCCGTGAGGCCGGCGTCGTTGAACTCGGAGTCACCGATCACGACGCCGTCTGGTCGGACGAGTGTCACGCGCCGACCAATTGCCGCGCCGCTGCGATCAGCGAGTGAGTCGGAAAAGCGCGAGTCCCGTTGCCAGGCCGCACCGACGAGTCTCGCCTCGCGTGCCAAGAAGTCCTTGGCGTCCTCGTGCAGTCGCTCGTCGAGCTGACGGTCCACCATCGTCACGATGAAGACCGAGAGAAACCCAACCACGAGAAGGGCGCCGAGGAGGAGTCGTTGGGTGAGGCGCACGGTGGCCTCAGCCCTCTCGAGTGCTTGGGATTTGCAATCGGTAGCCGAACCCGCGGACCGTCTCGATCAGGTCGCCCGCGGGGTACAGTTTGGTGCGCAGACGTTGGATGTGCATGTCGACGGTCCGCGTCTGGACGTCGGGCGCGGCGTCCCAGACGGTCTCGAGCAGCTGCGCGCGCGCCTGCACCCGTCCGCGTCGATCGGCCAACGTCATGAGCAGCTTGTATTCCGTGGGTGTGAGCTCAACCTCAAGGTCGTTGACCGTGACGCGGTGGCCCGAGCGGTCCACGCGAATAGGGCCGATGGTGAGGATGTCTTTCACCTCGCCGCCGGTCGCGACGCGACGGAGGATCGCGGCGACGCGAAGCACGAGCTCCTGCGGACTGAAGGGCTTCGTCAGATAATCGTCGGCGCCAAGCTCGAGGCCGCGAATGCGGTCGGGCTCTTCCTTGCGGGCCGTAAGCATCAGCACCGCGATCCCTGCCGTCGACTCGTCGTAGCGCAGTTTTTCGAGCACCTCAAAGCCGGACATCCCGGGGAGCATGAGGTCGAGCACGATGAGGGACGGCCGCTCGCGCCTGGCGGTCGCAAGCGCATCGGACCCTGACGAGGCCGACGAGACTCTGTAGCCCGATTTCGCGAGATGATAGACCACGAGCGCCACGATGTCTGGCTCGTCGTCGACCACAAGGATACGCTCGCCCCCCGCGGCGGGTGCCGTCATGCCCGAGTCCCGTCGAGTCGTCGTGGGATTGACGCCAAGAGGAGGTCGATCGCGACCGTGTTCTCGCCGCCCCGCGGGATGATGACGTCGGCGTACCGCTTGCTTGGCTCGACGAACTGGAGGTGCATCGGTTGCACGGTGTTGAGATATTGATCGAGGATCTCCTCGAGCGGGCGTCCGCGCACGGCCATGTCGCGCCGGATGCGGCGGATCAGCCGAATGTCGGCGTCGGTGTCGACGAAAACCTTCACGTCGCAGAAGCGCCGGACGCGCTCGTCGACCAACAGCAGGATGCCGTCAATCACGATGACCTCGGCCGGCTCGATCCGTACGCTCTCTCGTGCGCGCGCATGGGTCACGAAATCGTACACAGGCTTCTGGATCGCTTCGCCGCGCCGGAGCGCCTCGAGGTGCTCCGCGAGCAGCCCGGTGTCGAAGACGTCGGGATGGTCCCAGTTCACCTGTCGCCGTTCTTCGAACGCGAGGTGGCTATGATCGCGATAATAGGCGTCCATGTCGATGAACGCCGCCTGCGCCGGTCGCAGAGTGTCTGCCACGCGCTGCGCAACGGTCGACTTGCCAGAGCCGGTGCCCCCGGCGATGCCAATGATCAGCGGTTTCACAGTGAGGCGGAGCGAGGATGGGGCACGGAATAAAGATGCCTGGCGAAAAGCCTACCGTGCAGTCCCGAAGCCGTCACGGTCGTGTATCGGCGCGCGGCTGGAAGTTGGGGGGGGGCCACGGAGGCCGTCAACCGCCCACCCTCGTTATTGCCGGCCGAATGGCGCTAGCTTGCCTGATGCCAACGACCCGCCGGCTCCTCCCGATCGTCTCACTCGCTCTGCTCCCCCTCCTGGCCCTCCGGCTTGAAGCACAGGAGTCGGTCGAGTTGAAGATCGCCGCAACCACTGACGTCCATGGCCGTCTGCGGGGTTGGGACTACTACGCTAATGCAGACGATCCGGCCCGCGGGCTCGCGCGCGCGGCGACCATTCTCGACTCGCTGCGAGCCAGCAACCCCGGCCGCGTGATTCTCGTGGATGCGGGCGACCTGCTGCAGGGCAATCCCATGACGTTCGTCGCCGGGCGGATCGACTCGCTGGCCCCGCATCCGGTGATCGCCGCAATGAATACGATGCGCTACGACGCGGCTGCGGTCGGCAATCATGAGTTCAACTACGGGCTAAGCCTGCTGGACCGCGCGGCCGAGCAGGCTCGCTTCCCCTTTCTTTCGGCCAACTCCGTGCGGCTCGACGGCGGACGAACGTATGAGGCAGTGAAGCAGGTCACGCGTGCTGGTGTGAAGGTGGCGATCATCGGGGTGACCACGCCGGGGGCGATGGTCTGGGATCGCGATCATCTGCGCGGTCGGTTGCGCCTGACCGACATCGTTGCGGCGCTGCCCGCTAAGGTGGCTGCCGCACGTCGCGACGGGGCCGATCTGGTCGTCGTCGTGGCGCATTCAGGTCTCGACGGCGAGTCCTCATATGACACGGTGTCGAGCGGGTTCGCGAGCGAGAATGTGATCGCACGCGTGGCGCGCGACGTGCCCGGGGTCGACCTGATCGTCTTCGGACACTCGCACCGTGAAGTCGCCGACACGTCGATTAATGGGGTGCTGGTCATGCAGCCGCGGAATTGGGCGACGAGCGTCGCCGTCGCGACGCTTTCCATGAAGAAGTTGGGCGGGAAGTGGACCGTCTCCACGAAACGTGGCACGGTGGTGCCGGTACGTGGGCGCGTCGAGTCGCCGGCGGTGGTCAGTGTCGTCGCGCGGGCTCACGCCGCCGCCGTCCGCTACTCGACCGAGGTCATCGGGCGTACCGATGTCGCCTGGCGCAGCGACTCGGCCCGGACACGCGATATGGCGCTGATCGATCTCATTCAGGCGGTGCAGTTGAAGGCGACCGGTGCCGACTTGAGCATCGCCTCGGCGTTCACCCTCGACGCCGCGCTCGCACCAGGGCCGATCACCGTCGCGCAGATCGCGCAGCTCTACCCGTACGAGAACACGTTGCGCGTCGTGCGCCTGAGTGGCGCGCAGGTGCGCGCCTTTCTCGAGCACAGCGCGCGCTACTTCGTCGTGGAACCTGACGGACGCGGTGGGCAGCGCACGCGGACCGATGCGAGTATCCCGGGCTACAACTACGACATCATCGCCGGCGCTGAGTATGCGATTGATTTGTCGCGACCAATGGGCGCGCGGATCGTCGGGCTTCGTTATCGTGGCCGACCGATTGCCGACCACGACAGCTTCACCGTCGCGGTGAACAACTACCGAGCTGGCGGTGCGGGCGGCTATTCGATGCTCGTCGGCGCGCCGGTGGTGTTTGAGTCGCCGATGGAGATCCGTGAACTCCTCGTGGCCGAGGTCCGCCGCGTCGGACAGCTCGTGCCGGAAGCTGTGTTTGTGGATAACTGGCGGCTCTTGCCGCCGCGGCGTTCGCTGCGGGTGATCGCGTTCAATGACTTCCATGGGGCCTTCTCCAAACGGCCCGACGGCACCGCGGGAAATCGCGGCGGCGCTGCAGAGCTCGCGGCGATGATCGCGCGAGCCCGCACCGAGTGTCAGCCTGCGTGTGTCTCGGTGGTGTTGCACGGCGGTGACCTCTTTCAAGGCACCCCCGCGTCGAACCTCGCCTTCGGGCGGACCGCGATCGACATCTTTCATGCGTTCGGTGTTCGGGCCGGCGCCCTGGGTAATCACGAGTTCGACTGGGGTCAGGACACGCTGCGGACCCGGATGCGCGAGTTCGGTGCGCCGATCCTTGGGGCCAACGTGACCTACGCCGATGGGCGTGACGTGCCATGGATTCCTGACGATACGCTGCTCGTGGTGGAGGGTATGAAGGTGGGGGTGATCGGGCTGGCGGATGAGGCGACGCCCCGCACGACGATGCCAAAGCACGTCGCCGACCTCCGCTTTGTGGCGCCAGTACCCGTGATCCGCGCGCGGGCCAAGGCCCTCCGCGCGCGCGGCGCCGAGGCGGTGGTCGTGGTGGCACACATCGGCGGCTTTTGCGACCGAGATGATCCCGATAAATGCGATGGCGACATCATTGCGATTGCGACCGCGCTTGCGCCGGGTGAGGTGGACGCGATCGTCAGTGGACATACGCACTCGCCGATCGGCACTGTGGTGAATGGCATTCCGATCGTGCAGGCGCGGTCGAGTGCGCGTTCCCTCGGCGTGATCGACATTGCGGTGGGTGCGCCAGGTACGCAGCCGACACGTCCCGAGATTCGCACGGTCACGAGCGACAGTATCACGCCGGACCCTGTGGTGGCCCAGCTCGTGCGGCGGGCCGAGGCGGCCGTCGCCGACCGCATCAACACGCCGGTCGTCGCGCTGTCGGAGCGGCTGCCGCGCGAGGGCTCGCAGTACGCGCTCGGTAACCTCATTGCCGACGCGCAGCGCATCGTCGGCCGAGGGGACATTGGCGTCATGAACAATGGCGGCATTCGAACCGACATGCGCGCCGGTACCGTGACGTGGGGTGACCTATACGAGATCCAACCGTTCGGCAACCGTTTGGTCGCCGTCTCGATTCGCGGTGCGGCGTTGCGTCGGTATCTCGAGGCCCTCGTCGAAGGCAACGGTATCCGATATCACGTGAGCGGGATCCGCATCGAGTTCGACCCCGCCGGCCCTCGCGGCGCACGTTTGCGGCGCGCCACGCTCGGTGATGGGTCGGTCATTGACGACCGCCGACTGTATCGCGTGGTCATGACGGACTTCATGGCGTCGGGCGGGGACGGTGCGGCGCTCGGTGCGGACGCGGTACAGGAAGAACTCAGTCGCGTGGACCTCGATGTCCTTGTGGATTACCTGCGGGGCCAGGCCGGTGGGCGGTTCGTTCCTAGCAATGCGCTCAAGGCCGCTCGCATCACCGCGATCCGATGAACGAACCGCTGCGGGTATTCGTGAACGGCACCGGTGTCTCTGTGCCGGTTGGGAGCACGGTGATCGACGCGGTCAGTGCGGCTGACGCGGCCTCGGCCGCGGCGGTACGCGCCGGCACGCGGCTCGTGGCCGACAGTCGCGGGATCCCCGTTGCCGCCGACACCCTATTGACGGGCGGTTACGTGATGCGGATCGTGTCGGCGCGTCAGCGTGGCGACTCCTCGGGCGCGCTGGACGCCGAATGACCGTAGTCACGAGCGAGCTGATCCGCCGCATCCCCAAGGCAGAGCTCCACTGCCATCTCGACGGCTCCGTCCGGCCGGCGACGCTGCTCGAGCTCGCACGCGACCAGCACAAATCGATGCCGTGCGACGACGCCGATGCGCTGCGCGAGTACATGCTGGTCGATGACGTGCAAAATCTCGAAGAGTATATCGAACGCTTCTCTGTGACGCTGGCGGTGATGCAGCAGGAAGAGGCGATGGAGCGGATCGCCTACGAACTCGCCGAGGACTGCGCAACGGAGGGCGTCCGGTACCTCGAAACGCGGTATGCGCCGATCCTCAACGTCCGCGAGGGGCTGACGCTCGAGCGGGCCGTCGAGGCACCGTTGCGCGGGCTCGCGCGCGCCGAGCGCGACTTCGGCATCAGGTCGCGGGTGATCGTCTGTGCGATCCGCAACATGCCGCCCTCGGTGTCGCTCGAGGCCGCCTGGCTCGCGGTGGACTTCAAGAACGACGGTGTCGTGGGGTTTGA
The DNA here is from genome assembly GCA_945869195.1 of Gemmatimonas phototrophica. Classification (GTDB taxonomy): domain Bacteria; phylum Gemmatimonadota; class Gemmatimonadetes; order Gemmatimonadales; family Gemmatimonadaceae; genus Pseudogemmatithrix. Next base: position 637 of record CAMBNV010000001.1, on the reverse strand, counting down.
TCTCGCGGGCGGCGAACGGGGCAATCCGGCCGACCTGCATGCGGGGGCGTTCGACCATTGTATCACCCATGGTCTTCCGTGCACCTGCCACGCAGGTGAGGGCGACGGTGCGTCGTCGATCGCTGCCGCCCTGCACTCGTGCCATGCACATCGCATTGGCCACGGCACGCATCTGATCGACGACCCGGCGCTGATGGCCGAGGTGAAAGCGGCGGGTGTGGCGATCGAATGCTGTCTCACGAGCAACGTCCAGACGCGCGCGACGGCGGCGTACGACACGCATCCGTTACGGCGCTATTTTGATGCCGGACTGCAAGTCTCGATCAACACCGACAACCGTCTCATGAGCGGGACAGATCTGGTGAAGGAATACGGCCTGGCGGCCAAGCATCTCGACTTCTCATTCGACGAACTCATGACACTCGCGCGACAGGGATTTACCAATGCGTTCCTCCCGCCGGCCGAGCGCGACGCGCTCGTGACCCGCATGGATGCTGAGTTCGCGGCGTTGCGCGCGGGGGTCGCATGAACACCGCCCAGACGGACGGCGCGGCGGATTTGCCGACGCATGGTGCCGGGGAAGCGCGACGCGCGGCCGACGCCGTCCGCGAACGCCTCGGGGTACGCGCGCCGGTGG